>JAVBJZ010000067.1:0-33055 GCA_031546725.1 Azospirillum sp.
GCGCGGCATTTCCCAGTGTCGTTACGACGCGGCGGGCGCCGCCGGGCCGGTGACGCTGGTCAACACCCTCACCGTCGGCGATCAGACCAATCCGGCGGTGGTTGGCCTCGCCGATGGCGGCTGGGTGGTGGCGTGGACCGAAACGGACGGCTCCGGCCTGGGTGTTTATGGCCAGCGCTTCAACGCGGCGGGACAGAATGTTGGTGAGCGCTTCAACATCAGCAGCTACACCATCGGGGATCAAAACGCGGTGACGCTGACGGCGACGGCGGATGGCGGCTTTGTCGCCATCTGGCAATCCAACGGCCAGGATGGCGCCGGTTGGGGCACGTATGGCCAGCGCTTCGACGCCAATGGGGCGATGTGGGGCGGTGAGTTCCGTATCAATGACACCAAGACTGGTGATCAGAGCGCTCCGGCGGTGGCGGCGGGGACGGGCGGTGGCTTTATTGTCGCCTGGCAGGCGGCCGGTCAGGATGGCGCGGGCTATGCGGTGGTGGAAAAGACTTATGCACCCAGCAGTGTGGCTCCGGTGATCGCGGCGACCGGGGTATCGATAGCACAGAGCGCCAGCATCCAGGCCAGCGCCTTGTTAGCGGAAGGGCATGTTCAAGGCGCCAGCATGGCTGCCGCTGGCATGCAAATCTGCACCCGCTACGCCTTTGAGGATGTGACGGCGGGCGGCGGTCGTTTCGAGGTGAACGGCGTGGCGCAGAGCGGGCCGTTCGAGGTGAGCGCCGCGCAACTGAACACCGTGCGCTGGGTGGCGGGCGATATGCCCGGTGTTACAGACACTTACCGGGTGCGCGCCTTCGATGGAGTGCAGTGGAGCGTCTGGGCGGAGGCCAGCGCCAAGACGGTAAGCGCTTCACTGGTGCAATCAACCGAGACGGTGGTCAACATCTACAAGACCGGCGACCAGACAGCGCCGACGCTGGCGGTGCTGGCCAATGGTGGGCATGTGACCCTGTGGCAGTCCAACGCTCAGGATGGCTCGGGGTGGGGCGTCTACGGTCGAATGACCCTGCCGGATGGCAGCCGGGGGGCGGAATTCCGGGTTAATTCCTACACGACCTCGGATCAGAGCAACGTCCAGGTGGCGGCGTTGGCTGGTGGCGGCTTCATGGTGACCTGGCAGTCCAACCTTCAGGATAAATCAGGGTTGGGCGTCTACGGCCAGCGCTTCAACGCTGTTGGGGCGGTGGTCGGTTCAGAGATCAAGCTGAACGAGACAACATCCGGAACCCAGCAGAACAGCCGGGTGGTCGGGTTGGCCGATGGCGGCTTCGTGGTGACTTGGCAGGGAGCCAACGGCTCCTATACCAGTGTTTGGGCGCGCCGCTATGACCGGGATGGTCTTGCTGTGGACAGCAAAGAGATTCTGGTCAGCACCGTCACCACGGCCATTCAGAGCGTGCCGTCGGTGGCGGCTCTGGCGGATGGTGGCTGGGTGGTCAGTTGGGAAAGTAGTGACGAGGAGGGGCGGGGTATCTCCCAACGCCGCTATGACGCGGTGGGCGCCGCCGGGATGGTGACCCGGGTCAACACGTACACTTCTGGTGATCAGACAAGCCCGGTGGTGGTCGGTTTGGCCGATGGCGGCTGGGTGGTGGCATGGACCGAGACGGGCGGCTCCGGCCAGGATGTCTATGGTCAGCGCTTCAACGCCGCGGGACAGAGCATTGCTGGCCGCTTCTATGTCAACAGCACCATCACCGGTGATCAAAACACGGTGGAACTGACGGCGACGGCGGATGGTGGTTTTGTCGCCACCTGGCAGTCCAATGGCCAGGACGGCGCGGGCTGGGGGAGCTATGGCCAGCGCTTCGACGTCAATGGGGCGATGCGGGGCGGTGAGTTCCGCATCAATGACACGACGAGCGGTGATCAGAGCGCTCCGGCGGTGGCGGCGACCACAGAGGGGGGCTTCATCGTCGCCTGGCAATCCGCCGGCCAGGATGGCAGCGGTTTCGCTGTGGTGGAGAAGACCTATACCCCTAGTAATGCGGCGCCGGTGATCACGGCGACCGGGGCGTCGCTGGGGCAGGGCGCCAGCATCCAGGCCAGCGCCTTGCTGGCGGAAGGGCATGTTCAAGGCGCCAGCATGGCCGCCGCTGGCATGCAAATCTGCACCCGCTACGCCTTTGAGGATATGACGGTGGGTGGCGGCCATTTTGAAGTGAACGGTGTGGCGCAGGCCGGGGCGTTCGAAGTGAGCGCCGCGCAACTGAACACCGTGCGTTGGGTGGCTGGTGACGTACCCGGCGCCGACACCTATCGGGTGCGGGCGTTTAGCGGAGCGCAGTGGAGCGCTTGGGCGGAAGCCAGCGCCAAGACAGCACGCACTTCATTGGCGCAATCGGCGGAGGCAGTGGTCAACACCTACAAGACCGGCGACCAGACAGCGCCGGCGCTGGCGGTGCTGGCCAATGGCGGGCACGTGACGCTGTGGCAGTCCAACGGTCAGGATGGCTCGGGCTGGGGCGTCTACGGTCGATTGACTCTGCCGGATGGCAGCCAGGGGCCGGAATTCCGGGTCAATACCTACACTTGGTCTGATCAGACGAACGTCCAGGTAGCGGCGCTGGCTGGTGGCGGCTTTGTGGCGACGTGGGACTCGAATGGTCAGGATGGTTCCTGGGAAGGTGTCTATGGCCAGCGTTTCGACGCTACTGGAGCAGCGGTGGGTGCGGAGTTCCAATTGAACGAGTACACCTATTCCTCGCAGGGCAACAGCCGGGTAACCGGGTTGACGGATGGCGGCTTCCTGGTGATCCGGGTGGGATTTAGCGGGTATACTTATAATGCTTGGTATAGCCGCTATGACCATGACGGTCGTCTCGTGGGTCCGCGCGAAACTCTCGTCAATGGTAAGCTGTGGGAGGCCCAAGGCCTTCCCACAACAGCGGCTCTGGCAGATGGCGGTTGGGTGATCACTTGGCACAGCCCCGACGCCTCGGGGAACGGCATCTTCCAGAAGCGGTTCGACGCAGCGGGAAATGCTATGGCTGCGATGCGGGTGAACGCCAATGAAGCTGGCGATCAAGCAAACGCGGTGGTGGTCGGCCTTGCCGGTGGCGGCTGGGTGGTGGCGTGGACCGAAACGGACGGCTCCGGCCTGGGTGTTTATGGTCAGCGCTTCAACGCGGCAGGACAGAGCGTCGGGGATTCTTTCAGCCTCAACCGCTATACCACCGGCGATCAGACGGCGGTGGAACTGACGGCGATGGCGGATGGTGGCTTTGTCGCCACATGGCACTCGGCTGGTCAGGATGGGTCGGGTAACGGGGTCTATGGCCAGCGCTTCGACGCCAATTGTGGGATGCGGGGTGGTGAGTTCCGTATCAATGACACGACGACCGGTGAACAACTTAACCCGGCGGTGGCGGCGACTTCAGATGGTGGCTTTATCGTTGCCTGGCAGTCAGCTAACCAGGATGGCAATGGTTTCGCCGTGGTGGAAAAGACCTACGCCGCCCCCGGAAGCGGCCCCGATGTGGTCTTTAACACCCCCGCCAATGAGACGCTTATGGGTGGGGATGGCGCCGATATTTACACTGTCGGGCGCGGCGCCGGTGCGGATATCATTGATAACCGAGGCCATGGCGGTGACGGCGATGTCGTCGCGTTCGGAGCGGGAATTACGACCGACCAGTTGTGGTTCCAACGGCAGGGCGACGATCTCAAAGTATCGATCATCGGGACCCTCGACAGTGTCACCATCAATGCGTGGTACGCGGATGCGGCGAATCGGGTAAGTGAGCTTGCGACAGCCGGTGGCTCACACTTGCTGAACAGCCAAGTGGACAATCTGGTTTCGGCCATGGCGGCTTTCAATCCGCCACCCTCGGGACAGACTCAGCTCACGACGCAACAGCATCAAGCGCTCGATCCGGTGATCGCCACGAATTGGCAAAGCCATTGATGGAGCATGGAAGGGAGGACGGGCAACCGTCCTCCTACTCCTCTTCTTTTGATTTAGTGAGTTCCGGCTCAGTTCGAGGTGAGTCCTGTGGGGGCACGGCGCCAGTCCAATGTTCGGTGGCTGAGATAGTTTTCACGCGGGTGCTGCCAGATATTTTCGACCGGGTTGAGTTCTGAGCAATAGGGTGGCAAGAGGCTGATGTTATCGCACAGCCACGGGCGGGACAGACGGCTCCGAACGGATAGACCCCTTTGCCGGTTCCGCAGAGCCGTGGTCGGCTGCCCTTTTTCGCCCAGCTTACGGGTCAGGGCGCCCTGCTGGCCAACCCATGCTTCATCCTGCTCCGGGTGTTGGGGACGCACGGACAAATGTCGGAAACCCCGGCGGGCGCCCGTGTATCCTGCTTTATTTTATGGCCGCTCTGCTGAATGCCCGGCATCGTTTTTGGCCAGTGTTCGCCATGTCGGCATCAGTCTTTATTCCGTTTTTGCTGAGGCCTGTTCTTGGCTTGCTCGTCTGGGACAAGCGTCCAGCCTCGCCTTCGTATCTGACATGCTGGTGGACAGACGTCGGTTCCGTATTCTGGTCGTCGCCGATGACTTCATCCATGAATGCCTGGCGTTGCACGCCTTCCTGCAAGAGTAGGAGAATCACCGTGAAGAGCGACATTATGCCGCGCCATTATTCCTTGACGCCTCTATTTTCTGAACCGAACATAGATATATGGCGGTTGGATTTTCTGGCTGCCTGAATACATATATCGAGGAGGATATAATGTCTACAGAAGGCGTTTACCTCGTGAAGATATGCGTTGGGGATCACACGATGGATGGAGCCCCAAGCCTCCACTTGAGCTTGATGGTTTCCCCATCCTCGGGAACGGTAAGTGGAAACGCCGTGGTCACCCAGGCCTTGGGGCCCAAATATCCCCCGCACGAAATCCCTGAGGTTCGCGGCAATATTCATCACACCGGCTTTGGCAAAGATGCGCGGCTTGTTTCCTTAAGCGGAACCTATTCCGTCGCTGTCCCCCCGCCCGCTATAGGTCTTTCCTTGGCGCAATTCTCCGCCTCCCTCGCTGTGAATGAGGAATGGAAGGGGAGGGGGTCTTACTCCTACGCAGGGCATGTCATCGCCGATGTTCCCGTCGCGCCAGAAAAGTAACAGGTCACGGAGCTTTTTTCCCTTGTTGGAGGAGGCTCCGGCAGGCTTGAGAGGCTCGAACAAAATGAAAGAAAAGGAGGTCATTGTTCAGACCTCCTTTTCTTTCGGCGATACGGGGTTGGGGGCTTTAGTTGCACGCGCCGATGGAGTCCTCGGCGCAGATTCGGCCATCGACCCAGGTGGCGCCGCCAAGGCGCGTGCCCAGCAAAATGGCGCCGTCGAGCGTCGCGCCCTTCAGATTGGCGCCTTTCAGTATGGCGCGGGTGAAGTTGACACCCTTCAGGTTGGCGCCCGCCAAATTGGCGCCTTGCATGTTCGCCCCGAAGGCCGTCCCGTTCTCCAGATTGACGCCGGACAGGTCGATCTTCTCCGCCAAGGCCACCTGGAAATTGGCGGATTTCAGGTTGGTGTTATGAAATTTAGCGCCATGGAGCCGCGCCGCTTCAAAGTTCGCTTCCGGCATCTCGCGGTTTGAAAAATCCCTTCCCTGGAGATCGGCAAGGGTGCAGTTCCGCTCCGCTTCCTCAACGCAATTGGGCGTCAGCGTGTCGGCAAGCGTTGGCGTCGCCCCTGTGACCAGCACAACGGCAAGGCAAAGGATGCGGCCAGAGACAATACGCAGGTTCATAGGAGCCTCGATCAACAAGAGAGGAACGTTAAACTGTGCTGGCAGCGGAAGAGCGCTGATATTCCCTGCCACAGGTAGACACCGCATCGATGCTGGTCAAGCATCCTAGAACAACGGCGCCTTAAAGATATCATTCCTTGTCAACGGTGGATGCCGGTCAATTTCCTGTTGAAATGACCACAATCCTGTTAATGGAAAGGACCGCGTCTTGATGAAAAGGGCGCTTGCCCTCTACCCTTACCCCACTTCGCGTTTGCGCTTTACGCCGGCCCGTAGGATAAAATACACGTCCCCGCCAAAAGACGAATCGAAGACGCACCATGGGTTTTAATTGCGGCATCGTTGGCTTACCGAATGTCGGCAAGTCGACTCTGTTCAACGCACTCACCGCCACGCAGGCGGCGGAGGCCGCCAACTTTCCTTTCTGCACCAAGGAGCCGAACGTCGGTCGCGTCGGTGTGCCCGACCCGCGCCTCGATGCGTTGGCGAGCATCGCCAAGTCGCAAAAGACCATCCCCACGCAGCTTGAGTTCGTCGATATCGCCGGACTGATCCGTGGCGCTTCCAAGGGGGAGGGGCTGGGCAACCAGTTCCTGGCGAACATCCGTGAGGTGGACGCCATCATCCATGTACTGCGCTGCTTTGAGGACGACGACGTGACCCATGTCGAGGGCAACGTCGATCCGCTGCGCGACGCCGAGGTGGTTGAGACCGAGCTGATGCTGGCCGATATGGACAGCCTGGAGCGCCAGATCACCAGCTTGCAAAAAAAGGGCAAGGGCGGCGACAAGGACGCCAAGCTCAAGGCCGACTTGATGGAGCGGGCGCTGAAGGTCCTGCAGGACGGCAAGCCCGCCCGCGTCGTCGCTTTGGACGAGGAGGAAAGGCCGGTCTTCAAGCAGTTCATGCTGCTGACCGATAAGCCGGTGCTCTATGTCTGCAATGTCGAGGAAGCCTCGGCCGCCACGGGCAACGCTTTCTCCGCTCTGGTCGCCAGCAAGGCGGAGGCCGAGAACGCCGGCATGGTGGTCATCTCCGCCGCCATCGAGTCCGAGGTGGCGCAGCTCACCGATACGGAGGAAAAGGATGAGTTCCTCTCATCCATGGGTTTGAAGGAGACAGGGCTGAATCGGTTGATCCGCGCCGGCTTCAAACTCCTGAACCTCATCACCTTCTTCACGGTGGGGCCGAAGGAGGCGCGGGCCTGGACGGTGCGCCGTGGCGCCAAGGCGCCGGAGGCCGCGGGAGTCATTCACACCGACTTCGAGCGTGGCTTCATCCGTGGTGAGACCATCGACTACACCAGCTTCATCACCCTGGGCGGCGAACAGGGCGCCAAGGATGCCGGCAAGATGCGCCAGGAAGGCAAGGAATATGTCGTCCAGGATGGCGACATATTCCACTTCCGCTTCAACGTCTGAGAAAAATCAGAGTGCATTCCGGTTCAGTGTGAACCGGAATGCGCTCTAACTTAACGTTATATCGATGTGTTCAGGGCGCTTGGCGCAGGCATGAACTGGCAAGGTTTCCTGGGTCCCCGTTTTCACGGGGATGACGGTACCTTCGCCCATTGTCATCCCCGTGAAAACGGGGACCCAGGAAGAGCCGCAACAGCGGCGACATGAGTCGTCCTGAGCACGGCATCCCCCCTCTCACGTCTGTTTGCGGGCGCTAAACCTCAGCCGCTCAGCTTCTTCAGAAGGATATCGTTGACCAGGGCCGGGTTGGCCTTGCCCTGCGTAGCCTTCATCACTTGACCGACGAAGAATCCGAACAGCTTTTCCTTGCCGGACCTGTACTCGGTCACCTTGTCGCCGTTGGCGGCGATCACCGCGTCGATCGCGCCCTCGATCGCGCCCGTATCGGTGACCTGACGCAGGCCCTTCTGCTCGACGATGTCGGCGGGCTTCCCGCCGGTCTCGAACATGGCCTCGAACACTTCCTTGGCGATGCGGCCGGAGATGGTGTTGTCGGCGATCAAATCGAGCAGGCCGCCGAGATTCTCCGCCGATACCGGGCTCTGCTCAATCTCCTTGCCGGCCTTGTTCAGCGCGCCGAACAAATCGCCGGTCACCCAGTTGGCGGCCATCTTCGGATCGCGGCCCGTGGCGACGGTCTCGAAATAATCGGCCTTGGCCTTTTCGTTGACCAGCACGTTGGCGTCATACGCCGACAGCTTGTGGTCGCGGATAAAGCGCGCCTTCTTTTCGTCCGGCAACTCGGGCAGGCCACGCTTGATGTCTTCAACCCACAGCGGGTCCAGCTCCAGCGGCAGCAAATCGGGATCGGGGAAGTAGCGGTAGTCGTGCGCCTCTTCCTTCGAGCGCATGGAGCGGGTTTCCAGCTTGGTGGTGTCCCACAGCCGGGTTTCCTGCCGGATGACGCCGCCCTCTTCCAGAACCTCGACCTGGCGGCGCGCCTCATAGTCGATGGCGGCCATGACGAAGCGGATGGAGTTGACGTTCTTGATCTCGCAACGCGTGCCCAGCGGCTGGCCCGGCTTGCGCACCGACACGTTGCAATCGCAGCGCATGGAGCCTTCCTCCATGTTGCCATCGCAGGTCCCGAGATAGCGCAGGATCGAGCGCAGCTTGCGGACATACGCCCCCGCCTCCTCGGCGGAGCGCATATCGGGCTCCGACACGATTTCCATCAACGCCACGCCCGAGCGGTTCAGGTCGATGTAAGTCTTGGACGGGTGCTGGTCGTGCAGAGACTTGCCAGCGTCCTGCTCCATATGCAGGCGGGTGATGCCGACGGTGCGTGTCGAACCATCGGGGAAGTCGAGCGTCAATTCTCCCTTGCCGACGATCGGTTGCAGGAACTGGCTGATCTGGTAGCCCTGCGGCAGATCGGCGTAGAAATAGTTTTTGCGGTCGAACACGGAATACAGATTGATCTGGGCCTTCAGGCCCAGGCCGGTGCGCACCGCCTGTTCAACGCAATATTCGTTGATAACCGGCAGCATGCCGGGGAACGCCGCGTCGACAAAGCTGACCTGGTTGTTCGCGGCAGTACCAAAATCCGCAGCCGAGCCGGAGAACAGCTTCGCGTTTGAGACGATCTGGGCGTGGACTTCCAGTCCGATCACCACTTCCCAATCGCCTGTTTCACCCTGGATATACGTCATGGGTCTAACTCTCTGCTCCGGCTTCAGGCCATGAACGGCGGGGTAGCGGTGAATTGTGCGGCCTGTTCGAGCACGCCGCCGACACGGAACAGCGTTTCCTCATCGAACGGCTTGCCAATGAGCTGAAGGCCCAGCGGTAGCCCGTCGGCGCTCAGGCCGGCGGGCAAGCTCATGCCCGGCAAGCCGGCGAGGTTGACCGGCACGGTGAAGACGTCGTTCAGATACATCTGGATGGGGTCATCCATGTTTTCGCCGATGGCGAACGCACCCGATGGCGCGGTCGGCGTCAGGATGACGTCGCATTTTTCAAACGCCTGATCGAAGTCCCACTTGATGCGCGTGCGCACCTTCTGGGCTTGCAGGTAATAGGCGTCGTAATAGCCAGCCGACAGCACATAGGTGCCGACCAGGATGCGGCGGCGCACCTCTTTGCCGAAGCCCTCGCCACGGGTGTTCTCGTACATATCGTTGAGGCTGCCGCCCTCAACCCGCAGGCCGTAGCGCACGCCGTCATAGCGCGCCAAATTGGACGAGGCCTCCGCCGGAGCGACGATGTAATAGGCCGGCAGCGCGTATTTGGTGTGCGGCAGGCTGATCTCGACGGGCAATGCTCCAGCGTCGCGCAGCCACGCAACGCCCTTTTGCCACATCGCCTCGATCTCCGCCGGCATGCCGTCGACCCGGTATTCCTTGGGAATGCCGACGCGCAACCCACGGATATCGCCGGTCAGCGCCTTCTCGAAATCCGGCACGGGCATATCCACCGATGTCGAATCCTTGGGATCGAAGCCGCACATGGAACGCAGCATGATGGCGCTGTCGCGCACCGTGCGAGTCATCGGGCCGGCCTGATCCAGCGATGAGGCGAACGCCACCACACCCCAGCGCGAGCAACGCCCATAGGTTGGCTTGATGCCGACGATGCCGGTGAAGGCCGCGGGCTGGCGGATCGAGCCGCCGGTATCGGTGCCGGTGGCGCCCAGCGCGATGCGCGCCGCCACCGCCGTGGCCGAGCCGCCCGACGAACCACCGGGAACCAGCTTGCGCGACCAGTCGCCGATCTCACCCGGACTCCACGGATTGATCACGTCACCATAGAAACTGGTGATGTTGGCCGAGCCCATGGCGAATTCGTCCAAATTCACCTTGCCGAGCATCACCGCGCCGTCACGCCAGAGATTGCTGGTGACGGTGGATTCATAGCGTGGCCGGAAGCCGTCAAGGATGTGGCTGGCGGCGGTGGTCAGCACGTCCTTGGTGCAGAACAAATCCTTCACCGCGATGGGCAGGCCGTCCATGGGACCGGCCTCTCCCTTGGCGCGGCGGGCGTCGGCGGCCTTGGCCATGTCCAGCGCCTGTTCCGGCGTTTCCGTGATGAAGGCGTTGAGCGGGCGGGCCTTTTCCATGGCGCGGATATGCGCCTCGGTCAGCTCAAGCGCGGTGAACTGCTTTTCAGCCAAGCCCTGACGGGCGTCGGCCATGGTGAGCCGGGTGAGTTCAGTCGTCATTCGATCACCTTCGGCACGGCGAAATAGCCCTCGGCAGTCTCCGGGCCGTTCTTCAGAACATCCGGCGCGTATCCGCCATCGGTCACCACATCCTTGCGGCGGCGCAGTTTCTGCGCGGCGACTGAGGTCATCGGCGGAACCTTGTCGGTGTCCACCTCATTCAGTTGCTCCACAAAGCTGAGGATGTTGTTCAACTCGCCAGCGAGGTGGTCGAGTTCTTCTTCCGGCACCTTAATGCGGGCCAGATGCGCGATCTTGGCCACGGCGGCCTTGTCGAGCGACATGCCTGGTTACTCTCTTCCGCAACGTCGGGGATACAGCTTCAGAGGCTAACACCCGCCGCGAAGGATCGCAACGTTGCAGGGAAGGGCTGTCCGGGACGACCTTATACCGACAAGCCAATGAATTGGCTTGTCGTAGTGCGTTCAAACGCCACGCAGGCTTTCCGCGCCCATAAGGGCGCGCCGCCGCCGTCACGGCGGCCGGCAAACGCTAGGCGCGGTTTCCAGTGGCGCCCCCCGCCGACACGAGATCGAGCATGCAGCGCGCAATCTCGCGTTCTCCCGTCACGGTGTGCGTTGCACCGCATTTCGCGAGGTATTCCACTTCGGCGTCGGAGTGCGCCCGGGCTACGATGTCCAGGTTCGGAACGGCCGCCCGCGCCTGTTCAATGACTTGACCCGCTTCGAAGGCCTCTGGAATGACGACGATCAGATGCTTGGCCGCCGCAAGATTGGATGCTTTCAGGACGTCAGGGTCGGCGGCGTTTCCCAAAAGCACCTCGGCGCCATCCCGGCGCGCGGCGTCGGCTGGTTCAGAGCGGTCTTCGACCACGACGAAGGGGATGCCCGCCTCCTTCAGCGCGGCGCCGACGAAAGCTCCCACCCGGCCGTACCCGACCAGGATGGCGTGCCCCTTCAGGCTCGTTGCCTGAATGTCGCAGGCGGATTCAGCCGGCGGAGCCGCCGCCGGTGTGGAGGCGGGGTGAGGCTTCGCTGTCTCTTCTTGGGAAACAAACCGGGCAATCAGCCCGAACAGCAAGGGGTTCACCAGGATCGATAGGATCGCCCCCGCCAGGATCAGGTCATACCCGACCTCCGGCAGGATGCCGAGCCCGACGCCCAATCCGGCGAGGATGAAGGAGAATTCACCTATTTGCGCCAGGCTCGCCGAGATTGTCAGCGCCGTCGTCGTCGAACGCCCGAAGGCTTTCACGATGAGGAACGCCGCGGCCGACTTGCCGAACATGATGATGGCCAACGTCGCGGCGAGCTCCCAGGGCGCCTGCGCCACGATGGCTGGGTTGAACAGCATGCCGACCGAGACGAAGAACAGCACGGCGAAGGCGTCGCGCAGGGGAAGCGTTTCCTCCGCCGCCCGCTGGCTGAGCGCCGACTCGCTAAGGATCATGCCCGCGAAGAAAGCGCCAAGCGCGAAGGACACGCCGAACAGAGCGGCCGCGCCGAAGGCCACGCTGAGCGCGATGGCCAGCACCGACAACCGGAAAAGCTCCCGGGAGCCGGTGTGCGCCACCCAGTGGAGAATCCACGGGATCACCCGGCGCCCGACAATCAGCATGAAAGCGACGAACGCCGAGATCTTGGCGAGAGTGATGAGAAGAATGCCCGCGAGGCCAAGGCCGAAGGGGCCGACGCTCGTTGCGGCGCCGGGCGCGGCGCCGTTCATGGCGTCCGCAATGGCCGGAATGATGACGAGGGCCAGCACCATCGCCAGATCCTCGACGATAAGCCAACCGACGGCGATGCGCCCGCGCTCCGTCTGCACGATCCGCTGTTCCTGGAGCGCGCGCAGCAGCACGACGGTGCTGGCGACCGACAAAGCCAAACCGAAGACCAATCCCGATACCAACGTCCAACCGAGCAGCGTGGCGAGTCCAACCCCCAACAGCGTCGCCACGACGATCTGCGCCACGGCGCCGGGGACGGCGACGGTTCGCACCGACAGCAGATCCTTGAGGGAGAAATGCAGGCCGACGCCGAACATCAGCAGGATCACGCCGACTTCCGCCAACTCGTTGGCCAGCGCCTGATTCGCCACAAAGCCCGGCGTGAACGGCCCGACCAGCACGCCAGCCAGGAGGTAGCCGACCAGTGGCGATGCGCGCAGGCGGTGGGCCAGAGCGCCGAGCACGAAGGCGAGGCCGAAACCGGCGACAAGAATAGCGATCAACGGACCGTGGTGCATGACTCTCCAGCAAGGTTGGGAAGCGGCAAGGCGAGGGCTGTCCCTTGCATTTGGGAGACACACCGCATATTTCAACCAATATGGTTGACGTTTTCTGTGTGAAGATGCCCAACGCCAAGGTCTTGACGCCCGCCCAGTGCCGCGCCGCGCGGGGGGGACTCGATTGGACGCAAGACGAACTTGCCGTACGGGCCGGGCTCTCCCGCAGCACCGTTCGGGACTTCGAAAAAGGTCGCCATGACCTTCATCCCGCTTCAGAACAGCAGATCGTCCGGGCGTTGGAGGAGGCTGGCGTTGTGCTCATTCCCGCTGGAGAAATCGGGCCAGGCGTTTGCCTGAAAGGCCTCAACGACCCAGTCGCGCGCTTACGCGCGCTTCGCAAAGTGGAATTCTAAAAGCGCCCCCTTAATCGGCTTGGCGCGGCGCTTTATTGGTTTGAGTGGCGGTGACCATCCAGCCGGCGAGCGAGCAGATGAGGAGAGCCGTTATGGTGATGGCGGCAATGATTAGCAGCTTGCCATGGGTGTAAATATCAGTATTCACGTCAGCCGATTCTCTGCTGCCATGAATATTAAAGTCTATAATTAGTTGTAATTGCTCTCTTGCTTTATGATAAAATTCATAAGAATCACCGTGGTATAGTTTTATTGCTTCTTCCATATTATTTTTACGCGATAGCGGAAGAAGGTTGTTTTGGCTGATGGCAAGGTAGCGCACCCAAGTGCTCTTGAATGCTTGGAAGGCGTTGGCTTCATAGCCGGGTATGACCAACGGCTCATACCGCGCAAGCCACATATTCATATCCTTCAGATAGGCCTCCAGCGCCTTTTCCTCTTTGTCTATATCCTCTGGTGCAGTGTCTATGATGTGGGCGCTTTCGACGATCCGGTAGGCCTCGAAGGTGTTTCGGATGGAGCTAAGCACCTCAATGCTCGGCAACCAGTTCTCGCGGATATCACCCGTCCCTTGGTTCAAGGTGGAAAGACGGTCAAGGGCAAACAAGCCAAGCCCAAGGGTGCATATCAGGATGATCACAAAAGAAACAAAAATTTTCCGTATATAGGTATTTATAAACCACATCATCGTAAACTCTCTGTGCTTAGCAAAGCTCGGGCATATGGTTTTAAGAACACGACGGAAGCCGCACGTGCATTGTGTTAAAATTGAATTAACAAGCGCGGATAAAATATATTTTACACTTCACTGCATTACATACAATGCGTTTTTGCAATTATTTATTAATTATAATGGCGCCAACCCACGCTCCTCTTGCCGGGGCGCTGGGGCAGGCTTATGGTCGCAACCATGATCCGCACCCTTCCCGATCTTGCCGCCGCGCTGCCCAAAGGGGGGCGCTTGCTTGGCCTCGACCTTGGAACCAAGACCATCGGGCTTGCCGTGTGTGACCCGGGGCTGACCGTCGCATCGCCGATCCACACCATCCGCCGCACGAAATTCACCGAGGACGCGCGCGCGCTGGCGAAGGTGATGCAGGACTATGGCGTGGGTGGTCTGGTGCTGGGGTTGCCGCTCAACATGGATGGGTCACCGGGCGAACGCGCCCAGGCGGCGCATGCTTTCGCCGGCGCCTTGGGGCAGCACGCCGTTCTGTTCGGCGGCAGGGAGCCAGAAATCGCCTTCTGGGATGAGCGGCTGTCAACGGTGGCCGTGCAGCGCTTCATGACGGTTGAGGCGGACATGAGCCGTAAACGCCGTGGCGAGGTGGTGGACAAGATGGCCGCCGCCTACATCCTGCAAGGCGCCATCGACTCTTTGACGTATGCCCGTCGGCAGGCGGAAGCGGCGGCCCGCGCGAACGACGAGGATTTTTAGAGCGGTTTCCGCTTCAGGTGTAAGCGGAACCGCTCTAATGCTTTGATTTGACGCACCGATTCACGCATCCGGCTTTTAAGCCGGACGCGATCTGCCCTAGCTCTCGCTTTCGATCCGGTGATCCAGGCGCTCGTCCTTCAGGCCGGCGGGCTCCTGGTGGATCAGCACTTCGGCGTTGGTGAACGCGGCGCACAGTTGCCGCTCGATGTCGTCGGTGATGTCGTGCGCCTTGGCCAGCGTCAATTCCGCCTCCAGTTCCAGATGCAGCTCGATGAACACGCCGATGCCGGAACTGCGGGTGCGCAGGTCATGCAGGCCATGCGCCTGGGGATGAGCCTGCACGATGGCTATCACCCGCTCGCGGTCTTCTTGCGGCAACTCACGGTCCATGAGCACCGCGAGCGCGTCTCGCGCGATGCCCCAGGCCCCCCACAGCAAAAACGCCGCGATCCCCATGCCAAACACCGGGTCCACCGCGCTGACGCCGGTGTAGCGGCTGATCAGCAACGCCACGATCACCGCACCGTTCATTGCCAGATCACCGGAATAATGCAGGCGATCGGCGCCGATGGCGACGGAGCCGGTCTGGCGCACCACAAAACGTTGGAAGGTGACCAGCGCCGCTGTCAAAACGATGGACAGCAGCATCACCGCCACCCCCAACCCGGTTTCGGTGACCGGGCCGGCTGGGAAGATCAGCCGGCGCACAGCCTCGATCGACAGGAACACCGCCGAGCCGGCGATGAACGCCGCCTGCGTCAGCGCGGCCAGCGCCTCCGCCTTGCCGTGGCCGAATCGGTGGCTGTGGTCAGCCGGGCGCAAGGCGTGCCGCACCCCCAGCAGCGTCACCACCGACGCCATCAGATCGGTGGTGGAATCGATGAGCGAGGACAGGATGCTCACCGATTCGCTCAGCCAATAGACCAGCAATTTGGCGACGATCAAGACCGAGGCCATGCACACGCTGGCATAGGTCGCCCAGCGCCGCAGCTGGGCTGTACGCTCTTCAGTCACGATCCGGCCTTCATGGATACAGGCGTTGCGTCACCCAGTCCTCACCGGAGCGCTGGAATTCGATGCGCTCATGCAGACGGAACGGCTTGTCCCGCCAGAACTCGATGCGGCTGGGCAGCACGCGGAAGCCGGTCCAATATTCTGGGCGCGGCACGGCGCCCACCGCGTGCTTGGCCGTGTACTTCGCCACGCACTTCTCCAACTCCCAGCGGCTTTCCAGGGGGCGCGACTGCTGCGACGCCCAGGCGCCGATCCGGCTTTCGCGCGGGCGGCTGGCGAAATAGGCGTCGGCTTCGGCGTCGCTCACCCGCTCGATCGGCCCCTCGATCCGCACCTGGCGGCGCAGCGACTTCCAGTGAAAGAGCAGCGCGGCGTTGGCGTTGGTCAGCAAGTGTTGTCCCTTGCGGCTTTCCGTATTGGTGTAGAAGACGAAGCCGCGCGCATCGACGCCCTTCAGCAGCACCATGCGCACCGAGGGCCGCCCTTGGGCGTCGGCGGTGGCCAGCGCCATGGCCTCGGGATCGTTGGGCTCGCTGCGAACCGCCTCCTCCATCCAGGCGGCAAACAGCGCGTAGGGGTCCTGTTCCACCAGATCGTTCATTTCATTCCGTCCCGCCATTCCGTCCTGGCGCAAGCGTGGTTGCAATTCACATGCGCGCCCTCTTCGCATATACCACTGTCCGGGATGGACGGGAGCCACCCTTTTGCGGACACCCTCCATGCAGGCACACTCACCCCACCTTTTTTTGAGGCAGGTATCGATGTTGAAGACGTTCCTTTCCATGGCGGCGGCCGCGGCGCTGCTGGCCGGTTGCCAGACCACACAGGACTCCGGGACTCCCGGCCTTATCGGCGGCGCGATCAACGCGCAATACGGCGCCGGCAACGCCAAGCTGGCGGATTCGGGCCCGTTGCTGGGCGCTTTTATCGGTAAGGAACTCAGCACGACTCTGGACAAGAGCGACCTGCCGTATCTCGACACCGCCGCCAAGCGCTCCTACGCCGCCGCGGTGGGTGAGCGCGTCACCTGGAGCAACCCGCAGACGGGCAACAACGGCACCATCGCGACGACGAGAGCGGGTTACAACAGCATGGGCGCCTACTGCCGGGAGTACCAGCAGACGGTGACGGTTGGCAAACAGACGGAGCTGGCCTACGGAACCGCTTGCAAACAGGCGGATGGTGCGTGGAAAATCATCCGGAACAGCTGATATGACGCCCATCCGGAACGGGTGATGGACGCCCATCCGGAATGGGTCTGTGATGCAAGCGCCCCGGTACGGGCAAAAGGCCCGCTACGAGTAAAAGGATTGATCTGCACGTGGCTCAGATTCGCGATCCCTATCAAGTGCTCGGTGTTAGCAGCACCGCCAGCGCCGACGACATCAAGAAGGCGTATCGGAAGCTCGCCAAGCAGCATCATCCCGATCTCAAGCCGGGGCGCTCCGGCAACGAAGAGCGCTTCAAGGAAATCTCGGCGGCCTACACCATACTCTCCGACCCGGAGAAGCGCGCCCGCTACGACCGCAGTGAAATCGACGCCAACGGGAATGAACACCGGGCGTCCAGCAGCAGCTACCAGCGCCCGCCGGGGGCTCGCGCGCAGACGCGGTCGACGGATGATGGCGGGGCCCATGATTGGTTCTCCGACCTGTTCGGCAACCGCAAACGTTCCGGGGCCCGTGGGGGCGCGGAAAGCGCCGGCAAGACGCGGGGCGCCGATATTTCCTATTCGGTGACCGTGCCGTTCCTTGAGGCGGCGAACGGCGCCAAGCGGCGCGTCAACCTCTCGAACGGTAAAAGCATCGACGTCACCATCCCACCGGGGACGGAAGACCAGCAAAAACTACGCCTCAAAGGGCAGGGGCTGTCCAATCAGGCCGGCGACAACGCTGGCGACGCCATCATCGAAGTGCATGTCGAGTCTCACCCTCACTTCACGCGCCAAGGCGACAACATCCATATCGAGTTGCCGATTACGCTGGATGAAGCGGTGCTGGGCGCCTCCATCCGCGTGCCGACGGTCGGCGGCATGGTGGCGATGAAGGTGCCGGCAGGGTCGAACACCGGCCTGGTCCTGCTGCTGCGCGGCAAAGGTGTGATCAACCAGAAAACCAAGCAATCCGGCGACCAGCATGTAACGCTAAAGGTCGTCCTGCCCAGCCCGCCGGATACGGAACTTATCCAGTTCATGGAAAAATGGGCGAAGACGCGCCACTATGATGTGCGCAAAAAAATGGGGCTGGAGTAAGGGCAGGCTGAACCGCCCGCCACCTCCCACGCGTGGCCTTCAGGCCACGCCTCCCGCATCTTGCATTACCAGTGCCGAACCGGGCCAACATCCATGTGAACGAAGCCAGAGCGCGGGTAGTACCCGACGCCACCGGCTTCCAGCGCCCTTGCCTGCTGCATGAGACCGTGCAGGCCACGATCGGGCAGCGACACATCCATGGCCATACCACGGGTGTGATAGCTTTCCTTGGCGATACCGCGGCTGCGGCGGCGGGCCATGGCGTTGGTCTTGCGTGAACGGTAGCCGCACCAGACCTGGTAAGGTTCTTTCGAGTCGACGAGCTGACGCACTTGCCACAACACATCGAACAAACGCGGATCCTGGCGGCAGACTTCCTGCGACCTGTGATCGCGCAGCAGCACATTCAGCTTGCGCAGCACTTCGGGCCGGTAGGCGCCATTCGCCCAATAGGCCTCGTTGAAATTCTCACCCGTGTTGATGTTGTGCAGCGCCAACTGCCGAACCGAGGCGCCGAGCAGAGGAGCTGCCTCGGCTGAAGAAGGGAACAAGAGAACCGAGGGAAGGGTTGTCGTTAGAGCGGCCAAGCCGAAGGTAAGAAATCCACGACGCCCAACCGTTGAGCCAGATTGATCCTTATCCTCAAAACGCATGCTCGCCCTCAATCAATAGCCTGGAAAAAGTAGATTTCAAAGAAAAGGGCTGGCCCAAATGTGGAGCACCCTGCCCTGTATCATTCGCTGAATGGAATACCCTGAACAAGAGATCCACCCAATAGACCTAACCCCTATAAGCGAGAGCATGGTTGCAATCAACCCATTTTTTTACGATCTTAGCCAATAAGGCATAAGCCAAACGTCGCAACGACCGGCGTGATTCCTTGCTTAAGGACGGTTGGTGGGGGGCGTTGTGCTGCGGTGAGCAGCAATGGATTCCGGTCCGATCTGGGCCGGGATTCAGTGCAGGCCATTGATTCAACGAATAAATTCATGCGCTCAACCGTTTCGGTCGATCGCGATCAACTTTCAAGGATATGGGCGTAACGGTGATGATGAGCTTTTCTGGAATACGGGTGCGACCCGTACTGCTGCTGGCTTTCTTTTTCGCTTACGCCATGCCGGCCAACGCTCAAACTTTCCGCGATACGCTGGTCGGCTGGGCCGACCGTCTGGATCAGAGCGCCGCCGAATTGGAAGGGCAACCGCCACAGCCTATCATCCAGATCGGTCCCGGCCCCACGCTGAAAAAGGGCGATGGCGGTGAACGCACGGGACGGTTGATCAAGCGCTTGGTTGAGTTGGGCCTTCTGCCTCCCGACCAGTACAAGCCGTTGTACACCAGCGCGGTCGAGTCCGCCGTACGCGGCTTTCAAGAGTCGCAACGGATGCGCGCCGACGGTGTGGTCGGTCTCGGCACCCGGCAGGTGTTTGACCGCACCCCGGCGGAAGCGGCGCGCATGATGCGCCATAGCGCCGTTTCCATGCGGACCCTCAGCGCCGAGGCGCCCGAGACGGTGCTGCTCGTCAATCTTCCGAACCAAGAGACCACCTTGGTGCGTAACGGGGCCATCGCCATGACCATACGCTCGATCGTTGGTCGGCCGTCGCGCGAGACGCCGTTGCTGGAAGACCACATCACCCACGTCATCATCAACCCCACCTGGACCGTGCCGCCGACCATCCTCAAGGAGGACAAGCTGCCGAGCTTGCGCGCGCGCGGGACTCCGGGCATCCAGAACGCCATCGTTTATCTGGACGGTGTCGAGGTGATGCCCGAGATCGTGGATTGGACGAATGTGACGCCGGGGCGCGTGCGCATCGTGCAGCGGCCAGGCAACTGGAACGCGCTGGGCCGGTTCCGCTTCAACTTGACGAACGATGAGGGCATCTACCTGCACAGCACCAACGAGCCGAAGCTGTTTGAGCGTGCGCTTCGCACCATTAGTTCGGGCTGCGTGCGGCTTGAGGACGCGCGCGGGTTGGCTGAACTGCTGCTAGCCGATGTCGGCGTCACGCCACAAAAGATCGATGCGATCCTCAATAAGGGGCAGCCGCAATGGATCAAGGTGAACGCGTTGCCCGTGCGCTTTGTCTACTGGACCGCAACCGTGCAGCCTGACGGCGCCATCCGCCTGCATCCCGACGTCTACGATCTGGGCGAGGAGCACTCTGGAGCGTAGAGAAAATTCGGCTCTTGCCTTACCCCAGAGCAATCGCATTGGCAGATAATATTCTCTATTAGGAATATTTTCATCGTCGCGAAGGCGGGGATCCAGGCTTTGCAGTGAAGGAAATGCTTGGAAACCCTGGGTCCCCGCTTCCGCGGGGATGACGTCTGTGTCAGAACACAAATGCCCTAAGTCTTATTATGAGAATATGATCTCTTTATGCGATTGCTCTGAGCCTTACCCGATTCCTGCCTTACAGCGTGTGCTCGATCAGGATCTTGACGCCGATGGCGATGACGCCGAGTCCGCCGGCAAGCTCGGCGCGCTTGCCGAACACCGGGCCAGCGGCTCGCCCCATCATCACGCCGCCTGACGCCATAGCGAAGGTGACAAGGCCGATCAGCAGGCAGACGGCAAAGATGTCCACCTCCACCACCGCCAGCGACACACCCACCGCGGCGGCGTCGATGGAGGTGGCCACCGCCATCACCAGCAATCGGCTGAAGCCAAGGCATCCGACCGGCTTCTCATCCTTCTCGGCGAAGAGGCTCTCCCACAGCATTTTGCCGCCGACGCCCAGCAGCAGCAGGAAGGCGATCCAATGATCAACCGCCTGCACCGAGGCGGCGAAGCTCAGGCCCAGGGCGAAGCCGAGCAGCGGCATGGCCAGCTGCACGCTGGCGAATAAAAAACCGACGCGCAACGCTTCCGCCAAGCTGGGCCGGCGCAACGCCGTGCCGGCGCCAAGCGCGGCGGCAAAGGAATCCATGGATAAGCTGAAGGCAAGGGCAAGGGCGGTGGCGTAGCTCATCGGTCCGTCGCGGCAAGAGAAACAGGCCGTGACGGCTATCAGAAGAGAGCCAGCCCTTCAAACCTTATTACCCCTTAAGGGGTAGAGCGGCGGTGGGGAGGCTGCGAATCGCCCCCTTTTTCTCCGGTTCATCCGACAGCAGCGCCTTGAGCGACACACCCAGGATCTCCTGCTGCGAGGCCTCGGCGCTATCAAAGAGTGCGGCGGTGCGGTCCTGCCAAGGCAGATGCAAACCACCCAGGCCGCTTACCCCACCCCGCAAGCCGATGCCCAGCGCCTTCAGCAGGTCGAACAAGGTCGCCTCACCCAGGTCGCGGGTCACCACCCAGGAGTCGCGGGTGGTGTGCGCCACCCAATGCGTATCCCGCAGTTGTTCAAGGATGCCATCGATCAGCACCGCCCCCACCGGCACCCGCGCCATCACCGTGCGCCGGCGCAGGCCGACGCCGAGACGGCTGGCGTCCATCAGCTCATGCAGCACCGCCAAGGCCAAGGCCAGGCGCTGACCGGGGAGGAGCCTCTCCGGCCCGCCACGGGTGATCTTCCCGGCCTGCCATTCCGGCAGCGACGCCGCGACCACCGCCCCGAAGAGCACCGTCGACCACGCGACATACAGCCAGAACAGGAAAATCGGGACGGTGGCCAACGCGCCGTAGATCGTCTGGTAAGCCGGAAATTCCCGCATGTACCAGGCGAAGCCGGCCTTCGATCCCTCCAGCAGCAGCGCGCCCACCGCCCCACCGCCCAGCGTGTCCTGCCATCGCACCGTGCGATTGGGGATGATCAGATAGAGCAGCGCGCACCCTATCCATTGCAGCAAGAGCGGCAGCAGGCCGCTGAAGCCAGCCGCCGGTTCGGTCAGTTGTTCGAGATGCGCGATGCGCAAGGCGTTCCACAGCGAGGTGGATAACGACAGGCTGGCGCCGGCGAACAGCGGGGTCAGCGATACGATGGCCCAGAAGGACAAAATGCGGGTGACCATCGAGCGTGGCTCCTTCACCCGCCAGATGGCGGCGAACGAGCCCTCGATGGTCCAGATCAGCAAGACCGCCGACACCGCCAGGCCGATGACGCCGAAGATCGGCATTTGTCCGGCGTTCGCCATGAAATGGCCAAGGGATTCGAGGATCGCATCGCCGATTTGCGGCACCATGTTGCGAAAGATCAGCTCTTGCACGCGCGTTTGCATTTGGCTGAACGCCGGGAAAGCCGAAAAGATGGCGAAGCCGATGGTCATCAACGGCACGATCGCCAGCAACGTCGTGTAGGTCAGCGACGCGGCGGTCTGGAAGCAGTTGTCGTTGTAGAAGCGCGACACGGAGTAGCTGAAGAAACCGAAAAGATCGCGAAGGCGGCGCATGGCCTTCGCTTTGAACAGCCGGCCAACGCGCAGCTTTTGGGCCAGCCGCCCAGCGGAATCAGTCATGAAACCCTCCCCCGTCCGGTTTGACCGGTCGATCTTTCGTGCAGGCGCTCTTTGGTGTAGGATGCCGCGCAACATTTCCTGAACCGCCGTTCAACACGGCCAACATTGTCATGAGGTCTGGATGTCGAACCCGAAGCCCCTGATGGAAGGCAAACGCGGCCTGATTATGGGCGTCGCCAACGACCGCTCGATCGCCTGGGGAATCGCCGCCGCCGTGGCCGAGCAGGGCGCGGAGCTTGCCTTCACCTATCAGGGCGAGGCCCTGTTGAAGCGCGTGAAGCCGCTGGCCGACTCGGTTGGCGCGCGCCTGGTGCTGCCCTGTGACGTGAGCGACGAGGCGAGCATCGACGCAACCTTCGCCGCCATCGAAGCGGAATGGGGCAAGCTTGACTTCGTGGTCCATGCGATCGCGTTTTCCGACAAGAATGAACTGGACGGTAAATACCTCAACACCACGCGGGCCAATTTTCTCCGCACCATGGATATCTCCGCCTATTCCTTCACGGCGGTCGCCGTACGGGCGGCGCCGTTGATGACGGATGGCGGCAGTCTGGTGACCCTGTCCTATCTCGGTGCTGAACGTGTGATGCCCCATTATAACGTGATGGGTGTCGCCAAGGCGGCCTTGGAAGCGAGCGTACGCTATCTTGCTGTGGATCTGGGAGGACAGAACATCCGCGTCAACGCGATTTCCGCCGGCCCGATCAAGACGCTGGCCGCCAGCGGCATCGGCGACTTCCGCTATATCTTGAAATGGAACGAGCTGAACGCGCCCTTGAAGCGCAACACCACCACCCGGGAGGTTGGCGGCGCCGGGCTGTTCTTGCTGAGCGATATGGGCGCTGGCGTTACCGGCGAGGTGATGCATGTCGACAGCGGCTACCATGTGGTCGGCATGATGGCGGTGGACGCCGCCGCCGAGGTCGGCCAGTTGTTGAATGGCCTGAGCGGCGCCGGCAAGGCGGAGTAGGGCGTAACTCCGGGGAGGTATCTTATGGCCGGCAACAGCTTCGGTAAGCAATTCCGCTTCACCACCTGGGGTGAAAGCCACGGACCGGCCATCGGTGTGGTGGTGGACGGCTGCCCGTCGTTGTTGGACCTCTCGGAGGCTGACATCCAGCCCTGGCTGGACAAGCGCCGGCCTGGCCAGTCGCGCCACACCACCCAGCGGCAGGAACCGGACCAGGTCAAGATTCTGTCGGGCGTGTTCGAGGGCACGACCACCGGCACCCCGATCGCGCTGCAGATCGAGAACACCGACCAGCGTTCCAAGGATTATGGCGACGTTGCGTGGAAATTCCGGCCGGGCCACGCCGATTACACTTATCAAGCCAAGTACGGCATCCGCGACTACCGCGGCGGCGGTCGGTCCTCGGCGCGGGAAACCGCGTGCCGGGTGGCGGCGGGGGCTATCGCCCGCAGAATGCTGGCGGGGGTCAGCATCCGGGGCGCCCTGGTCCAGCTCGGGCCGCACAAGGTGGATCGGTCGCGCTGGGATTGGGCGGAGGTGAACAACAACCCCTTCTTCTGCCCCGACCCACACGCCGCAGCGCAGTGGGTGGACGTTCTCGACGGCGTCCGCAAACGCGGCTCGTCCATCGGTGGGGTGGTCGAGGTGGTGGCCTCCGGCCTGCCCGCCGGGCTGGGTGAGCCGGTGTATGACAAGCTGGACAGCGATCTGGCGGCGGCGATGATGAGCATCAACGCGGTGAAAGGCGTCGAAATCGGCGAGGGCTTTGAGGCCGCGACGCTGACCGGCGAGGAAAACGCCGATGAGATGCGCAGCGGGGCCGATGGCGCGCCACATTTCTTATCGAACCACGCCGGCGGCGTGCTGGGTGGCATTTCGACCGGCCAGGATGTGGTCGTGCGCTTTGCGGTGAAACCGACAAGCTCCATTCTGGTGCCGCGCCGCACGGTGGACAGTGACGGCAAGGACGCCGAGGTGATCACCAGGGGGCGTCACGATCCCTGCGTCGGCATCCGCGCCGTGCCGGTGGGCGAAGCCATGATGGCCTGCGTGCTGGCCGATCATTGGCTGCGCTGGCGGGCCTACGCGCGCTGATCGGCAAGCCTGCGGCGGGGGAGGGATCAACCAAGATACGCCGACACGATACGAAGGAGCGCTTTGCGGCGCGGCCTGACCCGGCTACCTTAAATCGAACCGCAGAGAAATCATGATCGGCTCTGGCCGCGCCCTTTGGCCTCTGCGCTCTCGACCGTTGTAAGGAACAGCCCCCGATGCTGCGTTTCTTTGTCCGTCTGTTCGCCATCATCGGTTTTCTGGTGGTCGTCATCATCGGCGCAACCGTCTGGTTCATGCGGCAGCATGAAGAGACGCTGCCGGGCTCCATGGTGTTGAATCTTGACCTTGACGATCCGCTTTCCGACCAGCCGTCGGCTGATGCGTTCGCCACCCTGCTCGGCCGGGAGGCCAGCGTGCGGGATGTGGTGGACGCGCTGGACCGGGCCCGCACCGACCCACGGGTCAAGGGGCTGATTGTCCGCATTGGCGGCGCGGAGCCCGGCTTCGCCAAGGCGCAGGAACTGCGCGCCGCCGTCGAACGGTTCCGCAGCTCCGGGCGTTTCGCGCTTGCCTTCTCGGAAGGCTTCGGTGAGGGCGGGTCGGGCAACCGTTCCTACTATCTCGCCACCGCCTTTGAGGAAATCTGGTTGCAGCCGTTAAGCCAGGTTGGCATCACCGGCCTGGCGGCGCATCTGCCCTTCCTGCGCGACGCGCTGGACACGCTTGGCGTGCAGCCACAGCTTCAGCAGCGCGAAGAGTATAAAAGCTTCGCCGAGACCTTCACGCAACGCGACCTCACCCCGGCCAACCGCGAGATGATGAAGGCGCTGCTGGCCGATCTGTCGAAGCAGCTCATCGACGGCGTCGCCACGGCGCGCCACCTCGACCCTGCGGTGGTGCGCGAATTGATCGACCATGCCCCGTTGCTTGATCAAGAGGCGCAGCAAGCGCGTCTCATCGACCGCATCGGCTACCGCGATGAGATGGAGGCCGAGGCCGAGCGCCGCGCCGGAGGCGCCGAGACGATCGACCTGCTGGACTACCTCGCCTCCGAAGGGCCGCCCAATGACGATGGGCCGGTCGTGGCGCTGATTCATGCGACCGGCGCCATCACACGCGGCGAGGGTGACCCTGGCCGTGGTTTGACGGAGTCGAGCGCCGGCTCCGACCGCATCGTCGAGGCCTTCGAGGAAGCCATCGATGATGAGGATGTCGAGGCGATCCTGTTCCGCATCGACAGCGGCGGTGGCTCGGTCACCGCGTCGGAGGCGATTCGCCGCGCGGTGGTCAAGGCGCGCGCGCATGGCAAGCCGGTCATCGTGTCGATGGGCGATACGGCGGCGTCGGGCGGCTATTGGATCGCCATGAACGCCGACCGCATCATTGCGTCGCCGGGCACCATCACCGGCTCCATCGGGGTGGTCGCCGGAAAAATGTCGGCGGATGCGCTGTCCGAGCGGCTGGGCGTGCATTGGGGTGTGGTGGAGGAGGGGCGGAACGCCGGCATGTGGTCGCCGTTCCAGTCCTTCAGCCCGAGCGAACAGGACCGTCTGACCGCCATCCTCGACAGCACCTACGCCACTTTCCTGGCCAAGGTGGCGGATGCGCGCAAGCTGTCGCCGGAAAAGGTGCGGGACGCCGCCAAGGGCCGGGTGTGGACCGGCGCGCAGGCGCTTGAGCTCGGTCTGGTGGACGAATTGGGCGATACCGAGACGGCGCTGGCCCGCGTGCGTGAAACTCTTGGTCTGGCGGTTGGGGCCCCGGTGTCACTGGAGCCCTACCCACCGCCGAAATCCACCCTGGAAGAAATCATCGCCCTGGCCTCGGGGCAGGGCTTGGTGCAATCGACGATGGCGCGTCTTGTGGCGCATGAGTTGCGGCCATGGCAGGCGCGGCTGGCGCCGCTGATGCAGGCGACCGCGCCGGGGGTGCAGGCGCGGATGCCGGCTGTCGAGGTGCGGTAAAAGGGCGTGCGCTAAAGGAGTCTGAAAGCGCGCCGCCTTGCCGATGGCGCGGGGGCTGCGGCAATTTCGCATCCCCCTTGCGATCATGTGGTGAAAGGGCTTGCCAGCAAGATTGATATATTAGTATACTTCAAATCATTGAATGGCGCCGTGATGCTCGGCCAGGAGGGATGGCCCCCTTCCGCGCCACACTTCCTTATCGGAGACCGCTATGCTCCATCCCGACCGACTTTTTTCAAGCGATCCCACGCAACGCGCCATCGCGCGCCGGCTGTACGCCGAAGTGAGCGGCCTGCCGATCGTCAGCCCGCACGGGCACACCGATCCTTCCTGGTTCGCCAGGAATGAGGCGTTTCCCGACCCGGCGTCGCTGTTCGTCAAGCCGGATCATTATGCCTTCCGCATGCTCTACAGCCAGGGCGTGCCGATGGAGGCTCTGGGGGTGCCACGCCAGGATGGTGGCCCGGTTGAAACCGATTCCCGCACGATCTGGCGCTTGCTGGCGCGGAATTGGTCGCTGTTTCGCGGCACGCCGACCCGCCTGTGGCTGGAGCATGCCTTCGAGACGGTCTTCGGTGTCACCGAACGCCTCAGCGCCGATACGGCTGACCGCATCTATGACCAGATCGAAGCCCAGTTGCGCACGCCGGAATTTCGCCCGCGCGCCCTGTTCGAGCGCTTCAACATCGAAGTGATGGCCACCACCGAATCCCCGCTCGACACGCTTGAGCATCACAAGGCCATCCGCGCCAGCGGCTGGAAGGGCCGGGTGATCACCGCCTTCCGCCCCGACCCCGTGGTTGACCCGGAGTTTGAAGGTTTCCAGGCGAATATCGAGACCCTGGGCGCCCTCACCGGGGAGAACACCCACAGCTGGACCGGTTATCTCGCCGCGCTGGCGAATCGCCGCCGCTATTTCAAAGAAATCGGCGGCGCCACATCCACCGATCACGGGCACCCCACGGCGCTGACCGCCGATCTGGACGCGGGCGCTGCGGCGGCGCTGTTCGACAAGGCCCTGCGCGGCACAATCACCGCCGCCGAATCGGAGCTGTTCCGGGGCCAGATGCTCACGGAAATGGCGCGCATGAGCCTGGAAGACGGGCTGGTCATGCAGATCCATCCGGGGTCGTCGCGTAACCACAACCCACAGGTGTTCACACGTTTCGGGCGCGACAAGGGCGCCGATATCCCGAGCCCGACCGAGTATGTCCGCGCCCTCAAGCCGCTGCTCGACCGCTTTGGCAATGAGAGCGCCCTGACCATCATCCTGTTCACTCTGGATGAAACCAGCTACAGCCGCGAACTGGCCCCACTGGCCGGGCACTACCCGGCGTTGCGCCTGGGGCCGTCGTGGTGGTTCCATGACAGCCCGGAGGGAATGCGGCGCTTCCGTGAGATGGTCACGGAAACGGCGGGCTTCTACAACACGGTGGGCTTCAACGACGACACCCGCGCCTTCTGCTCGATCCCGGCCCGTCACGACGTGGCGCGGCGCATCGATTGCGCTTTCCTGGCGCGGCTGGTGGCCGAGCATCGGCTGGATGAAGACGAAGCGGCGGAGTTGGCCCTCGACCTCACCTACCGTCTCGCCAAGAACGCCTACAAGCTTTGATCGCCAAAACGTGCGGACGATGAACCGACGGCGGGGCTTTCCGGCCCCGCCGCTCCAGAAAAGGACCCTTTCATGGCTTCGCTGACCAGTCGCCTCCACCCCATGGACAACGTCGTCGTCGCCGGCGCCGATCTGCAGCCCGGCGTGACGCTGCCCCAGACCGAAGTGGGCGCCGCTGTGACTTGCCGGACTCTGGTTCCCGCCGGGCACAAGGTCGCGGTGCGGGCGATTGCGGTCGGTGAGCCGGTGCGCAAGTACAACCAGACCATTGGCTTCGCCACGGCGGCCATTGCGCCGGGTGAGCACGTGCATGTGCACAATCTCGGCATGGGCGACAGCTTTGAGCGCGACCATGCCTTTGGCGCCGACGCCCATCCCACGGCCCTGGCGCCGGAAAGCGGGCGCGCCACCTTCCAGGGCATCGTGCGCCCGGACGGTCGGGTCGCCACGCGCAACTACATCGGGGTGTTGACCAGCGTGAACTGCTCGGCCACCGCCGCGCGGATGATCGCCGACCAGTTTCGCGGCGCGGCGTTGGCCGATTATCCCAATGTGGACGGTGTGGTGGCGCTGACGCATGGTTCTGGCTGCGGCATGGGCAGCGCCGGTGACGCCATCGACACGCTGCGCCGGACCATCGCGGGCTATGCGCGCCACCCGAATTTCGCCGCGGTGCTGATCATCGGGCTTGGCTGTGAGTCGAATCAGATCGACCGCCTTGTCGAAGCAGAAAAGCTGACGCCGGACGAGGGCTTGCACACATTGGTGATTCAGGACATCGGCGGCACGGCGGCCACGGTGCGTGAGGGTGTGCGCCTGATCCAGGGATTGCTGCCGAAGGCCAACGCGGTGACGCGCCAGCCCGTCCCGGTCAGCCATCTGACTCTGGCGCTGCAATGCGGCGGCTCCGATGGCTATTCCGGCATCACCGCCAACCCGGCCCTGGGCTACGCGGTCGATTTGCTGGTGCGCCAGGGCGGCGCGGCGGTTCTTTCCGAAACACCGGAAGTCTATGGGGCCGAGCATCTGCTGACCCGCCGCGCCGTCAGCCCGGAGATCGGGCAAAAACTGGTCGAGCGCATCAGCTGGTGGGAGGATTACACCAGCGGCACGGGTGGGGAGATGAACAACAACCCCTCCCCCGGCAACAAGAAGGGCGGGCTGACCACCATCCTGGAGAAATCATTGGGCGCGGTCGCCAAGGCAGGCACCACCAATCTGGTCGATGTGCTGCGTTATGCCGAGCCGATCACCGCCAAGGGCTTGATGTTCATGGACACGCCCGGCTACGACCCGGTCTCGGCCACCGGGCAGGTGGCCGGCGGCGCCAATGTGCTGTGCTTCACCACGGGCCGCGGTTCGGTGTTCGGGTGCAAACCGACGCCCAGCCTGAAGCTCGCCACCAACACGCCGCTGTACCAGCGCATGCCCGATGACATGGACATCAATTGCGGCTCCATCGCCACGGGTGACGCCACCATCGAAGAAATCGGCCAGCAGATCTTCGACCTGATCGTGGCGACGGCGTCCGGTCGCAAGAGCAAAAGCGAAGAATTGGGTTTTGGGTCGGACGAGTTCGCACCCTGGCAGTTGGGCGCCGTGATGTAATCAGGGCGTCCAACACCTTGACGCCCGGTCTGGCCAAGACGCCAGACCGGGCGTCACTTTTTTACGCAGCCACGGCCTGCTCAACCCGCATGCACAGGTAATGGTAGAAGGCGACGTGCACCTCCTGGATGCGCGGCGTGTCGGTCGATGGCGCTTCCAGCAGGATATCCACCATGCTGGCCAAGGCGCCGCCACCACGACCGGTCAGCGCGATCGTCTTCATTCCCCGGGCGCGGGCGGCCTGCATGGCCGCGACCACGTTGCGGGAGTTTCCGCTGGTCGACAAGCCGATGAGCACCCCGCCGGCAACACCATAGGCGTCGACTTCGCGCGCGAATTGCGTCTCATAGGCGTAATCGTTGCTCCAGGCGGTCAGAGTCGAAAGGTTGCTGCCCAGGGCGATCACCGGCAGTCCCTGCCGTTCGATTTTGAAGCGGGAAACAAGTTCTCCCGTGATGTGCAGGCTATCGGCCATCGAGCCGCCGTTGCCGCAGACCAGAAGCGGCAGGCGCTGACGCAGGGCTTGGCTGATACAGTCCACCGCCTGCTCCATGCGCGCGTCCTGCGCCGTCATGCCCGCCGCCGCGCGCAAAAGATCAACGCTTTCGTTCAGATAACCGGACAGCATGCCTATCCCTTTCCTCACCGAATGGGGACCACCCTCCCGCACCGAGGGGTGGGGGAGGGTGGTCCTATCCGCTCAGATTAGTCGCGGGCGACGCACAGCGCCACACCCATGCCGCCGCCGATGCACAGCGTGGTCAGGCCCTTCTTGGCGTCGCGCTTCTGCATTTCGTGCAGCAGCGTGATGAGAACGCGGGCGCCCGACGCGCCGATGGGGTGGCCAAGGGCGATGGCGCCGCCGTTGACGTTCACCTTGGCGGGGTCCCAGCCCATGTCCTTGTTGACCGCCAGCGCCTGGGCGGCGAAGGCCTCGTTGGCCTCGATCAAATCGAGATCCTCGACCTTCCAGCCGGCCTTCTGCAACGCCAGGCGGCTGGCCGGGATCGGACCGGAGCCCATGATCTTCGGATCGACGCCGGCGCTCGCCCAGGAAACAATGCGGGCCAGCGGGGTGACGCCGCGCCTGGCGGCGTTGTCGGCGCTCATCAGCACCAGCGCGGCGGCGCCGTCGTTGAGGCCCGAGGCGTTGCCGGCGGTCACCGTGCCGTCCTTGGCGAAGGCCGGACGCAGCTTGGTCAACATCTCCAGCGTGGTGTCGGCCTTCGGGTGCTGATCGGCGTCAATGGTGATGTCGCCCTTGCGGCCCTTGACGATGAAGGGGACGATCTCATCCTTGAAGCGGCCGGCCTTGATGGCGGCGTCAGCCTTCATCTGCGAGGCGAGCGCGAAGGCGTCCTGCTCCTCGCGGGTCAAGTTCCAGGCGCGGGCGACGTTCTCGGCGGTGACGCCCATGTGATAGCCATGGAAGGCTTCCCACAGCCCGTCCTTGATCATGGTGTCAACCAACTCAGCCGAGCCCATCTTGACGCCGTTGCGCAGGTGCATGACGTGCGGTGACAGGCTCATGCTTTCCTGACCACCGACCACCATCACCTCGGCGTCACCCTCGCGAATCGCCTGATGGCCAAGCGCCACAGCGCGCAAGCCCGAACCGCAGACCTGGTTGATGCCGAAGGCGGTCTTTTCCACGGGAATCCCGGCGGCGATGGCGGCCTGGCGGGCCGGGTTCTGGCCCTGCCCGGCGGTGAGAACCTGGCCGAGGATCACCTCGTTCACTTCCGCCGCATCGGTGCGGGCGCGATTCAGGGCCTCACGGATGACGCAAGCGCCCAGATCATGCGCCGGGACAGAGGCGAAGCCGCCGTTGAAGGCGCCGATGGCCGTACGGGCGGCGCCCGCGATAACGATGTCTTTCATGGTCGATCCTTATAAAAAAATAGAAAATGACACGGGGCCCTGCGGCCCCGTGTCTCAGCGTGTTCAGAGGTAAAGACCAATCAAGAAGATTGGCAAGGTGAAGATCAATGCAGTGACGCAGTAACCCATGATGTCGCGCACGCCGAGTCCGGCGATGGCCAGGGCCGGCAAAGCCCAGAAAGGCTGCGCCATGTTCATCCACGCCTCACCATAGGCGATGGCCATGGCGGCCTTGCCGAGATCGACGCCGAGCTTCTGCGCGGCGGGCATGACGAACGGTCCCTGCACCACCCAGTGACCGCCACCCGACGGCACGGCGAAGTTGATCAGGCCGGACGACAGGAAGGCGAGGACCGGGAAAGTGTCCTTGTTGGCGATCAAGACGAACCAGTTGGTGATCAGCGCGCCCAGACCAGAATGGTCGATCATCAGCTGGATGCCGCCGTAGAAGGGGAACTGGATCATGATGCTGGCGGTGCCGCGCGCGGCGTTGGCGATGGCGCGCGCATAGGCCATCGGCGTGCCGTGCAGGATAAGACCGGCAAGCAACATAACCAGGTTGACGGTGTTGATGTCGGGCTTGAAGCCGTTCTTCTGGAAGAACATGAACAGGAAGACGACGCCGAGGGCGGCGATGATGAAGGCGAGGATGCGGCTTTCCTCCAGGCGCTCCGCCGGGGTGGCGTCCGGGCCGAGAACGCGCTGTGTCGTCCCTTCCGGCTTCAGCAACGCCGGGTCGATGGCCACCACATCGCTGGCCTTCGGATGCATCATCCAGGTGAGCAGCGGCAGCACCACGATCAACGCCAGCGTGATGCCGATGTTGTAGGTGGTGAACAGCGTGTCGGAGAGCGGAATCAGGCCGACCGTCTTCTCCATCGGGTTGCCCTTGGTCGCAGCGACCAAAGGCACCGAACCGGAGAAACCGCCGTGCCACGTCATGAAGCCGATATAGGCCGAGGCGATCAGCAGCCGGTAATCGGATTTCGGAATGCGGCGCGCCACTTCGCGGGCGAACATCGCGCCCAGCACCAGACCAAAGCCCCAGTTGATGAGGCAGGCCACAGCGCTGGCGAAGGTGACCAGCATGACGCCCTGGGCCGGCGTCTTGGCGATGGACGCAACCATGCCCAGCAGTTTGCTGACCGGCGTGGAACTGGCCAGCGCATGGCCGGTGACCAGGACCAGCGCCATCTGCATGGTGAAGGCCAGCAGGTTCCAGAAACCGTTGCCCCACATCTGAACGAGCTCGAGCGGCCCATTCGGCGTCAGTGTTATGCCCATCACAAAGGTGATGACGGTCAATAGGACGGCGAACACCAGCGGGTCTGGCAGGTAACGGCTGACGACGCGGGTGAGGGCGCGTGAGAGCACGGTGATGGGATTGTAATGACTGTCGGTGTCGGCAGCCTTTTGCGGAGTCGTTGACATGCGGATTCTCGTGAGGAAGAGGAGGTTGGTGAAGAGAGTCAGGCGCCGATCGCCATGACCGGTACATTGTCCGGCACGATCAACGCGGCCTCGGTGTTGGCCAGGACTTCCTCGACCGTGACGCCGGGGGCCAGCTCGCGCAGCATCAGGCCCTGGTCGGTGGGTTCAAGCACCGCCAGATTGGTCACCACCAAGCTGATCCGCCGCGACGAGGTCAACGGCAGCGTGCAGCGCTTGAGGATCTTCGATTCACCCTTGGCGGCGTGCTGCATGGCGACGATGACCCGCTTGGCCCCCGACACCAGATCCATCGCCCCGCCCATGCCCGGCACCATCTTGCCCGGCACCATCCAGTTGGCCAGCATGCCGTGCTCATCCACCTGCAAGCCGCCCAGCACCGTCGCGTCGACATGCCCGCCACGGATCAAACCGAAGGAGAAGGCGCTGTCGAACGACGCCGCGCCGGGC
>JAVBJZ010000054.1:0-10197 GCA_031546725.1 Azospirillum sp.
CATGACGACGATGTCGGCGCTGGACTCGATCATGCCGGCCTTCACCTCGCCCGGTCCTTCGGCGCGCAGGCGCATCCGCTTCGGCCCGTCGCCGTGCATGCGCAGGCCCATCGTCTTGATGTTCAAGACGATGTCGGTGACATCCTCACGCACACCAGGGATCGACGAGAATTCATGCAGCACGCCATCGACCTGAATCGAGGTGACAGCGGCGCCCTGAAGCGAAGAAAGCAGCACACGGCGCAGCGCGTTGCCCAGCGTCAAACCAAAACCACGCTCAAGCGGCTCGGCGATGAGCGTCGCGGTGCGCTCGGCGTCGTCACCGGGGTGAATTTCCAGCTTGGAGGGCTTGATCAGCTCTTGCCAATTTTTCTGCAACACGAAGGTAACCTCTTGCCATCAGGGTTGACACAACCCGCGAGGACTTATCCGTTCCAATACAATGGTGGCCGTGATGGCGGCGGCCACCTTTCCCGGAACGCGAAAGTCCCCGCGGGTGCGGGATCGTGATCGATCAGACGCGACGCTTTTTCGGCGGACGGACACCGTTGTGCGGAATCGGCGTCACGTCACGGATCGAAGTGATCTGGAAGCCGACGGACTGCAACGCGCGCAGCGCCGACTCACGCCCCGAACCGGGACCCTTCACTTCGACCTCAAGGGTCTTCATGCCGTGCTCCTGGGCCTTGCGGCCCGCGTCCTCGGCAGCCACCTGGGCGGCGTAGGGCGTGGACTTGCGTGAGCCCTTGAAGCCCATGGTGCCCGACGACGACCAGGCGATGGTGTTGCCCTGCGCATCGGTGATGGTGATCATGGTGTTGTTGAACGACGCATTCACATGCGCGACACCGGCGGTAATATTCTTACGCTCGCGACGGCGCAGGCGCTGTGCGGCAGCTGACGGCTTGGCCATGGAAGGTAATCCTTACTTCTTCTTGCCGGCGATCGGCTTCGCCGGACCCTTGCGGGTGCGGGCGTTGGTGTGGGTGCGCTGACCGTGGACCGGCAGGCCCTTACGGTGACGCAGACCACGGTAGCAGCCGAGATCCATCAGCCGCTTGATGTTCATGGCCACCCCACGACGCAGGTCGCCTTCGACCTGGTGGTCGCTGTCGATGGTCTCACGGATGCGCAGAACCTCGTCATCCGTCAGCTGATTGACACGGCGCTCAGCCGGAATCCCCAGCTTACCGCAGATCGCCTTGGCTTTGGTCGGGCCAATACCGTGAATGTAGGTCAACCCAATCTCCACACGCTTTTGTGCGGGGATGTTGACGCCAGCAATACGCGCCACGCTGTTCTCCTCGATATCTCAACGACGGCCCGGAGCGGGCCATCTACACACCGATCACGCCTCGAATCCGTTGCGCACGATTCGAAGACGCACAATGTCACCCGAAGCCGGTTTGGCTCGGAAGGTTGCGGACTATAGAAAAAATCACGGCTTTGTCAAGATTGTCCGTAAGCGTCAAAACAAGTGAACCATTGACCGACACCATCGGGGGCCGTTGCGTCATAATACAGTTCGGACAGCCGCAAGCGGCCAGCCCTCCCCAGTTCGGGGCTACTGATCATGGTGTGAAACTGTTCACCACCGAAGAGCTGGTGCGTCATGGTCAGGTACAGCCGCGAAAGCACACCGTCGCGCAGCATGGTCTCCAGCATGCGCGGCCCGGCCAGCAGATACAGGCTGCGAAAGCCAAGCTGGCTAAGCCGACGCACCAGCGCCCCACCCTCCACCCAACCGCCCGCGCCCACGATGAGCACCGGGTACCCCTTGGCGCGCAACGCCTCGACCTTCTGCGCCGGCGCCGTCGCGCTCACGGCGATGAAGACGCGCCGGGCGCTCGGATCGAGTGAGGGAGGAAACGGGAAATCCAGGCTGGAACTGGCGATCACCACAGCCGGTTGCGGCGTCAAGCCGTTCTCCACCCGCCACCGGGCAAGGTCCCGGCCATCAGCCTGCGATCCTATCTGTAAGACATCATCCAGACGGCCCGCCGCAAGGTCACGCAGATAGCCGGCGTGGGTGATCAGGCAATCCGCCTGCGCCTGCAATTCGAGGAGCAGGCGGAAATCATTGCCGCTGGTCAGCCCTGTCGGCAAATGGCCTGCCCCCGTGTCGGGATCCCGCACGGCGATGCGACCATCCAGACTGCTGACGAAGCTGGCGTACACGAACGGCTTGGCAGGGCTGCCCCGCTTATGCAGCGCGTGGGCGAGGTATGCTCCCTGAAGCGTCACTTCTTCTGATGGGCCGGGGTATAGTTTGATGATGCGTGCAGCCATCACCGATCCTGTTACGGACTCAAACTCCCCCATGCCTTCCGGTGGCCTGCGAGCAAGCCGCCTACCTTCGGCAGGAGGTTCGTTTTTATCAACATCGAGATGTACTCATCGACCGATGGACGGGTTCTCTTTAGATTTTTCCAAGCATTACGCATGCTCACGAAGAACTCCTCCGGGTCCGCATCGTGCAGCAACATGAGGAAATCGTCGCCCGTGCTGGCCTTGATCCCGTGCGGATGCAGGGCGGCTTCCGGGAAATCCTTGAGGTTCTGGGTGGTGATGATCGTGGCTTTCGCCACGATGGCCGCAGCGAGAACGTGACGGTCTTTGGCGTCGACGCTGACCACCGCCGTTACTGCCTCCTCGTTCAGCCGCTCGATGACGAGTTGGTCCTCATGCAGCATCGCACCCGGTAACGCTGCGTCCATAAGTTGGCGGATCTGGTGGAGAGAGGTCGGATCAATGGTGGGATTGTTGATCTGGAGGTTTCGCGTCCACTCGTCCTGAATCCGCTGAGTCCAGTGCGGCGAGGCGAGATCGTCAACGCCGACCTGAACCAGCATGTTCCTGAGATGCACCGGGTACAGGACGCAAGCGTCATAGACTACAGTCGGCGCAGCCGACATCAGATCAGTCCATGCCTATCAATAAGCTCTTCGTGGATTTGAGCCATTTCATTGAGGGCGCGCTGCTGGGCGTCCATGGTTTCTTTTAGCACCATGACATCCTTCAGCCGACAGCGTCGCTCCGCACCGATGAAGTAGAACGGAAGCTTTTCTGCCTCCATCTTCCTAACGACAAGAGCAGGCGGGACGCCAAGGATTTCCGCGGCCTCGCTAGGGGTGAGTTCCTGGTCTTCCCCAAGCACCACCACCTGCCCGTCCTTGCTCAGGCGGTAGGCCATGGACGCTATCGCCTCCACCGCCTCCTTCGGCAGCGCCATACGCTCCGAACGTCCATCGGAGTAGTGCATCACCAACTCCACCCAGTCACCCTTGGCTGGACGCGACAACGGCACCGTGGACAGGCGTTTCCCCGGTGGAGTCGTGCTGCGACTGATGAATCCGGTGAATTCGGTCGGCATGGCATCCTCCTCGATGCAAACCAACAAAAACATATGAACGGCACGCCGCCCCGTCAATCATCTCCCCGCCTCACTCCACCGTGACGCTCTTCGCCAGATTGCGGGGCTGGTCCACGTCGGTGCCTTTCAGCACGGCGGTGTGATAGGCCAGAAGCTGCACGGGGATGGCGTAGAGAATCGGCGCCACCAGCGGATCGCAGGCCGGCAGTTCCAGTGACCAGCGGACACGGTCGCCCAAGCGGTCGATGCCCTTCTTGTCGGCAATCAGCAACACCCGACCGGAGCGCGCGCAGACCTCCTGCACATTCGACACCACCTTGTCGAAGAGATTGTCCGACGGCGCCAGTGCGATCACCGGCACAGCCTCATCGATCAGCGCGATGGGGCCGTGCTTCAATTCGCCGGCGGCGTAGCCTTCTGCGTGGATGTAGCTGATTTCCTTCAGCTTCAGCGCCCCTTCCAACGCCAGCGGATACATCGGGCCGCGCCCGAGATAGAGCACGTCGCGCGCCTCGGAAACTTCATGCGCCAGCTCGTGCAGGCGTTCGTCATGCGCCAGCACCTCCGCCGCACGGGCGGGAACTTCACGCAACGCCTTGGCGATGTCTTTCAGGCGATCCAGGGTGATGGCGCCGCGGGCGCGGCCAACCACGGCGGCCAGACAGGCGAGCGTCGTCAACTGCGTGGTGAAGGCCTTGGTCGAGGCGACACCGATCTCCGGGCCGGCTTTGGTCATCAGCACCGCGTGGCTTTCGCGGGCGATAGTGCTCTCGGGCACGTTGACGATGGACAGGATGTGCTGGCCCTGCCGCTTGCAATAGCGCAGCGCTTCCAGCGTGTCCAAGGTCTCCCCGGACTGCGAGATGAATAAAGCCACGCCGCCTTCGGGCATCGGCGCCTCGCGGTAGCGGAACTCAGACGCGATGTCGATCTCCACGGGGATGCGCGCCAGCGTCTCAAACCAGTATTTCGCCACCAGACCGGCGTAATACGCCGTGCCGCAGGCGACGATGGTCAGGCGCGTCGCCTTGGCGAAGTCGAAAGGAAGCTCCGGCAGCGTGATGTCGTGGGTCTCGGGGTTGATATAGGCGTTCAGCGTGTCGCCGATCACCTGCGGCTGCTCGTAGATTTCCTTCAGCATGTAGTGGCGGTAACCGTCCTTGCCGATCAGCGCGCCGGACACCGCCGATGTCTTGATGGGGCGGTCCACCCACTGGTCGTGCGCATCGCGGATGGTCGCCCCCGCCCGAGTCAGCACCACCCAGTCGCCATCCTCCAGATAGCTCAGCCGGTTGGTCAGCGGCGCCAGCGCGAAGGCGTCGGAGGCCAGATACATCTCACCCTCGCCGTAGCCCACGGCCAGCGGCGTGCCGCGACGGGCCCCGATCATCAATTCGTGCTCACCGGCAAAGATCATCGCCAGCGAGAAGGCGCCCTCGAAGCGCTTCAGCGCGGCGGAAGACGCCTCAACCGGCGTCATACCCTGTTCAAGATAATAGGTGACGAGATGGACGATGATCTCGGTGTCGGTGGCGCTCTCGAACACATGACCGTGCTGCTGCAACTCGGCCTTCAGTTCGGCGTAGTTCTCGATGATGCCGTTGTGAACCACGGCCACACGCCGGGTGGCGTGCGGGTGGGCATTGTTCTCGGTCGGGCCGCCGTGCGTGGCCCAACGGGTGTGGCCGATGCCGACCACCCCCGGCAGCGGCTCATCGCGCAGCCTCATGTCCAAATTGATCAGCTTGCCTTCAGCGCGCCGGCGTTGGATGTGGCCGTTGATCAGCGTGGCGACGCCGGCGCTGTCATAGCCGCGGTATTCCAGCCGTCGCAGGCCTTCCACCAGACGCGGGGCCGCTTCATGAGTGCCGAGGATACCAACGATGCCGCACATAAACCCATCTCCTGACAGCGAAAACGCTTGATTTTAACCTTTTTTTGCCTTTTCGCGACGCTTCCTATCGCGAAAACCGGTGGCCCAGCCGGAGTAGCTCTGCTGAAGCCCGCGCGCCACGGCAAGGGCATTGGCCTCCACATCATCGGTAACCACGCTGCCGGCCCCGACGATGGCGCCGTCACCGATCTTGACCGGGGCCACCAGCGCCGTGTTGGAGCCGATGAACGCCCCCGCGCCGATGTCGGTGCGGTGCTTGGCGAAACCATCATAGTTGCAGGTGATGGTTCCGGCGCCGATGTTCGCCTTCGCCCCGACGCGCGCGTCGCCGATGTAGGTCAGATGGTTGACCTTGGCGCCGGCCTCAATCGTGGCGTTCTTGATTTCGACAAAATTGCCGATATGCGCGTCCGCGCCAATCTCCGCACCGGGGCGCAGGCGGGCATAGGGACCGAGAACGGCGCCGGGGTGCACCGTCACCTGGTCGAGATGGCAGAAGGGCTTGATTTCAACCCGATCCCCAACAACGACGCCGGGGCCGAACACCACGTTCTGGCCAACCACCACGTCCCGGCCAAGGCGTGTGTCGATCGTGAAATAGACGGTGTCCGGGTCGCAGAGCGTTGCGCCATTGTCCATGGCCGCCTTGCGCAGACGGCGTTGCATGGTGGCCTCGACCTCGGCCAATTCGGCGCGGGAATTGACGCCGACGACCTCTTGCGCCGCGCCTTCGACCACGGCGCACCCCAGGCCGTCGCCGCGGGCGATCTGCACGACATCGGTCAGATAATACTCACCCTTGGCGTTGCTGCTGCCGATACGGTCGATCAACCCCTGCATGCGCGCGCCGTCGAAGGCCATCAGGCCGGCGTTGCACAGGGTGACCCCGCGCTCCTCCTCGCTGGCGTCCAGATATTCGACGATCTTTTCCAAGCCGCCGCGCGCGTTGAGGATCAGCCGGCCATAGGCGCCTGGGTCGTCCGGGCGCATGCCCAGCACCACCACAGCCGGATCATCGGTCCGGGCGCGCGCCTCCACCATGGCGTGCAGGGTCGCCGGGGTGACCAGCGGCGTGTCGCCGTACAGCACCAGCACATCGCCGTGGAACCCTTCCAGCAGCCCGAAGGCGGCGCGCACGGCGTCGGCCGTGCCGCGCTGCCGCTCCTGCACGGCGGTGGGATAAGGGGCGACGGCGGCGGCCACATCCTCCATACCCGGACCGACCACCACCACCACATGATCAGGGTCCAGAGCGCTCACCGCCGCCAGGACATGGCCGATCATCGACCGCCCGGCGACACGGTGCAGCACCTTGGGCAAATCGGACTTCATACGCGTGCCTTTGCCGGCGGCGAGGATCACGCAAGCGAGTGGACGTCGAATCATACTTGTCCTTGATGGTCTTGGCCTTGGGGCACAGGCGCGCATTCTTTCATTGCCGCCCTTTCACTGCCACAGAACACCGCCCGAACCCAAGTCAACTTTTGTGTCAAAGCGCAATCGATCCGCTGATTTCCAGGCCGATCATTCCCCGGCGTCAGTCGCCTTGAGGTCCGCCGTCAGGAGATGGTATCGAACAATGTCTCATGCATGAGGATTCTTACCGATGCCCGCTCCCTCCCGAAGCCCCTTCACCACTTTGGTCTTCGACTTTGACGGGACGCTGATCGACAGCGTGTCCGACATCACCCAGGCGCTGAACCGAACCTTGTCATTCTATGACCGACCGGCGCTGAGTGTGGAGCAATTGCGCATGATGATTGGCGACGGCTCGGCCAATTTGCTGCGCGCCGCCTTCCGCGCTACCGGCGAGGATCTGAGCGAGGCGCTGTTGCCCGAGGTTCTGGAACGCTACAGCGGCATCTATCTGGACCAGCCCGCAGACAAATCATGCCTCTATCCCGGTGTGGTGGAAACACTGCATGCCCTCACCGAAAAGGGCTTCAAACTGGGGCTGTGCACCAACAAGCTGGAACGCATCACCCATAAGATCCTTGATATGATTGGTTTGGCGTCGCTGTTCAGCGCCGTGGCCGGCGGTGACACCCTGCCCGTGCGCAAGCCCGACGGCCGCCCGATCACCTGGGTGACCGAGCAACTGGGCGGCGGCAAGAGCGCCATGGTGGGTGACGGCCCCAATGACGCGCTGGCGGCGCGGGCGGCGGGCGTCCCGGTGGTGCTGGTCAGCTATGGATACCCGGGCGGCGACGTGCACGCGCTGGGAGCCGATCTGGTTATCGACCATTTTGCCGAACTCCCCGATGCGCTGAACCGCCTGGCCCCTTGAGCCGACCCATCCTGTTGTAAGGGCATGACGAAACCGCGCAGCCCCCCACCGGCAGACGATCCGACTCCACCGGAAACCACCCCGGAACCCAACAGCGGAACCGGGGAAGCGGTGGCGGCGGAGCGTGCCCTGCTGTCGGCGGCGGAGATTGCCTTCCTGCTGGGGAGAGAGTCGGAACCAACGGAAAAGGCGCGAGCGAAAACGCTGCGCGCTGAGCGCAACATCCGCTCCAACGCGCGGCGCACGGATCGCCGCCAGACCGATCCGGCCTACGCCGACCATACGCGCACGCTGGAACGCGACCGTCAGCGCCGACGACGCATCAAGGCGCAGGCGCAGCGATCACCTCCCACCACTGAGCCGCCGGCGCCACTGCCCCCCCTCAGCCCGCAGGAGGCGGCGAATCGGCTGGCGGATTATCTGCGTAACACCGACACCCCCAAAACCCGGCAGCTGCGGCGCCGTCCAGACCTGACGCCGCGTTATGAAGCAGGTTTTGCCGTCTATCGCCTGCTGTCGGCCAATAATGAACGACCAACACGCGGCGCCATGGCCGAGGCGCTGCGCAGCCGCTTCGGCCTGACTCTCACGCTGTCGCAGATCCAAAAATTACGCGATCAGATCGAAGACTTCGCAGGGCCGGGCGGTCCCTGGCAGGCGTAACAGGCGAGCCAGATATATGACCGTCACGCAGCGCATACCGGGCTGCACGCCACCCCCTGGAAGGCTTTTGTTAATGATTCATTAAGGAAATCCGCGACTTTCCGTCCACCAAACGATAATCCAGAGCGCTGCGTGACATTTTGATATCGGCCTTTACTGTGACAAAAAGCTTCGGAAAATGGCGTATTTGCGCCTTGTCGATCGAGGTATGCCGATAGAACAGGATGCGTCCTGTTCGCATCTCAAGCATGATCGCGGTGTAACGAGGGTGCGGAATGTTCAGCCTCCATCCGGTTCCGCGGCTTCTCCTTGCACCTTGGGCCGCCCTTCCGGGCGGCCCATTCTTTTTAAGGCCCTGGGGGACCGCCCTTCCGGGCGGCCCATTCTTTTTTGATCAAGCGACGCTTGACATCCCTAACCGAGGGCCTTAGAAGGTCCTCCACCGCAGCGGGCACGTTGCTTCGCGGCGGAAAGGCTGCGGATTATGCTTCGGTATGATCCCTGGGATGGGCGCATAGCTCAGCGGGAGAGCACACCCTTCACACGGGTGGGGTCGTAGGTTCAATCCCTACTGTGCCCACCATCCCCAAAGCCTGTTGTTCTCAGAAATTGTTGAGCGAGCGCGGCAAGAATTTGCCGTCGATGAGTTGCGCCCTCGGCATGGGTCCGCCGCCGCATCCCAAGATCTGCCCCATCAGCACACAAGACAATTAACCGACCGAACCCATGGTTTGGAAGCTGGTTGAAGAGCAGCTTGGCGCCCTCCGATTCGGAGTTGGAGAAGAGTTCCTTGTCATGGTGAGGTGCTTCGGTCCATAAGAGGCGGAAGCTTTATTGATATTCCGCGCTTGTGATGCAACCGGCTGAGGAAGATCGTGAGACGATCCATTCTGCGAATCGCTTCCGCCGTCTTTCGTTTTTTCACGGCGGACACACAAGCGAAAACGCAGAAAGACGCCCAGACCACCAATCACCATCAGGATTATCTGGAGACGCTGGAATTTCTGCACCCGTTGGCAGAGAAAGGCCATGCTCAGGCGCAGCATAATCTTGGCCTCATGTATGCCCGGGGCCTGGGCGCCACCCAAGATGAAGTCACAGCGGTCACGTGGTTCCGTAAGGCGGCGGAACAAGGCCATGCCGAGGCGCAATACAACCTTGCCATTCTGTATGCCCAAGGCTTGGGCGTCGCCCAGAGTGACGCCGCAGCGGTCGAATGGTACCACCAAGCGGCGGAACAAGGCTATGCCTCGGCGCAGCTCAATCTTGGCTTCATGTATGAAAAGGGCCGGGGCGTTTCCCAGGATTATGCCTCAGCGGTGGAATGGTACCACAAGGCGGCGGAACAAGGCGGCGCCATGGCGCAATACAACCTTGGCGTCATATATGCCCAAGGCCTGGCCGTCCCTCAGGATTATGCCGCAGCGGTCACGTGGTGGCGCCAAGCGGCGGAGCAAGGCTATGCCTCGGCGCAGCTCAATCTTGGCTTCATGTATGACGAAGGCTTGGGCGTCACCCAGGATTATGCCTCAGCGACCGAATGGTTTCGCAAGGCGGCGGAACAAGGCGACGTCATGGCGCAACACAACCTTGGCTTCATGTATACCGAAGGCTTGGGCGTCGCCCAGGATGACGCCACAGCGGTCGCGTGGTACCGTAAAGCGGCGGAACAAGGTGATGCCCGGGCGCAGTTCAATCTTGGCCTCAAATATGCCCAGGGGCTGGGCGTCGCCCAGGATGACGCTTCAGCGGTCGCGTGGTACCGTAAAGCGGCGGAACAAGGCAATGCCGAGGCGCAGATCAATCTTGGCTTCATGTATGGCGAGGGCTTGGGCGTCGCTCAAGATGAAGCCGCAGCGCTCGCATGGTGCCACGAGGCAGCCGAACAAGGCTATGCTCAGGCGCAGCATAATCTTGCCTCCATGTATGCCCAAGGCCAAGGCGCCGCTCGGGATTATAGAGAGGCCTATAGATGGGCCA
>JAVBJZ010000024.1:0-4462 GCA_031546725.1 Azospirillum sp.
CCGCGGAGGCAAGGGGCCCACACCTCTCGCATATTGCTTTGCACTATGCTGTCGGAGGGATGCGCCCGCCCGCCGAGGGAAAAGAAAAAAGCGAGTGCTCTGTCAGTTGTGATCTGAAGATCACAACTGACAGAGCACTAGAAAGGCCGCCGCGCCTTGAGCGCGGCGGTTAGCGTGCCGTCATCCAGATAATCCAACTCACCGCCCACCGGCACGCCATGCGCCAGACGCGACACCGACACCTCCGCCCCCACCAGACGGTCGGTGACGACATGCGCGGTCGTCTGTCCATCGACGGTGGCGTTCAGCGCCAGGATGACTTCCTTGACGTCCGGGTGTTTGGCCCGCTCCACCAAGGCCGCGATGGTCAGATCGTCGGGCCCAACGCCCTGAAGCGCCGACAGCACGCCGCCCAGCACATGGTCGACGCCACGGTAGGCCCGGGTGCGCTCCAGCGCCCAGAGGTCGCCGGCGTCCTCCACCACACAAATGGTGGAGTGATCGCGGCTGTGGTCGGCGCACACCATGCAGGGCGCCCGCGTGTCGAGATTACCACACACCGGGCAGGCCCGAATGGCCTCGGCGGCAAGCGCCATGGCTTCCGACAAGGGCTCCATCAGGCTTTCACGCCGCTTCATCAGGTGCAGCGCCGCGCGCCGCGCCGACCGGGGCCCCAGCCCAGGCAGCTTAGCCAGAAGCTGGATCAGGCGCTCAATTTCAGGTCCGATCATGACGGTAAACGACAGACAGTCATGGGAGCGCGTTTCCCATTAATAAGAATCATCACCCCCTGCCGGCTGAAGCCAGCGCGTGAAGTGGGGATGATGATTGTTTCACAGGCGGGCTGAACGGAACGTCAGAACGGCAGCTTCATGCCGGGCGGCAGCTTCAGGCCGCCCATGACCTTGGACGTCTCTTCGGCGGCTTGCTGTTCGACCTTGTTCTTGGCGTCGTTGAACGCCGCAACCAGCAAGTCTTCCAGCACTTCGATATCGTCGGGATCGACGATCGCCTTGTCGAGTTTGACCTTTTTCAGATCGCCCTTGCCGTTCAAGATCACCGAGACCATGCCCGCGCCGGATTGGCCGGACACTTCGATGTCCGCCAGCCGCGCCTGCATCTCCTGCATCTTGGTTTGCATCTCTTGGGCTTGCTTCATCATCTGGCCGAGATTCTTCATGGCTTACTCGTCTCCCAATTCGTCCACCGGATACAACAACGCATCCCGGATGTTGATGTCATCACTGTCGGGCTCGTCCGCAACCGCAGCCTCGGCTGCGACAACGGCGGCGAGGTCGCGGATTCCCACAATCTTCGCCCCCATGAACTCCGCAAGCACGGCGCGCACCAGCGGGTGGGCCGCGGCCTCCTCCAGCGCGCGCTGTTCGGCGGCGTCGTTCTGCTCGTGCAGCGTCGGCTCACCCGGACGGTCGCTGACCATGACGATCCAGCGCTGCCCCGTCCACTCGGTCAGCAATTGACCGACGCGGTTGGCGAGGTTGGTCGGGGCCGAGGGTTGCGGGCGGATTTCCAGCCGCCCCGGCTCCAGCTTCACCAGATGCGCGGCGCTGAACAGATGAGCGTACAGCGCGCCCTCGCGCCGTTCCGCGAAAAGCTGCACCAGGGCGCGGTAATCGCGCGGCATCGGCGATCGGTCTTCGGCGAGCGCCGCCGGCGCGACCGCCACAGCCGGCTCCACCGCGCGGCTTACGGCGCGCACCGCCCCGCCGCCACCCACAGCGCCACCGCCCGCAATGGCGACCGGCCCACCGCCTGGGCCGCGCGGCGCAGTCCCGCCACCGCTCCCACCACTATTATTGGCGCTGTTCTGCAACTGCCGGATCATTTCACCCGGTGTCGGCATGTCGGCGGCGTAAGACAGGCGGATGATGACCATCTCCAGCGCCTGCTGCGCGATGGGGGCCGCCTGCACCTCGCCCAGACCTTTCAAGAGAATCTGCCAGGCGCGCGTCAACGCCGGCATGGACAGCGTGCCGGACAGCGCGCCACCGCGCGTGCGCTCGGCCTCAGGCATGGAGAAGGCGTTGGCGGTCGACGGCACGACCTTCAGCCGCGTCAGATTGTGCACGAGATCCAGCAAATCCTGGAGTATCACCAACGGATCGGCGCCGACGCGGTGCAGTTCCGACAGGATGTCCAGCGCTTGCGCCGGTCTGGCGGAAACCGTGGCCTCGAACAGATCGATGATGCGCCCCCGGTCGGCCAGGCCGAGCATGTCGCGCACTTGCGGCGTCGTCACCAGATCGCCAGCCAGGGCGATCGCCTGATCCAGCAGCGACAGGCCGTCGCGCACCGAGCCATCGGCGGCGCGCGCCAGCAGCGCGGCGGCGTCCGGCTCGATGCTGACGCCTTCCAGACCGGCGATGCGGGTGAAATGCTCCGTCAACACGGCGCTATCGACGCGCCGCAGGTCGAAGCGCTGGCAGCGGGAGAGCACCGTCACCGGCACCTTGCGGATTTCGGTGGTGGCGAAGACGAATTTCACATGCTCCGGTGGTTCCTCCAGCGTCTTCAGCAGCGCGTTGAAGGCGTTTTTGGAGAGCATGTGGATTTCGTCGATGATGTACAGCTTGTAGCGCGCCGAGACCGGGGCATAGCGCACGCCGTCGATGATCTCGCGGATGTCGTCGACGCCGGTGTGCGAGGCGGCGTCCATCTCCATCACATCGACGTGCCGGTCCTCGGCGATCGCCCGGCAATGGTCGCAGACCCCGCAGGGGCTGACGGTCGGGCCGCCGGCGCCATCCTTCCCGATGCAGTTCAGCGCCCGGGCGAGGATGCGGGCGGTGGTGGTCTTTCCCACGCCGCGCACGCCGGTCAGCATGAACGCCTGGGCGATGCGGCCCGAAGTGATGGCGTTGGTCAGCGTGCGCACCAGCGCGTCCTGCCCGATCAGCTCGGTGAAGCTTTTGGGGCGGTATTTGCGGGCAAGCACCCGGTAAGCGACCGCGCCGGTGGCGTGCGGGCTGGGGACCGGATGGGAGGGTGTGTCGGCGATGGGGGTATCAGTCACGCTGCTGAACGCATGGGCTGTCAACGGGCCACCAGAATAGCGGCATGACCCCCGCTTTGCGCAGTCAAATTTTCAAACGCCGCTTTTTCAAGAGATGAGGTAGGAGGTTGAACGAACGACCCGAGTCGGAACTCGTTGCGGCTGCTTCCTTCCGGACCTGACCGGGTTGGCGAGGAACTCGTCCGCCGCCAACCTCCCACCGCATATTATCAGGATTGGCGTACAGGGATGCAAGCCAAATCAGCCAGGACGCCCCATAGCACCGCTGACGCGCGCCGGTTGGCGGCGATGGGCCAAGTCAGAGACGGAGCGCCATCAGCATAGGGTTGTGATACGGTGATCGGTGGAACAGAAATTTCGGTGAGGCTCTTTCCCTTCGAATCAGGAAAACCAAAAACAAATGTCCATGGAGAAGGCAGCGTTGCAGTATGCCTCTTAAAAGAAGCGCCACCAATTTACAATATAGAGAAAAATCATGCGCATCCCTCTCCTGTCCGCTCTCATGGTATTGGCCGTTGTCCTTGGACTCTCGGCGTCAGCCGCCGCCGTTCCGCAACTGGCTGTATTTAGTTTCTTGAATAATTCTACTGATACCTGGACTATGCAACCTATGGAGGTTAGCTCAAGCATGAAAGACCCAATTTATGGAACGCTCAAAATTCAAAGCGGCGGCAAGTCAGTTTCTGTTGCAGGTACAAATGGAACGGCCCTTACCTTTAAGATTGTTTGGAAAAAGGATAGTGATGGAACCACATGCACCTATTTTGGTTCACAAAAATTTAATCAATACACCAATTGGCAAGTGTATGTGACAGCAACAGCTGGAGGCTCCAATCCAAATTCAATCAATTGTACGGTAATCTCACCAGGCTCCTATGAAACAACTGGCTTCAATATGACCTACGGCGTCTCGTAATTTTTCTACCATGTAGACAGCAAATGTCTTTAAGTATTGGCTCTGCGCGTTACAGCAGCCTGTCGATGCATGGCAATGAGAGGGGCCAGGAAACTATGCGTCAGAGCGCCGCATGCACAATACTGTAAAGGCCATAGCCCACACCCAGCACCACCACCCAGGAGAGCGCGATCAGCGCCGCCCACACCAACACCAGCTTGAGGCCGCGCATCTTTTTCATGATGGACCGCGCAAGGCGGGGAAGGCGCGCTTCCCCGCCACGCCTTCCTTACTTCTTCTTCAAGGCCGCCACACCCGGCAGCTCCTTGCCTTCCAGCCATTCCAGGAAAGCGCCACCGGCAGCCGAGACATAGGTAAAGGACGACTCCACCCCAGCCGAAGCCAGCGCCGCCACGGTGTCGCCGCCACCGGCCACCGACAACAGCGCGCCGTCTTGCGTACGCTTGGCGACCACCCCGGCCAGCGCGTTCGTGCCGGCGTCGAACGGTTTGATTACAATCGCCCCCAGCGGG
>JAVBJZ010000015.1:0-23417 GCA_031546725.1 Azospirillum sp.
GACCTGGTGGTTGTGGCGAGGGGAGATCCACCCGATCCCATCCCGAACTCGGCCGTGAAAACCCTCAGCGCCGATGGTACTGCGTCTTAAGACGTGGGAGAGTAGGTCGCCGCCAGGTCTTCCAGGCGCATAACGCACACAAAAAGAAACGCTCAACACACAACGCCGAGGCCCGTCATGTCAATCATGGCGGGCCTCGGCGTTTTTGTATGGAAGAACCAGGGCAGGGCGTCAGGCGGATAGCGACACGATCAGCGGCGCTTCGGAGATGGAGCGAAGCATGATGCGTGTGGTGTCTACTTGGCTTGCCTTGGCCGGTTGTTCGACCAAGGCGGCAGCGGTGATCGCGCTGTAATCCCGTCCGCTCAGCACGAGGCGGCTGAGGGCGGACCCAAGCGCAGACATACTGGGGTTGTACGCAGCGTTTTCGGCATAGCGCCCGCTGAGGATAGTCCCATCGCTTAGCCGCAGAGCGACCCCGGCGTAGGCTTTGGTGTAGGGGGCGTAGCTGGCGTTGGCGGCGGCTAAAGCCGCACACACCAGCGGGTCCGTGTTCGGGGTCTGCAAGACCAACCCGTGGCTCTGCGGTGTCATGAGTCCACCCCTTACGCCAAGGTCTTGGGGGCCGAAGGCGTCCGGCAGGCAGGCGGTAAGGAGGGTAGGGTTTCTTTGTGACCGCACGATGACCAGAGTCTGCGCTGTCACCAATTCATAGAGAAACTGTCGGCAATGACCGCAGGGAGCCGCGGAGACCGCGAGTGTGGATACCGCCTGCTCACCATTCAGCCAGGCGTTGGCGATGCTCGCCTGCTCGGCGTGGATGGCGAAACTCGGCGCTTGACCGGGGAACTCCAGGTTGGCGCCAAGGTAAAGGGCGCCGGACTGCCCCATGGCGATGGCGCCGACGTGAAAACCGGAAAGTGGCGCCACTGCGTATTGGGCCGCCAAAGGCAACAGCCGCAGCATGAGTTGTGGCATGCTGATTTGGAACTGTTGCGCCAAGGAAACAGCTTGTGCAGCGGAGAGATGGCCTGCAAAGCTATCAGCGCGCACAATCTTCTGGAGCGTCAGTTCTGAGGCGGTATGATTCTCGCGCATGATCCCTCTTGTTATGCAAAGCTAATCCTGCCTGACAGCCCTGCGACAACTGCATCTTGATCTGCGAATACCGCATATCGCCAAAAGGCATAGGGCATTGTATGCTACCGTCTGTTGTTTTTTTCCATACCAACATAACCACGACGAACCTGGTCCTGGGAGGACTGTTATTCTATGATTCCGTACACCGCTCCTGTCGCTGATGTCCGTTTCCTGCTGAACGAGGTGATCGGGTTCGACCGCATCTCCGCGCTGCCGGAGTATGAGTCCGCCACGCCTGACCTGGTGGATGCCGTTTTGGAGGAAGCCGGTAAGTTCGCCTCTGGTGTGCTCGCCCCGCTCAACACGGTGGGTGATAAGGAAAGTTCGGTGCTGGAGAACGGTGTGGTTCGCACACCGACGGGCTGGAAGGAGGCGTACGGCCAGTTCGTCGAGGCCGGCTGGGGCGGCCTGCCTTTCGAGGAGAAGCACGGGGGCCAGGGCATGCCCTGGACCGTGCAGTTCGCGGTGCAGGAGATGTGGCAGGGCGCCAACATGTCCTTCGGTCTCTGCCCGCTGCTGACTCAAGGCGCTGTCGATTCCCTGGCCGAGCATGGCACCGAGCAGCAAAAGGCGCTGTATCTGTCCAAGATGGTTTCTGGTGAGTGGACCGGCACCATGAACCTGACCGAACCGCAGGCGGGGTCTGACCTTGCTGCGGTGCGGACCAAGGCGGTGCGCGCGGGTGACGGCACTTACCGCATCACCGGGCAGAAGATCTTCATCACCTATGGCGATCACGAGCTGACCGAGAACATCATCCACCTCGTCCTGGCCCGTCTGCCTGATGCGCCGGCTGGTGTGAAGGGGATCTCGCTGTTCATCGTGCCGAAGTATCTGGTCAATGAAGACGGCAGCCTGGGGGCCCGCAACGACGCGCGTTGCGCCAGCCTGGAGCACAAGCTGGGCATCAAGGCCAGCCCGACGGCGGTCATGGCCTTTGGCGATCACGACGGTGCGGTCGGCTATGTGGTGGGCCAGGAGAACCGGGGCCTCGAGTACATGTTCACGATGATGAACAACGCTCGCCTGGGTATCGGCATCCAAGGCATCGCCATCGCCGAGCGCGCTTACCAGCAGGCCCGTGACTATGCCAAGTCCCGCGTGCAGAGCAAGGCGATCGACGATGGCAAGGGCGCGTCGGTGGCGATCATCCGTCACCCCGATGTGCGGCGCATGCTGTTGGAGATGCGCGCCAAGATTGAAGCGGCGCGGGCTCTGGCTCTGTATGCCGGCGTCCAGCTGGATATCGCGCGCAGCCACTCGGATAAGGCGATCCGCGCGAGCGCACAGGCTCGCATCGATCTGGTGACGCCGATTGTCAAGGCATGGTCGACCGACATCGGCTGTGAGGTGGCCTCCACCGGCGTGCAGGTGCATGGCGGCATGGGCTTCATCGAAGAGACCGGCGCCGCCCAGCATTACCGCGATGCCCGCATCGCCCCGATCTATGAGGGCACCAACGGCATTCAGGCGAACGATCTGGTCTTCCGCAAGATTGGCCGTGATGGCGGCGTCGCCGCCATGGCTTTCATCACTGAGATGCGCGCCACGCTCACCGAAATGGCGCGGGTGTCTGATGATGACATCACGGTGATCCGCGTCACCTTGGAGCATGGGCTCGATGCGCTTGCTCAGGCGACGGATTGGATGGTCGGCACGCAGAAGGAAGGCGATACGGTGGCGGCCGCGGCTGGCGCTGTCAACTTCCTGCGCCTGTGGGGCACGGTGGCTGGTGGCTGGATGATGGCCAAGGCGGCGATCAAGGCCAAGGCGGCGCTGAGCCAACCAGGGGCCAACAAGCCCTTCCTGGAAGCCAAGCTGGTGACCACGCGCTTCTACGCTGAGCAGATCATGTCCACAGCGCAGAGCCTGCTGGTTCCCATCATGAGCGCCCGGTCCACAGTCATGGCCATGAACGAAGATCAGTTCTGATGTCATGTCAGTAGAAATCCTGGCTTTTCAGGATTTCTACTGACAAAGAATAAAAACGGCTTCCGGTTCAGATCGAACCGGAAGCCGTTTTTTGTGTTTTAAGCGCTCAGATTCTGTGCTGGCCTGCCGGTATCACACGTCCCGTGGCAATACCGTTTCCACCAGCGTGGCCCAATAGCTGGCGCCGATGGGCAGCACCTCGTCATTGAAGTCGTAGCGGGGGTTGTGCAGCTTGCAGCCCGAGGCGTTGCCGCCTTGTCCCAGCCAGACGTAGCAGCCCGGTTTCTCTCTCAGCATGTAACCGAAATCCTCGGCCCCCATGGAAGGCTCGGGGTCCCAGAGCACGTTGGCTTTACCCACCACCTGAGCGGCGACGGCGGCGGCGATTCGTGCGGAATCCTCCGTGTTGACGGTGGGCGGATAGCCGGGGCGGATCTCCACCTTGGCGCTGGCGCCGAAGCCGGTGGCGATGCTGGTGGCCAGCCGGGTGAGGTGTTCGTGGAGTCGGCTGCGCGTTTCAGGGCGGAAGCTGCGGATGGTGCCGTGCAGCAGCGCTTCGTTAGGGATGACGTTGGTGGTTGTTCCGGCCTGGATCCAGGTGATTGACACCACCGCGCTGTCCTGCGGGTCGGCGCCACGGCTGACCAGGCTTTGCGCCGCCGTCACGATATGCGCCGCTGCCAGCACCGGGTCGATCCCCTTATGTGGCATGGCGGCGTGGCTGCCTTGCCCTTGCACGGTGATGGTGAATTCATCGGACGCCGCCATGACCGGGCCGGGATGCACGGCGATGGCGCCCGGCGGTAGGTCTGGCCAATTGTGCATGCCGAACACGTTTTCCATGGGGAAGCGCTGGAAAAGCCCCTGCTCAATCATGGTGCGCGCACCACCCCGGCCTTCTTCCGCAGGCTGGAAGATGAAATGCACGACACCATCGAAGTTGCGGGTTTCGGCCAGATAGAGCGCCGCCCCCAGGAGCATGGTGGTGTGCCCGTCATGGCCGCAGGCGTGCATCGTGCCGGGCCGGGTGGAGGCATGCGCAAAGCTGTTCGCCTCGGGCATGGGCAAGGCGTCCATATCGGCGCGCAGGCCGATGCTGCGCCTCCCCTGTCCCTGGCCACGCAGCGTGCCGACCACGCCGGTGCCACCAAGACCGCGATGCACCTCCACACCGAACGCCTGTAGTTTGGCGGCCACGAGGTCCGACGTACGGTGCTCCTCATAGGCCAGTTCCGGATGGGCGTGAATATCACGCCGCCACGCCGTCATATCGGCGTGAAATTCGGCGATTCGGGTGATGATGGACATGACTTTTCTATCCGTTCGGTCTGGCCGTTCAGTCTGGAATCCGCATGCCGCGCTGCACCGCCGGGCGTTCGGCGATCACATTGTGCCAGCGCTTGATGTTGGGATAACGCTCCAGAAGATCACCACCCGCCATTGTCGCCGCTGTAGCGATAAAGGGGAAGCAGGCGATGTCGGCGATGGAATACTCCCCGGCCAGATAGTCAACCTCGGTCAGTTGGTTCTCCAGCGCCTGATAAGCGCGCATCAACTCACCCTTGAAGAGGTCGATGGCGTAGGGAATGGGCTCGGGCGCACGGACCGAGAAGCGGAGCATGTCCAGCGCCGCCGGCCCTAAATCGGAAAGGCCCAGCATCAGCCAGGACAGCGCCTCTGCCCGAGCCTCACCCTGCGGCAGCAGACGGCCCGTGCGTTCGGAGAAATGCAAAAGGATGGCCCCAGAGCCGAACAGGCGGTGCCGGCGCCCATCCGGCAGCACCTCAAGGGTGGCCGGCAGCTTGCCGATGGGACTGATCTTCCGATAGCTCTCTTGCTTGTTCTCCCCCGCCGCCATATCGAGCGTGTGCACGCTATAGCTGAGCCCCAATTCCTCAAGGAGGATGGAAGCCTTGTACCCGTTGGGTGTGGGGAAGGTGTAGAGTGTGATCATCGGCGCCGGCCCCTTGATGGAACTCTATTGGCCCATTTTGGCCGATTTGCACACGGGACGCCAGAGGCGCTTGCCGCCAGGGGCTGGCTATTGCGGAAGGGGAAAGGCCCTCTCTCCCGGTATAAACGGAAAAGAGAGCCTTGAGTGCATGATCAGCGGGTCTGTTGAATGGCCGACAGAATCCAGTGACCGCCAGAGCTGCGGATAAAGGTCCACAATTCGGTGGCTTCGGTTGGACGATTGGCGTCGCCCTCCACCACGCGGCCCGTGGCGCGGTCGACTGTCACGTCGATCATCCCAAAACGCATGGCCACTGTGGCGTAGTCGGAATTGCCCTCACGCCAAGCTTCGGACAGATCGCCCTGGAGCAGGCGGACATCCGAAACCGTGTTGACCACGCCACGGCTGGTGTTCTTCGCCAGCCCTTCGGCAAAGTAAGAGAGCATCTCCGGCGTCACTGCGGCCCGCAAGGCGGCCAGATCCTCTTTGCTGTAAGCGGCCTGCACGGTGATCAGCAGACGCTCAAATTCAGCATAATCGGCGGGGCTGACGCCCAGTTCGTCCTTCTGGCGTGGCGGTGTCGCAGCGCCGCCACCACCACCGAGGGCGCTGCCGAGCCCTCCCAGTGGATTGACGCCGGACGGCGTACCCTCGCGGCGCAACGGCTCGGACTGGCCAGCATAGGCTGGGCGAGCGGAGGCGGCGTTGCGGTTGCGGAAAAACTGCATGGCCAAGCGGACCAGGAAGACAACCACAACGATCTGTAGGAGGAAGCCCAGGAGACCGGAAAAGCTGCCAAGGCCGCTGAAGAAGCCGCCGCCGAACAGCATGCTGCCAATGCCGGCGCCGATCAGGCCGCCCATCAGGCCAGACATGAAGCCACCGCCACCGAACATACCGCGCGATGGCGCGGCGCCCGGCGCGCCGGGCATCGTTGTGGGCGCCGACGGTTGCGAAGCGGTGGGTTGGGTCATCGACCGCTCCATGGGGGCGGCGGTGTGGGGCGCGGTGGTGGTGGGGGCGGGCGCGCTGTAGGTGCGAGCGCCGCGGCTGCCGCTGGATGAACTGCCGCCAGCGCGTGCGTCGGCGACACTGGCCGATAGAGCAACAGCAAGCGCCATGGCGACGGCGATGATCACACGGGTGCGTCGGGAATGAAAATCGTGGGTCATGGTTCGTTCGTTGTGATGCCCATTAAGCACGGGTGCTGCTTATGTAGGGACATGATCGCACTGATTTTAGGGGGGAACCGAGCATATTCTGACAACAGACAATCGGTTCCATGGTGTCGGTCCCGTGTGAACCGAAACTTCCGCTGTAGAAGATAAAAGCTTACCAGACGCGGCTCTATAAGGTGAGCCGGTCAGTCGGGTGAGCTGCGGCGAACCGCCTCATGCTCGGCGGCATGGATGGCCTCGGCCAGTTGGCGCTCGAAATCACGCTCGGCCACACTGGAAAACAGATCGATCCGAAAGTTACCCTGCAATGTTTTGCGCAGGCGTTTGGCTCGTTCGGCTGGAGTCATGCCCATTTCCCCGCGCTTGCATCCCGATCAAGGGTACGCTCGCGCGGGGCTGTGGCAACGGTGTGGTTGGCGTAAGCCCCGGTGCGATCGAGGCCGTCCATTGACCCGCGTGGTTTGGCCGAACGGTGTGGATGGTGGCGGAATCACGCCTCGAATGCGAGAAAACAGCAGCCCTTTTACGCCCCGATACCAAGCGCCCGGTAAACTTCCCGGTAAATGGCGGTGTGGGTTACCCCATCGGCGCGCACAAACCCCCGGTACATGCCCGAGCAGTTGAAGGGCAGCGACATGGAACCCCGGTGGTCCACCGCCACCAGCCCGCCAGAGCCGCCAATCGGTCCCAGCGTATCAACCACGACGGCGTGCGCCGCCTCGTCCAGCCCGTGCCCGGCCCAGCGCATGCGGGCGGCGATTTCATGGGCGACGGCGTAGCGGATAAAGAACTCCCCATGGCCGGTGGCCGACACGGCGCATGTCGCGTTGTCGGCATAAGTCCCGGCGCCGATGACCGGCGAATCGCCGACACGTCCAGGCCGCTTGGCCGTCATCCCGCCGGTGGAGGTGGCGGCGGCGAGGTTGCCGTTGCGGTCCTGGGCGACGGCGCCGACCGTTCCGTGCTTGCGCGCCTGATCACCATCGTCGGCTTGGCCGCTGCGGCGTCTTTCCAGTTCGGATTGCAAGGCGGCCCAGCGCTCTGGCGTGAAGAAATAGGAAGCATCCTCGGCAAGGGGGATCTTCTGATCCCGGCAGAACGCCATGGCCCCCTCGCCGATCAGCAACACATGGTCCGAGCGCTCCATCACCGCGCGCGCCGCCAGCACTGGGTTGCGCGGTCCCAGGACGCCGGCGACGGCGCCCGCCGAACGGTCGCGCCCGTCCATGACCGCGGCGTCCATCTCCTGCCGTCCATCGGCGTTGAAAACCGCGCCACGACCGGCGTTGAACAAAGGATTGTCTTCCAAAGACATGACGGCGGCGGTGACGGCGTCGAGCGCCGCTCCGCCATCCGCCAGAACGGCGTAGCCGGCGGTCAACGCGGCGCGCAGCCCGGCGTGATAAGCCGTCTCGCGCTCCGGCGTCATGCGGCTGGGGTCAATGGTGCCGGCCCCACCGTGAATGGCGAGGACGAAGCTGTTGCGGGCGTCGGTCATGGGCTTCTTCTCAAGATCAGCGCAGGGCGGCGGAGAGGGCGGAGAGGGTGTTCACCCAACCCAGCACATCCGCCATGGAATTGGCGTCCAAGGTGACGGTCACGGCGTCGAGCCGACGCACCACGGGAATGATGGCGGCCAGATCGGCCAGGGCCGGCGTGGTCATTTCTATACGCAAACGGAAGGGGCCGTCGAGAATGAACGGCCTGATCTGACCGGCGTGCCGAACCGCGCTTTGCGCCGCCGCCTGTATCCGCGCGCGCGCTGTTTGGGGGGAAAGACTGCGGGCCGCGCGTTGCCCCAGCGCGTGCTTGACCACGACGCGTTCGGCGTCGGGAAACAAACCGGCCACCTCTTCGGCCAGGCGATCATCGCCAGACAGCAGGATCACCGGCACGCCCAGACTGCCAGCGTAAGCGCCGTACAGGCCGGGTTCGCCGAGGTCATGGTCGTTTACCTGGATACGGGCGAAGGCGAAGCTGTTGGTGGTATGCGCCAGCACCCCGGCTTGGCGCGCCCGGCCATGATGGCCCACGCACATCACGCCGGCAAAGCGCGCGTCCAGACCGGCGAACATGTTCATCGGCTTCGGCTTGCCCAGAATCAGGGCGGCGTCGGGATGCAACTCTTCGGGCAGCAGGTTGGTCATGCCGCCATGAGCGTCGTTCACCAGAACCTCGGTGGCGCCGGCGGCGAAAGCCCCCTCGATGGCGGCGTTGACCTCGGCGGTCATCAGCCTTCGGGCGCGCTCATACTCGCCATTGCCGGCGGTGGTCTGCTGCAAGGACACCACACCGGCCACACCCTCGATGTCAGCGCAAATGTAGATTTTCACGGCGGCTTATTTCTCCAAATGATCCATCAGGGCCAAATGATCCGCCAGGATTGGGCGGCGGTGGCCGTTGCGGCCGATGACCCTATCAGCCGTGATCAGCGCGTCCAGAGTGGATTCCTGCGTGGCATCGGCCATGGCCTCGAACAGCCGGTCGATGCGCCCTTCGTTGAGCACGCGCAGAGGAACGATGTCGGCGGGCTCGTCGTGGTTCACCCGGTTGGCGGTGGTGAAAGCCAAGGTGATGTCGCCGCTGCCGTTCCCCCAGAAGGAGCCGACGCGCGCCAGCCCAACCCCGGCGCGGCGCGCCACGCGGCGAAGCTGCCGATGATCCAACGGCACATCCGTGGCGGCGATGATGATGACCGAGCCTTTTTCCGTGCTGTTGTCCGGTTCGGAGGGTGGGGTTACACGGCGCCCGTCGGGCAGGCGCAGATCACCGGCGCGACCGAAATTCGCCAGCACCAGCACGCCGAAATGGAAGCGTGCGCCGTCGAACGTCAACCGGCGTGAGGCGGAGCCGATCCCACCCTTGAAGCCAAAGGCGCTCATGCCGCGCCCGGCGCCGACCGCGCCGAGGGCGAAATCTTCCACCGCAGCGTCCAGCGCCGCCATGGCGTGCGCCTCACTGATCGCCAGGGCCTGGATGTCGTTGAGGAAGCCATCGTTGCACTCGGCCACCAGCGGGTTGACGGTGGCGGTGGTGCGACCGATGTCGGGGTTGTCACGCACCGCCCGGCGGATCAGCGCCGTGGCGCAGGTTCCCACCGACAAGGTGTTGGTCAGCAGGATCGGCGTTTCCAGCGCGCCCAATTCCTCAACCTGCATCAGCCCGACGCTCTTGCCGAAGCCGTTCAGCACATCCACCGCCGCCAGGGGCTTGTCACGGTAGAGGTTTCCCGCGTGCGGCAGAATGGCGGTGACGCCGGTCTGAACCTCACCTTGCGTGATCGTGCAATGGCCGACCTGCACGCCGGGCACGTCGGTGATGGTGTTGCGCGGCCCCGGCTTCAGCCGACCACAGTCCAAGCCAGAAGCGCGGGCGCGGCGCAACCCTTCAGTTCCAGGGGGGGCCTCAGTTTTGGCGGAGTTTGGGGTCGAGCGCATCGCGCAGTCCATCGCCAAACAGGTTGAAAGCCAGCACGGTCAGGAAAATCGCCAGGCCGGGATAGAAGGTGATGTGGTCGGCGACACCCAGATAGCTGCGGCCATAAGCCAGCATCGCCCCCCATTCCGGGCTTCCCGGCTCACCGCCCGCGCCGATGAAGCTAAGGCTCGCCGCCGTCAGGATCGAGGTTCCGATGCGCATGGAAAAATAGACGATCACACTCGGCAGTGTGCCGGGCAGAATGTGGCGCAGCATCAGCAGCCCGTTGCGCACGCCGATGGCGCGCGCCGCGTCCACATAGACGGCTTGCTTCACCGCCAAGGTGCTGCCGCGCACCAGCCGGGCGAACACCGGCAGGCTGAAGATGGCGACGGCGTAGATCAGATTGTCGGTTCCATAGCCGAGAATGGTGACGATGCCGATGGCCAGCAAAATACCGGGAAACGCCAGCAGCACATCGCAGAACCGCATGATGAGCGTGTCAACCCAATGCCCGTAAAAACCGCTGAGCAGGCCCAGCGCGATGCCCACGCCACCGCCCAGGATGACGGATAGGAAGCCGACCGTGAGGGAAATACGGCCACCCCACAGGATGCGGCTGAAGATGTCGCGGCCAAATTCGTCGGTGCCTGCCCAATGCAGCGCCGAAACCCCTTCCAGCGTGTGGTTATAATCCGGGTCTTCCGGACCGAAAGGGGAGATCCACGGGGCCAGCGCCACGGTGATCAGCAAAATCACCAGGCAGACGCCCGCAGCCAGGGCGGTTTTCTGCCGGCGAAACTTGCGCCAGAACTCGCGCCAGGGCGAACGGATCGCTTCACCACTTGTCTCAGTTACGGTCGTGGCGGTCATGAATAGCGAACCTCAGGGTTGACCAGGGCGTAGAGCACATCCACCAACAGGTTGATCAGGATGAACTCCAGTGCAAACAGCAGAATTTCAACCTGGATGACGGCGTAATCGCGGATTTCGATGGAATTGACCAGCAAGCGGCCAAGACCGGGCCAGGCAAACACATTTTCCACCACGACCGCCCCGCCGAGCAGGAAGCCGAACTGCAAGCCGATCATGGTGATGACTGGGATCAGGGCGTTGCGCAGCGTATGTTTCCAGACCACCAGCTTGGCGGGGACTCCCTTGGCGCGCGCTGTGCGCACATAATCTTCCCGTGCGACATCGATGAAGGCGGAGCGGGTGAACCGCGCCATGACGGCGGCGACCCCCACGCCCAAGGTGATCGAGGGCATGATGAACTGCTGCCACGTGCCATAGCCGCCGGTTGGCAGCCAACGGAGCTTTATCGAGAGCAGATCCATCAAAAGCAAGCCCAGCCAGAAGGAAGGCATGGCGAGGCCGGACGCAGCAACGGCCATGCCGGCGTAGTCCGGCAAACGCCCGCGCCGCACCGCCGAGATGATGCCGATCAGCAATCCCGCCGCGGTGGCCCAGATCATGCTGACCAGGGTCAACCAGAAGGTTGGCATGATGCGTTCGCCGATTTCTTCGCTCACCCGGCGTTTGGTCTTCAAGGATATGCCGAAATCACCCTGGATGGCGTTGGTGCTGAAGATGACGTATTGCTTCCACAACGGTTGGTCGAGGCCGAGATCCTGGCGCACCAGGGCGATGTCTTCCGCCGTCGCGTCCGCACCCGCCAGCAGCCGCGCGGGGTCGCCCGGCAGCAGGTGCACGAAGCTGAACACGAGGATTGAAACGATAAAAAGCACCGGCACGATGCCGAGGATGCGCCGGATCAGATATATCAACATGGATACGAAACCTTGGAAAAAGCGGCGGCCGGATGAGCGGCCGCCGCCCATAACGTTTCTTTCAGGCGCAACGTTGTTTTCAAGCGGTTATTGGATCTCCGCGTCCTCCATCAGCAAGCCGCCGTCGGGCAGTTCATAAAAGCCGCTCAGCTTCTTGGATTTGCCAGCCAGCAGATTGTCCACACCAAGGAACAACCACGGCGCGTCTTTCCAGATCTGCTCCTGGGCGACGCGGTAGGCTTCGGCCCGCTTGGCGGGGTCGGCGGTGGCGATGCCCGCCTCGATGGCGTTGTCCACCGTTTCATTCTTGTAATAGGCGACGTTGAAGAACTTCGGCGGGAAGCCCTTGCTCCACAGCAGCGGGCGCAGTGCCCAATCGGCGTCGCCGGTGGAGGACGACCAGCCGCCATATTGCATCTGCACGGTGCTGTCTTCCGGCTTCTCCACCGCCCAGACTTTCGCCGCCTCAAGACCGGATTCCAACGGGACGACGCTCGTCTTCACCCCAATCTGGCTGAGTTGCTGCTGCAGGAATTGCATGCTGCGAACCGACAAGGTGTTGTTGCGACCGAACATCTCGGTCTCGAAACCATTGGGATAGCCGGCTTCGGCGAGAAGTTGCTTGGCCTTGGTGGGGTTGTAGTCGTAACTGAGCTGCTTGACATAGAAGGGCAGATTGGCGGGCAGCGCCGAGTCCAGCGGCTTGGCGTAGCCGCTGTAGACGATCTTGGCCCAGGCGGTCTTGTCGATGGCGTAATTCAGCGCCTGGCGCACACGCACATCGTTGAACGGCTTTTTCATCCCATTCAGCGCCACGTAGCGGGCAATGATGGATGGTTCGTTGATGATGTCGAGCGCCGGATCCATCTCGACCACCTTCATCATCTCAGGCGGCAACGGGTAGATGAAATGCGCTTCGCCGGTCTGCAACATGGCGACGCGGCTTTTGTTTTCCGGCACGCTTTTGAAGGTGATGCTGTCGACTTTCGGCATCCCCTTCTTCCAATAAGCCTCGTTGCGGGCCACCTTCATCGTGTCGGTTGACCAGCTGACGAATTTGTAGGGGCCGGTGCCGACGGGGTGGCGCAGCACCTCCTTGCCATAGGTCTCCAGCGCCTTGGGGCTGTGGATCGTGGTGGCGGCGTGAGCCAGGGTGTTGGGCAGCGCGCCAAAGGGCTCCTTCAAGCGCAGGACGACCGTGGAATCATCCACCACCACCGTCTCGGCCAGCATGGACAGCATGCTTTGGCGTTTCAGCTTGTTGGCCGGATCGGACAGACGGTCGAAGCTGATCTTCACCGCCTGGGCGTTGAACGGCGTGCCGTCATGGAAGACGACGCCCTTGCGCAGATGGAAGGTGAATTCGGTCGCCTGGGCGTTCGACTCATAGCTTTCCGCCAGGACCGGGATCAGCTTCATGTCCTTATCGAAGCCGAACAGGCCCTGAAAGATCGAGCGGGTCGCCGACTGCGACAGGGTGTCGTTGATGTCCTGCGGATCGAGGCCGGTCAGATTGTCGGGCACGCCAACAACGAGATCCTTGGCGGCGAAGGCCGGCGTGGCCAGGGCGGTGCACAGGAGAGCCGCCGTCAGCGGCGCTTTCATGAAATGAAACGGGCGGTACATTTTTAATCTCCTTATCACGGGATCTCTGGCAAAACAGCGGCGCTTAGAACGCGCCCCCGACAGTGTGCCGGGCGATGAAGTGATCGGGGCCAATTTGCACCAGCGGGGCCACGGTCGGCTCGTCGTCGAGCGCCCGGATCGGGCTGGGAATTTCCCCGGACAGCAAGGTCAAGTCGCCGCTCCGCCGGCGCGGGTCGGCGACCGGCACCGCGGCCATCAGGCGGCGGGTGTAGGCGTGTTGAGGATTCTCGAAGACCTGCTGGCGCGGTCCGATCTCGACAATCTGCCCCAGATACATGACCGCCACCCGGTGGCTGATACGCTCCACCACCGCCATGTCATGCGAGATGAAGAGATAGGCGAGGCCACGCTTTTCCTGCAAATCCATCAGCAAATTGACGATTTGCGCCTGGATCGAGACATCGAGCGCCGCCACCGCCTCATCCGCGATGATCAGCCGGGGCGAGGACGCCAGGGCGCGGGCGATGCAGACGCGCTGGCGCTGGCCGCCGGAAAATTCATGCGGATAACGCCGCGCGTGCTCAGCCGGCAAGCCAACCTGGGTGAGGAGTTCCGCCACCCGCTCCTGCACGGCCCGGCCACGCGCCAGACCATGCACCAAAAGCGGCTCGGCGATGCTGAAGCCGACGGTCATGCGCGGATTCAGCGAGGCGAACGGGTCCTGGAAGATGAACTGGATCTTTTCCTTGAGCCGCGAGCGACCAGCGTTATCAAGCGTGGACAGATCCTGTCCTTCAAAGCTGATGCTGCCGGACGTCAGCTCTTGCAGCTGCATGATGGTGCGGCCGGTGGTCGATTTTCCGCAGCCGGATTCGCCGACTAGCGCCAATGTTTCACCGGGAAGAAGGGTGAAGTTGACGCGCTCCACGGCGTGCACCCGCGCGGCGAGGCGACCGAACACGCCCTTGCGCACGTCAAAACGGGTGACCAGATCGCGGACTTCCAGCAAGGGAGCGGACTGGTGCTGGACCGTGTCTTGCTCCTGAAGCTTTTCTTCTGCTTTCTCGCCGCCGGCTTTTGTGCCGGCGTTCTCAACGGCCAGCAGCGGAAAGCGCATCGGCAACGGCTTGCCGCGCAGGCTGCCGAGCTGGGGCACAGCCGACAGCAGCGCCTTGGTGTAGGGATGCTCCGGCGCCGCGAAAATGCGCTCGACCGGCCCTTCTTCGACCTTGCGGCCACGCCACATGACGACGACGCGGTCGGCGACCTCGGCCACCACGCCCATGTCATGGGTGATGAAGATCACCCCCATGCCCATGTCCTGTTGCAGCAGGCGGACCAGACGCAGGATTTGCGCCTGAATGGTGACGTCCAGCGCGGTGGTCGGTTCGTCGGCGATCAGCAGGCTGGGGCGGCAGGACAGCGCCATGGCGATCATGACGCGCTGACGCATGCCCCCCGACAATTGATGCGGGTGGCGGTCGAGCAACCGCGCCGGTTCTGGGATGCGCACCTTTTCCAGCATGCGCAGCGCTTCCTGGCGCGCGGCTGAACGCCCCAGATTCTGGTGCAGCATCACCGCTTCGGCGATCTGGTCGCCGATGGTGAACACCGGGTTGAGCGAGGTCATCGGCTCTTGGAAGACCATGGCGATCTCATTGCCACGCAGCGCGTTCAGCGCTTCAGCCGGTGGCGTCACGAGATTGCGGACCTGCCCGTCGCGGCTGCGCAGATGGACGGAACCGGCGCTGATCCGCCCGCCCGCGTAGTCGATCAGCCGCATGATCGCCATCGACGTCACGGATTTGCCCGACCCGGATTCCCCGACGATGGCGACCGTCTCACCGGCGTTGACCGAAAAGCCGACGTCCTTGACCACGGTGAGCGGGCCGTTATCGGTCGAAAACTCGACCGTCAGTCCTTCGACCGAAAGAAGCGGTGCTGTGCTCATCGGGCGATGCGAGCCTCAAAACGGGCGAAGATATCCTGCCACACCGGGCCGGGCTTGCCGGCGCCAACCGGACGGCCATCGAGCGTGGTGACGGGGGTGATCTCTTTCGTGGTGCTGGTGATCCACACCTCATCCGCGGTGGCGAGCTCAATGGCGGCCACGTCGCGCTCAACCAGGGGGGAAAAACCGGATTCAGCGATCAGGTCGCGGACGATGGTGCGGGTGATGCCCTCGAGGATGCGGTGATCGACCTTTGGCGTGGCGATGGCGCCGTTCTTGACGACGAAGACATTGGTCGCCGCCCCTTCGGTCACCAGGCCGTCACGTAGTTGGATGCTGTCGACGACGCCATGGTCCACCGCGTTCTGCTGCACCATCACGCTGCCGAGCAGGGCGATGGTTTTCAAATCGCAGCGGCTCCAGCGCAGGTCCGGCATGGTGACGGCGGTGACGCCTTGGGTGCGCCAGGATTCCGGCGGGCGGCTCAAGGGCGAGACCATGCCGAACACCGTAGCCTGGATGCCGGGCGGCGCGATATGCGTGCGGGATGCTGCGGCGCCCCGCGTCACCTGAAGATAAAGCGCCGCCGGGTCTTTCAGGCCCGAGCGGTCAAGCAGCTCCGTCATCAAGGACAGCCACCCCTCAGACGACAGGTCGGTTTCGATGCGCAGTTCGGACAGGCCGCGCTGAAGCCGGCGCACATGCGCCTCTGCCTCGAACAGGCGACCGCCATAGGCCGCCGTCACTTCATAAACACCATCCCCAAACAGGAAGCCGCGATCGAGGGGCGAAACATGGATCGCATCAAGAGGCAGGAATTCGCCGTTCCAATAGGCAGTCGTCATCGTGGTCGCCTGGGTCCTGGAGAAAGGGAAGATATTAAGGAGAAGAAAGTCTAAAGACGCCGCTTGGAACCTGGCGGTAGCGGCGGGTTGTCGGTGTACGGAGAAGAGCAGCTTTCAGCAGCGATCTCATTGCTGAGGCCAATGGCGTCCGGGCCTGCGGTGCGCGCCAAGGCCGCCCTGAATCCTTCGATCAACCCGAAAATCCCGATGTGGGAGCAGTGCAAGAAGGGGTGGCTTACGCCAGCCAGCAGCGCCACATCGGCCAGGGGAACCATCGGGGACGTGGGGGCGTCGGTCAGCGCGATGACGCGCGCCCCCCGCTCCTTGGCGAGATGGATGACGTCGATCGTACGGCGGGAATAGCGCGGCACCGAGATGCCGATCACCAGATCGCTATCGGTGACCGTCAACAAGCGGCGGGAAACCCGCTCGCTGCCGGCAAAGCCGGTGCATTCGCGCACGATATCGATATAGGGTTCCAGCGTGTCCGCCAGATAGGCCGCGGTGTAGGCGCTGCCGCCCAGGCCCGTCACGAACACCCGTCGGGCGGTCTGGATAAGGCTCACCGCCTCCTCACACAATTCCGGCTGCAGCCACTCCAGGGTTCGTTCGATGTTGGCGGCGGCTGTCACCAGCGTTTCCCGAATGACCTGGGCATGGGTGGCCTCGCGACCGGCGGATGCGCGCAGCTTGTCAACGGGAGAAAATGTGGCTTCGAAAGCCCGCAGCAATTCCGCACGAAAATCAGGATAGCCAGCGAAGCCAAGAGCCCGGGCGTAGCGGTTCACCGAGGCGATCGACACCTCTGCGGCGCTGGCCAATTCACCCATTTTCAGGGTCGCGGTGCGAAAAGGATAGGCGAGCGCCCACTCACCAACCTTGGCCAAGGCGGGGGGCAATTCAGCCTGCATGCGGGCCATGCAGTCCATGATGGAAGGGACGGAGCCGCTGTCGGGCACGTTCGTAGCATCTCGGTTGTGACAAGAAAATTTACGTCTAATTGCCACTACTGTAAACTAATTTTCATAACCTGTTTGGGCGCCCTCATCCTGTCCCGCTGTGAGGCCGGCGCCAACGGAATTAAAATTCCGTACGAGGTTCAGGTATTCGCAATTAGCTGTATGATTTGCGTATTATTATGGATATTTTCACCCGCCTTTTTCCTGAATACAAAGGAAATCGTCATGCGCAGGGGGTGGCACGTGAGACCTTCTATGGAAGGCGCGCCCTGCCTTGGTCTCTAACAGACATTATAGGGATGGACCATATGGATGACTTGCTCTCAGGGGCGTTGGGCCGCCTGGATGAAGCCGCAAAGCACGTTAAAGTGGATGCGGAAGTTCTTGAGAAGCTCAAATATCCCAAGGAAACGTTGAGCGTCCATCTTTCCGTGCGCATGGACGACGGCTCGCGCCGCTCCTTCCCGGCCTGGCGTTGCCGCTATGACGACACCCGTGGTCCGACCAAGGGCGGCATCCGCTTTCATCCAGACGCCAATGTCGAAGAAGTGACGACGCTGGCGTTTTGGATGACGTGCAAATGTGCGGTGATGAACCTGCCCTATGGCGGTGGCAAGGGTGCGGTGAAGGTAGACCCGCGCACGCTTTCCAAAGCCGAACTGGAGCGTTTGTCACGGGCCTATGTTCAGGCCTTCGCCGGCATGCTCGGGCCGGACCGCGACATTCCCGCCCCGGACGTCTACACCAATTCCATGATCATGGGCTGGATGGCTGACGAGTACAGCTCCATCGTCCGTCAACCGAGTCCGGCGGTCATCACCGGCAAGCCTCTGCCGCTCGGCGGCTCTTTGGGGCGCGACGACGCCACGGCGCGCGGTGGTTATTATCTGCTCAAGCAGCTGGACTCCGATCTGAGGCTGTCCGGCACGCGCGCGGTGGTGCAGGGCTATGGCAACGCCGGCTACCACATCGCCCGTCTGCTGCACGCTGACGGCTGGAAGATCATCGGCGTGTCCGATTCAAAGGGCGCCATCGCCTGCGAAGACGGTCTGGACCCCAACGCCGTGCAGGCGGCGAAGGAGCGCAGCGGTTCGGTGACGGCCTTTGCCGACGGCAAGCGCGTGCGGATCATCAACCCCGATGAGATGCTGGCCATGCCCTGTGAGCTTCTGGCTCCTTCCGCCCTGGAAGACCAGATCCACAAAGGCAACGCCGCCTCCGTCAAGGCCCGCGTCGTGCTCGAACTGGCCAACGGCCCGATCACCCCGGAAGCCGACCGCATCCTGGAGGAAAAGGGCGTCATTGTCCTGCCGGACATCCTGGCCAACGCCGGCGGCGTGACGGTGTCCTATTTTGAATGGGTGCAGAACCGCCAGGGGTACTATTGGAACCTGAAGGAAATCCATGAACGTCTGCGCACGATCATGGAAACCGAAGGGCAGCGCGTCTGGGATCTGAGCATGTCCAAGAAGATTTCCATGCGCACGGCGGCCTACACCCACGCGCTGGAGCGTTTGTCGAGCGCCATCTCCGCGCACGGCACGCAGACGTTCTTCGCGGGCTGATAGCGTTCAGCGGAAATCCTGACTCATCAGGATTTCCGCTTCTTCATCCGCCGGGCTTCCGGCGGTTGGAACTCGGTGATGGGCGACCATCACCGAGTTCTTACGCCCAATTATCGTCGCTCGAGCCGTCGTCACCGCCGAAGTCAAGATCATCGGATTGGTAATCGTCGGCGCTGGCGGTCTGGTGATGGGCTGGCGGGGCGGAATCGCCGTCGTCGTCCTGCCCTTGCGAATCCCCATAATAATTGTTGATCACCGTCTCGGTGGCCGGTGTTTGGGCATGGCTGGCGGCGGCGCTGGCGAAGGGGCTGCTGGAGTGACTGAACAACGACGAGAGAGCGTTGGCCGCCAGCATGCCGCCGGCCACACCGGCGGCGGTCTGCAACGCGCCGCTCATGAAGCCGCCGCCTTGCGGCGCTTGCGGATAGCCGCCCGCCGGCGCTCCGCCGCCCCATGGGCTGCGGAAACCGCCTTGTGGCTGCGGGGGTTGTGAATAGCCCTGTCCTGGAGGCATACCGCCGCCGCCACCCCATGGACTGGCCTGCGAGGGACTGGCCTGGGGAGAATTGGGTTGTGAAGGATTGGCTTGCTGCGGCGCCTCGCGTCGCCCCCCCAATCCCAGCGCGCCGCTGAGGAAGCTGCTTACGCCACCCTGGGGTTGCTGCGCCTTCTGCTGCGCCTCCTTGAGCTGGCGCTCAAGCTCTTCGATACGCGGCTGCGCAGCCTCCAGCGCATGCTGCGCCACAAGCAGCGACTGCGCCATGTAGTAGGCGGCGGCGGGCTGCGCCTGAAGCGTCTCGCGGATGTGGCGCTCGGCCTCGGGGTCGCGCGGCTGCCCTTCGGCTTGCCGCAAGCGCTGGAAAAGGCTGTCGAGTAGGCTGCGTTCCTCAGGCGTCATCGCTTCTGATCTCCTTGGACATACGGGGAAAAGCGGGGGGCTGTGCGCCCATCATGTGGCCTCACAGCCCGCGCCTGCAAGATCCCCCGCCGACAGAATCCAAGGGTGATGAAGGCCCGAAATCGATCGGAAAGGTCGATGGATGATGCATGACGCCGGCGAGCCGAAGAGTGACGGATGGCTCGCCGGTATCCTTGGTCGGCTTACCAGCCGGGCACCGCCGCGCCCTTGTACTTGTCGAGCACGAATTTCTTGATCTCAGGCGAGTGATAGGCGTTCAGCAGCGTGGCGACCCACGGCTTGTCCTTGTCTTCCCGGCGTACGACAATGATGTTCATGTAAGGGCTGTCCGTGCCCTCCTTGACGATGCCGTCCTTGTCGGGGCTCAGCCCGGCGTCCAGCGCGTAGTCGGTGTTCACCGCCGCGGCGTCCAGGTCGTTCAGCGAGCGGGGAAGCTGCGCCGCGTCCAGTTCCAGGATCTGCAGCTTCTTCGGGTTCTCCTTGATATCCAGCGGCGAGGCTTTGAGGCCAACGCCATCCCGTAGCTTGATCAGGCCGCCGCTTTGCAGAAGCAGCAGCGCCCGCCCGCCGTTGGTCGGGTCGTTGGGTATCCCGATCCTGGAGCCATCCTTCAATTCGGCCAGTTTTTTGACCTTCTTCGAATAGACGGCCATCGGGAAGACCAGCGTGTTGCCGGCTTTGACGATGTCAAAGCCACGGTCTTTCACCTGGTTGATCAGATACGGCTCGTGCTGGAAGCAGTTGGCGTTCAGGTCACCTTGCGCCAGAGCCTGGTTTGGGATCACGTAGTCGCTGAATTCCATGATCTCAAGATTCAAGCCCTGCTTGGCGGCGATGGGCTTCACCTGTTCCATGATCTGGGCGTGCGGGCCGGGAGAGACACCGATCTTGATGGTGGTCTGGGCCATTGCCGTCGCGCCAAACGTCAAGGCCGCAAGGCCGAGCACGGCGCCAAGCAAACGAGTACGCAGCATGTCTTCTTCTCCTCAGTTTATTTGTTTGATTGGAAAGACGATCACGTTCTGTGGCTTAGCCCTTCAGGTTGCGCTTGTTGAAGCGGCGGGCCAGCCGGTCGCCGGCGGATTGGACGAGTTGCACCAGCACCACCAGCACCACGACCACCGGCCACATGATCTCCGGCATGTTGCGCTGATGGCCGTAGCGGATGGCCACGTCACCCAGGCCGCCGCCACCGACGACGCCGACCACGGCTGAGTAGCCGATAAGGCTAACCGTCGCCAACGTCAGGCCCAGCATGATCGAGGACAGGGCCTCGGGAAGCAGCACCTTGATGATGATCTGGTAGGGGGTGGCGCCCATGGCCTGCGCGGTCTCGATCAGGCCACGCTCCACCTCGCGCACCGAGCCTTCGACGATGCGGGCGATGAAGGGGATGGCGGCGATGGTCAGCGGCACGATAGCCGCCGAGGAGCCGATGGAGGTGCCGGTGATCATCCGCGTGAGCGGCGTGATCGTCACCACCAGGATGATGAAGGGTATGGAGCGCCCGATGTTCGCCACGACGCCGGCGATGCGGTTGAAGGCAAGGTTCTGCAACAGCTCGCCCTTGCCGGTGACCGCCAGCAGCACGCCGATGGGCAGGCCGATCAGGGTGCTCAACGCACCGGACACCACCGCCATGTGCAACGTATCGAGCGTCGCCTTAGACAGCAGCGGGATGATGACTTCCAGGGACAGCATGGCCCAGCACCTCGGCTCCGAGATTGTTTGTTTTGAGAAGGCTGATGGCCGCCTCGATGGATTCTTCCGCGCCGATCGCTTCGACAACCAGGGTGCCGAAGGGGGCGTCCTGGATTTCGTCGATCTGGCCGTGCCAGATGTTCAGGTCGAGACCGAATTTGCGGCTCAGCAGGCTGATGATCGGCGTGGTGGCGCTCTCGCCGGTGAAGGTGATGCGCAGCACCGGGTTGCTGCCGTCCACCGGGGTGGGCGACAGGCGGCGCCTCAAGCTTTCAGGCAGGCCACGGTTGATGACCGGATCGACGAAGCTGCGGGTCACCGCGCTTTTGGGATGGGCGAAGATGTCGAACACCGGGCCGGTTTCGATCATCCGACCGCCATCCAGGACCGCGACCTTGTGGCAGATTTCCTTGATGACGGCGATCTCATGCGTGATCAAGACGATGGTCAGGCCCAGGCGACGGTTGATGTCGGCCAGCAGGTGAAGGATCTGCTCCGTCGTCTCGGGATCGAGCGCCGAGGTCGCTTCGTCCGACAACAGCACCTTGGGCTTGGAGGCCAGCGCGCGGGCGATGCCGACGCGCTGCTTCTGTCCGCCCGACAACTCGGCGGGGTAGCGATCACGCTTGTCCGTCAGGCCGACGAGCTCAAGCAGCGGCTCGACCGTCGCCTTGATCTGCGCTTTGGGCGCGTGGGCCAGCTCAAGCGGCAGCGCCACATTGCCGAACACGGTGCGTGAGGACAAAAGGTTGAAGTGCTGGAAGATCATGCCGATAGAGTGCCGCGCCTGGCGCAGCGCCGGCGGAGCGAGCGCGGTCATGTCCACGCCGTCCACCAGGATGCGTCCCTTGGTGGGCGTTTCCAGCAGGTTGATGGTGCGCAAAAGCGTGCTTTTGCCAGCGCCCGAGCGACCGATGATGCCGAAGATTTCACCCCTGGCGATGCTCAGCGAGGTGTCGGCCAGCGCCGTGACGGAAGCGCCGCCGCCACGGGCCGGGTAAGTCTTTTCAACGTGTTCTAAGATGATCATGCCGGACTGCTCTTCCGCCGCCGAGGCCGCGGTCGTTTTGATGGGGTGGACATGGCGTCAGTACATCTTTTATGAGCGGCGCCCGACGGGCGCCAGCGTGTTGTACACGCTTTTGGTGCGGCTGGACGCCGCTCTTGGACCCCGGAGGTGACGTTCACCACGTGGGGATGATGCTCCCCTTGAAGCGCGTCAGGATGAACTGGCGGACTTCGGCGGAGCGGAAGATCTCAAGAAACCGCTTGAGCGCCGGGTTGTCCTGCCGGTCTTTGCGCGCCGCCCAGACCAGATGCCATTTGGACTGGTCATTTTCCAGCTTCAGCGCCTCCTGGAGGTCGATGCCGGCGGACACCGCGTAGTTCAGCGTGATGACCGAAGCTTCCACATCCTCCAGCGAGCGCGGCAACTGGGCGGCGTCCAGCTCCACGAAGGTCAAGCCCTTCGGGTTGCTGGCGATATCGAAGACGGAGGCGTCAAAACCACCGCCATCCTTCAAGGTGATCAGCCCGGCGTCGGCCAGCAGCACCAGGGCGCGGGCGGCGTTGGTCGGGTCGTTGGGAATCGAGATGGTTCCGCCGTTTTTGATGTCGGCGATGGATTTGACCTTCTTGGCGTAGATGCCCATGGGCACCACGACGCTTTTGGCCACCGCGACGATGTCGTAGCCGCGCTGCCGGATCTGGCTGTCCAGGAAGGGCTGGTGCTGGAAGTGGTTGGCGTCAATGTCGCCGGCCTGCAACGCCGCGTTTGGCATGTTCCAGTCGGTGAATTCGATGACCTTGACCTCCAAGCCTTCCTTGGCGGCGATCGTGGCGGTGAATTCCATGATCTCGCCATAGGGGCCGGCGGACACGCCGATCTTCAGCGGAGCGGCCTGAACGGTGGCGGAGAAAAGCCCAGCCGCCAGCACGGCTGCGGTCAAAAGCGTCTTCATGGTGGTGTTTCCTGGCTTTCTGTGCGGAGATCTTATGCAAGATGCCTGTCATGCCGGGGTCCATAGGACCCGCCTGTCGCCAGCGCAGGCTTCAGCCAGCGCGCCAGCAACCGCGTAAGCAAAAAAATGGAGAGAGGGGGAGGGCAGGCGTCATTCCGGTCACTCCTGTGTCAGGCCCACGACCGGCATCGTGGCGCTTTAGCGTTTGGTGTCGCGGTGCAAGCTGCTGGGATCAAATTGCCGCGGGCTGCTCAGGATGAGCGCCAAGACCCTTACTAATACGGGTGCGGAGAAGGCGTCAAGCGACTTGTTCGCAAATTATGTAGAATGATTTAATAAACATTATAAATTAGTATAATTATTCCCGTGTGGGCGGCCGCCACCGTGTTTCGGTGGAAAAGCGGTGTGGAGCTCAGCAACACATCCGTGACGGCGGCGTGGAATGTGCTATCAATCGGCCAGCGGATAAGCTGAGGAGAGTTCTTTGCCCGCCGACACCTGTTCTGCCGCCGTGTCTC
>JAVBJZ010000038.1:0-18300 GCA_031546725.1 Azospirillum sp.
GTGAGTCCCAGGTTGATATAATTCAAATGCATGGATATTATTTTCAACATGCATGAAATGGATTTTACTGCCGTCGATCTTAATCTCCTGAAGCTGCTCGACGCGCTGCTCCGAGAGCGCAGCGTCACCCGGGCGGGCCAGCGCCTTGGCCTGAGCCAACCGGCGGCCAGCCGCGCTCTCGGTCGGCTGCGGCGGTTGTTGGGAGATCGGCTCGTCGTGCGGACATCGAAAGGGCTCGACCTGACGCCACGGGCTGCGGCTCTGGCGGAGCCGGTGGCGCGGTTGCTTGAGGGAGCGCGGGCGATCGTGGCGCCAGCCGTGTTCGATCCAGCCACAGCATCCGATCGGATCACCATCGCCGCGGTCGATCACATGACGCTGATGCTGATGCCCGCCCTGATATCCCGGCTAACGCGGCTCGCGCCTGGGCTGGATCTGGAAATTCCACCCTTACGGGGTGACACCATGGATTTAGTCAGCCAAGGCGTTGCGGATCTGGCTCTTGGCGTCTACGACGATCTGCCGGCGGGGTTCTTTCGTCGGTCGCTCTACGACGAGGACTTGGTTTGCGTCGTGCGCCGTGACCATCCGGTGATCGCGGCCGGGCTGACGCTGGAGCGCTTCATCGCGTTGTCGCATGTGCTGGTGACCATCACCGGCCAGGGTGAAACGCTGGTCGATGGGGCGCTGGCCCGGCAGGGGTTGAAGCGGCGCGTGGCGGTGCGGCTGCCGCATTTCCTTGCCGCACCGATGCTGGTCGCCGAAAGCGACATGATTCTGTCGCTGCCACGCCTGCTCGCCCACCGCCTCGCCGCAGCGACGCCGATTGCGGTGCTGGAGCTACCGCTTGAGACCGGCGTTTTTACGCCATCGATGATCTGGCACGAGCGCCGGCATGACGACCCTGCCCATGCGTGGCTCCGTCGGCAGGTCGTAGAGGCCGTGCATGAATCAATTCTGGACTGATCCTGCTCGATAGCCCTGTGAGCGCGGTATCAGGCCACCGTGAAGCGATAGGTGATCTGGCCGGTGCGCCATTGGCCGGGCCGCAGCACGGTGGAAGGGAAGCTTGGGATGTTCACCGCGTTGGGGAAATGCGATGGCTCCAGGCAGAACGCACTGTGTTTGCAATACAGCGTGCCGCCCTTGCCCGCGTCACGCGGCGCTTTGCCTTCGAGAAAATTTCCGGTGTAGAGCTGCAAGCCCGGCTCGGTGGACAGCACCTCCAGCACACGACCGCTGCCCGGATGCATGACGCTGGCATGCAGCCCCAGCGTTTGCGCCGGTTTGTTCACCACATAGTGCAGATCATACCCCTGGCCAAGCCGCAGCATGGGATCGTCAGCGTCGATGCGCGCGCCCAGCGCGGTGGGGCTGCGGAAATCATGCGGCGTGTCGACGACATTCACCATTTCGCCCGTGGGCGCCCCGCCCGCGCCCAGCGCCAGATAGCGGTCGGCGTTGATGGTGGCGACATGATCGAGGATCGACGCGCCGAGGTCGCCGGACAGGTTGAAGAAGCTGTGATCGGTGAAATTGGCGACGGTGGTCTTGTCGGCGGCCACGGCGGTCCAGGTGATCGACAGCGCGTTGTCGTCGTCCACATGGTACACCAGCCGAATCGGTAGAGCGCCGGGGAACCCCTCTTCCCCGTCTTGAAAAACATAGGTCAGCTCAAGGCTGGAATCGTCAAGCGGGCGGGCGTTGAAGACACGAAAACGGGAGCCGCGCAAGCCACCATGCAGCGTGTTGGGTGGGCTGTTGATGCTGGTGTGATGCTCCACACCATCGAGCTGGAAACGTCCCTGGTCAATGCGCCCGCAATAGCGGCCAATGAACGAGCCCATGGACGCTTGCCCATTCATCACCTGATCGATGGTTTCGTACCCCTGCACCACGTCGCCCAAAGCGCCGTTGCGGTCGGGAACCAAAACCTGCGCGATCTTCGCGCCATAGTTGGTGATCCGCACCACCATCCCGGCGCGATTCCCTATGGTGAACAAATCGACCGGCTGGCCGTCGATGGTCGTGCAATAATCCGCGCGCCGAAGGTCAATGGGGGATGACATCTTTTCGGGTCTTCCTAATCCAGGGTTTGGCTTAAAGATTCACCAGCATCACCGCGCCAACCATCCGCCATCCACCGGCAGGATCGCGCCGTGGACATAATCGGATGCGTCGGAGGCCAGGAACACCGCCGGCCCGCCAAGATCGCTGGGAACGCTCCAGCGCCCCGCCGGGATGCGGCCAAGGATCGCGGCGCTGCGCTGTTCGTCCGCCCGCAGATCCTTGGTGTTGTTGGTGGCGACATAGCCCGGCGCAAGGGCGTTGACATTGATGCCCCGTCCCGCCCATTCGCAGGCCAGCAGCTTGGTGACGCCGGCCATCCCGCTCTTGGCGGCGGTGTAGGACGGAACGCGGACGCCGCCCTGGAAGGACAGCATGGAGGCGATGTTGATGATCTTCCCCTTGCGTCCTTCACCGATGGCGTAGCGCCCAAACGCCTGACAGAGGAAGAAAACCGCCTTGAGGTTGACGTCCATCACCGAATCCCAGTCGGTCTCGGTGAAGTCCAGCGCGTCGGCGCGCCGGATCATGCCGGCGTTGTTGACCAGGATGTCGAGCCGCCCGAGCCCGGCCACCGCCTCGCTCACGATGCGCCCCACCGGCTCGATGGAGCCAAGGTCGGCCTCGATCGCCAGCGCCCGACGCCCGAGGGCTTCAATCGAGGCGATGGTCTCGTCCGGCGGCGAGCGCCCGGCGATGGCGATGTCGGCCCCGGCGGCGGCCAGCGCGACGGCGATGGCCTGGCCGATGCCCGTGTTGGCGCCGGTGACCAGCGCCACCCTGCCGGAGAGGTCAAAGGGATGGCTTGTCATGTTGAACTCCGTTAACGCAAAGCGGCAAGAGAGACGTGGTCCATGTCGTCGAAGTCCTGGTTGTCGCCGCCCATCGCCCAGACGAAGCTGTAGTTGTGCGTGCCGACGCCGCTGTGGATCGACCAGGGCGGAGCGATCACCGCCTGTTCATTGGCGACGACCAGATGACGGGTTTCGGTCGGCTCGCCCATCAGATGAAAGACTCGGGCGGTCTCCGGCAGGTCGAAGTAGAAATACACCTCGCAGCGCCGGTCATGCGTATGGCACGGCATGCTGTTCCACATGTTGTTCGGCTTCAGCATGGTCATGCCAAGCACGAGCTGCGCCGTCTTGCAGACATCCGGGTGGATCATCTGAAAAATCGTCCGCTCGTTCGACGCGGACGGGTCACCGAGGTGGCGCCGCCGGGCGTCGGCAAGAGAGATCTTCATGGTCTCGAAGCGCGCGTGGGCCGGGGTGCTGACCAGATAGAATCTGGCCGGTTGGCGGCGATCCAGGCTCTCGAAGCGCACATCCTCACTGCCCATGGCGGCGTACAGGCAATCACGGGGGGCGAGGTCATAGACCACCCCGTCGACCGTGACGCGACCGGGTCCCCCGACATTGACCACCCCCAACTCACGGCGCGCCAGGAAGGTGGGGGAGCCAATCTCCCGTGGGGCGTCCAGCGTCAGCGGCCCGGCTGCCGGCAAGGCGCCGCCAACCACGACGCGGTCGGTATGGCTGTAGGTCAAAACGATGTCGTCAGCCTCGAACAGCGACGGCACGAGGAAATGATCGCGCAGCGCCTGCGTGTCGAACCCACGGACATGGTCGGGATGGGAGGCGTGGCGGACGGTGATCTTCATCGAAAAAACCCCCTCGGCTGTCATCGAAGCTTGGTCATGGCCGTTAGCTGAGTATACTAATATATTAATATGCCGGCAAGGAGAATAGCGCCAGCCGATTGCCCCCGGCGCCCTATGCCCGTAGGGTCTGCGGATGAACAAGACCGTCGATCTGACGCTGGTGCTGGGCGGGGCCCGCTCCGGCAAGAGCCGTTATGCCGAGGGGCTGGTGACCGCCCGCCCCCAGCCCTGGATCTACGCCGCCACGGCCCAGGCATGGGACGATGAAATGCGCGACCGCATCGCCCGCCATCGACACGAACGCGGACCGGGCTGGATAACGGTCGAAGAACCGCTGGACCTGCCAGCCGTCATCCGCCAGCACGCGGCGCCGGGCGCGACGCTGCTGGTCGATTGCCTGACGCTGTGGCTGTCCAATCTTTTGGGCGCCGGGCGTGACGTGGAAGCCGCAAGCGACGAGCTCCTGGCGGCGTTGGCGGCGGCGCGGGGCGCTGTGGTGCTGGTGTCGAACGAGGTGGGGCTGGGCATCGTGCCTGATAACGCCCTGGCCCGGGCCTTCCGCGACCACGCCGGACGCCTGCACCAGCGCGTGGCGGTGGTGGCGCACCGAGTCGTCTTCATGGTCGCCGGATTGCCGTTGCTGGTGAAGGGACCGGCGCTATGACCCGCGCGCTGATGCTGCAAGGCACGGGATCGGACGTCGGCAAATCGCTGCTGGTGGCGGGGCTGTGCCGGGCGCTGGTGCGCCGGGGCTTCACCGTCCGACCGTTCAAGCCGCAGAACATGTCCAACAACGCCGCCGTCACCGCCGACGGCGGCGAGATCGGGCGCGCCCAGGCGTTGCAGGCGCGGGCCTGCGGGGTGGCGCCCAGCGTCCACATGAATCCGGTGCTGCTGAAGCCGCAGACCGACACCGGCGCACAGTTGGTGGTGCAAGGGCGCGTGGTCGGCCAAGCCCGCGCCGCCGATTATCAGAAAAAGAAACAGGAATTGCTGGGGGCGGTGCTCGACAGCTTCGCCCGCATGGCGGCTGAGGCGGATATCGTCGTGGTTGAGGGGGCGGGAAGCCCGGCTGAGGTCAATCTGCGCGCCGGCGACATCGCCAACATGGGCTTCGCCTGCGCGACCGGCGTGCCGGTGGTGTTGGTGGGTGACATCGACCGGGGCGGCGTCATAGCCGCGCTGGTCGGCACGCACGCCCTGCTGGAGCCGGAGGAGCGGGCGCGCGTCAAGGGATTCCTCATCAACAAATTCCGTGGCGATGCGCGGCTGTTCGATGAAGGCTTGCGAATCATCACCGACCGCACGGGCTGGCGGAGCTTCGGCGTCGTGCCCTGGTTGCCCGAAGCGCGCCGCTTGCCGGCGGAAGACGCCGTCGCGCTGGATGCCGATCAAGGACGTGGACGCGCGGGCGCAACCCTGCGCATCGCCGTGCCGATGCTGTCGCGCATCGCCAATTTCGATGATTTCGACCCCCTGGCCTTGGAGCCCGAGGTGTCGCTTGTGATGGTTCCCGCCGGTCAACCGTTGCCCGCCGACGCCGCTCTCATCATTCTTCCCGGCAGCAAGGCGACCATCGCCGACCTTGCTTTCCTGCGCGCCCAGGGCTGGGACGTGGATCTGGCGGCGCACCGCCGCCGTGGCGGGCGGGTGCTGGGCGTCTGCGGCGGCTATCAGATGCTGGGCCGGCGCGTCGCCGATCCCGACGGGATTGAGGGACCACCCGGCGCCGTGCCGGGTCTCGGCTTTTTGGACATCGAGACGGTGCTCACCGGACCGAAAGTGCTGACCGAGGCGACCGGCCATGACACGATGACTGGCGCTCCGGTGGCCGGGTACGAGATGCACATGGGCCGCACCTCCGGCCCGGACTGCGCGCGTCCTCTGCTGCGCCTGGATGATGGCGTTGCGGATGGGGCCGTATCGGAGGACGGCGTGGTGGCCGGCTGCTATTTGCACAGCCTGTTCTCTTCAGACCCGTTCCGCACCGCGTTTCTCAAGAGCCTGGGAGGGGTGGGCAGCGACCTTGCCTATAGCGCCACTGTCGAGCGCACGCTCGATGCGCTTGCCGACCATCTTGAATCCTGCGTCGATGTGGAAGGACTGCTGCGCGTGGCGGCGGAGGTTCACCCCTCACATTTTGTCGCACCCGAAACCACCGCTTAGAGTCTTTCCTTCTTCTGTTGAAATACTAATATATCAATAGGCTTACTCATATGATCCCTTGATCCTCATTCGGCCCTCTATTCAGAAAAGGCATGGCCATGGATACTCTCTTGACGGAAGCGGCTGCCGCTTCCCTGAATCCCGCCCCGGCGCCCGACCCATGGCGGGGTTTCACGTCAGGCCCTTGGCAGTCCGAAATCGATGTTCGCGACTTCATCATCAAGAACATCCTTCCTTATGAAGGCGACAGCGCCTTCCTGGCCGGCCCGGCTGACACGACCAAAGCGCTGTGGGAAAAAGTCAGCGCGCTGCTGAAGAAGGAGCGCGCCGCCAAGGGTGGCGTGCTGGATGTCAGCTCCGAAATCTTCTCCTCGATCGTCGCCCATGCCCCCGGCTATATCGACAAAGACCTTGAACTGATCGTTGGTCTGCAAACCGAAGCGCCCTTGAAGCGGGCCATCATGCCGTTCGGTGGCTGGCGCATGGTCAAGACCAGCCTTGAGGCCTATGATTTTCCCGTGCCGCCCGCGCTGACGGAGATCTTCCCGACGCTGCGCAAGACGCACAATGATGGGGTGTTCGACGCCTACACCGAGGAGATGCTGCGCTGCCGCAAGTCCGGCGTCATCACCGGCCTGCCCGACGCCTATGGCCGTGGGCGCATCATCGGCGACTACCGCCGCTTGGCCCTCTACGGCGCCCAGCGCTTGATCGCCGATAAGAAGGCCCAGCTCAAATCCCTCGACCTCGACCAGATCAGCGAAGAGACCCTGCGCCTGCGCGAGGAAATCAGCGAGCAGATCAGGGCCCTGGATGAGATGACGACGATGGCCGCCCGCTACGGCTTCGACGTCACCCGCCCCGCCGCCACGGCGCAAGAAGCGGTGCAGTGGACCTATCTGGCCTATCTGGCCGCGATCAAGGAGGCCAACGGCGCCGCCATGTCGATCGGGCGGGTCTCCAGCTTCCTCGACATCTACATCGAACGCGACATCCGCGCCGGCGCGCTGAGCGAGGAGCAGGCGCAAGAACTGATCGATCATTTCGTCATGAAGCTGCGGCTGGTGCGCTTCCTGCGCACCCCGGATTACAACGAATTGTTCTCCGGTGACCCCACCTGGGTCACCGAATGCGTCGGCGGCATGACGCTCGATGGTCGTCCGCTGGTCACCAAGACCAGCTTCCGCATGCTGCACACGCTCATCACCCTGGGCCCGGCGCCGGAACCCAACCTCACCGTGCTGTGGTCGGAGCAGTTGCCCGAGGGCTTCAAGCGCTTCTGCGCCGCGACCTCGATCAAAACCAGCTCGGTGCAGTACGAAAGCGACGATCTGATGCGGCCCTATTGGGGCGACGACTACGGCATCGCCTGCTGCGTCTCGGCGATGCGCATCGGCAAGCAGATGCAGTTCTTCGGGGCCCGCGCCAATCTGGGCAAGACGCTGCTGTACGCCATCAACGGTGGGCGGGATGAAAAGTCGGGCGAACAGATCGGCCCGGCTTTCGCCCCGATCACCACGGATGTGCTCGATTATGACGAGGTGGTGGCGCGCTTCGTGCCAATGATGGAGTGGTTGGCCAAGGCGTATATGAACACGCTGAACACCATCCATTACATGCACGACAAATACATGTACGAGCGCCTGGAGATGGCGTTGCACGACCGCGACGTGCTGCGCACCATGGCCTGCGGCATCGCCGGTCTGTCGGTGGTGGCCGACAGCCTGTCGGCGATCAAGCACGCCACGGTCACGGTGGTGCGCGACGCCCGCGGCTTGGCCACCGACTTTATCATCGACGGCGATTATCCGGCCTATGGCAACAACGACGAGCGGGCGGACTCCATCGCCGTGTGGCTGGTCGAGAGCTTCATGGGGATGTTGCGCAAGCAGAAGACCTACCGCAACGCCGTGGCCACCCAGTCGGTGCTGACCATCACCTCGAACGTGGTGTACGGCAAGAAGACCGGTGCGACCCCGGATGGCCGCAAGGCCGGCGAGCCGTTCGCGCCGGGGGCCAACCCGATGCACGGGCGCGACAAGAAAGGCGCGGTGGCGTCGATGGCCAGCATCGCCAAGCTGCCCTACGCCCACGCCCAGGACGGGATCAGTTACACCTTCACCATCGTCCCCGGCGCTCTGGGACCGACGCCGAGCGAGCAGGAGAACAATCTGGCGGGCCTGCTTGACGGCTATTTCGCCCAGGGCGGCCATCACATCAACGTCAACGTCTTCGACCGCGAGACGCTGCTGCACGCCATGGACCATCCCGAGCTGTACCCGCAGCTGACCATCCGGGTTTCCGGCTATGCGGTGAATTTCATCAAGCTGACGCGCGAGCAGCAGCTTGACGTCATCAACCGCACCTTCCACAGCATGCATTGAGGTGAAACCCCGCCCATGCGTTGTGATCCCCATGGTGATTTCTGTCTGGTGCCTCGCCCCGGCGTGACTCAGCCCGAGCGTATTATAGGATACGTCCACTCCGTGGAGACGGCGGGAACGGTGGACGGGCCGGGCGTGCGATTCGTGCTGTTCACCGCCGGCTGCCCGTTGCGTTGCCTGTACTGCCACAACCCCGACAGCCAGCGCATGAAAGAGGGGCGCGAGGTCAGCGCCAGCCAGGTGCTGGACGAAATCGCCGTCTATGCCGACACGCTGAAGCGCATGCACGGCGGCCTGACCATTTCCGGCGGCGAACCGCTGGTGCAGCCCGATTTCGTGCAGGCCATCCTGCGCGGCGCCAAGGATTTGGGCCTGCACACGGCGCTCGACACCTCGGGGTATCTCGGCGGTCGGGCGAGCGGGGCGTTGTTGGCCGACACGGATCTCGTGCTGCTCGACATCAAGCACAGCGACCCGGCGGTTTACCGCCGCCTCACCGGCGTCGACCTGCAACCCACTCTCGACTTCGCTTGCCATCTGGACGCCATCGGCAAGCCGGTGTGGGTCCGTTATGTTCTGGTTCCGGGCCTGACCGATCAGCCCGAGGCGGTAGAGCGGTTAGCCGACTTCATCGCCACCTTGGGCTCGGTCGAGCGGGTCGACGTGCTGCCTTTCCACAAGATGGGCGAATTCAAATGGCTTGAACGTGAATTGCGCTATGCGCTGGCCGATGTTCAGCCCCCGACCCTGGAAGCAACCGAGGCGGTGCGCGGTATATTCCGCAAGCGCGGGCTGTTCGTCGATTAGAGCCGATCCTCTCCTGCGTCACGGATGCTGGCGGCGCGCGTGAATTTTAGCTCTCGACAAAGGAGTGATAACTTGTAGAATGAACCGTGAACGATTTACAGCCATGAGTGGAGCGATGATCACGGACAGGGCGTTCAAGGAGCAACCCCTTCTGTTCGACAGCCTGCCCGAGACAGAACCGTTGCGGCGCAAGCGCCGTCGCACCCCTGCGCCGCCCGATCCGGCGACGACGGCAACGGCAGAGTCGGCCATGGCGCCGTTTTCGTCACCCTTCCCGCCCCTGGCTCCAGCGCCGTCGATGGCGCATGATCCCGCAACGCTGACCAACCCGGAACTCCGGGCGCTGGTGCGCGCTCTCCCCGATCTTCGGCTGAGTTATCTGCTGACCGAAGCGGTGCGTGAACTGAAGCAGCGTGTGCAGCCCGCCGAAAGCGACGAGGGTGGCGCTTCCGCAGAACCCAACCCGGCCCTGCTGCGCACCGCACGCCAAGTGGTGGGGGAGTTATCGGGCGAGGACGACTGAAAAGATTAAGCAGAGTTCCGGTTGCACGGCGCGGCGGAACCGGCACAATGCAAAAAAAATTTGCTGACTTCAGGAATTCCGATGCCCTTACCCGCGCTCGTTCAAACCCGCCGCGCCTTCGGTGGTATGCTTCTGGCGTTGGCGCTGGTTGCATTGATGCTGACGGGGCCGGCCCTGGCTGCGGAGCCGGAACCGAAGCCGAGACTGGGCGAGGAATTGACCCCGTTCGGCGCTATTCGCGCCGCCAACAAGAACGGCAGCATCCCGGCGTGGACCGGCGGCATGGACAAACCATTACCGGAAACCACCCCTGGCCGGGGGATGCGTGACCCGTTCTATGAAGACATACGCTGGTTCACCGTCCACGCAACGGAACTGGAACGCTACAAATCCCGCCTGTCCGCCGGACTGATGGCGCTGTTGACCAAATATCCCGACAGTTTCACCCTTCCGATGTTCGAGACGCGGCGGACAGCGGCGGCTCCCCAACGCATTTACGACGCCAGCATCGCCAACGCCAGCCGCGCCAAGCTCTCGGAAAACGGGTTGACCGTGTCCAACGCCATGGTCGGCATTCCGTTCCCCACGCCGACGACCGGCGAAGAGGCGATGTGGAACCATATCCTGCGCTGGCGCGGGGAGGCGATGACGCGCACCGCTGGCGTTGCCGTTTCAGACGCAAACGGCCACTTCGCGCCCACACTCTACCGTGAGGAATGGCTGTCATCCTACGCAACCCAGGAGGGTGAGCCGGCGCTGTTCTTCCGCCGCACCGGCGTGCAGCCCGCCGAGGTGGCCGGGGCAACCCTGCTTATCCGGCAGTCGCTGAACCCGCTCCAGCGCCCGCCTATCCGCTGGTACAAGCCGGCAGGGGCAAAGGCGACGCCGGTGCGCGCGCCTGACTTCGCTTACGACACGCCGGACCCGGTGTCCGGCGGCCTGCGCACCGCTGATATGCTGGACATGTTCAGCGGCTTGCTGGACCGCTTTGATTTCACCCTGCTTGGTCGGCGCGAGATGTACGTGCCCTACAACGCCTTCCGCCTCAACGCGCCCGACTTGCCGATAGAAGAGATCTTCTTCCCGGAACATCCCAACCCGATATTGCTGCGTTATGAACTGCACCGCGTCTGGGTCGTCGAAGCGGTTCTCAAGCGTGGCCTGCGCCATGCTTTTCCACGCCGTGTCTACTATCTTGACGAGGATTCCTGGATGATCCTCATGGCCGAGCACTACGACGCGCAAGACACGCTGGTCCGATATGCCGAGGCGCACGGCATCCCCTATCCCCAGGCGCCGGTCTTCCTGGCAAGCAAAGAGCTGACCTTTGACCTGACCAGCGGCCGCTACATGGTCAACGGCCTCACTATCGCGGGAACGACGCCGACACTCTTCAACAAGCCCCTGAAACCCGGTGATTTCGCCCCGGAAACGCTGGCGCCAAAGCGGCGTTAAGCGGCCCCGCCGCCGCTCCCCTGCCGGGGGAGCGACGGGACTACCGCTCCCCTACCGGCGGAGCGAACAGGAATGGCGTCATCCCGCGCAGGTTTTCATCGACAATCAGCCGGTGATTAAGCGGCGGAAAAGCGCGTTGGGAACAATCGCCACGGGGGCACAGGCGGCAATTGACCCCGATGGGAATGCTGGATTCCGTGTGCTCCAGGTCGATGCCGTCGGCGTAGATGATCTGGCCGGCATGCGCCACCTCGCAGCCCAGGGCCATGGCGAATTGCTGCGGCGGGCTGCGGTAGCCGCCTCCGGCCCGCACCGTCGTGCGCGCCAGCGAGAAATAGGTGGTGCGGTCGGGCATCTGCGCCACCTGGGTGTGGATCTTGCCCGGCGTCCGAAACGCCTCATAGACGATCCAGCGCGGGCAGCCCCCCCCAAAGCGCGCGAAATGGAATCCCGCCCCGGAAAAACGCTTCGACACATTGCCGGCGCTGTCCACGCGGATCAGGAAGAACGGCACCCCACGCGCCCCCGACCGCTGGAGCGTGGTGAGGCGATGGCAGACCTGCTCGAAGCTGGCGTCGAAACGGCGGCGCAGCACATCGATGTCGTAGCGCACCTGCCCAGCCGCCTCCAGGAAGCGGCTATAGGGCATCAACACGGCGCCGGCGAAATAATTGGTCAGACCGATGCGGGCCAACCGCCGCGCCTCATCACCGGAGAACGGGGTGGTGTCGATCAGCGTGTTGATCAGGTCGCGGTGACGCAACAGCGCGATCTGGCTGGCAAGCTGAAAGTTGCGCCCCGATGGGGCCAGCATCTCCGAGATCAAGATGCGCCGGCCATGCCGGTCGAAGCGGCGCACGGCATAGCCCATCACGTCACCGGGCATGATCTTGACGCGCACACCCTGCTGGCTGTCCAGCCAATCGACAAGGCCACGCCAGAGATCGCCGCGTTCGGCGTTCATCTCCTTCCACAGCGTCTCAGCCGCCGTCTCGATCTCCGGGAAGTGGTTATGATGCTGGTGAAAGAAATCACGCACCTCATCCAACGGGAAGGCGGCGTTGTGGGTGAGATGCAGCGTGTCGCGATCGGCCAATTGCTCGGTGAAATTCTGCACATCTTCGCGCTGCTCGCGAAAGGCGTGGTACAGCGTCACCACTGCTTGCCCCAGCGTAGGGGCCACCGCCGCCAACTCCTTCAGGTCGTGATTTTTAATGTCGGAGCCATCGAACAGCGGATCGGCGAACACCTCGCGTAGGCCGGCCACCAGACGGCTCTCTTCATCCTCGGCGAAGGTTTGGAGATCGACACCAAAGTGCTGCCCCAGCTTGAGCAGCAGCGGCACCGTCACCGGGCGTTGGTTGTGCTCGATCAGGTTGAGATAGCTCGCCGAGATGCCAAGCTGTTCCGACATCCGCGCCTGCGTCAGCCCATGCTCGCGCCGCAGACGCCGCACCTTGGGACCCAGCATCGCCTTTCTGTCCATGTCGACCTATCCGTTCACACGCCGCATGGTGAATTTACAGACTTAACGAACTTGCTCATCTTGTCGAAAAAAAATTTACAAGGTTACCCTTTTATGAACAAGCGCTTATTGCCATTCCAGGCTGCGTATCCTTACATGAAGCCATATGCTGCGCCGCAACGACGCGCGGCTCATAATCAAAAGGGAACGCACAATCATGGCGCCACTCAATGAAAAGGCCTCCGCCATCCACGCCAAGCGTTGGGAAGGCATCCAGCGCGACTACAGCGCCGCCGACATCAAACGCCTGAGCGGTTCTGTCAAGATCGAGTACACGCTGGCTGAATTGGGCGCGCGCCGCCTGTGGGAGTTGCTGAACACCGAGCCGTACATCAACACCCTCGGCGCGCTGACCGGCAATCAGGCCATGCAGGCGGTCAAGGCCGGGCTGAAGGCCATCTATCTGTCGGGGTGGCAGGTGGCTGGTGACGCGAATCTGGCTGGCCAGATGTACCCTGACCAGAGCCTGTACCCGGCCAACTCCGTGCCGGCGGTGGTTGAGCGCATCAACAACACCTTCAAGCGCGCCGATGAGATCCAGACCGCCGAGGGCAAGGGTGACACCCATTGGTTCGCGCCCATCATCGCCGACGCCGAGGCTGGTTTCGGCGGCCCCCTGAACGCCTTTGAGTTGATGAAGGCGATGATCAAGGCGGGCGCCGCCGGCGTGCACTTCGAAGACCAGCTGGCCTCCGAGAAGAAGTGCGGCCATCTCGGCGGCAAGGTGCTGATCCCGACGCAGCAGCACATCCGCACCCTGAACGCCGCGCGCCTTGGCGCCGATGTCTGCGGCACGTCAACCTTGCTGCTGGCCCGCACCGACGCCGAATCGGCGCAGCTCATCACCTCGGACATCGACGAGCGTGATCATCCGTTCATCGACTTCGAAAAAGGCCGCACCTCAGAGGGCTTTTTCCGCCTGAAGACCGGCGTCGGCGTGGAGCATTGCATCGCCCGTGGCCTGGCTTACGCGCCCTACGCCGACCTTCTGTGGTGGGAGACCTCCAAGCCGAACCTCGAGGAAGCCAAGCGCTTCGCCGAGGCGATCCGCAAGGAGTTCCCGAACAAGCTTCTCGCCTACAACTGCTCGCCGAGCTTCAACTGGAAGGCCAATCTGGACCAGGCGACCATCGCCGCCTACCAGAAGGAACTGGGCGCCATGGGGTACAAGTTCCAGTTCGTCACGCTGGCGGGTTTCCACAGCTTGAACTACGCGGCGTTTATGCTGGCCAAGGGCTATGCGGAGCGCGGCATGGCCGCCTATTCGGAACTCCAGCAGGCGGAATTCGCCGCTGAGGCGCAAGGCTATACGGCCACCAAGCATCAGCGTGAGGTCGGCACCGGCTATTTCGACGCGGTCGCCTCCGCCATATCCGGTGGCAAGTCTTCGACCACCGCGTACAAGGATTCGACCGAGGCCGATCAGTTCCATTGATTCCGCCAGTGAAACGCTTCTGGTAGTGCTCAAAGACTGAGACTCTGACAAACTTATGGCTGGAAGATATCTTCCAGCCATATTTTTTGGATAATCCCCGGCCATGCGCACCCCGCTCAACCCGCTCCGTCTTGCATGGCATGCCCGCAATCTGTGGCATCGCGTGACACGACCGCTGACCATGGGGGTGCGCGCCATCATCCTGAAGGGTGATCACGTCTTGCTGATTCGGCACAGCTACATCGACGGCTGGTACCTGCCGGGGGGTGGCGTCGACAAGCACGAAACGCTGGTCGAGGCGATGAAGCGCGAGGTGCGCGAAGAGGTCGGCCTGATCGTTGAAAGCACCCCGCAACCGCTGGGCGTCTATGCACGCTTCTGCTGCGGGGCCAGCGACCATGTGGCGGTGTTCGTCGCCGCGTCCTGGACTGGAACGCCACGCGCCGATGGGTTTGAGATCACCGAGGCAGGCTTTTTCCCTCTCGACCACCTGCCCGAAAACACCACGGCCTCGACGGTAAAGCGACTCGCGGAGCACCGCGGGCTGGCCCCGTTGGCGGAGTACTGGTGACAGGAGCGCGCTTCACGCAAAATCAACCGCCACGCACCCGCTCCAGGAAACGCCCCACTTCTCCGTTCAGCGCGCCGGCTTGAACAGAAAAGCGCCTGATCGTTTCCAAAACCTCGTAAGCCATCTTCCCACTCTTCCCAGCCGCCGCATTGACCCCCTCGATGCTGCCCAACACCGCCTGTGTGCCATGCGCGGCCTGCTGGATGTTGCGCGAAATTTCCCGCGTGGCCGCCCCTTGCTCCTCAACCGCCGAGGCGATGGAGGTCGCAACCTCGTTGACCTGACCGATCACCCGGGCCACCCCCTGGATTTCGTGCACTGCTTCACCCGTCGCCGTCTGGATGCTGGTCACCTGAACCGCGATGTCTTCGGTCGCCTTGGCGGTCTGATTGGCCAGAGCCTTGACCTCGCTCGCCACCACGGCGAAGCCCTTGCCCGCCTCACCGGCCCGCGCCGCCTCGATGGTGGCGTTCAGCGCCAGCAGATTGGTCTGGCTGGCGATCGAGTTGATCAGTTCGACCACCGCACCGATGCGCTCCACGGCGGACGCAAGCCCTTCAACCTTGCTGTTGGCGCGTTCGGCGTTCATCACCGCCTCACGGGCGATCTGCGAGGATTGCTCCACCTGACGGCTGATTTCGTTGATGGAGCCAGATAATTTTTCGGTCGCCGAAGCAACGGACTGTACATTGGATGAGGTCTCTTGCGTCGCCGCAGCAACGCCCTCCGACAACTGGCCGGTCTGGTCGGATGCACGGGTCATCTCTTGAGCACGCAACTCCATGCCTTCAGCCTCTTCGTTGAGCGAGCGGATCACGCCACCAACGGTCTGCTCAAAGCTGTCGGCAAGCTGCGCCATGCTTTTGCGCTTCTCGCCCTCGGCGCGGTGGGCCAGTTCAGCCTGCTGGACCTCAAGGCGGATCTTGGCCTCCGCATTTTCCTTGAACACCTGCGTGGCTTTCCCCATAGCGCCGAGTTCGTCGTGGCGGTCCGCCTCAGGAAAGGAGCAAGACAGGTCACCCGCCGCCAAGGTTTCCATCTTCTTGGCCAGCCCTCGCATGATTCTCGCGATGCTTTGCCCAGTGATCGCCAGCAAAATAATCGCCGGAAACGCCACGACAGCAATCACCGCCAGCAAAGTCCACAACTGGCTCATGAAATTTGCTCGTATATCCCCCACAAGAGTTCCAGTAGAAATAAACATATTCCATGGATCAAAACCTTTTACATAAGCAATTTTGACATCTTTATCCGGCTTATCAGGACTTAGTCTCCACTCATATGTATATATACCTTCTCCTTTATTTTTTGCTATATCGACCATAGGAGGAACAACGGGAATTCCATTAGCATCTTTAAGCCCTGATACGTCTTTTCCCATCAGCTTGTCGTTAGGGTGGGCAAAGGCTACCAAGTCATAAGTATGAGAAAACATATATTCATTGCCGCTGTAGCGTATTGCTATAAGCGCTTGCTTAAATCTCGCCTGTGCTTCCTCCCGAGTTAAGCGCCCGGCAACCGCTTCTTCTTCATATTTTACGGCCATGCTGTACCCCGCTTCGACCAAGAAGCGCATCGAATCAATTCGTTGTTGATACATACGGTCGTAGCTCAGATAAAGCCCCATCCCAGCAATGACAAAGCAGGCCACGCTGGCCAACAATGTGAGGCACCAAAGCTTGGCTCGGATGGAAAGACTACTGAACAGCATGAGTCACCATATTAAAAAATAATACGTGCCAAGTGCTGTAGACCCCCGATAAGTGCCGAGGTCAAGCCTTTTCCGTTTGTCTCTGGATAGCCTTTCACTCTAGCGCTGGTCGAACTTGATCTCGATGCGGCGGTTGCGGGCGAGAGCTTCTTCGGTCGCACCGGCCTCAAGCGGTTGGAACTCGCCAAAACCAGCGGCGACCAGCCGTTCGCCGGGAATGCCCTGTTCAATCAAAAACTTCACCACGGCGATGGCGCGCGCCGAGGACAGTTCCCAGTTCGAAGCGAAGCTGCGGGCAATCGGGCGGATGTCGGTGTGCCCATCGACGCGCAACGCCCAGTTGATGTCGGCGGGGATCGCCTTGCTGATCTCCAGCAGCGTACGCGCCAGTTCAGCCATGCGCTTCTTGCCGCCCTCCTGCAATTCGGCGGAGCCGGAGGGGAACAGGATATCGGACTGGAAGATGAAGCGGTCACCGGCGATGCGGATGTCCTGCCGAGCGCCCAGCGCCTCGCGCATGCGCCCGAAGAACTCTGAGCGGTAGCGGGCCAGTTCCTGCACCTTGCTGGCCAGCGCCTGGTTGAGGCGGGATCCCAGTTCGACGATCTGCACCCGCTGTTCTTCAGCCTTCCTCTCCGAAAGATCCAGAACCTCACCGATGCGGGCAAGCTGTTCGCGCAACGTGGCGATCTGCTGGTTCAGCACATCGATCTGCTGATCGCGCTGGGCCACCTCCTTTTGCACCAGCATGGTCTTGTCGCTGGCCTCGGCTACTTTTGCTTCAAGCGTGCGGGACTGGTCGCGGGCGCTGCCGATCTGCTCCAGCAACGCCTGGCGCTGTTCCTCGGACAGCCGCAGCGCCACCACGCGCTCTGATATCTCACCTTCCAATTGCTGACGCACCGCGCGCAGGCTCTTCAGGTCTTCTTGCAGCAGCGCCCTCTCACGCGCGTTCGCTTCACGCTCGCTTTTGAGCTGGTCGGAGATCTGCGTGATGGTGCGGTGCAGACCCGTGTTGGCGTCACGCTCCAGCGCCAGCACATTGTTCATCTCCGCCATTTTCTGGGTGAGACTCTGCAACTGGTCGTCACGGCCGGTCAGCGTGGTCACCAGGAAGAACTGCGCGACGACAAAGAGCATCAGCAAAAAAATGACAACCATCACCAGCGACGACAGCGCATCGACCCAACCGGGCCAGGCGTTGAGCTCACGGTTGTTGTTGCGGCGGCTGAGGGCCATTGGCGACCGTTCCTTTTTTACAGCAGGAAGCTTCTACCGCCCCTCAGCGCGTTCCGCCTCTTCAGCCAGGGCGGCGATGGTGCGGGTCAGGACCTTGATCTCGCTGCGGACCTCCGCCACCGCCTGGCTGCGGCCACTGGCGGTTTCCTCGAGCAGGCGGGCAAGGTAAATGTCGATGTTGCGCAGGTGCTGGCGCGAGGATTCGTCCAAACCGCCCGCCGTGACGTCGGCCAGCCGGCTCAGCACCGGCTTCATCTCCACCTGGCTTTCCGCAAGCTTGATCAGCAGCACCTGTTCGGCCCGCATCTGGTCGGTCAGCGAGCCGAGTCGTTCGGTCAGCGCCATCAGATTGGTGTTGGCCATCCGGCGGCTCTCCTCGCCGGACGCAATGGTGCGCTGAAGCGCGTCGAGATTCTCGGCTGTCTGTTCCAGCAGCGCCTGCACATAGATGGGGATCGGCGCGTCACCACCCTCAAGATTGCCGGCGCCGCTCGACAGATGGGTGGCGCTCGACAACCAATCCTCGACATCCTGGAAGAAACGATTCTGCGCCTGGGTCGCCTGCAACTCCAGAAAACCCAGCACCAGCGAACCGGCAAGGCCGAACCGGGAGGAACTGAACGCCGTGCCCATGCCGGTCAGCGGCGCTTCCAGACCGCGCTGCAAATTGGCGAACATCCCCGCGGCGTCGCCGCCGGTAAGACCCAGGCTGCCGATCACCGCCCCCACCGAGCGCACGGTGTGCAGCAGCCCCCAG
>JAVBJZ010000088.1:0-10488 GCA_031546725.1 Azospirillum sp.
CTGATCGGCATCAATCTGCTGCGCGAGGGCTTGGATATTCCCGAATGCGCGCTGGTGGCGATTCTTGACGCCGACAAGGAAGGCTATCTGCGCTCCAAGACCTCGCTGATCCAGACCATAGGACGCGCCGCCCGTAACATCGAAGGGCGAGCGCTCCTCTATGCCGACCGGATCACCGCCAGCATGCAATTCGCCATCGACGAGACGGCGCGCCGCCGGGAAAAGCAAAAAGCCTACAACGAGGCGAACGGCATCACCCCCGAATCGGTCAAGAAGGCCATCGGCGATATCATGGAGAGCGTCTACGAACGTGGTGACCGCCTGACGGTCGACACGGGTTCGGCGGACACCATTGGGCACAACCTCAAGGCGGTGATCGCCGATCTGGAAAAGAAAATGCGCACCGCCGCCTCCGATCTGGAGTTTGAAGAGGCCGCCCGCCTGCGCGACGAGATCCGCCGCCTGGAAGCGATGGATCTAGGGATTGAGAACCCGTCGATCGGCATTTCGACGGGTCGCTTCGGTCGAGGGGTGCCGGCCAATGCGCCGGGCGCGGCTTACAGCAAGGCGGGGAAGGCGAGGAGAGCAAAGCCACGGTAGGAGGCGCTTGCGCGCCGGCGAGGGGCTTGCCCCTCGTGCTCCCCACCAAAGGCTGGTGGCCCTTGGGACCCTGGGCTAACAGAGCTGTCTTTCCAACCACGCGAGTTAATTTTTTGATTCTCTAGTATTATTTGTTGTCTTGCTGCGCAATACCCCAGAAAAATTTTGAGCAAAATGGATAATTCCTCGAATTGGTCGAGTAATTTTCCAAGATGTTGATGCATAGATATTATTAATAACATTATTGCTTGCGTCATTATTAATTATAATTTGCTTATTTAACTCTTCAATCGAGTGGTGGGCATTCTCTGCTATTTGACGAGCATTTTCTGCCATTTGGTGAGCATTATCTGATGCTTGCTTTAAGAGAATATCTTTATTATTTAAAATATCTGAAAATGGCTTAAGAATTTCTAATAGAATATAATTGATAGCATCAAGTCTACCCTGATCTATTTCTTTTGTTTTTGTTGCTTTGACCATGAGGTTGTGCACCTCAAGTGCTAATTCCTGTATCTTTCCTTCACCTTTAACCACTTCTACGGCGTGGTGGCGCATTTCTGGTTTAAGAAATTGCGCCACTTCACTGGAAATTTCTTCTGATTTCTTTGGCCACTTGATATCCATTTGCTCACTAACGATCCTCATCGTAGCTTTCCAGTCATTGAGCAAGTCTGGATAGTAGACAAAAGCCCGCTTCATGCCGCGTGTATCACGCTCTGCTTCAAGCGTGTGCAGCAGCCACAAAATCAGAGATTCATTAAGACTAAACCCATTACGAACATGCAGTGAGCGGCTAACTTCAAAAGGATGCCGGCAGGTTAGAATCACGTGCGGTTCGATCGACCGCTCTGTTAGAAGGGGTTGCCAGAAAGGTATGGTTCGGCACATTCGTGGGTCTTTGACAGCCCACATGGGGACGTCAGCAAATTGCTTATCAATCAACTGAGCAAGCTTCTGGCGTATTGGGGCCACTGCTTGATTTTCAACCCATCCTTCTGGAAAAGGTGTGATGCTGCTCCAGCATCGGTCGATAGCGCTCAGAAGTTCATCGTGCAGGCGCACGACGTCCCAATGCTCCCAGAAGCCGCCTTCATTATCAGATTGAGCAGGTATAAGAGGTGAGCCCAACTCAAGGCCAAGGAGATTGCAGATACGGGTGAGCATCGACGTGCCACTGCGGTGCATACCCAGAATAATTATTGCCTTGCTCATTCTCTTTCCCGATGGCTCTCCAAGAGCCTGTTTGATAAATAACAAACCGTCTCAATTCGAGCCGGAATCCATCCTAGATTATTTTCCGCTCTTCCAGCATCGCTACAACGCGAGCGGCGAGGGCCTCCGGGGTTTCTTCACCGCTGTGCAGGTGCAGTTCCGAGGCCTCTGGTGACTCGTAGGGGCTGCTGATACCGGTGAAGTTCGGAAGCTGACCAGCGCGGGCCTTCTTGTAAAGGCCTTTGGGATCACGCGCCTCGCAAACATCAAGGGGGGCGTCGACGAAGATCTCCAGGAATTCATTGGCCTCCAACACCGTGCGCGCCATGTGCCGCTCATTGCGGAAGGGCGAGATGACGCTGACCAGCACGATCAGACCAGCATCAACCATCAGCTTGGACACCTCGGCGATACGGCGGATGTTCTCCACTCGATCCTCCGGGGTAAAGCCCAGGTTCTTGTTCAGGCCGTGACGCACATTGTCACCATCCAGGCTCATGGTCCGGCGGCCACGGCGGTGCAACTCCTGCTCCACCACATCGGCGACGGTCGACTTGCCCGCCCCTGAAAGGCCGGTGAACCACAGCACGCAGGGTTTCTGGTTGTTGAGGGTGGCGCGCGCCGCTTTGCCCACCTTCATATTCTGCCAATGGATGTTCGATGCCCGGCGCAACGGAAAATCGATTACACCGCAGCCGACGGTGGCGTTGCTGATCCGGTCGATCAGCACAAAGCCCCCCATGGAGCGGCTGTCGGCGTAAGCATCAAAAGGCACGGGTCGGTCAAGAGCGATGTTGCACATGCCCACTTCATTGAGGGCGAGATGCTTGGCGGCGGTGTGTTCCAGTGAGTTGATGTTCAGGGCGTGCTTCAGTTCGGTTACCTGAGCCCCTACCGTGGCGGCGCCGAGGCGCAGGAGGTAAGGGCGTCCAGGAAGCAGTGGTTGCTCGTCCATCCACACGATATGGGCGGCGAACTGATCGGTTACCTGTGGCCGCGCCTCGGCGGCGGCGATGACGTCACCGCGCGACACATCCACCTCATCGGACAGCACCAGGGTTACCCCCTGGCCCGCACCGGCCTCTTTCAAGTCGCCGTCCATGGTGACGATCCGCGCCACGGTGGTGGTTCGCGCGCCGGGCAAAATCGCCACGGCGTCACCAACCCGCACGACACCGTCGGTGATGGCGCCGGAAAAGCCGCGGAAGTCCTGATTGGGGCGGTTGACCCATTGCACCGGCATACGCAAAGGCCGGCGCAGCGCGTCGGACGCAACCTCCAGCGTCTCCAAATGGCTGAGCAGGGTTGGCCCATTATACCAGTTCATGGACACGGAGGCCGTGGCGACATTGTCGCCGGTCAGCGCCGAAACCGGGATGCACGCAATGTTCTGGATGCCCAGTTGACGGGCGAAAGCACGGTACTCCGCGCTGATGCGCGCAAAGGTTGTTTGATCCCAGCCCACAGCATCCATCTTGTTGACCGCCAGAACCACATGCCGGATGCCGAGCAGGGATACGATGGCGCTGTGCCGCCGGGTCTGGGTCAACAGGCCCTTGCGCGCGTCCACCAGCAGTATGGCGGCGTCGGCAGTGGAGGCGCCCGTCGCCATGTTGCGCGTGTATTGCTCGTGGCCGGGCGTGTCGGCGACGATGAAGCTGCGCTTGTCCGTGCTGAAGAAGCGGTAAGCGACGTCGATGGTGATGCCCTGCTCGCGCTCAGCGGCTAAACCGTCGACCAGCAGGGCCAGATCGAGTTGGCCGGCGCCGGTGGTGCCGAAACGGCTGGAATCCTTTTCCAGGCTGGCAAGCTGGTCCTCGAACAGCAGCTTGCAGTCGTAGAGCAGGCGACCGATCAAGGTTGACTTGCCATCATCAACGGAGCCGCAGGTGAGGAAGCGCAGAAGATCCTTGCTGTTGTGGCGGCGTAGGTAGGATTCGACCTCGGCAGTGGCCAAGGCGGCGCTATCGGTGGCGGCGCTATCAGTCTGGCGAACGTCGCGCATCAGAAGTAGCCTTCCTGCTTCTTGATTTCCATGGAGGCGCCAGCATCCTGGTCGATGACGCGCCCCTGACGCTCTGATGTCGTGGACAACAACATCTCGTGGATGATCTCCAGCAAGTTTGTGGCGTGGCTTTCCACCGCTCCGGTCAGCGGATAGCAGCCGAGCGTACGAAAGCGCACCCACATCATTTCAGGCGCTTCACCGGGGTGCAGCGGCAGACGATCGTCGTCCACCAGAAGGAGGGCGCCATCGCGTTTGACCACTGGGCGTGGCTTGGCGAAATACAGGGGCACCACCGGGATGTTCTCCTGATGGATGTATTGCCAGATATCAAGCTCGGTCCAATTGGACAGAGGGAAGACGCGGATGCTCTCCCCCTTGTTGATGCGGCCATTATAAAGGTTCCACAGCTCCGGACGCTGGTTCTTGGGGTCCCAGCGGTGGTTGGCGGTGCGGAACGAGAAAATCCGTTCCTTGGCGCGGCTCTTCTCTTCGTCACGCCGAGCGCCGCCGAAGGCCGCGTCGAAGCCGTGCTTATCCAGGGCCTGTTTGAGGGCCTGGGTCTTCATGATGTCGGTGTGCACGGCTGAACCATGGGTGAACGGTCCAATACCCTGGCGCACGCCGTCTTCGTTGACGTGAATGATCAGGTCCAGCCCCAACTCTCGCACCCGCTGATCGCGGAACGTGATCATCTCGTGGAATTTCCACGTGGTGTCCACGTGCATCAGGGGGAAGGGGGGCTTCGATGGGTAGAACGCCTTCATCGCCAGATGCAGCATCACCGAGCTGTCCTTGCCGATGGAGTACAGCATGACCGGATTGCGGAACTGCGCCGCAACCTCGCGCATAATATGGATGCTCTCGGCTTCGAGGCGTTGCAGATGTGTCAGGCGATGGGCAAGAGCAGCCTGTTGCGGCATCGGGTCTTCATTCCGGTTGGGTCCCATCTATCCTATACGCCTATCCGGTTTCCGCAGGTGATTCGGGTCATGCCGTGTGCCAGAGTGGCCTCGGCTTGGTGGGAAATAACCAGCTTTTCGCGTCATGGACAAGCTTCACCCGGAGTTCAAAGAGGATCACCTCATGAACGAAGACACCTTCAACATGGATGTCCGCAAATTCCTCAAGGTGGTGGGCGTCACCTCGCAGCGCCAGATCGAGCAGGCCATGCATCACGCTCTGGCGGCTGGGACGTTGAAAGGCGACGAACGGCTGTCGGCCACGATGGTGCTGACGGTTGAGGGGATCGATCTCACGCATGAGATCAAGGGCGAGATCGCCTTGGAATAGAGCGGCGCTCCAGAATCAGCCATTCAGATTCCGCCATTCAGATTCCGCCACGCGGCCACGGTATGGCGCAGGGCGAGGCGTGGGTCCTCCTCGCCGGGTGGTGCGATGTCCCAGGTCCAGGTCAGATCCGGCGGGGGCAGGGGGACATCCCACAAGGATGTCGTGCCGGCCACGGGGCGTTCGTACTCCAGCCAGTGGCTCTCGGCGTCGGTGAACAGAGCGGCGACGGTGGCGCAGCCGCGCAGCCATTCCAGATGGGTGCGCACCAGCGCCTGGGCGAAGGCGGCGCATGCTGCTTCATCGACGCCGCGACGCGCCAGCGCCTCCAGCGGCAGCAAGGCAAGCTGCGACAGAAGATTGCAGGATGCCACGAAATCGAATTGACCGAGGTTCGGTGGGGCAGGGGAAGGAATACCGTCCTTGAGTCGCTCCAGAACGCCAGTCAAATCGATCTCGATCAGCGTGACATTGCCGAATCGCCGGGCGGCGCGACGGACAGGGCGCGGGTGAACCAGATCGGCCAGCACCACCCGGTCGAAGCGGGCCGCCAGTTCAGCCAACGGCGTCTCGATCAACCGACCCGAGCCGGCGATCAACGCGCAGCCGGGCGCGGCCTGGGAGGCGGCGTCCAAGACAAAGCGGCGTGCGGCCTCAACATGCGGAATCCAGGCTTGGCGCTGGCGGCGATGCCGGGCGCCCAGCGCCACCACCTCCGTCACATACCCCAGGCGGCGTGCGGTGGAAGAAGCGGGGGTGGTGAGATATTCCCAGAGTTCGCGCAGCATGCCGCCCGTCTTGTGTGACCTGAAACCTTGCTTGACGTGAAACAAGGGCAAGGTACCTATGGCCTCATGGGTGAGATCAAGCGAAAAGCGGCCCTGGTCACCGGGGCGAGTAAACGAATTGGTCGGGCCATGGCGCTCGACCTGGCGGCGCAGGGCTGGGCGGTGGGGGTGCATTATCACCGCTCCCGCAGTGAGGCCGAGGCCGTGGTGGCGGAGATCGCCAGCGCGGGCGGGCGGGCGGTCGCCATCCCCGCCGACCTTGGCGTCGAAGCCGAGGTGGAGCGCCTCGTGCCGCAGACGGTGGAGGCGCTGGGCCCGTTGACCGTGCTGATCAACAACGCCGCGCCTTTCATTCGTGACGAGGCCGACAGCGTAACGCGCGACTCCTGGGATCTGCACATGGAGGCCGGCCTGCGCGCCCCCTTCGTGCTGATGCAGGCCTTCGCCCGCCAGACGCCGGAGGATGAGCAGGCTCTGATCGTCAACCTGCTGGACCAGCGGGTGTGGAATCTCACCCCGCATTTTATTTCCTATACGCTGGCGAAGACCGGGCTGTGGACGCTGACCCAGACCATGGCGCTGGCGCTGGCGCCGCGCATTCGTGTCAACGGCATCGGACCGGGTCCAACCCTGCGCAACGAACGCCAGTCCGAGGCGCAGTTCGCCGCGCAGTGGGGGGCCACACCTCTCAAGCACGGCGCTACGCCGGAAGAAATCGCCGCCGCCATCCGGTTCCTGATCGCCGCACCGTCGGTGACCGGTCAGATGATCGCCCTGGACGGTGGCGAGCACCTGGGCTGGGCGCAAGCGTCGCGCGGCTTTGTCCCCATGGAATAGGGTTCCGCGCGATGCGGCGGTAATCGCTTAAAGTGGAACCCTCAACCACCTGGCTCAGGCCTTGGAAATTTTGCAGGGGCGGTCTTTTACACAGGTGTCGCCGAAGAGCAAAGGGGGATTTCGTCCCGACGGCAATTTTGTGGCTGAAGGGGTGTGGCCTTGCTTGACAAGTAACTTTCACAATGAAATCAACGGGTTAAGGAATTTGCCTAAAAAATGCGCATTGGATACAGACCCCTTGTGGCTCCTCACTCCACGCCACCTATCGGGTGAGTTGTCGACACACTTATCCACAGAAACGGTGGATAGTCTTTTCATACCGCTTGAGTCGTTTGAATTAATCTTATGGGCAAGGAACGGTTGACCGCGACCGGCCGGTCAACGACATTCCAGGCATGCCCGACACCCCGTCCGATAGCCCCCTCGCTGGGCCAGCGACCGCTTCCGATTCCGCGCCGCGCTTGCGCCGCCGCGCCGGCGATCTGGCGCGTGGGGTGGAGATCATTCAAGGCTATCTGAAGACGTTGCCGGCCACGCCCGGCGTCTACCGGATGATCGCCGCCGATGGTGGCGTGCTGTATGTCGGCAAGGCGAAAAACCTGAAGCGGCGCGTCTTCAACTATACGCAAACCAACCGTCTGCCGATCCGCCTCCAGCGCATGGTGGCGGAGACGGAGACCATGGAGTTCGTCACCACCCATACGGAGGTGGAGGCGCTTCTTCTGGAATCGAACCTCATCAAGCGGCTGATGCCGCGCTACAATGTGTTGCTGCGCGACGATAAATCATTTCCCTATATCATGATCACCAAGGGGCATGACTATCCGCAGCTTCTCAAGCACCGCGGCAGCCGGTCAGCCGAGGCGCATTATTTCGGCCCTTTCGCCTCGGGAGCGGAGGTGACGCGCACCGTCACCGCCTTGCAGCGCGCCTTCATGCTGCGCAACTGCGCCGACACGGTGTTCAACAGTCGCTCGCGGCCTTGTCTGCAATACCAGATCAAACGCTGCACGGCGCCCTGTGTCGGTCGCGTGACGCCTGTGGCGTACCAGGCCCAGGTGAAGCAGGCGCGCGCCTTTTTGTCCGGCAAAAGCCATGACATCCAGGCCGAGCTGGCGCAGGAAATGATGCAGGCGTCCGAGGCGCTGAATTTTGAGACCGCGGCGCAGATTCGCGACCGCATCAAAGCGCTGACCGCCATCCAGGCGCGGCAGGACATCAACATCGAAGGGGTGGTGGAGGACGCCGACGTCATCGCCGCCTACGCTGAGGGTGGAGCGACCTGCATCGAGGTGTTCTTCTTCCGCGGTGGCCGCAACTATGGCAACCGCGCCTATTTCCCCAGCCATGACAAGGCGCAGGAGGTGGAGGAGGTGATGTCCGCCTTCATCGCGCAATTCTATGACAACAAGACCGCCCCGCCACTGATTCTGCTCAGCCACACGCTGTCGGAGCCGGAACTGTTGACCGAGGCGCTCAGCCTGCGCGCCGGCCACAAGGTGGAGCTGATCGAGCCCAAGCGCGGAGATAAGCGGCGGATTCTCGACCACGCCCTGACCAACGCCCGCGAGGCGCATGGCCGCCGCCTGGCCGAGCGCTCCTCCCAGGCGCGCCTGCTCGAAGGGGTGGCGCAAGCCTTTGACCTGGATGCCCCGTTGCAACGCATCGAGGTTTATGACAACAGCCATGTGCAGGGCGCATTCGCCATTGGCGCGATGATCGTCGCCGGACCAGATGGGTACATGAAGAACGCCTACCGTAAGTTCAACATCCGCTCCCCGGAGGCTGCCGGTGATGATTACGCCATGATGCGCGAGGTGTTTCTCCGTCGGTTCGGCCGCGCCTTGAAGGAAGACCCCGAGCGCTCGCGCGGCACGTGGCCCGATTTGGTGCTGATCGACGGCGGCCTCGGCCAGCTTTCGGCGGTGAGCGCGGTGATGGCCGAACTCGGCATCGACGACGTGCCGCTGGTCTCCATCGCCAAGGGCCCCGACCGCAACGCCGGGCGTGAGCATTTCTTCATGCGGGACCGCGCGCCGTTCCAGATGGAAGCGCGCGATCCTGTGCTGTATTTTCTGCAACGGCTGCGTGACGAGGCGCACCGCTTCGCCATCGGGACGCACCGGGCCAAGCGCATCAAAGCCATCTCCGCATCGCCCATCGACGGTATTCCCGGAATAGGGCCAGCGCGCAAGCGGGCGCTGTTGAACCATTTCGGCAGTGGCAAGGCGGTTTCCCGCGCTGGCCTCGTCGATCTGGAGGCGGTGGAAGGGATCAATCGCGCCGTTGCGAAAAAGATCTACGATCATTTTCATTCAGACGATTAGAATGACGAACTCCCCTTCGCGGCCTCAACAACCCCGTGCCATGCTGACCAGTCTGCCCAATCTGCTGACCCTCTCGCGAATCGCCATCATCCCGCCGGTGGTGGGGCTGTTCTACGTGCCGGAAGCGTGGGCGGCGTGGCTGAGCTGCGGCCTGTTCGGCGCGGCCTGCATCACCGATTATCTCGACGGCTATTTAGCCCGCGTGTGGGAACAGGAATCGGTGATCGGCAAATTCCTCGATCCCATCGCCGACAAGCTTTTGGTGGCGGCGGTGCTGATCATGCTGGTGGCCTTCAGTCGGTTGACCGGGGTCTCGGTGCTGGCGGCGGTGGTGATTTTGCTGCGTGAGGTGCTGGTGTCGGGGCTGCGCGAATACCTCGCCGGTCTCAACGTCGGCGTGCCGGTCACGCGGCTGGCGAAATGGAAGACGACCATCCAAATGCTCGCCATCGGCTTTCTGATCGTCGGCGACGCGGGACCGGGAGCGATTCCGTCGGCCATGATCGGCACGGTCGGGTTGTGGGTTGCGGCGATTCTGACCTTCGTGACCGGCTGGGACTACACGCGCGTCGGCGTGCATCATATGATGGCCTCTCCACCGCACCCCCCCGCTTCTCCTGCCAATAAGACGGCTCCTTCGGTATGAAAATCTTTGGTTTGACGGGGTGGAGCGGCAGCGGCAAGACCACCTTGATCGTAAGGCTTTTGCCGGTTCTGGTCGCGCGCGGTCTGCGGGTGTCAACCCTGAAGCACGCGCATAAGGGGTTCGACATCGATCATCCCGGCAAGGACAGCCATAATCATCGGTTGGCCGGCGCCACTGAAGTGCTGGTCAGCTCGCCCAAGCGCTGGGCTATCATGCATGAGCTGCGCCATGAGCCGGAACCCACCCTGGCCGATTTGTTGGCCAGGGTTTCGCCGGTGGATCTGTTGTTGATCGAGGGCTTCAAGCGCGACCGCCACCCGAAGCTGGAGGTCTGGCGCCGTTCAGTGGACAAGCCGCTGATTGCGGTGAATGATCCGACCATCGTCGCCATCGCCAGCGATGGGCCGGTGCCCGAGGCGCCCGTCCCGGTCCGTGCGCTGGAGGATGCGGAAGGGATTGCGGCGCTGATTCTCGATCACGCGGCGCCGATGGAGAGTTGTTGCTCTTCCCTGATACCCTAGGTCGTGTGGACAGTTATCGCAGCCAGAGGACGATTGCGGCCACGGTAAGCACAGCCAAGTAATTTCGGGCGGTTTTTTCGTAGCGGGTAGCGACACGGCGAAATTGCTTGAGTTTGGAGAAGCAGCATTCGACGAGATGGCGCTGTTTGTAGAGATGCTTGTCGAGCGGATGCTTTTTGGTGCGGGAGGGGTTGTTGGGGATCACCGCCTGAGCGCCCTTATTGGTGATGATTTGGCGCAGGCGGTCTGAATCGTAGGC
>JAVBJZ010000028.1:0-49220 GCA_031546725.1 Azospirillum sp.
GCTGCTGATCATCACGCCCCTGACTTTTCTGGGCGGCAGCTTCTACTCCATCAGCATACTGCCGCCGTTCTGGCAAACCGTGACGCTGTTCAACCCGGTCGTGTACCTGATCAACGGATTCCGCTGGAGCTTCTTTGGGGCCTCCGATGTCGGCGTCGGCGCCAGCCTGGGCATGACCCTGGCCTTTTTGCTGCTGTGCCTGGCGGTGGTGCGGTGGATCTTCAAGACGGGATACCGGCTCATGGGGTGATTTTGCCGCCTTTGTGGCGTCCGGGCGGGCATCACGGCGGATAGATCGCCGTGATGCCCGTCATGATCGTCTGCGCGGCCAGCGCGGCCAGGACGATGCCAAGGATGCGGCTGACCGTCAGGATCATCGTCCGGCCCAGCACATGGCGCACCACATCGGCGAATGACAGCAGCAAAGCCACGCCGATGATGATAATGGCCGCCGCCCCAAGAACCGTCGCCTGTCCCCTCCAATCACCACCATACTGATCCATCAAAAGCATGGTGGAGGCGATGGACCCCGGCCCGGCGATCAGGGGAATCGCCAGAGGGAACACCGCGAGATCATGCGCCTCCTCATCGGTGCGGGCTTCGTCGGCGGCCTTTTCCTTGCGGTCGGAGCGGCGCTGGAACAGCATCTCAAAAGCGATCCAGAACAGCAACGCCCCGCCGGCGATGCGAAAGGCCGGCATCCCGATCCCCAGCGCCCGCAAGACCGGATGGCCGAAATAGGCGAAAAACACCAGAATCGCCAAGCTGAGCACCGTGCCGCGCAAGGCGATCATGCGCTTGCGCCGGGCGTCGAATCCCTGCGTCAGGCCGAGGAACACCGGCACGAGGCCGATGGGGTCGAGCACGACGAAGAAAACCACCAGAAGGCTGAGCAACTGATCCAAACGACCACCCTCTACCCTGTTATGTTCCTGTTGGTTAGAAAGTCTCAGCCGCCGCGTCAATCAGCAAAAGGTCAATGCGGCCCATTTTGATCCGGGGCTTGAGCGGGTTGAAGCCGATGCTTTACGCCACAACCTAATAAGCCCTCCCTCTTACCCGAGAGCAGCAAGGCGCCGTCATGGACAAAGGCACAGCAAAGATCACGCCCAAGGCCATCCACCTCAAGGATTACCGGCCGCCCGCATACCTCATCGACACCGTCGCTCTGCACGTCAGCCTGTTCGATGATGTGACTCTTGTACGAAGCACGGTGCAGATCCGCCGCAACCCGGCGTGCGATGATCCAGAGCCCGCGCTCGTGCTCGATGGGGAGCGGCTGGAGCTGGTTTCCCTGGCGTTGAACGGCGCGCCTTTGCCGGCGGAATCCTACACCGTCGATGACGCGCGCCTGACCATCGCGCGCGTCCCCGACCACTTCACCCTGGATTGTGTGGTGCGCATCAAGCCGCACGAGAACACGGCGTTGCAGGGGCTCTACATGTCTTCGGGCAACGCCTGCACGCAGTGCGAGGCGGAAGGATTTCGGCGAATCACCTATTTCATCGACCGCCCGGACGTGATGGCCCGCTACACCACCACCATCGAGGCCGACAAGGCGCGCTATCCCGTGCTGCTGTCCAACGGCAATGCGGTAGCCTCGGGCGAGGCGGGGAAGGACCGGCACTGGGTGCGTTGGGAGGACCCGTTCCCCAAGCCCTCCTATTTGTTCGCGCTGGTCGCCGGAAATTTGCGCCACAGTGAAGACCATTTCCGCACCCGCTCTGGCCGCGTGGTGACGTTGCGCATTTATGTCGAGCCAGGGAATGAGAACAAAGTAGACCACGCCATGGAGTCGCTGAAGCGCTCGATGAAATGGGACGAAGACGTCTTCGGTCTGGAATACGACCTGGATATCTTCAATATCGTCGCCGTCAGTGATTTCAACATGGGGGCGATGGAAAACAAATCACTGAACATATTCAACACGAAATACATTCTGGCGAAGCCGGAGACCGCCACCGATCAAGATTTCCTGGGAATTGAATCCGTGGTGGCGCACGAGTATTTCCACAATTGGACCGGCAACCGCGTCACCTGCCGGGACTGGTTCCAATTATCGCTGAAGGAGGGGCTGACTGTCTTCCGCGACCAGGAATTTTCTGGTGACATGAATTCGCGGGCGGTGAAGCGCATCGCCGATGTGCAGCGCCTGCGCGCCGCGCAATTCCCCGAGGATTCCGGCGCTTTGGCGCATCCCGTCCGCCCCGACAGCTATGTGGAAATCAACAATTTCTACACGTCAACGGTGTACGATAAGGGCGCGGAAGTCATCCGCATGATGCGCACGCTGCTGGGCGCGGAGGGATTCCGCAAGGGAATGGATCTCTATTTCCAGCGCCATGACGGGCAGGCGGTCACCTGCGATGACTTCGTCACCGCCATGCAGGACGCCAACGGCGTCGATCTTTCGCGTTTGGCGTTGTGGTACCGGCAAGCCGGGACGCCGGTCGTCGAAGCCTCGGGCGTCTATAACGGCATCGAACGCAGCTACCGCCTGACCATCCGCCAGACGACGCCACCCACGCCGGGCCAGCCGACCAAACAGCCCATGCACATCCCGCTGGTCGTGGGACTGCTTGGGGCGGATGGCAAAGACTTGCCCCTGACGCTCAGGGGTGAGGCGCAGGCCCCCGGCGTCAGCCGTGTGCTGCACGTGACGGACAGTGAACAGGTGTTTGACTTCATCGATGTGCCGGACCGCCCGACGCCGTCGCTGCTGCGCGGGTTTTCGGCCCCGGTGGTGCTGAAAACCGATTTGTCGGACGAGGATTTGACTTTCCTCATGGCGCACGACAGCGACGCCTTCAACCGTTGGGAGGCGGGGCAAACGCTTGCCGCGCGCCTTCTGCTGGCGCTGGTCGGCGATGCGCAGGCCGGTCGGGAACTGGCTCTGCCCCAGAGCTTCATCCGCGCGGTTGAAGCGCTGCTGGACGATTCCGCCCGCGACCCGGCCTTCGCCGCACAGGCGCTGGCCTTGCCCAGCGAATCCTACCTGGGCACGCAGATGGCCGTCATCGACCCCGACGCCATCCACACAGCCCGCGACTTCGCCCGCAAGCGGTTGGGCGAAGCCCTGCGGGCCAAATGGCTGGCCGGCTATCGGGATAACGCCGGCAACGAGCCCTTCTCGGTGGACGCCGCGGCCATCGGGCGGCGGGCGCTGAAGAATCTCTGCCTTGCCTATCTGATGGCGCTGGAGGATGCGGAGGCGGTTGGCTTGTGCCTCGGCCAGTTCCACGGCGCCCACGCCATGACCGACGCCATCGCGGCGCTGGGGCTGCTCAGCAACGCGCAGGGGCCGGAGCGGAACGACGCGCTGGCCTCCTTCTACGAGCGCTGGAAGGATGAGCCTCTGGTGGTGGACAAGTGGTTCTCCGTCCAAGCGATGACCAGCCATCCGGCTGCGCTTGCCGAGGTGACGCGCCTGATGGAGCATTCGGCCTTCGAGATCCGCAACCCCAACAAGGTCTATGCGCTGATCGGGGCGTTCACCAACGGCAACCCCGTGCGCTTCCACGCGGCGGATGGGGCCGGGCACCGTTTCCTCGCCGATCAGGTGCTACGCCTGGACCCCATCAACCCACAGGTCGCCGCCCGCCTGATCGGGCCGTTTTCTCGCCTGCGCCGCTACGACGCCAACCGGCAGGAGATGATGCGTCAGGAGCTGCGGCGGATCGTTGCGCAACCCGGCCTATCCCCGGATGTCTTCGAAGTGGCGACCAAAAGCCTGGAGGCGGTGGGATAGGGCTGCCGAGCCCGTTCACCTCAAGGCTTGACCTTGCTCGTGCGCAGCAGGCTGAAGGCCATCACCGCCAGAAGGGCGACGCCGGCCAGCAGCACGGCCCACAAGCCGACACGCTTCCAGTCGTTTCCCCCTTCTGGCGCCACGGCGGCGGCGGTGCTGATCATCTGCAACCCGCCCTCCAGGCGCGCCTCGCCCATCGTCGCCAGCTTGCCTTCATCGTACCCCGGCACGAGGGTGGTCAGCGGCAGGCCGCCATCGCTCACCGTGCTGCTACCCAGCAGCAGCCGGTACGGCGCGCTGCCGCGGGCGAGGAAAATCACCTCGGTGGTGCGCAGTCCCACGCTGAGTTGCGGCGCAGCGCCACCCAAACCGCCACCACGGGCGTCGATTTGCAAACGCAACTGGCTGACCGGCCTGCCCGGCAGGTCGAGAATCTCCTGGCGGGTCTCATGACCGTCCTGCGGCAGGCGGTACAGCACGTCGCGCGCCAGGGGCCTCCACGGCTCCTTGGCGTCGTTCCGCCCTTCCATCACCACGGGCGCCAGGGTGTTGGGCTGATCGAGGGGTATCCGCACCTGGGTCAACGGCAGCGCCAGCGGCAGGCTCCAGGTGTAGGCGCCGTTTTGTCCTGGCGTGGTGGGGAGCAGCGGCGACCATACCAAGGGCGGCGGCGCGCGGTGGCTGAGGCTGCCGCTCAGGCGCGCCCCCGTCAGGGTGGCCGCCTCCTGCGGGGCGAGCCAGAGCAGGCGCAGATAACGGGCGCGGTGGCCGGGCAGTTCGACGGTGTTCCTGTCGATCAGTTCACCGTTGAAGCGCAAGCGGATCAGTTGCCCTTCACCCAGCGTGCGCCAGGAGATCAGATCATCGCTGGCCTCAAGGCTGAACCGCTGAAAGCCATCGCTGGGCGCGTTCCAGTCGAGCATCAGTTTTTGCAGGGGAAAATCACTGGCGCTGGCGTCAAGCAACCAGCCGCGTATGATTTCATGCGCGCCCGCCGCCGTGCCGCCAGGGGAAATCTCGATGATGGCGCCGGTCGTGCTGCGCACCACCTTGAGGCTGTCTGCCACCGTTTCTCTGGCCGGGCCGCGTAGGGGAAACACCCGGACAGCGATCTCCGCCGGGCTCTCGGCCTGGGACGCGGAAGCCGTGCGCAGACTGTAGGGAACCGCTTCACCTTCGCCGTTGACGATGCGCAGGTCGCGCAAATCGGCGTGATGCGCGGTGAACTGCGCTTCGATGGGCAACGCCAGGCGATACCAGGGACCTGAACCGGACAGAATCACCGGCGCCTGACGGGCGAAGCCGGTCGGGGTTTGCGCCATGGCGGGGCTCAGCCCGCCTATCAACAGGAGCGTGGCGCAGATGATGGATCTCATGACGAAGGCTGCTCCTGTTCCACATTCACGTTAAGCCGTCGCGGTGGCAAGGGGGCGAAATAGCCAACGATCAACAGCAGCACGCCGACACCGATGAACGAAATGATGCGCTCCAGGCTGCCGCTGCCGCCCAGTTCGATGAAGAACAGCTTGATCACCACAACCCCGATCAGGGTCGCGCCGGCCATCCACAGGACGCGGCGTGTGCGCAAATGACCAAGGATCATCAACGCCAGGGCGATCGATGTCCAGACAATGGACAGGCTGGCCTGAACCAGCATCGAGCGTTGCAGGGCCCACAAATCGAACGGCACGCCGGCCCAATGATGCACGGTGCGGCATGCCGCCATGGTCAGCAGGGCGAACAGCGAGGCCCCGAGAACCGCCTGTATCGACAGAGTCGGCGGGTCGAACGGCAGTGGCAGGCCGAGTTGCGGCAAGCCGCTGCGTGTCCAGCGCAAGAGCGCCATCAACACGATGAGCATTCCCAGCTCCAGCGGGTTGATCAGCGGCAGGTAGGGCAGCGGGTCGGCGGCGCCGTCGCTGATGACGTTGACCAGCCAGAACCAGGCAAGCAGCAGCGCGGCGACCGGCAGCGCGGCGACCGCGCGGTATTCGCGCGGGTAGGCCGATACGGGCCAGAACGCCGCGCGGCGATCCCCGATAAGGATGAGGAACGCGCTGGGTATCAACGCCCACCCCAACCAACGCCAGGCGTTGTAATGCTCGGCCAGGGCGTAGAACAGGTAGCGCGACTCCAGCGCCAGCACGCCAAGAACAAGCCAGCAGCCAAGAACATGGGCCGCCCGCACCCACCGTGACGCCAACAGGCCCTCCAGGCGCCTGAGGGAGAGCAGGTGAACAGCAAACACCGCCGGCCAAGCCAACCAGCCAAGCTGCGCCAGGGGGTGATAATCCGGGCGCCAGGCGCGGGCCAGCGCCCCCACCGCCACGGGCGTCAGCGCCAGACACAGCGCCGCCATGGCGCGCCAGGCCCCGCGCAGGGCGATCAGCATCCACAGCGCCACGCTGAACGCCGCGATCAGCACCGCTGTATGCTCACGCATGGCCTCGGGCACGAAGCGGTCAATTTCGCTGAGCACGGCCAAGCCCCACCAGCCGGCGCCCCATACCAGCAGCAACCGCGACATTTGCTCCAGACCCAGCCGGCTGCCCAGCCCCAACGCTTGTTCAGCCGCGCCGGCCCGGTTCAGCCGCCACGCGCCGATCATCGCCGCCAGGGCCAGCACCACTGGCGTCCAGAAACCGGAATGCGCGAAAGGCGTCAATCCTTCGCTGGACAGGTCAAGGAACAAGGTCGGACCAGCCAACAAGAACGCTGCGCCGCCGATGGTTTGCAGCACGAGACCAAAGGCCAAACCAATGCGCTGCTGCACGTGCAAACTGAACCAGATGATCAGCAGACTGCTACCGCCCCACACCGCGCTGGCCGAGCGCCATGGCAAGACGAACAGGACGGAAAAATTGATGAACGCCAAACCAAGCAGCATCACCAGGGCGAGGCCGCGCAGCAGGATCTTGTTGTCGCGCACCAGGGAGTCGCGGGCGGCGATCAGGACGCCGGCGATGAACGCCAGACCGATCAGCGCCGCGCTGAACAACCCCTGCCAGCCGGAACCGAGCATGCCGCTGCCGTCATCCACAGTTTCCAGCGTGAGGAGAAACAGCACGCCACCGAGAAGCTGCACGGCGAAGGCGCAGAACAGAAAGCTGCGGGAGCGCAGGCGCAGCCCGACGACCAGCGTCGCCAGACCGAACAGCGCCCAACTCATCGCCGTGGCCTGCACAGCGAAGCACAAGGGCGCGGTCAGAGAGAGGAACCCCAGCCCCGTGCAGGAGAGCGCCGGCGCACCAGCGGGTTCCCAAGCGGCCAATGACTTGGGGTCGGCGCGGCGCAGGTTCCAGAAACTGGCCAGCAGCGCCCCACCCAGCATCAGCGCGCCAAGCGGGGCGCCGCTCAGCAGCGTGTCGTCGCCAAAGCGCAGATCGCCGAGGAACGCCACGGCGGCGCCAGCCTGCACCAGAAGGGCGAAGAGGCGCGCCAGCGGTCGTTGTTGGCGCAGACCAATCCAATAGACGCCAGCGCCTTCCACCGCCCAGGCCGCCGATGTCCAGCGCGCGTCCAGGCCAAGGGGAATGGCCATGGTGCCAAAGATCACACCCAGCGCCAGACAGATCTCCACCAGCAGCAGCGTCCGTTCCGACCCACGCCCGGCCAGCAGGCGCGCCAGAACCATGTAAAACAAGCCCAGCGCCAGCGCGCTGAACGCCGCGCCGAATTCAAGATGCTGGATGACCGCGACCTGGAGGCCAAAACCCACCAGCGGCGCGCCAAACAGCACAGTCCCGTCAAAAGGGCTGCTCTCGTGCAGCGACCACTTCAGCTGTTCCCCACGGCTGGTGACCTCCGCCAAGCCTTCCGCCTCGTGCAAGCGCCGGCGGGCGAACAACAGGCCGATGGCGACATACATCAAGAAGAACAGAATCAGGAACGGCTCGGTCGTCGCGAACAAGTCGGGGGTGTAAGAGCGTAAACCCCAGGCGAGGCCGATGCCAAACGTGCCGAAGAAACCGATGAGATTGAGCAGACGCCACGCCTTGAACCAGGCGATGGCGAAAATGCCGGTGTTGAGCAAGGCGAAAGAGCTGAACAGCGCAACATGGCTGCCGCCGCCGGTGGAGACGAGGATCGGCGCGGCGAAGCCACCCAGCGCCGCCACCGCCGCCAGCCCCAGGGCGTCCTGCAACACCGCGAGCATCGCTGAACAGCAGGTCACCGCCACCAGCAGCACCAGCGCCGCCTGCGGCGACAGCAGAGGGTGCAGGCGCATCGCCGCGAACACCGTCAGATACAGCACGGCGATGCCCGTGCCTTGAAGCATCAGGCCATAACCGGGATTGCGCCGACGCAGCCACCAACCCAACCCAAGCAACGCAATGGCCGCCAGAGCGACTCCGGCGTAGCGCAGCTCCACCGGGACCACCACACGCTCGGAGGCATAACGCAGAAGGAAGGCCAAGCCGAGGAACAGCAACAGCACCCCGATGCGCAGCACAAGGTTTCCTCCCAGCAGCCGGCTGAGCAGCGAAGGGCCGGATGGCTGCGGGATCGCGCCGGGAGGGGCGGGCCGTGGCTCAAAGGGGGGCGCGTTGTCAGGGGATGCGGCGTCAGGCGGTGTGGTGGGAATTTCCGCTGCCGTCACACCGACCGATGACAAATCGACTCTGGCAGGCTCGGGTTGCGGTGGAACGATAAGGGGCTCCTCAGGGGGGCGGGCCCTCCAGGGTTCTGGGCTGCGCGTTTCCTTTTGCGCGATGGGCGCCGCCTGCGTCCTTGGCTGTTCCGTGGGCTGCGGCAGGATGTCGGGAACGGGCGCTGTCGGCGCCGGGGAAGGCGTTTCACCCCTGAGACGCGCTTCCAGCGCTTCGAGTTTCTGACGGAATACGGCGCTTTGATTCTGCAAAATCTGCAAGGCAATGGCTTGACCGATCCACAGCCCGATCAGCGCGCCCAACAGGCCACAAATCAGCGTGCCGTCGTCGTGAAACAGCGACCCTCCCACGCTCAGCCCGATGAGGAGCCCGATCAGCAGGAAAATCCATTGCATGCGATCAAATCCTTGAGAGGCGCTGGCCTTTTTTGGTCAGTCCTCAACCCATGATTACAAAACGAAGCTCATGGATAACCTAAAAACAGATCGGGCCGGAGGGTTTCCCCTCCGGCCCGATCCATTGCGCGACAAAGTGTCGCTTACTTCTGTTCGGCCAGGAAGGCGACCAGATCTTCGGCGGCCTTCGGAGCGGCGTCCTTAAACTTGCTGACGTTCTTCAGGCCGGCATAGGCCATCGTGCCGCCCGGGACGATTTCCTTCGGGGCCTGAACATAGGCCATCAGGTTCTCCGGGGTCCAGGCGAAGCCAGCGGCGTTCTTCTCCTGCATGGGCTTGGAGTACTTGAAACCCTCGATCGACCCAGCCGTACGGCCAACCACGCCGAACAGTGACGGACCGACCTTGTTCTTGCCAGCCTCGGTGGTGTGGCACGCCATGCACTCTTTAAACACATCCTTGCCGGCAGCGGCATCACCAGCAGCCTGGGCGCCAGTGGCGGCCAAGCTCATACCAAGAACGAAAGCAGCGCCCATCAACAGCTTCATGCTCATTTCTTTACTTCCTTTGCTTTGTTAACCGGTCAGACCGGCAAGGTCCGAGGGGGAGAATACACAAATTCAGAGAAACTCCAACCCTGACGAACACTCCCGAACGGTACTTTAATCCATGATTCTTAAGACGCGATCCACAATAAGGCGAGCAACAACGCGGCAAGGCTCAACGCAACCCACGGAATATAAAAGTTCTGCACGGTTGGAAGCGGCCCCCAGACTTTTGGCGGCGCCATCGGCGGGGTGGCCTGGTTTGTCGGCGTCTCTCCAAGCAGCGCCGAGAGGCGGGTAAAAAAATCGGCGGCCATCTTGCGCGCCGCGCCATCGACCAGGCGGGAACCGATCTGGGCCAATTTGCCGCCAACCTGCGCGTGCGCGTCATAGGTCAGTACGGTGGCTTCCCCATCCTCCACCAGGCGCACGCTTGCCCCCCCCTTGCCGAAACCGGCGGCCCCACCGGAACCCTCGCCGGTGATGGTGCAGCCGTTTGGCGGGTCGAGATCGCCGAGGGTCACCTTGCCGCTGAAGCGGGCGCTGACCGGGCCAACCTTGGCCAGCACTTTGGCGGTGAAGTCGGTGTCGGACAGCTTGTGCACCTCCTCGCAGCCGGGAATGCATTGGCGCAGCACATCCGCATCATTCAGCGCCGCCCACACCCGTTCCCGCGAAGCCTCGATGCGGTGGGTTCCGGTCATATCCATGCTTGTCCTCCCCTTCCTTGCTTTCCGCCGGATTAACGTTAGAGAACAGCCCCTTCAAACCAATGCCTTCCCCGGCGGTCTTCCACCTCGACAACCCAGAGGTCTGGGTCATGCTTTACCTGGCGTGCGATATAAGCGTCGGCGCTCGCCTCGTCGACGGGTTCGGAGCCGGTCGACCGCGACCAGACCAGACGCTCCTCGTGACGCATCTGCGCCAGCACGATGAAGCGGCGGTCAAGCAGGTTGAGTTTCAGGAGAACCGTGCCGCGCGATCGGTCGCCCTTGCGCAGCACCATCATCGTCACGCCCTGTGAATCCGCAGCACGGATGTGCCCCATGACCCAAAGCTCGGTCGGCAGCCGGTCGTCCATGCGTCCCCTCGCGCGGTATGCGGATTGCGGTCCAGCTTGAACCGGAATCCGCTGGAAGACCTATCGTTTTTCGCAGCGGATTGCGACCAGCTTTCGGGTGCATGCCCCCTACCCGGTTTGAGCGCCCCGCGCTCACCCCCATGGGATTATGGCAACGGCCCTAGACATCGACCGTATCCTTCTTAAGGGCCGCGACTGCGGCCCCGCGCCCTCGTGGGCGCGGAGGCAAGGGGCCGGATGGCCCCGCCCGCCGAGGGAAAAGAAAAACAGCCATAGCCCCTTGATCATGACCATTGGTCATGATCAAGGGGCTATGGCTCAAGCAGGCGTTGCGCTGCGGCTTCAACCGTGTCGACGGCGATACCGTCCATCAGGCCGGACTCTCCCGCCTTCCAACGGGCGAACAGGGCTTCGCGCGGCTCCGCGCTCACCACGGTGCAAGCCCGTGTCCCCCAGGGGCTGTATGTTTCCGGGAAGCCAGGGCCAAACAGGCCGATGGTCGGCGTCCCAACCGCGGCGGCGATGTGCATCAGGCCGGAATCATTGCCCACATACAGCGCCGCGCGTTGCAGACAGGCGGCGGCGGCCAGCGGGTCGGTGCGCCCGGTAAGGTCGATGGCTGCATCCCCCAGCGCCTCGAGCACGGGGCGGGCCCGCTCCACCTCCGAACCGGCGGCCAGGACCGCCACCCGAGCGCCCGGCAGCACCCCCGTCGGCCCGGTCAGCCGGTGCGCCAGGGCGGCGAATCGCGTGGCGGGCCATTCCTTGCCCAGCCAATTGGCGGTCGGCGCCATGGCGAGGATCGGCACATCGGACGGCAGCAGGTGATCGGCCTGTTCGCAAGCCTGGGCGTCAAACCAAAGAGTGGGGGAAGGCGCCGGCGACACGCCGAGCACGGCGGCGATCTCCTTCACCTTGTGCACGCCGGGAACGCGCCGGTGAAGAGCCAGCCGGCGGCTTGCCACCAGCCGTCCAACCGCCGAGTTGCGCAGGTCGACCACCAGATCCCAGCGTGTGTCCACACAAGCCAGCCACAAGGACAGCCAATGCCGGGAAAAAGACTTCTTCGTAAGCGGAATCAGCCGATCCAGCCGTGGAACGGCGCGAAAGAGCGGGGCGGCGATGGAGCCGCACGCCACCGTGAAGCGGGCGTCGGGATGGGTGTCCACGAGGTGGTGAAGCAGCCCGGTGGACAGCACGGCGTCGCCGATGCGGTTCGATGTGATGAAGAGGATGCGCACAAGAGCGGTCCTTCAGCCGATCACCGGGGCGGGGCCGGTGCGTTGCCGGCGTCGCCCTTCGGCCAGAATCCAGATCGTTGGCATGAGAACCAGCAGGGGGAGCAGATACATCAAGGCAATGAATCCAGGATGCCGCGTTGAGAGACTGGTCAGGCCGAGGGCCAGGGATTGCACCACCACCACGGAGGAAATGGCGATGCTCACCCGCCCCCCTTGCCCACGCCGGTTGAACTCGCCCGGCAACAGGCTGGCCAACGCGATCAAGGCGAACGCCATGGTCAGCAGCGGTGATGACAGCCTGTGATGCAGTTCGGCGCGCATTTGCCGGACGGCGCGGTCGATCTTGTGGACCTCGGCGGGGGGATTGAGCAATTCGACCATGGAGCGTTCACGCGCGTCGGGCCAGCGGTCATCGCTGGTTTGGGCCGCCATCTTGATATCGATGGCGTAGCGTTCGAACAACAGCTCCGACAGGCGTCTTCTGCCTTGATCCATTTCCTGCCGATTGCCGTTGAAGATGATGAAACGGGCCCCCGTCTCGTTCAGCACCATGACGGCGCGATCGCCCATGATGGTCACCATCTTGGTTGGTTCACGGCCGTCGTGGATCAGCACGCCATGCAGATTGCCGTCGGAATCGCGCTCGCGGAAATACACGCTCAAATGATCGGTGATGTCGTTGAAAACCCCCTCGCGCAGGAACAACTGCGAAAAGTCGCTTTTCACGGCGGCTTCCATGCGGACCAGTTCGCGATGGGCGGCGGGGGTTAGCCAGAGATTCAAGGTATAGACGATTCCCATCACCGCGCCCGCCAGCACCAGCGCCGGTCGCGCTAGGCGAAACGGTCCGAGACCAGCGGCCCGCATGACCACCAGTTCGCTGTCCATGATCAGCCGGTGGTAGGTGAACAGCACCGCGCCGACAAGCCCGATGGGCAGCACGATGCCGAGGAACGTCGGCACGGTGAGCAGCAAGAGCCACAGGAAAAGCCGCAGCGGCGCGCCGGCCTCGACGACGATTTCGATGAGCCGGAGCGACTGGGTGAGCCATATGGTCACCGTCAACCCGGCGGTCGAGTAGCATGTCGCCACCAGGAGATTACGAAACAGATACCGTTCGAGTCGCGTCATCACATTATCTGTTCAGGGGTGGATCTGTTCAGGGGTGGCTGGCTGTGCAGGGGTTCTGGCGGGCCCGAAGCTGCGCCGGGAACCTGTTGCGGGTCAAGAGCCATGCGCGCCTGAGCCGGTGACAGGCAAGAGAATGACAGGCGGAAGCGCGGCGGTGTGACAGGGCGTGGGCGCCTTCGTATGATGGTGTCCACCAAGGATGCGTAAACTGTTCCATGAGAATGATGATGCGAAACGCCTTCACCCTTTTCGCCGCGCTGATGGGGGCGGTTTTTTTGTTCCCAGGGCATGCGGCTGCGCAACAAAAGAAAGAACCGGGCGTCTTCGACTATTATCTTTTGAGCCTGTCCTGGTCGCCGGCCTTCTGCGCGCGCCAGGATTACGCCAAAGGCTCCGTTCAATGCGATGCGGATAAGGGGTTTGGCTGGATCGTCCACGGCTTATGGCCGCAGTCGGTCGATGGCGACAACCCGCGCGCCTGCGCGTCGGGGCGCCCGGGGCCCAAGGAGAGGGTGCCGAGAGCGGTGATGAATGAGACGTTCGGCGTGATGCCGGATAATGATCTGATTTTGCATGAGTGGCGCACACACGGCGCTTGCAGCGGGCTTTCCCCGACCGATTATTTTGCGACGGTGCGCGCCGCCGCCGCCAAAGTAAAGACGCCGTCGGCTCTGTCCGCGCCCACGCGAGGCTTGTCCGTATCGGCCGCCCAGGTCGAAGCCCGGTTCGTCGAAGCCAACCCCGGCCTGAGGCCCGACATGATCGCCGTGATTTGCCAGCGCCACAGGGTCAGCGAGGTGCGGGTCTGTTTGAATAAGGATCTGACCCCACGCCCGTGTGGCAAGGGGGTCAGAGATCGGTGTGAAAAGGCCGATGCGTTGGAATAGAGCGCAGTAGAAATAAAAATCAGTGGTGTTATGTGATTTTGTCAAAAAATTCCCCTCCTCCCAAAGGAGGAGGGGAGCATTCTTCGCCTTAGCCGCGGAACAGGCTCATGATCGACTGCGGAGCCTGGTTGGCCATCGACAGGCTCTGCGTGCCAAGCTGCTGCTTGACCTGCAGGGACTGCAACTTCGCGCTTTCCTTCGCCATATCGGCGTCGGCGATGGCGCCCAGGCCGGTGGTGTTGGCGTCGACCATGGCGTTGTTGAAGTTAATCTTATCACCGATCGTCTTGGACGTATTGCCCCAGTCGTTCATCGCCTTGCCCAACGCCGACATGGCCGCTGTAAAGGCGCCATCAGGCGCCAGCATGGCCTGCATGTCGGTTGAGGTTGAGCTGCCATCCGGGGGATCGGACTGAGCCACGCCGGTGAGCTGCGCCAGAACATCCGTGGTGAGATCATGCTGTTTCACCGTGATCGTCGAGCCGTCGGTGCTTGCGATGATGTTCACATTCGACGAAGGCCCACCATTGCCATCCGACATCAAAGAAGAGCCGTTGTAGTTGGCCGCTTTGATATAGGTTGTGAGTTCGTCGGTCAGTGACTTGTACTGCGCCTCGTAGTTGAGACGAGCATCGCCCGTGGTGTTGTCGTCCGCCAGCTTGGTGATGGTCTCACCCAGCGTCTTCATCGTCGTCTGCATGCTCTCGCCGGCCTTGACGGTTACGTCAATCAAGCCCTGGCCATAGTTCAGGCGCTCGTTAACCGCTCCGAGGACGCTGATGTCGGAACGCAACGAGGAGGAAACGGCGTAGGCGGCGCCGTCATCATACGCATCGGAGACCTTCAAGCCGGTGCTGATGTGCTTCTGCGTCGCCGCCATTTCGGTGTTGGTCTGCGACAGGTTACGCAGAGCGATCTGCGCACCGATATTGGTGTTAACTGAGAGAGTCATCTTCAGCTCCGTAAGCTTTAAGGTTGCCGCATCATCGCCGCCTGAAGGACATCCATCGGGGGAGGCGAAACATGGCGTGAGTAAAGCAGATCGCTGAAGACAAAAAACGGCGAATAGTGTAGGTTGCCTATGATAAAAATGAGTATTTCAGGAATTTTGCGCAGGTTTCATTGTCTGGTATGACGCTTTAAGGTCACATCACTCCTAGCCTTACCAGGATTGCAGAATAAAAAGGAGTAGCGGGGCAAAATGCACTGAGCGCACCGCCCCTTTTGATCCTAGATAAGAAAAAATGGGATATGCTGGCTTGCGCCCGCTTGGGAAAGCCTATGCCACCGTATGGGACAAGCGCTGTTCCAGCTCTTTGATAGCGTGCAGAAGCTCATTGATCGTCTGGTTGGCCTGGGTGCGGGCGAAGCTTTGGGTGTCATCGCTGGCGTGCCGGGCCGCCTCGATGCGGGCGAGGCCACGGTTGCGCAAGCCACGAGCGACGTCCAGCGCGCGTTCCAGATCCAGACGACTATCGGTGTTGCTGCGCTCCACCACAGAACGGATCTGCTCCAGCCGATCCGCAGCGTCCGAAAGCTGCGTCTGGTAGAGGGCTTCGTGTCCATGCGCCTGACGGTTTTTCATATCTCCCTCCCGTGTGTGCGCAGCGGCGTGCAAAATTGTGCACTGCAAAATAAAGATATGCGCTGCAAAAAGAGGCGTTCGATAAATGCTGTGGTTCGTGGCCTTAATTTTATTAAAACTTGAAATTACCGCAGGCCATATCAGGGATTTATCTTTAGAATAATTCTATTATTTTTCAACTGTTTCTTTTAATTGCCTGTTATTTTTGATTATTTGATCAAACCACTGCTCTAAGGTCAATCAAAGTGACCCTGTGATTCGAAGACATCTTGTCGCAGGGGGGCGGCATGCTTCACACCGCAAGGCGGGAGAGGAGGGGAGATAGCGAGAAAAGGCAGGAAAAAGGATACGCGCCTTACTCGGCGGCGATACCGTAGGCGTACTGAACGTCGTTGGACGGCTTGGCTTCGCCGCAACCGCAAGAGCCGCAGTCGCCACCGCATTTTGCTTTTCCATGCTCTGTATTGCGGTGCTCTTCAACCATCGCGCGCACGGAGGGAACGCATTTGCCGCACTGGACCTTGTGGCCGAAGTGCCGGAACACCGCGGCTGTGGTCTGCGCACCGTTAACAAGGGTCTGTTTGATTTGCTTGTCGGTGATCGGATGGCAGAGGCACACGTACATGGATCACTAAATCCTTGGCGTTGTCGCGTACCCCCTCTTTACTGTAAATGAGAATGACTGTCAATCGCGGGTGCGGAAATCGGATGGAGGTCGTACAAATGTTGCAGGGGGCGATCCGAACGGGTCGATCTCCGCCGCTTGCGCCTTGCAATCGACGCGCGTCGCCTGTAGCCCCATCATCATGATTGAGCCCCCTGTGAGCATGCCCCCTGCGCCCATGATCGAGTCCTTGAATCAGACCATCTATCTGGCAGCCGAAGGTTTCGTGGATGACCTTATCGCGGAGCTGGGCGATGTCGCGGCGGTGGAGGATCGGTTGGTCTTCGCCGACGGGCCGCCGCGACCGGCGGCTTGGGCGCAAAACATCTGGCCCGACGCGGTGCGATTTGAGGCCTTGTCCATCAAGGATGCGGCGAAAAAGCTCCGCGCCATCCAGCGGAACTGGGCGCTGTGGCCGTTGCGTCACCACCGGCGCGCCACCTTGATCCAAGAGAACCTGCCGCACGTCTCGGCCAAGCCCCTTGTCTTCCCCCAGACCAGCCCCACCGCCCCGCTCGGTTCCTGGGCGCTGCTGGATGAGTTCACGGTGATCGCCGCGCCGCATTGCAGCAGCCCCTTCCGGCATGGCGAAGTGGCGTTCATCGAGAATCGCACCGCCCCTCCCAACCGCGCCTATCTCAAGCTGTGGGAAGCGCTAACCCAGATGGGCAAGCATCCCGAACCGGGCAGCCGCTGCCTGGATCTCGGCTCCAGCCCCGGCGGCTGGTCCTGGGTGCTGCATGAATTGGGCGCCGCTGTGATCAGCGTCGATAAGGCGCCGCTCGCCCCGGAGATCACCGCGCTGCCCCGCATCGACTTCCGTCAAGAGAGCGCCTTCGCCCTGAAGCCGCAGGATATCGGCCCGCTCGACTGGCTGGTCTGCGACGTCATCTGCTACCCGCACCGCCTGCTGCGTTTGGTGGAAGCTTGGATGCAGAGCGGCTTGGTTCAGAACTTCGTCTGCACGCTGAAATTCCAAGGTGAGACCGATCACGCCACGGCCCAGCGCTTCGCCGCCATCCCCGGCGGGCGGCTCATGCATCTGTTCCACAACAAGCACGAGTTGACGTGGATGTGGTCGAGGTGAGTCTGGATCAATGCGCGCGCGGTCGCCGGTAAATAAACCAGTAGACGGCGCCAACGAGCAGCGCCCCGCCAACCCAATTGCCAAGCGTGACGGCGGCGAGGTTGAGGACATAGTGGGGCAGGTCAATGGGGGGGAAGCTTCGCCCCAGATCGGCCCAGAAGCTCTCGGGCGCGCCCCATTGGATGAACAGCCCAAGCGGCACGAAATACATGTTGGCCACGCAGTGCTCGAACCCGGCGGCGACGAAGGCGCTCACCGGCAAGGCGATGGCCAGGATCTTGTCGGTGACGCTGCGCGCGCTCAGCGCAAGCCACACCGCCAGACAAACCAGCACGTTGCACAAGATCCCCAGGAAGAACGCCTGACTGACCGGCAGGGCGCTTTTGGTTGTGGCGAAGTACAGCGCCGTCGCCCCCACCGCCCCATGGCCAAAGCTGTATTGCCCGGACAAGAACACCAGGATCGCCGTGCCCAGCGCGCCGATGAAGTTGCCGATCCACACCAGCACCCACACCCGCAGCATGGCGCGCATCGACAGACGGCCACTGGCCCAGGCCATCACCAGCAGAGCGTCGCCGGTGAACAACTGCGCCCCGCCGACGACGACCAGCACCAGACCCAGCGAGAACATCATCCCGCCCAGCAGCCGTGTCACCCCATAGGGCAGCATCCCCTCCGCGCCGGACATCGCCACGGTGGCGAACAGAGCGCCCAGCGCGATGAACGCGCCGGCCAGCACCGCCAGCGCCAGCAATGTCGGCGTGTCGTAATGCGCCTTCTTCACGCCAAGCTCTTCAGCGGCCAACGCGATGGTCTCGGGCAGGCGGGCGTCCAGAGAGGCGGACTCGGCGTGCTGATGCGTGTCCATATCCTTATTTCCTTGAACTTCTACGTTTCCAAGCCATGCGCCTGGAAGAGCGCGCGCACGCGCCTGACCAATTCGATCGAGGGCGGCTCGGTGTTGGCCAGACGATAGGGCAGGCCAAGCTCACGCCATTTGAATTCGCCCATCTTGTGAAAGGGCAGCACATCCACCCGCTCCACCACGCCCAGTCCGGCGGCGAATGCGGCCAAACCCTCGATTTCGGCAAGATCGTCGGTCAACCCAGGCGCTAGCACATAACGCAGCCAGATCGGTTTACCGAGTTGGCTGAGCCGTTCGGCGAACTCAAGCGTTGGACGCAACGGGGCGTTGGTCAGCGTGCGGTAGGTGGATTCCTTGAACGCCTTGATGTCCAGCAGCACCAGATCAACATCGGCCAGCAGCAGATCATCGGCATGGGCGCCAAGAAAACCCGACGTGTCCAACGCGGTGTGCAGACCCAGGGCCTTGGCCCCGCGCAACACCGCCGCGCAGAATTCCGGCTGCACCAGCGGTTCGCCGCCGCTGATGGTTATCCCCCCCTTGGTTCGTTTGAGAAACGCGGTGTAGAGGCTGATATCTGCGACAATTTCAGCCGAAGACATCGGCGCGCCGTCGTGCATGTGGTGGGTGTCGGGGTTGTGGCAGTACTGGCAGCGCAGCGGACAGCCGGACAGGAACAGCACATAACGCACCCCTGGCCCGTCCGACGTGCCGCCGGTTTCCACCGAGTGCACCCAGCCTTGGACGGCGCCCACCCCCGCAGGGATGGGCGCCGTTGCTGCAGCAAAAGGATCAATGCTTGGCATGGCCTCAATGCATGCTGTGGAAGGTGCGGTTGATGACGTCAAGCTGCTGCTCGCGCGTCAGCTTGATGAAATTCACCGCGTAGCCGGAAACCCGGATGGTCAGTTGGGGATACAGCTCGGGATGGTCCATGGCGTGCAGCAGCGTCTCGCGGTCGAAGACGTTGACGTTGATGTGATGGCCGCCCTGGGCGAAATAGCCGTCGAGCAAGCCCACCAGATTGTTCTCCCGCCCTTCATCCGTCGGCCCCAGCGCGCCGGGGACGATGGTGAAGGTGTAGCTGATCCCATCCTGGGCGTGGGCGTAGGGCAGCTTGGCGATGCTGGCCATCGACGCCACCGCGCCTTTCTTGTCGCGCCCGTGCATCGGGTTGGCCCCCGGCGCGAACGGCTCGCCGGCCTTGCGGCCATCCGGGGTCGCGCCGGTCTTCTTGCCGTACACCACGTTCGAGGTGATGGTCAGCACCGACTGGGTGGCCACAGCGTTGCGGTAGGTCTTCTGCTTGCGCAGCATCCCCATGAAGCTCTCGACCAGCCACACGGCGATCGAATCCGCCCGCTCATCGTTGTTGCCATAGGCCGGGTAGTCGCCGTCGATGACGAAGTCGGTGGCCAGGCCACGGGCGTCGCGCACCACCGTGACCGTGGCGTGCTTGATCGCCGACAGGCTGTCGGCCACCACCGACAGGCCGGCGATGCCGCAGGCCATGGTGCGCAGCACGTCGCGGTCGTGCAACGCCATCTCCAGACGCTCGTACATGTATTTGTCGTGCATGTAATGGATGGTGTTCAGCGTGTTCATATACGCCTTGGCCAGCCACTCCATCATCGGCACGAAGCGCGCCACCACCTCGTCATAATCGAGCACATCCGTGGTGATCGGGGCGAAAGCCGGACCGATTTGTTCGCCGGACTTTTCATCCCGCCCACCGTTGATGGCGTACAGCAGCGTCTTGCCCAGATTGGCGCGGGCCCCGAAGAACTGCATCTGCTTGCCGATGCGCATCGCCGAGACGCAGCAGGCGATACCGTAGTCGTCGCCCCAATAGGGCCGCATCAGATCGTCGCTTTCGTACTGCACCGAGCTGGTTTTGATCGAGGTGGCGGCGCAGAAGCGCTTGAAGCCGTCCGGTAATTGCTCCGACCACAGCACGGTGAGGTTGGGTTCCGGCGCGGGGCCCAGGGTGTTGAGCGTGTTGAGGATGCGGAACGAATTCTTGGTGACCAGGGTGCGGCCATCAAGCGTCATGCCGCCGACGCATTCGGTGACCCAGGTGGGGTCGCCGGAGAACAATTGATCAGATTCGGGCGTGCGCAGGAAGCGCACCAGCCGCAGCTTCATGACGAAATGATCGATCAGCGCCTGCGCCTGCTCCTCGCTCAGCGCGCCGGCGCGGATGTCGCGTTCGATGTAGATGTCGAGGAAGCTGGAGACGCGGCCGATCGACATGGCCGCGCCGTTGGCTTCCTTGATCGCGGCCAGATAGGCCAGATAGGTCCACTGCACCGCTTCTTGCGCCGTGGCGGCGGGGCGGGTGACGTCGAAGCCGTAGCCGGCGGCCATCGCCGTCATCTCGCCCAAGGCCCTGATCTGCTCACTGATTTCCTCGCGCAGGCGCAGGGTTTCTTCGGTGATCTGGTCGAGGTCGAGGGAGGTGAGCTGGGCCCGCTTGTCGGCGATCAGGCGCTGGGCGCCGTAGAGGGCCAGGCGGCGGTAGTCGCCGATGATGCGCCCACGGCCATAAGCGTCGGGCAGGCCGGTGATGACGCCCGACTTGCGGCAGCGCAGCATCTCCTCGGTGTAGGCGTCGAACACCCCGTCATTGTGCGTCTTGCGCAGCGTCGGGAAGAGCGCGTCGAGCGCGGGCGCGGGGGTGTAGCCATAGGCTTCCAGCGCCGCCTTCACCGTGCGCCAACCACCGAACGGCATGATGGCGCGCTTCAAGGGCGCTTCGGTTTGCAGGCCGACGATGACCTCCAGGTTGCGGTCGATGTAACCGGGAGCATGGGCGACGATCGAGGAAATAACGTCGGTGTCCGTGTCCAGCACACCCTTTTCGCGTTCCTGTTGCAGCAAATGGCGAACTTTGTCCCACAGCCGCTGGGTGCGTTCCGTGGCGGGGGCGAGGAAGGCGCCATCCCCGGCGAAGGGCCGAAAATTTCGGATGAGAAAGTCGCGAACGTCGACCTCATGACGCCAGGAACCGGCTTTGAAGCCGCACCAAGCGTCATCGGTGACGGCTTGATCCGTGGTGTCGCGTGCGGTGTCTTGCATGGCTGTTCCCCCCAGGGATCAACCACTTGTCGCGATATTCCGGCGGTTCAAGGGAAGACGCGCAAGGCCATAGTGACAGATGAGCGCTGCCCTCACGCCTGCGGGAACAATTTGGGGAACAATGTTTCAACCGCGTGAACCGGGAAGCGGAGGGAGACGGGTCCCTTTGGGGTTTCGGAGGCCAAAACCCCATCGTCCGTCAAGGCGCCCAGCAGGTCGCGGGCGGTTCGCTCCTTCAGTCCGGTGACCCGTATGGCGTCACCGCGCGCCATTTCACCGCGCGCCAGCACCTCGTCTAAAATATGGACAGCCTCCGGACGAAGTCGTTCGTGACGCTCCACATACACACGCAGGCGCTTTTCCAGGCGGTCAAGGTCGAACAGGTCGTTCATGAACGTAACCTGATCGACACATATCTTCAGGAACCAGGCGCTGAAGTCGGACAAGGCGCGCAGGGACAGGTTGCCGCGTCCATCCAACGATCCCTGCCGGGGAGAGTCCGCATAATCCATCATCTGCTTGTATTCGCCGCGGCTCTCCAAGCCGCGCGCCAGCCCGCGCGCGATAGACCACAGTCCATGCGCGCTGATTCCGGCCATATGAGCCATCGCGTGGCTCATCAGGCGGCTGACGCGGCCATTTCCGTCTGGAAACGGGTGGATGTAGTTCAGGCGGTGATGCGCGGCCGCCATCGACAGGATACGGGCTCCCTGTCCCATGGGAGTGAGTCGGTAGCGGGTGGAGAAGTGCGCCATGAACACCTCTACGCGCTCACTCGATGGTGGCAGGTGACGTCCTACAGCGACATCGTGTTCCGGCCGACTTCGGAAGACGCCCGGTTCCATTTCGAAGGACCGCTCCCCGTTCTTGATGCGGAGCATATCCGGTGAAGCGTCACGGTAGAACTCGCGGTGCAGCCAGAGGATGAAGTCTGACGACGCCGGTTCCAAAAAGCGCCCTTCCGCAGCCATTCCGTCCACCACGCGCTGGACCCGGATATGGGCCGCCGCCTCGATCTGTAGGTTGCGGCGATCTTTGTCTTCGGCAAAATTTCCCTTGAGAGCGTGTTCGATGTCGCGAGGGTGTGTGTTGTGCCCTTCGATCAGATTGCTGTAGTAGCAATTCATGATGCGCACGAGATCGGCCAGATTCGCCGCCGTCCGCGGATGCAAACGGACGCCGAGCTTGGCGGAGCTGGCCGCCATCACAGCAACCAGATCATTGATTTCTTCCGAAACGGAGTCCAAACGGCAGGGTTCGATCCGGTCAGGCGTCTCCACCATCTCGATCATCTTTTGCCGATCATCATTTCAGATAATCCCTTGTTTATAATACAAGAATCTGGGCTAGACACCAAGGTGACGCCGATGTGTCCGCCGATCGGTACGGCGCGGTTAACCCATTGTTTATACAGGGGGTTTTGTCATTCCGGCATGCCGGCCTTGCCGATCCAATCACTCCCCCGTCTGCAACAGCGCGCCGCGCACCCGCGCCTGGTGGAAGGACCAAAGGAAGATAAGGGCGCACAAGGCCATGTACACCGCATTCAGGCCCGCCGCCCAGGCCATGTGATCCCATCGCAGGACGCCCTGGAAGATCAGCGCGCGCAGCCCCTCGAACACATGCGAGGACGGCAAGGCCAGCGCCACCCATTGCAGCCACCCCGGCAGCACGGACACGGGGTAGTAGACCGCGCTGACCGGGGCCAGCATGAACACCAGAATCCACGCCAACCCCTCCGCCCCCATGCCATAGCGCAGGATGAGCGCGGCGGTCAGCAGCCCCAGCGCCCAGCCCAGGACGATCAGGTTGATGAAGAGCAACCCCAGCGGCGCTCCGAGGCTGAACACCGAATAGCCGAAGAAAGGCAGCGCCAGCAGGGCCGCCGGCACGACGCCGATGATGGTGCGGATCAGGCTCATGACCATCAAGGAGATGATCCACTCCACCGGGCGCAGCGGGCTGACGAACAAATGGCCGAGATTGCGCGACCACATTTCCTCGAGGAACGACACCGACACGCCGAGTTGCCCGCGAAACAGCACGTCCCACAGCAGCACGCCCGAGATCAAGACGCCCGCCCCTTGCGCCACCCATGAACTGTTCTGCGCCATGAACTGGTTGATGTAGCCCCACAAGATCATCTGCATGGTGGGCCAATACACCAGTTCCAGAACGCGCGGCCAGGAGCCGCGCAACAGGTACCAATAGCGCAGCGCCATGGCTCCGATGCGGCGAAGAGAAAGGGCGTGCGGGTTGGTTGTCGCCGTCTTTGCTCCACTCATCGTCTTCATTCGCCCGCTTCGATGGGTTCCCGCCGGCGGTCGCGGGCAATGTCGAGGAAGACCTCCTCCAGCGAGTCGCGGTCGTAACGGGCCAGCAGCGCCGATGGCGCGCCGTGATCGACGATGCGTCCCTGGCGCAGCATCAGCACCTCGTCGCACAGCCGCTCCACCTCCAGCATGTTATGGGACGCCAGCAGGATCGTCGCCCCGGACTCCCGCCGGTAGCGCTCGATGTAGGTGCGGACCCAGTCGGCGGTGTCCGGGTCCAAGGACGCGGTCGGCTCATCCAGCAACAGCAGCTCCGGGCGGTTCAAGAACGCCCTGGCCAGGGCCACGCGCGTCTTCTGTCCGGCGGACAGGCTGCCGGAAGGGCGCTTCAGAAACGGGGTCAGCTCCAGATGCTCGGCCAGTTCCTCAACGCGCTCCCGCACGCCGCGCACGCCATAGAGATGGCCGTACACCGTCAGATTCTCGCGCACGCTCAGCCGGTGCGGCAACTCCACATAGGGGGAAGAGAAATTCATGCGCGGCAGCACCAGGCGCCGGTGTCGAATCATGTCCGCCCCCAGCACCTGCACCGTGCCTTCGCTTGGCAGCAGCAAGCCCAGCAGCATGGAGATGGTCGTCGTCTTGCCCGCCCCATTGCCGCCCAGGAGAGCGGTCACCGACCCTTGGGGCACGGCGAACGACAGGGAATCGACCGCGGTGATCGCGCCAAAACGCTTTGTCAGTCCCTGGACATGAATGGCGGCCTTGATGGCGGGAGGGTTCATGGGCGAAGAATATGGCAGTTTCCCCCGAAATCACCAGAGCCGTGGGCGGCGACCGCCTGACAGGACCCCCCTTCCATGACTTTCACCACCCAAGCCATACCCTCCGCGTTCAGCCTCACGCCGCCCATCGGGTCGGTGAAGGATGGGCGGGTGACGCTGCGTACGCTTATCCTTATCCGTTGGGTCGCCATCGTCGGCCAGTTCCTCACCGTCGTGATGGTGCAATTCGTGCTGGATTTCACCCTGCCCGCCGGGCCGGTGATCGCGGCCATCGGGGCGTCGGTGCTGCTCAACATGGTGGCGATGACGCAACGCGGCGGGCGGATGCGGTTGGCCGAGCGCGATGCGGCGCTCTATCTCGCCTATGATATGCTGCAACTGACCTTGCTTTTGTATCTCACCGGCGGTTTGGCGAATCCCTTCGCGGTGCTGTTGCTGGCGCCGATCACCGTCGGCGCGGCCATTTTGTCGCGCTACAGCGTCGTATCGCTCACCGGGCTTAATTTGACCTGCCTGACGGTCCTGATGCTCTGGCATTTTCCACTGCCGTGGGTGACTCCGGCGCTGGAGGCGCCGCCGCTGCTGGTGTTCGGGTGGTGGTTGTCGCTGACGGTTTCGTCGGTGTTCATCGCGGCTTATGTCTTCCGGGTGGCCGGCGAGGCGCGTCGCTTCGCCGATGCGCTGTCCGCGACCCAGATGGCGCTGGCGCGTGAGCAGCGGCTGTCATCGCTGGGCGCGCTGGCGGCGGCGGCGGCGCATGAGCTGGGCTCCCCGCTTGGCACCATCGCGGTGGTCGCCAAGGAACTGTCCAAGGAATTGCCGCCCGGCAGCGAATTCGCCGAGGATGTGCAGCTTTTGCTCAGCCAGGTCATGCGCTGCCGTGAGATCCTCGCCGAGCTTGCCCGCAAGCCGGAGGCCGATGGCGGGGACCCGTTCGAGCGGCTGCCGCTGACCGCGCTGGTCGACATCGCCGCAGGACCGCATCGCCAAGGCGCCATCACCTTTCGCATCGAGCCTCTGGCCGACCAGGAAGATGAGGAACCGATTATCCGCCGCAGCCCGGAGATCATTCATGGATTGGGGAATTTTATTCAAAACGCGCACCAGTTCGCCAACCGTCTGGTTGTTGTGCAAGTGCAATGGGGGCACAGTGCAATTATAGTCACCATGATGGATGATGGCCCCGGATTTTCTCCGCAAGTCTTGAGCCGTATCGGGGAGCCGTATATTTCCACCCGTGCTGAGCAGGATGGGCACATGGGGTTGGGTGTTTTTATTGCGCAGACTCTGCTTGAGAAAACCGGAGCAAGTGTTTCCTTCAGCAATAACCGTGGCGGCGGCGCACGCGTTGTCGTACGTTGGGGACGAGCTATGCTGGAAGCAAGGGACTAGCGGTGGACAACACGATGGTATCAGACGAAAGTCTCAGTCCGGACGTGTTCAAACTCACGTTCAGTGGGGATGTTACTCGTAGCCTTCTGATCGTCGATGATGACGCGCCTTTCCGCATCCGTCTTGCCCGCGCCATGGAAAAGCGCGGCTTCAACGTCGTGGCGGTGGATTCGGTCCAGCTTGGGATCGAGGTGGCGCAGGAATCCGCCCCGGCCTTTGCGGTCGTCGATCTGCGCCTGGCCGATGGCAGCGGTCTGGACGTGGTGAAGACACTGCGTGACGCGCGCCCCGATGCGCGCATTGTCATGCTGACGGGCTATGGGAACATCGCCACCGCCGTGGCGGCGGTGAAGGCCGGTGCGGTCGATTATTTACCCAAGCCCGCCGATGCCGACGCTGTGGAGCAGGCGTTGCTGGCCAACGGTCGGCCTCTTCCGGCCCCACCGGATAACCCGATGTCCGCCGATCGGGTGCGCTGGGAGCATATCCAGCGGGTTTTCGAGCAGTGTGAACGCAACGTGTCGGAGACGGCCCGTCGTCTGAAGATGCACCGCCGCACCCTGCAACGCATTCTCAACAAGCACGCGCCCCGCGGCTGATACTTGGGCGGCCGATAGTGGGCGACCGATACTGGGCGGCTGGTGCAAGACGGGTCTTTCAAGCATGGCGCCGCGGGTTGGCAAGCCGGCGGTGGCGAGGTAGTCTCTCGCCGTTCTTGTAAATTTTCGAACAGACCCGACGGCCTCATGATGTCCCACACGCCCGCCCGATGGATGGGCGCTTTTGTCGCCCTGTTGCTGCTGATCGGCAACACCACCGCCTTCGGCGCTCAGTCCACGGCAACCACCCCCTCTCCTGCGCCCTCCACATCCCAACCATCCCCGGCGCCTCCCCCCCCGGCGTCCCAGGCCTCAGCCGCCGCCCTTGAACAGTTGGAGGGCATGGTTACGACGCTGGAGGACCCGCAAGCCCGCGCAAAGCTGGTCGAGCAGTTGAAAACGCTTGTCGCCGCGCAAAAAGGTGGGGGGGCGCAAAAGGCAGGAGCCGCCGCCGCGCCGGCGGAATCGGAAGAACAGGAGCTGCTGCCCGATGCGCTGGGCACGCGCGCGCTGGTCTTCATGGCCGGGCGGGTCGAGGTGTTGAGCCGTCAGTTCCTTCAGGTCGTCAACGCTTTCTCGGATCTGCCGGCGGTGATCGACTGGATACGCCGCCAGGCGGAGGACCCGGATGCGCGTGGTCGCTGGTGGCAGCTTTCGCTTGATCTGGTCATGATCATTCCCATCGGCGCCATAGCCTTGAGCCTTGTGGGCTGGTTGCTGCGGCGACCGCGCGCCATGATCGACGCGCGCCGTTACGAGCGGGTTGTGGTGCGGCTGTCGCTCCTGTTCCTGCGCTCGCTGCTGGAGCTGGCGCCGGTCGTCGTCTTCGCGGCGGTCAGCTATGGCATCCTGTTTCTCAGCGAAGCGCAGATGCTGAGCGTCGGGTCGCGCGTGCACCATGTGGTGGTCGACATCATCACCGCCACCATCATTGTGCAGGTGGTGATGGTCGCCGCCGGTTTTTTCTTTGCGCCGACCGCGCCGGGGCTGCGGTTGACGCGCATGCGCGACGAAACCACGGCTTACGCCTATGTCTGGATGCGCCGCCTCACCATCGTCGGCGTGTACGGTTACTTTTTGGCCGATGGGGCGTTCGTCTTCGGGCTGGCGCTCAGCGCCTATGGCGCGCTGCTCAAGCTGCTGGGGCTGGTGATGGCCGGCATGCTGGTCATCCTGATCTTGCAGAACCGTCTTTCGGTGGCGGAGTGGCTGCGCGGCAACCCGCTGACCGGCTCCGCCTCCCCAGACCATGTCATCGAGTATGAGGCGGAGGGACAGGGGGCGGTCCTGCGTTCCGCCCGGCACCGGTTGGCCGATGTCTGGCATGTGCTGGCGATCATCTATGTCCTCGTGGCGTTCAGCGCCTGGGTGCTGAACGTCTATGGCGGATTCCAATATCTGGTGCGGATGACAATCGGCACCCTGGCCATCTTCATCATCACGCGGCTGCTGGTGAACGGCGTCAACCACGCGCTGAGCCGTGGCTTCCGTATCTCGCCGGAGCTGAGCCGGCAATTTCCCGGTCTGGAACACCGCGCCAACCGCTACATCCCCGTGCTGCACCGGATCGTCAAGACGGCGGCCTGGGTGGTGGGGGTGTTGATGATCTTCAATATCTGGGGACTCGACACGGTGGCCTGGATCGAGACGCCCATCGGGCGTCGCGTCATACGCAGCGTCGCCACCATTTCGGTCATGCTGGCCGCCTCCATCGTCGCCTGGGAGGTGGTGAGCGCCATGATCGAGCGCTTCTTGCGCGGCACCGAGGTGAAGGGGGCGCGCATCGAACGCTCGGCCCGCATGCGCACGCTGTTGCCGCTGCTGCGCAACGCTTTCCTGATCGTGCTGGTGACCATGGTGTCGCTGATCACCCTGGCCGAGCTGGGCGTCAACATCGCGCCTCTGCTGGCCGGCGCCGGCGTGGTCGGTCTGGCCGTCGGTTTCGGCTCCCAGTCGCTGGTCAAGGACGTCATCACCGGCCTGTTCATCTTGTTCGAGGACACCATCTCCGTCGGCGATGTGATCGATGTGGGCGGCGGGCATTCCGGGGTGGTCGAAGCCATCTCGATCCGCACCATCCGGCTGCGCGACACCGCCGGCGCGGTGCATTCCGTGCCGTTCAGCGCCGTGACCACCGTGAAGAACATGACGAAGGATTTCTCCTTCTCGGTGTTCGACGTGAGCGTGGGGTACAGCGATGATCCCGACCAGGTCGGCGACGTGCTGAAGGCGATCGGCGCCGAGATGCAGGGCGACGTCCGCTGGGCTTACGACATTCTGGCGCCGCTGGAGGTCATGGGCATCGAACGCTTTGCTGAATCGACGGTGATCATCCGCGCCCGCTTCAAGACCCGTCCGTTGAAGCAGTGGAGTGTCGGGCGCGAGTTCAACAGGCGGATGAGGCAGCGTTTCGCCGATCTGCAGATCTCTCCTTACCTGCAAGCACAGCCCGTGACAGTGGAGTGATGAAGCCCCCCGGACGATAAGAATTTCTGAAGGGAGTTAACGGCACAAATCCTCTGTTGTTACAGGATCGGTTCAAAGGGGCTGCACGGTTGACCATGCCGGCAAACGGCGGCGGGTCCGGCCTGGGTCGAGCCGGAACCCACCGTCATCCGTTGATGGGGCGAGCGCGAGCCGCTTGGACTGGCGCAGCAAGAGGAGATGCCATGATACCCGATTCCTGGGACATCGAGAGCCGCGAAGGGGCCATGCGTCTGGCGCGTCATCTTTTGGAAACGGGGGCAGTGACTTTTGACCAAAAGCACCCGTTCCGTTGCAGCGACGATCTGGTCAGCCCCGTGCATGTGGATGCGCGCCATCTGCTGTCTTCCCCGCAGATCCGCAAGGAAGTGATCGGCTTCGCCTGCGCGATGATCGACCGCGAGATCGGTGGCCGGGAGGAATTGCAGGCCATCGCTGCCGGGGAGGGCGCTGGCGTGCCCTTCGCCACGCTGATCGCCGAACGGATGAGTCTGCCGCTGATCATCGTCCGCAAGGAGGTCCCGAACGGCGCCTCCCATCGCGAACGCATCGTCGGCGCCGTCGAACCGGGCTGGCGGGTGCTGCTGGTCGAGCAGTTGGCGACGGACGGGCATCGCAAGATCCGCTTCATCGAGCCGCTGCGCGCGGCTGGGTGCGACTTGCGGGACGTGTTCGTGCTGTTCCAGTACGGGATCTTCGATTCGATCCATGAACATCTATCGCCGCTGGGCATCACCATGCACGCGCTGAGCACCTGGTGGGACCTGCTGGATGTCGCCAATCAAGGCGGCTTTCTGCCCGAGGAGGCGTTGGGCGAGATTTACGCCTATCTGCACAACCCCCGGCGCTGGTGCGATACGCACGCCACGCGGGCGGCGTAAGTCCACAGCTTTTTTATGCGGCGTCCACCTCAACCGCCGCTTCATCCCGCGGCGCCGGGCGGTAGCCAGCCGCATGCAGGCGCTGAGTGGCTTTGGCGATCTCCGTGTCGAACAGCCGCGTGATGCCGGTGTAGCGGATGACCGTCACCAGCAAGGCGATCAAAACCGCGTCACCGATCAGCAGGAAGCTCCAGTACCAAACGCTGGCGCCTGTGGCGAAGGCCAGCCCGGTGTAGGTCAGCAAAAGCGCCAGGAAGAGCGACAGCACCACCATCATGCCGATGCGCAACCCTTGCCAGACGCGGCGGTAGCGTCTGGTGTGGGCGATGGAATGCAAGGCGTCGGCGATCTCGGCGTGTGTTTGCGGTGAAAGCATCAGTTCGGCTTTCCCGTTGCGCCGGTCGGGGCAAGGCGGGCGGCGGACAGGAAGGGCAGGGCGAGCAACGCTTGCAACCCCGCCCAGAGCAGCGCCTCGATGTTGGGGTGTGACCAGTCGATGGCGCTCAACGGGATGGCGCTGACGCCGTGCAGCCAGCCGCGCAGCGGGGCGTCGATGGGCAGAACGCCTTCGGCGATGACGGTCAGCACAGCGCCGGTGACAAGCGCGCGGCCCAGCCACGCCTCCACACGCAACGCCGGTGGTCGTGATGCCTGAACCGTCGCAACGCCGGGGCGGAACAGCATGCCCGCCGCCAGAGCGCCCCGAATGGAGGTCCCCGTTGGCCGTCGGCTGGCCCGCAGACAGCCGAGCATCCCCAGCCCCAGCGCGGTGATCGCCGCGTACCAGGTCGGGAAGTTCCGATAGCGCCCATCGAAAATGATCAGGAAACTCCATGCCGCGAGAATCACCGTCAGCGCCAAAGCGAGGCTGGCGCCCGCCGCCTCCAGCCGGCGCATCCCCAATTGATTGGTGACGCCGCGCAACGGCTCCGTCGCCAAGGTGCGGTGGGCCAGAACACGCCGGGCCGCTTGCAGCACCGTCAACCCCAAGCCCCCGGTAAGCAGCAGCATGACGCCGGCCAGCGCCACATCGTACCAATAATAACTCCAGTGCAAGGCGATGTCGGCGGCATGCAGGTAGAGGCTGGCGAAGCCATGCGTCAGAACCGCCAGCAGCGCGGCGCTGGAAACGGTCAGGGTCGGGCCGCTCAGCAGCAGCAGGATGAACAGCGCCGTGCCGGCGATGACCGCCAGGGTGGCGTGCTCCGCCCATTGGGGATTCTCGACGACCGGACCGGCCAGCGAGAACTTCGGCTGGCGATCGACGGTGTACAGCCCCCAATGGCCGCCCACCGTGCCTTCCAGCTTCTGTTTCCAGTTCTGGTCGAAGGCTTCGATGATGTTGTAATCGAAGCCCTCACGCGCGGCCAGACGCACGATCTGGTTGATGAACTGCGCCTTGGCGACCAGGCCCGGCGCTGCGGCGCCACGGGGCCGGCCAGCGGTCGGCCAGCCGGTCTCCCCGATCAGGATCGGCTTGCCGGGGAAGCGGTTGGCGATCTCATGGTAGGACCAGGCGATATGCTCCGCCCCCTTCTCGACGCTGGCCGGGATGTCTTCCCAATAAGGCAGCAGGTGGATGGTGATCAGGTCCACCTCCTGCGCCATCTGCGGGTATTTCAGCCACCATTCCCAGACATCGGCGTAGGACACCGGCTGTTTGATGGCGGATTTCACCTTGCGGATATAGCCGGTGATCTGCTCGGGCGTCAGCTCGCCGCGCAGCAGCACTTCATTGCCGACGATGACGCGGGTGATGGTCTCGGGGTAACGGTTGGCGAGCGCGATCAGCGAAGCGACCTCCGCCTCGTTCTTCTCGGGCTTGCTGGACAGCCAGGCCCCCATGGTGACGGTAAGCCCATGTTTCTTCGCCAATTCCGGCACGACCTCCAGCCCTTCCAGCGCGGTGTAGGTGCGGATGCTGGCGACCTGCGCGGAGAGAGCCCGTATGTCCTCCTCGATCTGCTGCGCAGAAGGATAAATACGGGTCAGCGGGCTCTGGCCGTTGCGGAATGGGGCGAAGGAGACGCTTTTTAATTTACCGCCCGGCGGCGATTCCAAGGGAATCGGACGGTTGGGAAGATACCACAGGGCGACGGTGGCAAGGCCGGCCACAAGGAGCACGGCAAGAATCTTGAAGATGCGCATGGACCTGTTGTCTACACGAAGAGGGGCTCTGCGGCGAAAGAAAGGGGGCGGCGTAGAGGGGATATCAGCGCTTTTCGTCTTCCGTCAGCGGAACACCGTAGATCTCGAGGCGGTGGTCGACGATGCGGTAGCCGAGTTCGCGGGCGATGCGTTCCTTCATCGCCTCCAGTTCGGGGTTGGTGAATTCGATCACCTGGCCAGTGCGGGTATCGATCAGATGGTCGTGGTGCTCGCCGCGCTTTTCTTCATAGCGGGCGCGGCCATCCCCAAAATCCACCTTGTCCACCACGTTTGCGTCTTCCAAAAGGCGCATGGTGCGGTAGACGGTGGCGATCGAAATGCGCGAGTCGATGCGGATGGCGCGACGATGCACCTCTTCCACATCCAGATGCTCTTCCGCTTCGGAGAGCACTTGTGAGATGACACGGCGTTGGCCGGTCATCTTCAACCCCTTCTCCAAGCACAGCGCCTCAAGCCGCGACGACATGCGCTTCCTATCTCCCTTGATCGAACAATGCAGCGATCATAGACGCGCGCGGCACGTCCACCGATTGGGCATTAGCGTGACAGAACGTCACATCTATGCAAAATCCGCCGTTGAAGCAACTGTATCGCTGTATGTGCGGAGAGGAATCGTCCTTTTACGTGGAGACGGCTCAATGAATGGAGAGGGATTTATGAAAGTAATCGCAAAGACCGCCTCGCTGCTGGTGTTCGGGGCTTGCCTGCTGGGTTCCGGCATGGCCTCGGCGCAGACGGCTGCTCCCGGCGCCGCCCCAGCCGCCACGGCCGCCACGGCCATCATCAAGGACAGCAAGGGCCAGACCCTCGGCAAGGTCATGTTGACGGCTTATGCCGGTGGCGTGGTCATTCGTGGTGAGTTGGACGGGATGCCGCCGGGTTGGCACGCGATCCACATCCACGCCAACGGCAAGTGCGAGCCTGACTTCGCCGCCGCCGGTGGGCATTTCAACCCGGCGAACGTCAAGCACGGACTGGGCGGCAAGGAGCCGCATGCCGGTGATCTGCCGAACTTCTTCGTGGACGATCGGGGCCATGCGCGATTCGAGGGGATGACCCACGGCGTGACCATGACCGATGGCGCGGCGAACAATTTGTTCGGCCCGAACGGAACGTCGTTCATCATCCACGCCAAGGGCGATGATTACGTCACCGATCCCGCCGGCGCCTCCGGCGACCGCATTGCGTGCGGCGTCATCACCAAGGGGTAAGGCTATGGGGAATGGGTTTCGGTTCGGTTTGAACCGGAACCCATTCTCTTCGTGATGTCAGCGCGTCGGGACCGGGGGGGTCTTCGAATAGTCGTAGAAGCCACGGCCAGCCTTGCGGCCAAGCCAACCGGCTTCGACGTATTTCACCAACAGCGGGCACGGACGGTACTTGGAATCGGCCAAGCCTTCATACAGCACTTGCATGATGGCCAGGCAGGTGTCCAGACCGATGAAATCAGCCAGTTCCAACGGACCCATGGGGTGGTTGGCGCCCAGCTTCAGCGCGGTGTCGATGCTCTTCACGTTGCCGACGCCCTCATAGAGGGTGTAGACGGCCTCGTTGATCATCGGCAACAGGATGCGGTTGACGATGAAGGCCGGGAAATCCTCGGCCACCGCCGCGATCTTGCCGATCTTCTGGGTCAGCTCGCTGATCGCCGTAAAGGTCTCCGGGTCTGTGGCGATGCCGCGAATCAGCTCGACCAGCTGCATCACCGGCACCGGGTTCATGAAGTGCATGCCCATGAACTTGGACGGGCGATCGGTGGTGGCGGCAAGCCGGGTGATCGAGATCGACGAGGTGTTGGTGGCGATCAAGGCGTCAGCCTTGAGGTGCGGCACCAGCTTCTTGAAGATCTCGCGCTTGAGCGCTTCGTTCTCGGTGGCGGCCTCAATCACCAGATCGCAATCGCTCAGCCCTGACAGCTCGACACTGGTGGCGATGCGGGCCAGCGCGGCGGCCTTATCCGCCTCGCTTATCTTCGCCTTCTGGACCATGCGGTCCATGTTCTTGACGATGCCGGCGATCGCCTTCTGGAGCACTTCCTCTTTGATATCGGAGAGGATGACGTCTATGCCCGCCTGTGCGCAGACCTGTGCGATGCCGCTGCCCATCTGGCCGGCGCCGATGATACCGATCTTCTTGATTGTAGCCATGAAACATTCCCGCAGAGCTAGGGGTGGTGGGGAGAGAAGACAGAGAATTCCGGTTCAGTCTGAACCGGAATTCTTTGTACCTCTTTGATTTAACAAGGATATTTACAAAACATCGACCTGTTCGGTCGGCTGCGGTCTGCTTTAGCGCGCCTTGTCCAACGCGGCGGTCAGTTCGGGCACCGCCTTGAAGAGGTCGGCGACCAAGCCGTAATCGGCGATCTGAAAGATGGGGGCTTCCTCATCTTTATTGATGGCGACGATGACTTTTGAATCTTTCATGCCGGCGAGATGCTGGATCGCCCCGGAGATGCCGATGGCGATGTACAGCTCCGGCGCGACGATCTTGCCGGTCTGGCCGACCTGGTAGTCGTTCGGTACGAAGCCGGCGTCCACCGCGGCCCGGCTGGCGCCCACCGCGGCCCCAAGACGGTCGGCCAGGGCTTCCAGCATGCGGAAATTCTCACCCGACTGCATGCCGCGCCCGCCCGACACCACGACGCGCGCCGCGCTCAGTTCCGGGCGCTCCGACTTGGTCAGTTCCTGGCTGACGAAGCGCGACCGCCCGTTTCCATCCGGGCCGCTGATTTTCTCTATGGCCGCGGTTCCACCGTCTGCGGCAACCGCCGGGAAGGCGGTGGTGCGGACGGTTATCACCTTGATCGGATCGGCTGATTGGACGGTGGCGATGGCGTTGCCGGCATAGATTGGCCGGGTGAAAGTGTCCGCCGCCTCAACCGATACGATCTCTGAGATTTGCGCCACGTCGAGCAGCGCCGCGACACGGGGCAGCACATTCTTGCCGTTCGATGTGGCGGCTGCCAGCACATGGCTGTAGCCTGAACGGGCGATCTGGACAATCAGCCCGGTCAGATTTTCCGGCAGCGGGTGCTGATAAGCAGGGGCGTCGGCCAGAAGCACCTTGGTGACGCCAGCGACCCGGGCGGCGGATTCCGCCACCCCTTGCGCGCCGGAACCGGCGACCAGAAGGTGGATCTCCCCCTCGAGCTTCTGCGCGGCGGCCACGGCGTTCAACGTCGCCGGGCGCAACTGGACGTTGTCGTGTTCGGCAAGGACCAGGATAGCCATGATCAGATCACCTGCGCTTCGTTCTTGAGTTTAGCGACCAGGGTCGCCACGTCGGCCACCTTGACGCCGGCTTGACGGCGGGCCGGCTCGGCCACCTTCAGCGTCTTCAGGCGCGGAGTCACGTCAACGCCCAACGCTTCGGGCGTCAGGGTGTCGAGCGGCTTCTTCTTGGCCTTCATGATGTTGGGCAAGCTGGCGTAGCGCGGCTCGTTGAGGCGCAAATCGGTGGTGACCACGGCGGGCAGCGTCAGCGCCACCGTTTCCAATCCGCCGTCGATCTCACGCGTGACGGTGACCGCGTCGGCCTCAGCCAGCAGCTTGGAGGCGAAGGTCGCCTGCGGCCAGTCCAGCAAGGCGGCCAACATCTGGCCGGTCTGGTTGCAGTCACCATCGATCGCCTGCTTGCCGAGCAGCACCAGTTGCGGCGCCTCGCGTTCAACCAGGACCTTGAGCGCCTTGGCGATGGCCAGGGGTTGCAGTTCGGCGTCGGTCTGCACCAGAATGGCGCGATCGGCGCCCATGGCCAGGGCGGTGCGCAGCGTCTCCTGAGCGGTGGTTGGTCCGAGCGAGACCACGACCACTTCAGTCGCCTTGCCGGCTTCCTTGAGGCGAACCGCTTCCTCGACGGCAATTTCGTCGAAAGGGTTCATCGAGAACTTGACGTTGGTGGTCTCCACACCTGAGCCGTCCGCCTTGACGCGAACCTTCACGTTGTAGTCGACCACCCGCTTTACCGGTACGAGGATTTTCATGTCCGACCCCTGGACTGGCGGTGCTTAATCAAAGCACCTGAAACGAGTGCTTTCGCATGTGCGGCGGACGATAAGAGGTGTTGGAAAGACTGTCAACGTCGCCTAATACTTTGAAAAATATAAAGATTGTTAAATAAGCAAAAAGCTTGAGACGCTAACGGTTCTCTCCGGGAACCCACAGCACATCCAGGGCGCCATTGTCGTTCAGGCGGCGGCTCAACACGAAAAGATGATCGGAAAGACGGTTCGCATACCGAAGCGCCGAAGGATTCACTCTTTCATGCAACGCCAGTTCAGTCATCAACCGTTCGGCCCGACGCACCACGGTGCGGGCCAGATGCAAATGCGCCGCAGCATGCGCGCCGCCGGGCAGGATGAACGAGTTGAGCGGCGCCAGGGAGGCGTTCATGGCGTCAATTTCGTGTTCCAGCCGGTCCACCTGGGCGTCGAGGATGCGCAGGGGGGGATAGTTCGGCGCTTCCTCCTCGGGTGTGCAGAGGTCGGCGCCGAGGTCGAACAGGTCATTCTGGATGCGCCCCAGCATGGCGTCGGCATCCGCATCCGCTGAAAGGGTCAGGCGGGCCAGACCGAGCACGGCGTTGGCCTCGTCCACCGTGCCATAGGCGGTGACGCGCAGGTCGTGCTTGGGCACACGCGCGCCGTTGCCGAGCGACGTCTCGCCCTTGTCGCCGCCACGGGTGTAGATGCGGGTTAGCTTGACCATGATTCAGGACGCCTGCGTGATGAGGACAAGGATGAACAGCGCGATGGCGAGGCCTTGAAGCGCCACGCGCAGGCGCATCAATTGGTTGGAGCGCCGGGTGTTGGCTTCGCCGCCGCGCGCCATGAGGAACACGCCGGCCAGCAGCGACAGCAGCAGCGCCGCCATCGCCAGAGCCATGAGGATCAAGAAAAACCCGCGCATGGTCGGGATATAGCGTGGCCCATCGGCGATCGCCAGTGGCGATTCCCTGGGGTGGCGGTTCTGCTGATGCACGTTATAGGATTTCAAAAAGCGGAGGGTGATTCGCTTTCAGGAGGCGGAAATGAAACGGCGGGTGTTCTTGAAGACGGCGGCGGCCACGGCGGCCATGACACGCATCGCTGGAGCGGAGGAAGCGCCGGCGGTGCGGTTTCCACAGGGTTTTTTGTGGGGATGTTCGACCTCCGCCTACCAGATCGAAGGGGCGGCGGATGCCGATGGGCGAACGCCCAGCGTCTGGGATGTGTTCAGCCGCACGCCGGGCAAGGTGCTGAACGGCGATACCGGCGACGACGCCTGCGATCACTACCACCGTTACCAGGAAGATGTGGATTTGATGGCGCGGGCGGGGATGGCGGCCTACCGCTTTTCCGTGTCGTGGTCGCGGGTGTTGCCGGACGGGACGGGGGCGGTCAATCAACGGGGGCTGGATTTCTATGACCGGCTGGTGGATTCGCTGTTGCGCCAGGGCATCGCGCCCTGGCTGTGCCTGTATCATTGGGATTTGCCGCAAGCCTTGCAGGAACGTGGCGGCTGGGGCGACCGCGCGATAGCCGGCTGGTTCGCGGATTACGCGCAGGTCGTCGCCGCGCGTTTGGGGGACCGGGTGTCGCAGTGGGCGATGCTGAACGAGCCCTCGGTGGTCGCCATCTTCGGGCATGGCGTGGGCACGCACGCGCCGGGGGTGACGGGACGCGCTTTCTGCGTGGCCGCGCTGCACCACCAGAACCTGGCCCAGGGAATGGCGCTCCAGGCGCTGCGGGCGGCTGGGCGCGATTGGCGGCTGGGCACCGTGCTCAGCGTGCAACCCGTCCGTCCGGTCGGCGGCTTGCCGGCGAATCAGCCGGCGGCGGCGCTGTGGGACGCGGTGTGGAATCGCGCGTGCCTTGATCCGCTGTTCCACGGGCGTTATCCCGCGCTTTTGGCCGGGGATTTCGAACCGCTGATCCAGCCCGGTGATTTGGCGGTGATTCACCAGCCCATCGACTTCCTGGGCGTCAATTACTACAGCCGGATGCACCAGCAGCCGGATCCGGGCGGTCTGTTCGGCACAGGTTTCGGCCCGCCGCCGGAGAGCGTCCGGCGCACCGGCATGGGCTGGCCGGTTGAGCCCGACGGGCTGGTCGAGCAGCTGCTGGAACTGCGCGACCGTTACGGCAACCCGCCGGTTATCATCTGCGAGAACGGCGCCGACTACTATGACTGGGTCGGGCCGGAGGGAAAGGCGGAGGACGGCGAACGCATCTTTTTCATCCGCGATCATCTGCTGGCGGCGCATGATGCGCTGAAACGCGGCGCCAATCTCAAGGGCTGGTTTGTCTGGACGCTGCTGGATAATTTTGAATGGGCGGACGGCTACAGCCGCCACTTCGGTTTGGTGCAGGTGGACCGCAGGACGCAAAAACGCACACCCAAGGCCAGCTATCACTGGTACGCCGACGTGATCCGCAGGAATGGGGTGGCGTGATGACGTGAATTCCGCTCTACAATGCAACCTCATCACCTGAAACCCTGATCCGCCGCCATGCCCAGCAGACCACCGCAGCTCCCCCGTTTCGCCATCCAGAAGGCGCGCGGCAAGGGCTGGAAAACACTCGAAGTGGGTGAGGATCTGGCCCATGCCGAGGCCCGCTTCGAGCTGATGCTTGGGGTGAACCCGCGGGCGTATTTCCGGCTGATCCGGCTTGAATACAGCCCCGACTCGGCATACGGGGGCATGGAGTTCAACTGGACGCTCGTCCGGCTTCATGATCCGAACAAGAGCGGGGCTGAGGTGGGGAAAGCCAAGCCGGGCAGGCAGCATAAGGAGAAGGTTCCGCTGCCCTGGCGCTTTTACGGGGCGGTGGTGCTCATTGGCCTGCTGATCGGCGCCTTTGCTTATTTGCACTGGGGCCTGTCGCGACCGTGAGAAACCCTATCCTTTATTCCGCGGCATAGCCTTTACGGCGCATACAGGAGCCGAAAATTTCCTGGCGGTAGAGGAACTGCGGCGTCTCGGGCAGGGGGTGATGAGGGTAGCCGCGCAGGCGCATGGTGGTGTCCACCTCGTCCGTGCATTCGTCAAAGGCGACTTGCCCCACGTCCTTGCTGGCCGTCCAGGTCCGGTAGGAAGGATTGCCGCACGCCGCCAGCAGGAGAAGCCCTGTCAGGATCGCCAATCGCGCCATAACCCACACCTTTTTGCTGTGCCGTATTCCAGGCAAAATACCATGAACTTGGCGCGGTGTCCGCGTCGGTTTGTGGGCGTAACACCGTGACGCAGAAGCCACGCCAGGCGGCGCAGTGTGGCGCTTATGCCCTTTATCCTCTTTTTATCGCCCGGAAAGACACGACAATCTGCTAGCTAACCGCTCAAGGATGAGTGCGTTTTCGGATGGAGGTGAGACATGACGGGCAGGTCCAGGCGATCGCGCCTGCACACAGTGCTGGCGGTGCTCGCGGGGGTGGGGGCTGGCGTCCTAAACATGGGTTCCGCCATGGCGCAGCAGCCGTCGGCGGCCGATATCCAGTGGGCGCAGACACTCTTGAAGGATAAGCACTACGACATCGGTGGACGGCCCAAGGGCCAGATGACGCCGCAGACCAAGGCGGCGCTCAGCCAATACCAGAAGGCGAATGGGCTGCCGGTCACCGGCGCCCTCGATGCGGCCACCACCAGCAAGATGATGGCCGAGCGCAGCGCCAAGCCGGTGAGCGGCGTGGGCAACCTCGCGCAGCAAAAGATCGGCGGCGGCGGTCCCGGCCAGGAGCCGCGCTTGCAGCACGAAATCGTGCCGCGCGCCGCGCTTCGCACCAATGAGGTGAACAATACCGGCGGCGGTGAGGTGACATTGGGGCCGGTGGTGCGTGGTGCGCCCAGTCAGGCTCCAGCTATCCCATCAGCGTCATCATCGCACGCAACCACTTCCCGCCTGGTGTCCCCACCGCAAGCGGTTGCGCAAGTGGCTTCGCAAATGGTTTCCCCAGCCGCCCCACAGGCGGCGGCGCCAGTGGCCGCCCAGCGCGGCGCGGTCACCGCCACGGCGGCTGACGGCACGGTGGTGCCGACGACTCTGCTGTCAAAGGGCGAGGATAGTTCTGCGGCGCCCGGTTGGTTGCGTTACGTGGTGATGGCGGTGCTGGGTGGGACGGTCGGTTATCTTGGCCTGGGATGGTGGCGCAATGGACGCGCAACCGGCGGCTCTTCGTGGGTGCACGACGAGGAACCGTATGAGGAACGTCGCGAACCGAGCTTCGCCTCGTCGGCGCGCCCCGACGAATTGAGCACTGGCTCCCTGCCGCGTTTTTCGAGCGGAATCCGCTCGGGTCGCTGATAAAGCCACCCTCTTATAAAGCCCGCCTCTTATAAAGAAGGATCGCTGGTCCGGGGGCTGCGGCTGATGCCGACAGCCTCGCTCAGGCGATCGGCGGTCCAGGCGGCGATGCTCTTGCCTTCACGCTGGGCGGAAGAGGCGATGGCTTGATGAAGGGTCGGGTTGACACGGATGCAGATCTTGCCGGAGCAGGGCGGGTCGCTCTTGCCCCCCGCGTCGCGGGAGAGCGCGATATATTCCTCAACCGCCTGATGGAAAGCAGTCGTCAACTCATCCACGGAGTGGCCAGAGAAGGTTAGCCCGTCGCGCATATTGATAACCTGACCGACAAATATGCCGGCGTCGCCGTCAAAGTCGATCTGGGCTTTGTAGCCCTTATAGTCCATCATCGCGGCGTTCCTCTGGGAAACAGTGCCACGACCATAGACCTTCTTTGGGTGGCGCGGTTTGACCTGCCTCAATTCTCCTTGTCCTGAATGCGGCCTCCGCCATGAGCGCGTCTCTTGCGTTTTCCTCTCCGCCCCCTTTGGCACGGCCCGTGCGCGTGTGGGGACTGCCTGATGCCCGGGCCGCCTTGGAGGCGGCCATCTCTCTCGGCGCGCCCGCGCTGCTGCTGGTCGGTGACGCCGCCGGCGGCGCTTTGTGGTTTGTCCGTATGATCGAGGAAATCCGCCTGGAATGCGCTGGGGTGGACCTCATCGCCGTGTTGGATTGCGCCGATCGCGCCGGTGACGCCCAAGGGGCTTTGGCGGCTGGGGTGCGGCATCTCCTCTTCAGTGGTGCGCCGGAGGTGGCGGCGCGGTTGGCGGATATCGCCGCGCGCAGCGGCGCGGTGGTGCTGACCGCGCTTCCGCCGGCGCTTGATCCGCGCAGCCTTCGCAATCCGTCGGCGGGGCGTCGGGCATGGCTTGCTGGGGGTTATCCCCAGTGATGGCGTTGCAATGCCTCTCAAGCTGCGTTATGAGGGCGGACATTTAAGCCCTTCACGGAGACGCGCCACCATGAAGCTTACCCGCCGTGTCAAAGAGATTCTTGCAAATTACGAGAGCGATAATCCGGGTGTGAAGGCGAACCTCGCCCGCATCCTCATGGAAGGAAAGCTGGGCGGCACCGGCAAGCTGGTCATCCTGCCGGTGGATCAGGGTTTCGAACACGGGCCGGCGCGTTCCTTCGCGCCGAATCCGGCGGGTTATGACCCGCATTACCATTACCAACTGGCCATCGACGCGGGCTGCAACGCCTATGCGGCGCCCCTGGGCTCGCTGGAAGCCGGCGCCGCCACCTTCGCCGGTTCGATTCCGCTGATCCTCAAGATGAACAGCGCCAACAGCCTGTCGACTCAGAAGGAAGCCGCGGATCAAGCGGTCACCGCCTCCATCGACGACGCGTTGCGTCTTGGCGCTTCGGCCATCGGCTTCACCATCTACCCCGGCTCGGACGTCATGTACGACCAGTACGAGGAGATCCGTGAGCTGTCGGCGGAAGCCAAGGCGGTAGGCCTCGCCACGGTGATCTGGTCCTACCCGCGTGGCGGCGCCGTCTCCAAGGACGGTGAATTGGGCATCGACGTGATTGGCTACGCCGCCCATATGGCCGCGCTGCTGGGCGCGCATATCATCAAGGTGAAGCTGCCGACCGCCCATCTCGAGCAGGCCGAAGCGAAGAAAATCTACCAGTCCAAGGAGATTCCCATCGCCACGCCGGTCGAGCGCGTGCGTCACATCATGCAATGCGCCTTCAACAGCCGGCGTATCGTGGTGTTCTCGGGCGGCGCGGCCAAGAACGAAGAGGCGGTGTTCGATGACGCCCGCGCCATCCGTGATGGCGGTGGCAACGGCTCGATCATCGGCCGCAACGCCTTCCAGCGTCCGCGCGAAGAGGCTCTGGCTCTGCTTGACCGGGTCATGAAGATCTATCAGGGCAAGGAATAACGGTGGCAAAAGCCCCCCCACCACCCTGCCGTTTGTATCTGGTGACGCCGCCGGCTCTTGATCCGGTGGCGTTCGCCGACCCGTTGGCGCAGGCGCTGGACGCCGGTGACGTGGCCTGCGTGCAACTTCGCTTGAAGGAATGCGCGGACGACGTCATCCGCCGGGCCTGCGATCTGTTGCGCCCGGTGGCGCAGGAGCGGGGGGTGGCCTTCATCCTCAACGACCGCCCGGATCTGGCGCATGAGACCGGCTGCGACGGCGTGCATGTCGGCCAAATGGACATGCCCTACGCCAAGGCCCGGCAGATCATCGGGCCGGATGGCATCGTTGGCGTCACCTGCCATGACAGCCGCCATCTGGCCATGGAGGCTGGTGAGGCTGGGGCGGACTATGTCGCCTTCGGGGCCTTCCACCCGACCACCACCAAGCCTTCCGACTACCGCCCGACGCCAGATTTGTTGCAGTGGTGGTCCGCTCTGATGGAAGTCCCCAGCGTCGCCATCGGCGGCATCACGCCAGAGAATTGCCCGCCGTTGGTCCAGGCTGGCGCCGATTTCATCGCCGTGGTCACGGGCGTGTGGAATCACCCGCAAGGCCCCGGCGTCGCCGTCCAGGCCTATAACAAGGCCATCACCGACGCACTCTCCGGGTGATTTATGGAATTTGGTTTTGACATCCTGGCGGCGCTGTTCGGCGTCGGCCTTTTGGCTGGTTTCGTCGACTCAATCGCCGGTGGCGGTGGGCTGCTGACCGTGCCGGCGCTTTTGTGGGCCGGCCTGCCGCCAGCCGTCGCCATCGCCACCAACAAGGTGCAAGGAAGCTCCGCCGCTCTCTCGGCCTGTGTGAAGTTCATCCGCGCGGGCGAGGTGGACCCACGCACCATGTACGGCCAGATCGCCTGCGCTCTGGTTGGCGGGTTGGCCGGCGCTTGCGTCCTTCAACTGGTGGACGCCAGCATACTGAAGGACGTGATTCCCTTCCTGCTGATCGGCATCGCGCTGTATTTGCTGCTGTCGCCCAAGGCCGGTGATCTGGACGCCCATCGCCGCATCGGTGAAGGCGCCTTCGCGGTCTTGGTGTGCACGGGGCTTGGCTTTTACGACGGCGTCTTCGGTCCTGGCGCCGGAACCTTCTACGCCATAGCCCTGGTGTCGCTCGTGGGGTTCAACCTGCGCAAGGCGACGGCGCACACCAAGGTGTTGAATCTCGCCAGCAACTTCGCCTCGCTGGTCGGCTATGTGTTTGGTGGCGCCATCGTCTGGAAGGTCGGTCTGGTGATGGCGGCGGGAGCCACCATCGGCGCGCAGATCGGCGCCCACATGGTGGTTCGTAACGGCGCCCGCATCGTTCGCCCCATGCTGGTCATCGCCTCGATCGCGATCACCGTCAAGCTGGTGGGAGAGAATCCCGACCACCCGCTGCGGCACGCAGCCACCTGGATGGCAGGGCTGTTTTTCTCGTAAAAAGAGAATTCAACCGGGTAATAACCCGTAAGGTAAGACAGAGGAAACGGATGATTAGGACCTCGCTTAAGACACATCTCCTGGCGGCTGCGGCTGTGGCGACGCTGGTCGCCCCGGTCACCGCGCAGGCTGCGGGCTTCGCTTTGAAGGAACAGAGCATTTCTGGTCTGGGAACGGCGTTTGCGGGCATCACCGCCGGCGGCAACGGCGATATCAGCGCCATGTTCTTCAACCCGGCCACCATGGGGCTGGTGCAAAATCACGAGCTGGTTCAGACGATCACCGGCGTCATCCCGGACTCGAAGCCGACATCGGCCACAGCCACCCGCTTTGCTCCGCTTCCTCCCGGCAGCCGTGGCGTGATCGCTGGCAATGCGTCGCCGGGGGACGTTGCCCAAGACGCCATCCTGCCGGCTGGCTACGCGGCTTTCTCCGTCTCACCCGACCTGAAGCTTGGTTTGTCGATGAATGGCCCCTGGGGCATGGTCACCGATTATGGAAGCGATTGGGTTGGTCGCTATCACGGCGTTCGTTCGGATCTGCGGACTTACAATTTCACCCCGACTGTTTCCTACCGCCTTAATCCCACGCTCATCGTCGGCGGAGGCGTGCAAATCCAATACGCCAAGGCGAAGCTGTCATCCTCCATCGACGCCGGTCTGCTCACCGGGATTCCGGCGCTGGCTGGACGCTTTGACACGATGGGCGACCTGATCGGAGACAGTTGGGGCGTCGGCATGACCGCCGGCGTCTTGTACCAGCCGGTCAAGGGCACGCGGGTTGGCCTTTCCTACCGTTCCTCGGTGTACCATGAACTGGAAGGCTCCTCGTATTTCACCGGTCCGCCGCTGCCCAGAAGCCCCTTCCAGAATCAGGCGATCAAGGCGAAACTCGTTACCCCTGATGTCGTCAGCCTTGGCGCCTATCATGACCTCAACGACCGTTGGGCGATCATGAGCGATGTCCAATGGACCAACTGGTCGCGCTTTCGTGAGCTGAACGTCACGTTCGCCAATCCGGCGCTGAACTCCCGGACCATAGAGAACTGGAAGGACACGTGGTTCTTCTCGGTTGGCTCCGCGTATAAGGCGACGGATGCGCTGACCTTGCGCGTTGGCGCGGCCTATGACCAGGGCGCCGTGGACACGGAACACCGCAGCCCACGCATCCCCGAGGCGGATCGTATGTGGCTGTCGATCGGCGCCGGTTACAAGGTTACCGACTCGCTTCAGCTTGATGCGGCCTATAGCCACGTGTTTGTGAAGGATTCCACGGTCGCCTTGCGCGATTCCGGCCTTCCTTCCGATCCCAACCGGGGTCGCGGCAATTTGGACTCCCAGTTCAAGAACAGCATCGATCTCATCGGCGTGCAGGCCCGCCTGACGTTCTGATTGATACAAAGGGAAGTAAAAACGCCGCCGGGAGTTTCCCCGGCGGCGTTTTTTTTGCGGCCATGCCTTGGCGTTGATCGGTGGTGTGGCATAGTTCCCCTCAAAGAACGTGAATCAAAACTTTGGGGATAGAAACAACCATGACCGACACCTTTACCGCGTTCGTCATCGAGGACGCCGATGGCAAGCCCAAGGGCGCTTTCAAGCAATTGACGCTGGCCGATTTGCCGGACAACGACGTGCTTGTCGAGGTCGCCTGCTCCACCGTCAACTACAAGGATGGCTTGGCGGTCAGCGGCAAAGGCCGCATTGCCCGCAAACTGCCGATGGTGGCTGGCATCGACCTGGCTGGCACGGTGGTCGAGTCCCGCTCTCCCGACTGGAAGCCTGGCGATAAGGTGATCGCCAACGGCTGGGGCCTGTCAGAGACGGCGTGGGGCGGCTACACGCGCTACCAGCGCCTTAAACCCGAATGGCTGACCCGCCTGCCGGACGCCTTTTCGCTGGAGGAAGCGATGGGCATCGGCACGGCTGGCTATACCGCGGCGCTGTGTGTGGAGGCGCTGGAGAGATGGGGCTGCCTTCAGCTCGGCGGCAAGGAGGTGTTGGTCACCGGCGCCGCCGGCGGCGTTGGCTCGGTGGCGGTGGCGCTGCTGGCGAAGCGCGGCTGTCCGGTGATCGCCGCCACCGGCCGGCCAGAGACGCACGACTATCTGCGTGACCTGGGGGCCATCGGCTTCATCGACCGTGCGGCGCTGCTGGAGAAAGGCCCACCCCTGCAAAAGGAGCGTTGGGCCGGTGGCGTCGATTCAGTGGGTGGCCAGACATTGGTTAACGCTCTGTCGCAGACGGTATGGGGCGGGGCCATCGCCGCCTGCGGTCTGGCGGGTTCGACCGATCTGCCGGCTACGGTGATGCCGCATATCCTGCGCAGCGTGACGTTGCTGGGCGTCGACTCCGTCATGGCCCCCCAGGATCGGCGCAACGCCGCCTGGGCGCGGCTGGCCCGTGACCTCGACAAGGACAAGCTGAAGGCGATGTATGCGGTGGAGCCCTTCGCGGCGCTGCCCGCGTTGGCGTCCAAGATCCTTGCGGGCCAGATCCGTGGCCGTGTCGTGGTGACGACAGCGTAGGCGCCGCGCAAGAGGGGGTGGGAGGCTCTGCGCGGATCAACCAAGCGGCGTATATCCATGATAGCCGCCGCCCCCTGTTCCCAGCGTTGCATACTCCCCCACGCAGCCAATGGGGCTGCATGATCCAGGGGAGGGCGTCACATGGCATCCTTGAGGATGGTTCTGGCTGTTTCGGGTATGGCGCTAGCGGTTGTTCCGGCTGCTGCCCACGCTGCGGGCGGCGGTCCTGGTCATGCCCTGCCGACGACCGATGCGGAGATGATCACCAACGCTCTATCGGCGGCGCCGGCGGCGGTTGTCGAAACGGCGACGATCGTGGCTATGAACGAAAAAGGTGAAATGCGCACGCTCCGCCAGGGTGCGGGTCTGTTCACCTGCATGCCCGACAACCCCACGACGCCGGGAAACGATCCCATGTGCCTGGATAAGAACGGCATGGCTTGGGCGCAGGCGTGGATGGAACACAAGGAGCCGCCGAGGGGGCAAGTCGGTCTTGGCTATATGCTGGCGGGTGGCTCCGACGCCAGCAACGATGACCCGTACGCCAAGGCTCCGGCTGCGGGGCGCAGCTGGATCGATACCGGTCCGCATGTGATGATCCTGAACGCCACGGAGATGATGCGGGACCATCCGCGGACCGCCGAGAATCCGCGGGCGCCCTATGTGATGTGGGGCAGCACCCCCTATGCCCATGTCATGATGCCGGTGGGCCCGTTGGCGGAGCAGACAGCCGAAGTCCCCAGCAAAAAATAGCGGCCAGAATGGCTTGGCATCCCGCTCCTCTCTCACGGTGGAGAGGGGCGGGGTGAGACGGCTTACCCGCCGGCCACGGGCGCCCAAAGAACGTCGGCGATGTCCTCCGCTCCGCTGCACAGCATCACCAACCGGTCGAAGCCCAGCGCAATGCCGCTGCTGTCCGGCATCCCATGCTCCAGCGCCGCCAGGAAATCGTCGTCCACCGGAAAGCGTTCGCCGTAGAGGCGCTCTTTCAAATCCATATCGCTTTCAAAGCGAAGACGTTGCGCCGTCGCATCGGTCAGCTCACCGAAGGCGTTCGCCATCTCCAGTCCGCAGGCGTACAGCTCAAAGCGTTCAGCCAGGCGCGGATCTTCGGGCTTCGGGCGCGACAACGCCGCCATGCACAGGGGGTAGTCGGTCAACACGCAGGGCGTCCCGGCCCCAAGGAATGGTTCGATGCGCTCGAACATGACGCGGAAGAACACATCTTCCCAGCGGTCGCCGGCGTGCGGATGGACGCCGCTGCGCTCCGCTGCGGCGGTCAAAAGCGCCGGGTCGGGCTCGTGCGAGCCGTCATAGGTCGCCAACAGATCGATGCCCGCATACTCCAAAAAGGCGTCCTGCACGGTCAGCACCCGCCACACCGCAAAGGGATCGCATTCCAGCCCACGGAAGGTAAAGCGACGGCGACCGGCGGCGTCGGCGGCCATGCGCACGAGATCGACGCAATCCTGCACGAGGGTTTGGTAGCTTTCCTCCGCCCGGTACCATTCCAGCATGGTGAACTCGGGGTGATGGGTGGGGGAGCGCTCGGCGTTGCGGAAGACATGCGCCATTTGGAACAGCCGCGGCATCCCGGCCACCAGCAGTTTCTTCATGGCGAACTCAGGGCTGGTGTGCAGGTGCAAGCGCAGCCGGTCATCGGGGTGGGGGCCGATCAGGTCGGTGGCGAAGGCGTGCAAATGTGGTTCCATGCCCGGTGACACCTGGAGGCAGGGGGTGTCGACCTCAATAAAGGCGCGTTCCTCGAAGAAGCGCCGCACGGCCCCCAGAACGCGCCCTCGAACCGCGAGGTGTGGCCGGCGTTGAGCGAAGGCGTCGGGATGCCAGAAGGGAAGCGGAAAAGCGGGCATTAGGAACTCGATTTTTTGCTGAAGGCGTCGTCGTTTTATTTTTTCACCGCAGGGTTCTGGAAGGCGAGCCAATTCCTCAGCAGGATGCGGCGTTGTTGCAGGCCTTATCGTCAGAACGGGCCATCTGTGCGCCTGCCTTGGCTTCGTTATAGGCGCGATCCATGCTGCGCTTGGTCTGGTCAAACGCCTGGAGTTCGCGGCCTTGCAACTTCTCGCCGGTTGGCAGGTCAGCGGATTTGGGGTTGATCTGGCGGTTGTCCTTTAGCACTTCATAGTGCAGATGCGAGCCGGTCGCCCGCCCCGTGGCCCCGACATAACCGATCACCTCTCCTTGATCGATGCGGCCGCCGCGGTGCATATTTTTGGCGAAGCGGCTGAGATGCGCATAGGCGGTGGTGATCTGGGTGTTGTGGCGGATTCGGATGTAGTTGCCGTAAGAACCGTTGGGCTTGATCTCTTCGACCGTGCCGTTGCCAGCGGCGTAGATCGGCGTGCCGGTTGGCGCACCGAAGTCTATGCCCTTATGCATCTTGCTGAAACCAAGGATCGGGTGCCGGCGCATGCCGAATCCAGATGTCAGCCTGGCGCCATCGATGGGTGTCCTGAGCAAGGCGCGGCGGATGCTTTCGCCTTCACGGTCATAATAGTCTATTCGGCCTTCCCGTGTCTTATGCCGGTAGATCGCCAATTCATCATCGCTTAGCTTCAGTGAGGCGAACAGAACGTCGCCTTCGCCGGCGATTTTGCCATCATCAGTGACGAGGCGCTCGTACAGCACCTTGAACTGGTCCCCCGCTTGCAGGTCGCGCTGGAAATCGACTTCATGGGAATAGACGCGGATGACCGCCAGCATCACTGACACCGGGACGCCAGCTTGGCTGCCCGCCTCGAACAGGCTGGAGCGGATTTCCGCTTCAGCGGTGACGAGTTGGCGGTGGACCTCCTTGGTCACCTGGGTGGATTTGAAGCCTTGGTCCCCCGTTCGCTCCACACGGATGGAATGCACGACGTCCGGCGCCAGCTCCAGCCCGATGAAACGGCGCGCGCCATTGTCTTGCGGTTTGAACAGCACGCAGATCTGCTGCCCCACCTTCAGCTTGTGCGGGTCATAGACCTTGCTCAGTGCGGTGAGAGCGCTGTCGGCTTCACTGCGGGACACTGAAACGCTGGTGAGCAAATCCATCAGCGTGCCGCCGCGTTCCACTGACACGGTCTTCCGCTCAAGCGCGGACTTGTCTTGCGCCATGGCGGGGAGGGAACTGGCGAAGGTCACAAAACCAGCAACACTGGCAGCGAACAATGTGAGCGTGGGAAGGCTGAAGACCCTCAGACGCACCGGCATTCTCCTTGGCTTCTTATAATATGGCGAGATCGTTCCTCGCGTGCGTGCGCGGTCTATCTCAGCCTTTACAGGTTTATGTGGCGGCGACCATGCTCGCCACGCTGGGGGCTGTCAACGAACAACCGCTGCGTTGAAACGGCGAAGGGAGAGCGTTTTCATCGCTCAGCCGTCCTGATCGAGAAAAGCGCATTTGTTTGAAAAAAGGTCTTGCCAGAGGGAGGGGGAGGCCCCTATAACCCGCTCCACCAGCCCGGTGGGCCTCTGACGAGGCGGACGGGGCGGGGCCAGCCCGGAGGGTTTTGCGGAAC
>JAVBJZ010000023.1:0-73072 GCA_031546725.1 Azospirillum sp.
CCAAGAGGTTGGTCTGGCTGGCGATGTCCTGGATGAAGGTGGCGACTTCGCCGATATGGCTGATCGCCTCCGACAGCGACAGCACCACCTCTTCGGTGCGCCGCCCGTCGTCCACCGCCCGCCGGGAGACCTGGCTGGCGACCGAGACCTGTTGCGAAATCTCGGCGATGGAGGCGGTCAGTTGCTCGGTGGCCGTGGCCACCGCCTGCACATTGCCCAGCGCCTGCTCGGTCGCCACCGCGACGCTCTGCGAGTCGGCCGAGACGGATTCGGCGGAATGGGCCATGGCCTGGGCGTTGCGGTCCATGTTGCTCGATTGCTCGGTCAGCCGTTCGACCACATCACGGGTCTCTTGCTCGATACGCATCGCCATGGCCTTGAGAGCGGCGCTTTTGGCGGCTATCCCTTCTTCGCGTTCACGCTCTTGCACCGCGCGCAGGCGTTCGTTCTCCTGGCCATTGCGGCGGAACACCTCGACCGCCTGCGCCATGGTTCCGATCTCGTCCAGCCGCTCGACCCCGGGAACACTCGTGTCGTATCGGCCACTGGCAAGCTCGTGCATCACCGCACGGATACGGTCGAGGGTGCTGAACTGCTGCCGGACCACCAGGAGCATGATCAATCCGACCGCCACCGTGATCCCGACGGAGACCTGGAGCGTGCTGCTCACAACCGCGTCCAGAACATGCAGCGCATCGCTCTTCTTCAGGCCGACGAACAAGATGCCGACCACCTCGCCGTTGCGGTTGAGCAAAGGGTCGTAGGCGGTGAAATAGGTGGAGCCAAGGATGTCCGCTTCGCCTCGGAACGCCTGACGCTTCTCGAAGATCGCCGTATGGACCGGCCCCGGTGCGAGGGAGGTCCCCAGGGCGCGGCTGCCATCCGTATTGAGCACATTGGTGGCGACGCGGCGGTCTCCCTGGAAGAGGGTGGCGACCCCCCCATTCAGGCTGCGGGCCGCATCGACAATGTCATTGTTGCCGGAGAGCTTATAGTCATCGACATAAAGCTCTCCATCACGGATGTGGAAGTCCGCCCCTTTCTGCTTGAGCAGCATCCGGGCGGTGGAGATTGCCTGCTCGCGGCGCTCCAGCGCCTCCTCACCGATACGGGTCTGAATAATCAATGTCGTGGCATAAAATAATCCGGCAGCCAGAACGATGAGGCCAAGCATGCACAGGGCAGTCAGTTTGGTTGCCAGACTTAGCCTACGAAGGATATTCATCAGGTTTCTCCGGTTTCCGCCCTTTCTTCCTTGTGCTCAAATGGTAAACAGGCACGGATAGAAAGGCGCTCAGGCTGTGATTACCCTAAAAATACGGGCTTTGCCTTTTACATAAATTTTAGGATTAAGACAAAGAAAATGAACTGTGACAGATTGTCCCTGCCACATGGTTCTTCTCAAAAAGCACCAGAGTTGGCTTGTGTAATCGAAAAGACCCCCTACTGGAACGCCGCCTGCACGCTCTCTCCTGGATTGGGCTGTGCGCCGCTTGCTTTGGCTTTCAGATAACCGTAAGCCTTGACCATGGCGTTGGCCGCGTTGTCCCAGCACGTGGCGGAATCGACGCTTACCTTGACCAGCGCGAGGGCGGGATCATCCGGCCCCTTTGGGAACCACGCCATCGCATCGTTGCGCCAGAGATGCTTGATCATGGTGCGGTCACGGACCAATTCAGCGACGCCCGACACCGAGACATACTGTTGCTTATCCGGGTCCGCGTAAGCGAGATTGACACGCCACTGCCGCTCGATCGTCCCCGCCTTTTCGGAATGAACTTCCGTGAAGAACCACAGCGTGGCGTTGTCGAAGCCCGCGTGAGGAAGAGCGCCCATCGGGCGGGCATGCAAATACCCGTTGTCATCCAGCGTGGTCATCATGGCGACCCGCGTGTCCTTGATCATCCGCCATAATTCTTTAGCAGCATCGCGGTCGTTGGCTTCTTCCGCCATGGGGTGTCTCTTTCCCGATAGTCCAGTTCCCAATTCTTGGAAAACGGATGGGATGGAGAGGAAGTTCCCTGCGCTCATCCCGGGCGCTTACCCCGGCGGCAACACCGCGCCGGGAGGGAGATTGACGCCGGCGACGCACCATGCCGGCGACCGGTCGGGGAGGGTGATGTGGTCAAGCCGGGTTAGCGACAGCGTGTCCACCCGCAGGCGCAAGCCGGCTTCGGGCTCAAGGCCGAGCGCCAACACCAGCGCCGCGCGGATCGACCCGCCGTGCAGCACCGCCACGATGTTTTGGCCCGCATACGCAGCGGTCAGCCGTTCCAGCGCGGTTGAGACGCGGGCCACCACGTCGGTAAAGCTTTCCCCACCCGGTGGTCGCTGCGACGCGGGGGCCAGCCAGAAGCGCTGCGCCGCTTCTGGCTGAGTGGCGCTCAATTCCTCGTAGGTCAGGTCCTGCCAGTCACCAAAGCTCTGTTCGGCCAACGCCGGCTCGATCCGCGGGGGAGGGGACCTATCATCCGCCGCTGGCGTTTCCCAGGCGGCGTGGATGGCCGAAGCCGTCTGCCGGCTGCGCCGCAGATGCGTTGCGACCCACGCCGCGTCCCGTGGCAAGGCGTTGGCCAGGGTGTGGAAGGTCGTTGTGTCGCTGGTGTCGGCCTCGACATCCATCTGACCGTAGATGCGGCGCTGTGGATTGATCACCGGGGCGTGGCGGACCAGCCACCAGCGGGTGACGGTCACGTCCGGGGCGATCATCCGCGCAGACCGGTCAGAACCAGCAGAATGGCGATCTCCGCCACCTGCTGGGTTCCGCCGAGAACGTCGCCGGTGTAGCCGCCGATGCGCCGATGCGCCAGCCTGCCCATCCCCACCGTCGCGCTGGTCGCGATGACCGCCAGCGCCAGCGCCGCCAGCGTTGGACCGAGCGCGGTCAGGGTGATCAGCGCAGCCAGCGCCAGCGCCAGCAGAACGCGCCCGAGCGGTGGGCGACCATGCGTGGCCGCCAGCCCATCCCGGCGCGCTGGTTGCATGATCCAGGCCATGGCCGGCAACACCGCGCGCGAGCACGCGGCGCTGGCCACCAGCGCCGTGACGACGGCGCATGGTCCGGCTCCGCCCAGCGCCGCCAGCGTCGAGGCGCGCAACCCCACGGAAAACACCAGCGCCAGGCCCCCATAGCTGCCGAGCCGGCTGTCACGCATGATCTCCAGCGTGCGTTCGCGGCTGCGTCCGCCGCCAAAACCGTCGGCAATGTCGGCCAACCCATCGTCATGCAGTCCGCCCGTCGCCCCGGTCATGGCGGCGACCGCCAGCAGCGCCGCCACCGCAGGCGGCAGAGCAGCGAGGCTTGCCAGCGTGTACGCCGCGCCCCCGATCAACCCCACCCCGGCGCCGATCAGGGGATACCAACCCATGGAGCGGGCGTACACCCCGGCGTCGGGGGCATGATGCAGACGTAACGGCAGCCGCGTCATGAACACGACGGCGAGCCGCAGCTCATCCAGCCAGATGGTGTGATTCCGCGGCGGCTGTGGAGAGGATGATTCGGACATTCCTCTACCTAACCCAAAGCCAGGTCCTCGGCGAGTGGATACGGGCTGGGACAGTCACATATATGTGATATAGAAAGGCTATGAAATCAACCGAACTCCTCCGTACCCTGACTCGTCTGGGGGCCATTACCGACACCAGCCACGGCAAGGGTGGGCATATGATGGTGAAGCTGAACGGAGGTATGGCTCCAGTACCAACCGGCTCGAAGGAGATCAAGCTGGGGACGTTGCGGAGCATCTTGAAAAATCTAAAGTTGACGATGGAGGACCTCTGATGGACGGGTTAAGCTACCCGGTCGATCTGACTGAGGCGGAAGAAGGCGGATTCATCGCCACTTTGCCGGATTGGGACCAAGCAACCCAAGGTGAAGATCGCGCTGAGGGTCTGGCGATGGCCGAAGACCTGTTGCTTACCCTGCTGTCGGCCTATGTCGCCACCGAGGGGATGGATATTCCGCAGGCTTCAGAAGCGGTCGGACGACCCGTGGTGACGCCGCCCCCAGGCTTGGCCGCCAAGGTGGAGCTGTACCGGATATGGCGCGCCAGCGGTATCAGTAAGGCCGAGTTGGGTCGGCGTGTTGGCATTGGTCCGCAGCAACTTGCCCGCCTGTTCGATCTGCGCCATGCTTCGCGCATTGAAGAGATAGAAAAGGCGTTGCGTGCGTTGGGCAAGGCTTTGGTGATCAGCGTGCGCAACGCCGCGTAGCATATTCAACCATCTCTTCAGTCCATTCAATCGGCGCCTCCACGACCGGCCACACCAGCATCACCGCCGCTTTCGAGGGGCGCTACCCCCTCTTAGCAGCGCCGCGCGGTGTTTCCGGTCGGGCCGGTGGCGCCAAAACTGATAAAGGTCAAAGCGAACCCCTCGCGTTGATGGCAGGGTAGGACTATATCGTAGGCAAATAGGCCGAAGAGACAGGGTCCCATGCACCGTTTCGCCAATCCCGCCCGTTTCCTGCGCATCGCCACCGTGGTCTTGCCGTGGAGCGCCGGGCTGACCGTCGTGCTGCTGGCGCTGGGGCTGTATCTGAGCCTCTTCGACTCACCGCCCGATTATCAGCAGGGTGAGGCTGTGCGCATCATGTATGTCCATGTGCCAGCCGCCTGGATGAGCATGTTCATCTACACCAACATGGCCATCGCCGCCGCCGTCGGGCTGGTGTGGAAGCACCCGCTGGCCGATTTGTTCGCCAAGGCGGCGGCGCCCATCGGCGCTGGCTTCACCTTCATCTGCTTGCTCAGCGGCAGCTTATGGGGGGCGCCGATGTGGGGCACGTGGTGGGTGTGGGACGCGCGGCTGACCTCGGTGCTGATCCTGTTCTTCTTGTACCTTGGCTACATGGCGCTGGTCGACGCCTTCGACGACCCCGAGCGCGGCGTCAAGGCCGGCAATGTGCTGCTGCTGGTGGGCATCGTCAATGTGCCGATCATCAAATTCTCGGTGGATTGGTGGAACACGCTGCACCAGCCCACCAGCGTCATCAAGATGGGTGGGCCGAGCATCGCCGGGTCCATGCTGTGGCCGCTGTTCGTCATGGCGGTGGCGTTCACCGTCTATTTCGTCACCGTCGTGCTGCTGCGTGTGAAAAGCGAGATCATCGCCCGCAAAGCGCAGACATTGCGCCTCAGCGACGCCCATGGCTGATTCTCATGACAGACCGGCGTCATACCCTTAGTTTTTGATCAATCCTATTTTTGACCAATGGGCGCAGTGTGAAAGTGTCATAGATATGGGCATGACCAGAGCTGTTGAATGGATACGACCACTTGAGCACCATGGCTGAATTCTTCACGATGGGCGGCTATGCCGCGTATGTCTGGCCCGCGTATACGGTGACCGCCGTGGTGCTGATCGGGCTTTTGGTGGTGACCTTGTGGGGACTGCGTTCCCATGAGGCGACGTTGAAGGCTCTGGAGGGGAGCAGGCCGGCGCGGCGCCGCCCCCGGCGCAAGGCCGCCGCCGTCCCTGACACAGCGATAGAAATGGGCGCGGCGAAGATGGGTGAAGAATGACTCGCAAGAAACGGCGTCTGTACATGCTGCTGCTCGGCCTGCTTGGGCTTGGTACGGCGACCGCGCTGACGCTCACCGCGTTTCAGGACAATCTGGTGTTCTTCTTCAGCCCTTCGGATCTGCAACAAAAGCTGGCCGAGGTGAAGGACCGCAGCTTTCGCCTGGGCGGGCTGGTGGAGGATGGCTCGGTGAAGCGCCTGACCGACGGCGTCTCGGTGGAGTTCCGCGTCACCGACGGGGTGGCCGTCGTCCCCGTCGCTTACCGTGGCCAGTTGCCCGATTTGTTCCGTGAGGGCCAGGGCGTCGTCGCTGAAGGCAAGCTGCGTCCCGATGGCGTCTTCATGGCCCGCGAAGTGCTTGCCAAGCACGACGAGAAATACACGCCGCCTGAAGTGACCGACGCGCTCAAGCGCGCCGACCACTTCAAGGATACCGCGAAAACGCTGAAACAGTGAGAGCCCGGTGATCCCTGAACTTGGCCATTATGCCCTGGTGCTGACGCTGTTCATCGCGTTGGTGCAGTCGACCGTGCCGATGGTGGGCGCGGCCACCGGAAACGCCGCCTGGATGAGTGTCGCCCGCCCGGCGGCCTATGCGCAGGCGCTGATGATCGGCGTCGTCTACGCCGCGCTGACCTGGGCGCATGTGGTGTCCGACTTCAGCGTGCTGAACGTGGTGAACAACAGCCATTCGCTCAAGCCGATGCTGTACAAGGTCAGCGGCGTGTGGGGCAACCATGAGGGCTCGATGGTCCTGTGGGTGGTCATGCTGGCGCTGTTCGGCGCCGCCGTGGCGCTGTTTGGCCGTAACCTTCCCCCCAGCTTGCGGGCCCGCGTGCTGGCGGTGCAAGGGATCATCGCCGTCGGCTTCTTGCTGTTCATTCTCATCACCTCCAACCCCTTCATCCGCGTCATGCCGGCGCCGCTGGATGGGCACGACCTTAACCCGCTGCTGCAAGACCCCGGCCTCGCCTTCCACCCGCCGTTCCTCTACGCGGGCTATGTCGGTTTCTCGATGGCCTTCTCCTTCGCGGTCGCCGCCTTGATCGAAGGACGGGTTGATCCGGCGTGGGCGCGCTGGGTGCGCCCCTGGACGCTGGCCGCCTGGTTGACGCTGACCGCCGGCATCGCGCTGGGGTCCTGGTGGGCGTATTACGAGTTGGGCTGGGGTGGCTGGTGGTACTGGGACCCGGTCGAGAACGCCTCGTTCATGCCCTGGCTGGCGGGTACGGCGCTGCTGCACTCCGCCATCGTGGTGGAAAAGCGCGACGCGCTGAAGACCTGGACCATTCTGCTGGCGATCATCACCTTCTCGTTGTCGCTGATGGGCACCTTCCTGGTGCGCTCGGGCATCCTCACCTCGGTGCACGCCTTCGCCGTCGATCCGGCGCGCGGCGCGTTCATCCTGGTGCTGCTGGCCGTCGCCACCGGCGGCTCTTTGCTGCTCTATGGGCTGCGGGCCCCGCTGCTGAAGGCCGGCGGCATGTTCGCGCCGGTCAGCCGCGAAGGCGCGCTGGTGCTGAACAATCTTTTGCTGTCCACCGGTACGGCGACCGTCTTCATCGGCACCTTGTACCCGCTGTTCCTCGATGTGCTTAAGCTTGGCAAGGTGTCGGTGGGCCCGCCCTTCTTCAACACGACCTTCGTGCCGTTGATGATCCCCATGGTTGTGATGATGGTCATCGGGCCGATGCTGTCGTGGAAGCGCGGTGATCTCGCCGGCGCTCTGGGGCGGCTGTGGGTGGCGCTGGTGGTCAGCGCGCTGGCGGTGCTCTACACGCTGTGGGCCGTTGGCGGTCCGGTGATGGCGCTGATCGGCGTCGCCATAGGGGCCTGGGCCGTCGTGGGGTCGCTGGCCGAATTTGCCGATCGCATCCGCCTGTTCCGCTCCCCCCTGGGTGAGAGCTGGAAGCGCGCGGCCCATTTGCCGCGCAGCGCCTGGGGCATGACCATCGCGCATGGCTTCTTGGGCATCGGCATCCTGGGGATGACCGCCACCTCGTCGTGGAACAGCGAACTGATCAAGGGCATGAAGCCCGGCGACACGGCGGAGATCGCCGGCTACACGCTGACCTTCGATGATGTGCGCTCGGTGGATGGTGAGAATTACAACGCGGAAGTGGGGCGGTTCACGCTGCGGCGCGATGGGGCGGTGATCACCATTTTGCAGCCGGAGCGGCGCTCCTTCCCCGTGTCGCGCCAGACCACATCGGAAACGGCCATTCACACCACCTGGACGGCTGACGTCTATTTGGCGTTGGGTGATCCTGATCCGCAGGGGCTCTGGGTCGTGCGCATGTACCACCACCCGCTGCTGCCGTGGATGTGGGTCGGCGCTCTGGGATTGGTGTTGGGCGGCCTGGTGTCGCTGTCCGACCGCCGCTTCCGTATCGGTGCGCCAGAACGCCGCCGGACCGCATCGCCTGCCGTCGCACAGCCTGCCGAGTGAAAGAGCCCACCCCATGCGCCGTTTGATGTTCATCCTGCCGCTGCTCATCTTCGTGGGCGTTGGCGTGGCCTTTACCCTTGGCTTCAACCGCGACCCGCGCGAGATCCCCTCGGCGCTGATCGATAAGCCCGTGCCGGAATTCACGCTGCCGCCGCTGCCCAACCACAAGCAAGGCTTGTCCTCGCTTGACCTGAAGGGCGAGGTGCAGCTGGTCAACGTCTTCGCCTCGTGGTGCATTCCCTGCCGGGCCGAGCATCCGGTGGTCAGTCGGCTGGCGGAGACGGAAAAGCTGCCGGTGCGCGCCATCAACTACAAGGACAAGCCCGAGGACGCGCAGGCGTGGCTTACCCGGCATGGTGATCCGTACACGGCCATCGGCGCCGATGCCGACGGTCGGGTGTCCATCGACTGGGGGGTCTACGGCGTGCCGGAGAGCTTCTTGATCGATCGCCAGGGGCGTATTCGCTACAAGGTTCCCGGTCCGCTGAGCCCGGCCATCATCGAGACCGAAATTCTCCCGCTTATTGCAAAGTTGAGGATGGAATGAGGGCGTTTTTGCTGGCTCTGCTGCTGTCGGTCTGCGGATCGCTTGCGCCCCTTTCACCGGCATGGGCTGTGCTGCCCGCTGAAGTGCTGCCCGACGCCAAGCTGGAAGAGCGCGCGCGAGAGATCAGCAAGGATTTGCGCTGTCTGGTCTGCCAGAACCAGTCCATCGATGATTCCAACGCCGATCTGGCGCGCGACCTGCGCGTGATCGTGCGCGATCGTCTGAAGAAGGGCGATTCGGATGAGCAGGTCATGCAGTATGTCACCGACCGCTATGGCGACTATGTGCTGCTGCGCCCCCCGTTCAAGGCCATAACAATGTTGCTGTGGGGTGGGCCGTTCGCCGTGCTGGCGATCAGCGCCTTGGGCATGGCCTTTTACCTGCGCACCCGCCGCCGCGCCGCCGGCGGGGGAACGGGCGACACCGCGCCGCTGACCGACTATGAGCGTCAGCGCCTGGACGCGATTCTCCGCAAGGACGGGACCTGATGCTGTTTTGGATATTCGCAGCGGCGTTGTCGCTTGTCGCCGTGCTGTTCATCGTGCTGCCGCTGCTGAGGGCGGCGCCGGCTGACGCCGGGGCCGCCTCACGCAACGCCTATGATCTGGAAGTCTACCGCGACCAGCTTGGCGAGCTGGAGCGTGACCGCGACCGTGGCCTGATCACCGATGGCCAGGTCGGGGCCGCCAAGGCGGAAATCGCCCGGCGCATGATCGCCAGCACCGATGAGACCCCGGGGAGCGCCACCGTTGCGCTTGGCCAGATATCCAGGAAGCCCCCCGCAGAGATCAAGGCGCTGGCGGCGATGCTGGCGGTTATCATCCCGCTGGGCGCGACCACCGTCTATCTGTCGCTTGGCCGTCCAGGCCTGCCGGCGCAGCCGCTCGCGTCGCGCGATCTGGACAAGGAACGCGGCGGCCCGCCGCCCGCCGTCATGGAGGCGGTGCAGAAGCTGAAAAAGCATCTGGAGCAGGACCCGAACGACGCGCGGGCCTGGACCTTGATGGGGCAGGTCTACGCAAAGGTTGGGCGCTATGAACAGGCGGCGGATGCGCTCAAGCGCGCGTCCGACCTGCAGCCCAATGATCTGGAGGCCAAATCCGCCTATGCCGAGATGGCGACCACCGCCGATGGCGGCGCCGTCAGCCAGGAATCCAAGCGGGTCTTTGAAGCGGTGTTGGTCAAGGACCCCAAGGATTCACGCGCCCGCTTCTTCCTGGCGCTGGCGCGTTCCCAGGCCGGTGATGTGCGCGGCGCGCTGGATGACTGGCGCGCGCTGATGGCCGAGACGCCAGCCGATGCCCCCTGGCTGTCGGTGGTGCAGGCGCAGATCGAGGGCGCGGCTGAAACCTTGAATCTGAAAGCCGCCGATGTCATGCCCAAGCCGCTGCCCCCGGAGGGGCATACGGCGCTTTCCGGGCAGGATGACGACCGGCAGCAGGCGGTTCGCAGCATGGTTGAGCAGCTTGCGGCCAAAATGCAGGCCAATCACGGTGATGTGGATGGCTGGCTGAAGCTCGCCCGCTCCTACACGGTGCTGGGGGAGCCTGAAAAAGCGCTTGCCGCCGCGCGCCAGGCGCTTGATCGGGCGCCGAAGCGCGCCGACGTGCTCGTCGCCTACGCCGATGCGCTGTTGGCCCCGACAGAAGAGGACGGCCCGATCCCGCCCGAAGCGGTGAAGGTCATGCGCGACGTGCTGGAGCTTGACCCGAACAATCAGGACGCGCTGTGGGTTCTCGGCCTCAACGCCGTCCAGGCGGGCCAGAACACCGAAGCCGGCGCGCTGTGGAACCGCCTGCTTTCACAGATGGACCAGCAAGACCCCAACCGTGATCTGGTCCGCCAACGCATCGATGCGCTTAAGGTGGGGGGGTGAGGGTTCACAGGCCGCAGCCGCTGCGCCGCGCTTGTATGCCGCGATGGACCTCCTCGCCAATCCACCGTGTCTCGTCCAGCGGTGGATAAGCCCAGCTCTCCAACGCCCCGTTGAAGGGGCGGGCGATGCCGTCGCGGTACAACCCGTCAAGGAAAGTGCGGAACTTGGGCGCGCCGCCTTCCAGTTCGATCACATAGACGGGTTTTCCGGTGGAGCAGGCTTCCGACACCATCGACACGCTGTCGCAGGTGCAGACGATCGCATCGGCCAGCGCCAGATAGGCGAAATACGGATTGACGCCGGCGCCGTCCCACACCTCGGCGGTTGGGCTGGTAAGGCGGGCGCGCAGGATCGCTTCATTGTCGGCGCCCGTGCGGCGTGATGGCGTCACCATCAACCCTGCGCCACGGCTGTGGGCGAGATTCGCCAGCTTTTCCGCCACATCGCCCATGATGGTTGGGGTAAGCCGGTAGACCGCGTTGTTACCGCCAACCAGCACCGCAACGCGCGGATGCGGGAGCCTGTCCAGTCTGGGGCCATGCTCCGCCGCCGCCGTCGCCAGCATTGCAGGGGTGACGCGGTGCAGCGACCCCCGCGTCACCAGCACATTGTCGCCGCGCAGCCGGTCATGACGCGGCACCACCACAAGATCGAAATGGCGGGGATGGATCTGCGGGTCTTGGATATGGACGGTGAAGGTGCGGCGGCGAGAGCGTGCGCGGATGCTCAATGACGCGGCGATGGATTGCCGGCCACAGGTGATCACCAGATCCGGCCAGGGCGGCTGGATCGGATCACCGAGCGGCCCGACGGCGAAACGGTTGCCGATGCGCAGGAAAGGGCTTAACTGCCGCCAGGGGCTGCGCAGCTTGACGCGCTTGACGATGGGGGCGATGTCCATGGCCTCGGCAAGCCCAAGGCACTGGTTTTCCATACCGGCGCTGCCGTCGGTGATGACCCAGCAGGTGAGGGGTGGCATATTATACAAATCTTTCGAGGTAAAACCTTTTGCGGATGAAGCGCGCGCAAGCGCCGCCGATCATCCCTGCGTCTTATTGATAAGCACACCGTCGGACCGGCCTCGCTTATCGTTGCAAAGGGTCTCGACTTAGCGTAGGTGATCGCAGCATATAATATCCTTTCTCAATTTACCCAGGAGCGAGCCGGGCATACCATGCGGCGGGTCAAACTCGACCAAATTGACCGGCGCATTCTGCGCGATCTGCAGAATGACGGCCGGATGACCAATGTGGAGCTTGCGCGGCGCGCCGGCATCTCCGCACCCCCTTGTCTGCGGCGTGTGCGCGCGCTGGAAGAGGCGGGATTTATTCGCGGCTATCATGCCGACATCAGCCCCGATGCGTTGGGATACGGAGTCACGGTGTTCGCCCAGGTCGGCTTGTCCAGCCAGGCGGAAAGCGATCTGAAAAAATTCGAGGAGCTGGTCAACAGCTGGCCAATGGTGCGGGAATGCAACATGCTTGCGGGCGAGTATGATTTCCTGCTTAAGATCGTCGCCGAAGATTGGGATGATTACCAGCGTTTCCTTACCACAAAGCTCACCAGCGGCCCCTGTGTCGCGCATGTGAAATCCGCGTTGTCGATCCGTGGATCGAAGTCTCTGCCAGGGGTGCCGATCGACGCCGATTCGTCTGATCTGCCCGAAAGGATCGAGGACGAAGAGGACGAGGAGGGCTCGGCTGCAGCGTCTCGTATCGTTCCGCTTTAGCGTTTTATGACCTGACGGACGGTGTTCACCCCCTTTCCGTCATGTCTTTATTGTATTGGTGCAACGCAACACGCGCATTTTCCCTTCGTCCGTGCAATGGTATGATGCTTCAATCGAAAGGCTGACATCCCGCGCTCTCCCCTCAACTTTCCCTTAGTGCAGGCGGAGAGTAGGATGGGGCGGTGTCTGAACCCTTGCGCATCATATGCAGGTAGCGCTTCATCATGTTTTTTGCCTTTGCTTCGCGCGCCATGCTCGGGATCGTGCTGTCGACGGTCTGGCTCGCCACGGCCCTGGCCGCCACCGCCCCTGGCAAGACCAACGCCATGGAGATCGTCGGTTTTCCGTCATGGCAAGCCGCCCCTGATGACGAATCGCCCCGGCTGAGCGGGCGGATCATGCGCCCGGATGGCCAAGGGCCGTTTCCCGCCGTGGTGATGCTGCATGGCTGCAGTGGTCTGTACACCAAGGCCGGAGCGCTGAGGGCCCGCCACCTGTGGTGGGCGCGGACGCTGCGCGAGCAGGGCTATCTGGTGCTGCTGATCGACAGCTTCGGGCCCCGCAGCATCGGCGACCAGTGCTCGGAGACGGACCGCAAGGTGCACGCCTCGGCTGAGCGTAAGCGCGATGCCTGGGGGGCGTTGGATTTTCTGCGCGCCCGTTCCGATGTGCTGAAGGAGCGCATCGCGGTGCTGGGCTGGTCACAAGGCGGCGGCGCGGCTCTGGCGACCCTTGACCGTGGCGGGCCGGAGCCGGGATTCCGCGGGGCCGTGGCCTTTTACCCCGGCTGCCAGACATCCTTGAACAACCCGGACTGGCAACCGAAAAGCCCCCTGCTGATTCTCATCGGTGAGAAAGACGACTGGACCCCGGTGGCTCCGTGTGAGGAATTGACCAAGCGCAGCGCGGATAAGGACCAGCTGGAACTGGTGATTTATCCGGGCGCCTACCATGGTTTCGACCTTCTGAGCATGCCGGTGGCCAAGCGCACGGGGCATGCGACGGGTGATGTCCATGTCGGCACCGACGAGACAGCCCGCGCTGACGCGGTGGAGCGGGTTACGGCTTTCCTGACAAAGCATCTGAAGGATTAAGGGGGGCTTCTACCGGCCCGGATGCGGTAGAGGACATGCGGGCGCAGGGGATGTCCTGGCGGCAGGAGCGGGTGTTCAAAGTCATCATCGACACTGTGCGTCATACCGATTCGTACCATCACTTGGCGTGAGCGGTGGTTCGCGGGCACGGTGAGGGCGACGACCTCATCAAGCCCAAGCCGGGTGAAGGCGAAATCAAGCACGGCCTGGGCCGCTTCCGTGGCGTAACCCTTGCCCCATTGTTCGGCCAGCAAGCGCCAGCCAATCTCCACACGGGGCGTGAAGGGGGCCTCGAACGGCAGCGTCATCAGACCGACGCAGCCGATGAAGGCGGCTTGTCCGGGAATCTCGAGCGCCCAGAAGCCGAAGCCGAGGCGGGAGAAATGGTCGTGGAAGCGCGCGGCCAGGGCGTCGCTTTGCGCGCGCGTGAGGGGGGCGGGAAAGTGCTCCATCACCGCCGGATCGGCGTTGAGCGCCGCAAAGACCGGCAGATCTGACGGACGCCAGGGGCGCAAGACAAGGCGTGGAGTGGTGATGTGCGGGGCTGGCATGCGCAAATCCGGGACTGAGTCGGTTTCAATCAGGTTCAGCGTTGAGCCGCTGCGGTGGAAAGGGCAGGTCCCAGCACCGCATGCAGGTTAACCACTGAACCGACGACGATCATCGCCGGCGGCTCGATGCCGCTGTCCGCCACATCCTGTGTGGCGCGCGCCAGCGTCGTCACCAGGACCCGCTGTTCCGGCAACGTGGCGTTGGCGATCACCGCCACCGGCTCATCCGGGTTGCGCCCACCATCCATCAGGCGTCTGGTGATGATGCCGATGTGCTTCAAGCCCATGTACAGCACCAGCACCTGGGTCCCCTTGGCCAGCGCCGCCCAATCCAGCGTATCCGGCACGGCGCCGGTGATGGAGTGGCCGGTGACGAAGGTCACCGCTTCGCCGCTCTCGCGGTGGGTGATCGGAATGCCGGCATAGGCCAGACCGCCGATGCCGGCGGAGACGCCGGGAACGACACGGAAGGGGATGCCGGCCTCGGCCAGCGCCATCGCCTCCTCGCCGCCACGACCGAAAACGAAGGGATCGCCGCCCTTCAGGCGCAACACACGGCGACCGGCCTGCGCCAGTTCAATCAAGTGGCGGGAGATGTCCGGCTGCTTGGGTGAGGGTTTGCCGCCGCGCTTGCCGACGAAGATCCGTTCGACCGCAGAGGGCAGCAAAGCCAGGATGCCGGGGCCGATCAGCGCGTCATGGACAACCACATCCGCCTGACGCAGGGCGTTCAGCGCGTGCAGGGTCAGCAAGCCGGGGTCGCCCGGCCCCGCGCCGACCAGCCACACCGTACCCGGCTCGAACACGGGCAGGTCCAATTCCGCCAGCATACCCACGGTCATTCATGTCTCCCAAGCGCCTTGGCCGTTGCAGGCCGTCTGCTCTATAACCTGAACATGAGCAAAGCAGAAGGACCGTTGCGCCGCGGCTGGACGACCGGGGCCTGCGCCACCGCCGCCACCAAGGCGGCTTACACGGCCTTGTTCACCCACAGTTTTCCCGACCCGGTGGAGATCACGCTGCCCGGCGGCGAACGGCCACGCTTCGCGCTAGCCCGCGCCGTCCGTTCACAGGATAGCGCCACCGCAGGAATCATCAAAGACGCCGGCGACGACCCGGACGTGACCCACGGCGCGTTGATCCTGTCCACCCTCTCCGCCGGCGCGCCCGGCTCTGGGGTGATCTTTCGGGCCGGTGTCGGGGTGGGCATCGTCACCAAACCCGGTCTTCCCATCCCGCCCGGTGAACCCGCCATCAACCCGGCGCCGCGCCGGATGATGCAAGCCGTCATCGCCGAGGTGGCGGCATGCTTTGGCCGGAGCGCGGATGTGGTGGTGGAGATTTCCATCCCCAACGGGGAAGCCCTGGCGAAGAGAACCTGGAACCCGCGCCTGGGCATCGTCGGCGGTCTGTCGATCCTCGGCACCACGGGCATCGTCGTGCCGTTCTCGTGCTCAGCCTGGATTCACTCCATCCAGCGCGGGATCGATGTCGCGCGCGCCACGGGCTTGACGCATGTGGCGGGCTGCACCGGCTCGACGTCGGAAGATTTGGTGAAGCGGCTGTACGGCTTGCCGGAATCGGCGTTTTTGGACATGGGCAACTTCGCCGGAGGGTTGTTGAAATATCTGCGCCGCAACCCGGTGCCGAAGCTCACCATCGCCGGTGGTTTCGCCAAGCTGGTGAAGCTGGGTCAAGGGGCGCTGGATCTGCATTCCAGCCGCAGCCAGACCGATCGGCAATGGCTGGCCACGCGGCTGGAGGCGTTGGGCGCCGATGCCGGGCTGATCGCCGTTGCGCGCGCCTCCAACACCGCCAAGCAGGTGCTGGACACGGCTTTCATCGCCGGCGTGCCGCTGGCCGATTCTGTCGCCGAGGCCGCGCGGCGCACGGCGCTGGACGTGCTCGACGGGGCCCCGGTGGACGTGGAAGTGCTGGTCGCCGACCGCACCGGTCAATGTGTTGGCCGGACGTGCGCCGGGGGAGCGAGGTAAGCCGTGCGCGTCCTCATTCTTGGTGGCACGGCGGAGGCGGCGGCTCTCGCCCATACGCTGACCGCCGCTGGCTTTGACACCATCACCGCGCTGGCCGGGCGAACGCGGCAGCCTGCGGCGCTGGCCGGGAAAATACGAATCGGGGGCTTCGGTGGCGCCCAGGGGTTGGCTGACTACCTGGCGTCACAAGACATCGACGCGCTTATCGACGCGACGCATCCCTTCGCTGCGGTCATCTCCGCCAACGCTGAAAAAGCTGTTCGTCTGTGGCCGACGCCGCGTTTGATGCTGGTCCGCCCCCCGTGGACGCCGATTCCCGGTGATCGTTGGAATAGCGTGCCGGATATCGCCGCCGCCGCCGCCGCGGCGCCCGCCGGGGCCCGCGTGTTCCTCGCCATTGGGCGTCAGGAATTGGCGGCCTTCACCGGCTGCGCCGCTTCCTGGTTCCTTATCCGCAGTGTTGAAGCGCCGGATCAAACCCTTTGCCTGCGCCATGAACGAATTGCCGCGCGTGGGCCGTTCCGGGTGAAGGATGAGGTCGCCTTGCTGAAGAGCCACCGCATCGACCTGCTGATCGCCAGGAACAGCGGTGGCGATGACGCCAAACTCGTCGCGGCGCGTCATCTGGGCGTGCCCGTCGTTCTCATAAACCGACGGGAATCACCACCGGGCGAACGCGCCGACACCGTGGCGCAAGCGGTGGCGTGGCTTGTTCAAAAATCTGCGGCGTAGCGTGGTTATCGGTTGACGATCAGCATCACGCCGATCAGCGCCACCGCTGCGCCAATCCATGCTCCCGGGCGCGGCGCCTGGCGCGTCAAAACCCAGAGCATGGGCAAAATCAGCACCGGGCTGGTGGCCGACAGCGTGGCGACGACACCCGCGTTGCCGTATTTCAGCCCGATCAACAGCAGCGTCGCCCCCAACCCCAGCCCCAGCAGGCCGTTGCCGGCGATCATCGCCAGGATGCGGGGCTGAAACGCCCCTTTAAGCGCCGCGTGCTCTCCCGGCAGCAGGAGTCCCGCCCACAGCAGCACGCCCGCTGCGCCAACCCGCACCGCCGCCGCCGCCACGGGGTCAGCCCCCAGATCCAGCGCGGGCTTGGCGAGGATCGAACCGCCGGCCTGGCACAGCGCCGCAATCAGGCAGACGCCAACCCCCGTCAGCAAGGAGCCGCGCACCGCTTCCAAAGCGTGGGAGCCGCCACGCAGCATCACCGCCAGCATGATGCCCATGGTCACCAGCGCAATCCCCAACAGCGTCAAGGGCGACAGGCTCTGATCAAGCACCAGCCAGCCCAAAAGCGCGGTGATCGGCGCGTTGCTGGCGTAAATCACCACGTTGCGCCGTGGCCCTAACCGGCTCAGCGCCCAGAACAGCGCGCTGTCACCCAGAAAGATGCCGACCGCGCCGGACAAGGACAGCCAGACGGCTTGTTCCAGCGTGATCTGCGCCCAACCGCCAGTCAGCACCGCCATGAGGCTGAGCATCACGAACACGATCACCATGCGAATGCGGTTGAAGGTGATCGGCCCGATCGCTCGCACCGGCGCGACCGCGATGAGACCACCCGCCGTCCAGCAGAGCGCGGCGCCGAGGGCGGCTAAATTGGCGAGCATGGATCAAGGCTTCTGGCATGGAAAAGCCGCTGGCAGCGGCTTTTGGGGATCGCCCCGGGGAGGCCGTGGTGTAACCCGGACTGGCGGCGCTGTCTATTCCCCAAATGAGCGGTCATTGGCCAAGCATCCATCCGTCATAGTTGAAAACAAGGAAGCAGAACATCATGTCATTGGCGCCCTTTGAAAGCACTGACACGAGGTAATCTCACACGATGCGCTCACTTGAAATTGGCTCCGCCGCTTGCGCCCTTAGTTTGATGGCTCTTTTACTCGGCGCGCCCGCGCCGGCCTATGCCGAAGAGCCAGCGGTGGAAGAACAAATCGTCGATGCCCTGCAAGCGCTCTTTGGAACGCATCCGGGACTGCGCACTAACCACGCCAAGGGCATCGTGGTGGAGGGGCAATTCAAGGCGGCGCCAAGTGCGGCGTCGATCACCCGTGCGGTGCATTTCCAAAACCTGCCCACGCCCGTGCCGGTGGTCGTGCGCTTTTCCGATGCAACCGGCATACCGAACATCGCCGATGGCGATCGCAAGGCCAACCCTCATGGAATGGCCATCAAGTTCCATTTACCGGATGGCGGCGACACCGATATGGTGATCAACAGCCTGCATTTCTTTCCCGTCGCCACGCCGGCGGAATTCCGTGACCTGCAACTCGCCATAGGGGCCAGCAAGCCTGACAGCCCGAAGCCGACCAGGATCGAGGAATTCCTCGCCAGCCACCCCGCTGCGGTTCGGGCCGGCGCGACGGTAAGGACGCCCACAAGTTTCGCAACCGAAGAGTATTTCGGAATCAACGCCTTTCGCTTCATCAACAAGGCGGGCGAAGCGCGGTTTATCCGATACGTGATGGAGCCCGTGGCGGGGGTCACCCACCTCTCCCCAGAAGAGGCGGCGAAGCAACCCCCGGACTTCCTGATCACCGATATCAAGGAAAGGCTGCAAAAAGGCCCGGTGCAGTTCCGCTTGTCAGCGCAAGTCGCGCAGCCGGAAGACCCGATCACCGACGCAACCATGGCTTGGCCGGAAAACCGCCAGCGTGTTGAACTCGGGACATTCACCCTGACGGGCGTGGTTGCGAACAATGAGGCCGTGGCGAAGGACTTGCTGTTCCTTCCCGGCCGGCTGACGGATGGTATCGAACCCTCCGACGATCCGCTGATCACCGCGCGCGACACCGCCTATGCGATTTCCTTCTCGCGGCGCAGCCAATAACAAAGCGCTGTAGATAAAAACGTCGAACGCCCGCCGCAGGATAGCCTGCGGCGGGCGTTCGACTGTCTTTCAGCACCGGCAAAGCCATGGCTCGCCGGTGCTGAAAGACAGAAAAGCAAAGCGTTGGCGGATTACTCCGCGGCGGCCTTGGCCTTGTTCATGCCACGGCCTGTCGTGCGCTCTGTGATACGAGCCGACTTACCGCGGCGATCGCGCAGGTAATACAGCTTGGCGCGGCGGACATCGCCCCGGCGAACCAGCTCGACCGAATCGATGCGCGGGCTGTACAGCGGAAACACACGCTCCACGCCTTCGCCGTAGCTGATCTTGCGCACAGTGAACGAAGAGTTCACGCCAGCGTTCTTACGGGCGATGCACACGCCCTCATAGGCCTGCACGCGTTCGCGCGTGCCTTCGACCACCTTCACATTCACGCGAAGCGTATCGCCTGGCGAGAATTCCGGGATGGTCTTGCCGCCGAGAGCCTTTTCGATCTGCTCCTGCTCGATCTGCTGCAACACGTTCATGACACTACCCCTTTGTCTCGGCGCGCCTCTCGGCGGACCGTCACTCCGTCGTTCCATTCGGCCTGCATCTGCGGACCATCTTTTCCGGCGCCGGACGACTTCAGCAGATGGCGGGACCACAGATCGGGCCGCCGGGCCCGGGTGATCCGCTCCGCCTCGGCTTGTCGCCAGGCACGAACCTTTTCATGGTGGCCGGAGAGCAAAACCTCCGGGACCGACCGTTCCACACCCAGCCCGTCGCTCCAAACGGCGGGCCGTGTGTAGTGGGGATATTCCAGCAATCCCCGCTCGAAACTCTCATCATCAGCCGTAGCGGCATTGCCCATGACACCGGGCAGCAAGCGCACCACGGCGTCGATCAGGGCAAGCGCCGCCGGCTCGCCACCGGACAACACGAAATCGCCGAGGCTAACCTCCTCGACCCCTTGCGCTTCCAGCACCCGTTCGTCGACACCCTCATACCGTCCGCAGAGCAGCGTGACCACAGGGGCCGCCGCCAACTCTTTGACCAGCGTTTGGTCGAGAACCCGACCGCGTGGCGACAAGTAGAGAACCCGGCCACGGCCTTCGGTTCCCGGCAAGCCGCAAGCGGCAGTCAATGCGGCGTCCAAAACGTCCGGCCGCATCACCATACCCGCTCCCCCGCCAAAGGGGGCATCATCGACGGAGCGGTGTTTATCGCGTGCAAAAGCGCGGATGTCCACTGTTTCCAGTGACCACGCGCCATTTTCCAGCGCCTTGCCCGCCAGGCTGTGACCGAGCGGCCCCGGAAACATCTCGGGGAACAGGGTCACGACTTTGACGATCCAGGCAAGCGGGCCGGAAGCTCCGTGATTCACGGCTCCGTCCCCCCTGTATCCCGGTCATCATTGTCCTGGTCATCGTCGTCCTGGCCTTGCGGCCTCACTTCCACCACCGCCGGCGGTTCGACGAGCACCCGTCCGCCCCTGACATCCACCACCGGCACACAGGCCTTGGTGAACGGCAGCAGCTCCGTAACGCCAGACTCCGTCTGGATTTCCAGCACGTCACCGCCGCCGAATTCATGGACCGCCTTGACGATCCCGAACAGCTCCCCCGCCGCCGTCTCGGCCCTGAGACCGAGAAGGTCGGCGTGGTAGAACTCATCCTCGTCCACCACGTCGGGAAAGGCGGCGCGATCGACATAGAGCCGCACGCCGGCCAAAGCCTGCGCCTGCTCGCGGGTGGTGATTCCCTCCACGCGGGCAAGCTGCACATCCTTGGCGGCGCCCGAGAGCGTCATGCGGAAAACCCGCGCGCCGCCCTCGTCGGTCAACGGCCCGTACGCAGCCACGGCCTCGGGATCTTCGGGGACGCTGCGCAGCTTCACCAGACCCCTCACCCCGTGCGAGCCAGCAAACTGACCGATGCAAATCTTAGCAGACATAGGATGGATCGCTGACCGGACCTTACGCGCTGGCCGCAGCGGCGGCGGCGGCGGCGGCCTTGGCGCGCTCCTGAGCCTTCGCCTTCGGGGCGGACTTCTTCGGGGTCTCGCGGATTTCCGGCTTGGGGACCAGGCCGGCGTTGGCCAGGAACAGCACCACGCGATCCGTCGGCTGGGCGCCAACCGACAGCCAGTACTTGGCGCGTTCGGCGTCGAGCTGGACGCGCTGCTCGTGCTCGCGCGGCAGCATCGGGTTGTAGGAGCCGATCTTCTCGACGAAGCGGCCATCACGCGGGCTGTAGGCGTCGGCGATGACGATCGAGTAGAACGGGCGCTTCTTGGCGCCGCCGCGGGACAGACGAATCTTCAAAGACATAAGTCAGAACTCTCTTCAGGGTTTAGATGGTTGAACGAAACCCGCCATCAGACGGGAAGATAACACGGGTGTGGGGCTAGGCTGTGGGGCCAAGCTGTGCGAGGGGCCGATCATCCAAACGGCCCCTTCCCACCACCGCCACCGAAGCCACCGCCACCACCCAGGCCACGCGGCAGCAGGCCGCTGAGGCCATGGCGCATCAGCCCCTTCTTGCCCAGCTTCTGGACCTGCTTCATCATCGAACGCATGTCCTCGAACTGCTTCAGCAGCTTGTTGACATCTTGAACGCTGGTGCCTGAGCCGGCGGCGATGCGCTTGCGGCGCGCCGCCTTGATCACCTCGGGCGACTTGCGTTCTTTTTTGGTCATGGACGAGATGATCGCTTCTTGCCGCTTGATCACCTTGTCGTCGATGTTGGCGTCTTTGAGCTGATTCTTGATCTTGCCGATGCCCGGCAGCATGCCCATCAGGCCGGACATCCCGCCCATCTTGCGAAGCTGCTTGAGCTGCGAGGCCATGTCGTCGAGGTCGAAGCCTTGCCCCTTCTCGATCTTGCGGGCGAGTTTCTCGGCTTCTTCCTGGTCGATGGTCTCGACCGCCTTCTCGACCAGCGACACCACATCGCCCATGCCCAGAATGCGGCCGGCGATACGGTCGGGATGGAAAGGCTCCAGCGCGTCGATCTTCTCGCCCACGCCCAGCAGCTTGATCGGCTTGCCGGTGATCTGGCGCATCGACAGCGCGGCGCCGCCTCGGGCGTCGCCATCCACGCGGGTCAGCACGATGCCGGTGATGCCAACCTTGTTGTTGAAATTGGTGGCGACCGTCACCGCGTCCTGGCCGGTCATGGCGTCAGCCACCAGCAGCGTCTCGACAGGCTGGGTGGCGTCGCGCACCGCCACGACCTCAGCCATCAACTCTTCGTCGATGGCCAGGCGACCGGCAGTGTCGAGGATCACCACGTCATAGCCTTCAAGGCGACCGGTTTCCATCGCCCGCCTGGCGATGTCCACCGGACCCTGGCCCATGAGAATGGACAGCGTGGCGATGCCCGTCTGCTCGCCCAGCACCCGAAGCTGTTCCTGGGCGGCTGGACGGCGGACGTCCAGCGACGCCATCAGGACCTTCTTGCGCTCCTTGGTCTTGAGGCGCAGCGCGATCTTGGCCGTCGATGTCGTCTTGCCCGAGCCCTGCAAGCCAACCATCAAAATCGGTATGGGCGCGGCGGCGTTCAGGTTGATCTCTTCGCCCTGGCCCAGCATTTCGACCAGGTTGTCATGGACGATCTTGATGACCTGCTGGCCCGGCGTGACGGAGCGCAGCACCTCTTGACCGACGGCGCGTTCCTTGACCTGGGCCACGAATTGTTTGACCACCGGCAGGGCGACGTCAGCCTCCAGCAGCGCCACACGCACTTCGCGCAGAGCGGCGGAGACATCCTCCTCGCTCAGCGCGCCACGGCGGCGCAGCTTGTCGAAGATGTCGCCCAGACGTCCGGTTAGACCTTCAAACATAGGGTCCTCAAAAGCGCCACAAGGGGCTCCACAATGGGCTCCAAGACTCCGGCGGCGCCCCAAACACAAACGCGCCAGTGCGCGATACTCGCGGACTGGCTGGCGCCCCGCAGGGCATGGCGTCGAGGGAACCGACGGGAACTGATCGCCAGACAATAGAGTTGGGCTACGCGGGTGTCAATGTCTTCACCATATCCCTCTCCTTCCATCCATGTTATCTACGCGGCTATCCGACTGACGGCGCTCATGCGTAGTGCGGATGCAGCCTTATTCCGTATGTTTTCGACCCGCGGGCGGACAGCCTGCTCCACCATGCCAAAAGGTCCCGCGCGATGCCGACATCGCAAGGCTCAGCGTCACCCTACACGCAGATGAGCGAAAAACAGCTTGCGGCGATTCTGAAGCGCCACCAGGCGTTTCGGAAAAGTCAGAGCGGCGGGGTCCGCGCCAATCTGAAACTGAGCGACCTGTCGCATCTGGATCTGTCGGGTGTCGATCTGTCCGACGCCGATTTGTCCGGGGCCAAGCTGTTTGGCGCCCGTCTGGTTGGCGCCAATTTGCAGAACGCCAATCTATACGCCAGCGACCTGCGCGGGGCCAATTTGGACAGGGCCGACCTGCATCGCGCTGACCTGCGCGGCGCCTGTCTGCGCAACGCGACACTGAATGAAGCGGTGCTGATCGAGGCTGATCTGCGTGAGGGCACCCTGTTGCGCCATAGCGAGGGCGGCGGGTTAGAAGAGCATCTCATGCTCACCTCCGTTCTTACGGCGGAATTGTCCAACGCAACGCTCCACGCCGCCGATTTGTCGCGCGCCAAGCTGGCCAACGCCTTCGTCATGCAGGCTGATCTGACCGGCTCGGTTCTGCGCGGCGCCAAATTCCAGCGCGCCAATCTAAGCAATACAAACCTGACGGGGGCCGATCTGACCGGGGCCGACCTGACGGAGGCGGGCCTGTCGGGGGCGCAGCTCACCGGCGCGATACTGACCGGGGCCGCCATCGGGCGCGCCGACTTCAGCAACGCCAATCTGATTGGGGCCATCCTCGACCAGAATCAGTTGCGCTCCCCCAATCTGGCCGGGGTTGTCACCTCGACGCGGCTGGAGGATGCGGGCCGTACGCTGCGGGGGACCATCGCCGCGCATCTCATCTGGATCAACAGTGACGGCAAGGAGGGCGCACGGGCCGATCTCTCCGGCGTCAACCTGTCCAGCTACACGCTTGATGGCGTCAATCTGTCGGCCGGCATCGTGCGGGCTGCCACGCTGTGTGGCGCCGGGCTGGTCGGAGCATCCCTGGCGATCGCCGATTTCTCATTGTCCGACCTGCGCAAGGCGAACTTCACCGGGGCGGATCTTCGTGGGGTGAATTTTGAGCGCGCGACGCTGTCCAACGCCACTCTGACGGACGCCAGATTCGGCCCCATCCACGTCCAGAATATAAGCAGCCATGTTCTGCGCGCCAATCTTCAGCACGCCCGTTTGGACATGGCGATACTGAGGAACGCCGATCTACACAGCGTCAATTTGACCGGCGCCGATCTGCGTGGCGCCGATTTGCGTGGGGCCAATCTGACCGAGGCGAATCTGACTAAGGCGAATATTGAAGGGGCCAACTTCGCGGGGGCGGTGTTAACCAAGCTTATCCGGGAGGAGCGCTGATCATGGAACCACGGCTGTCTTTGGTGACCCTGGGGGTGGCGGATGTCGCCCGCAGCCGCACGTTTTACGAACGCCTGGGCTTCACCGCCTCACCCGCCAGCCAGGAAGGTATCGTCTTCTTCCCGGCGGGCGGGGTGGTGCTGGCGCTGTACGGTCGTGACGCCTTGGCCGAGGATGCGCATCTGCCGCCAAACGGGGGCGGCGCTTTCGGAGGTATCGCCCTGGCCCATAACGTGCACAAACGTGAGGATGTGGCCGAAAGGCTGGCCAAGGCGGAAGCGGCTGGCGGGCATATTCTCAAACCAGCGCAGGATGTGTTCTGGGGTGGTTACTCCGGCTACTTCGCCGACCCCGACGGTCACCCCTGGGAAGTTGTTTGGAACCCGTTTGTTTCTTTCGATGCGGATGGTCGCCTGCTGATCCCTTAAGTTGATTGGTGCGATCACTTGAGCGACGTTGCTTTCGCGGGCAGACGGTCGAGTAAATCATTGATGTAGGCGTCGTCGGTCTTTCCCGACATGGCGGCGACGCTTTTGAGCATCTGCCCGCTGAAACTGAACACGCTGGTCAAATCGAAGCGCCAGTTCCCGCCTTCGCGCACGAAGTCGGCGGGCACGAGCGCTGGCTTGTTGTTGACCAGCAGCAAGGCCGAGGCGCGGTCGCCCTTGACCCGCACCGGTCCAAGCGTGCTCTGCGCGATCACGTTGGGGCCAAGCCATCCCTTCTGCACCGCATGATCGACGAGGTCACCCAACTCCATGCGCCGCAGTTCGGTGGAGGATAGATAACGGCGCAGCCCCATGGCGGCGAACTTCTCAGCCGGCTCCAGACGGCTGATCGCCACCATGTCACCCTTGCGGGCGGCCATGCGCACCGATTCCAGCTTCTGCACCGTCGCCTGTGAGAGCAACGGCGCCAACGCCGCCCCCTGTTTTTGCTGAAGGGCGGTCCGCGCTTTCTCAAAGACGGCGGAAACCTGCTTCTCCTCCACCGACTGGGGAGGGGGTGGGGCGGCGACGGCAGGGCCCACGATCAGAAACAGGAAAGCGGCGAGAAGAACTTTACGCATGCTCAGGCCCTGACCCAAGAGGAGGGGATATCACATTCACCGCCGCTCGGAGGGCCGCTCGGAAGCGTGGGGTGGGGGAGAGGGCTGTTCGTCATCAAAAAGAATGCGGTGCGCCGCGCCATCCAAATCATCGAACTGACCGGACTTAAGGGCCCACAGAAACGCCATCAACCCCAGACCGCCCAAGCTTAGAGCGGCGGCGATCAGGTACAAAAGCCCATTCATGATGCAAGCCTTTCACAGAACGGCGACGGGCCAGCCGCAGCGCGTTCGCGATGACGATAAGCGATGAGGATGACATCGCCAGGGAGGCGATCAACGGCGTCAGCAGCCCGGACACCGCCAGGGGGACGGCAAACAAATTATAGATGAGGGCGATGGCGAAGTTCTGGCGGACCAGCATGCCGGAGCGGCGCGCCACCTCCAACACCTCGAGGATTGGCGTCAACCGCAGGCCTTGGAAGACCACATCCGCTGCAGTCTGGCTGACATCCACCGCCGTGGACGGCGACATGGACACCGATGCGGCGCTCAACGCCGGCGCGTCGTTCAGGCCATCGCCGACCATCAGCACGGTGCGCCCTTGCTCCACCAGCGCTTGCAGCGCCGCGGCTTTATCGGTGGGTGTCCGCTCCGCCTGCCAATCGTCGATGCCCAGGCTGTCGGCGACGGCGGCGACGGCGGCGCGGCGGTCGCCGGACAACAGGCTGACGGCCAAGCCGCGCGCCTTGAGGGCGGCCACCACCTGGGCGGCGTCCGTGCGTGGCGCGTCGAGAAAGGCGATGCGCAAGGGCGGTTTGTTCGGTCGGGCGATCCACAACTCGGGGCCGGGCGCATCGAGGGTGGGCATACCGTCCGGCAAGTCGGCGGGTGCGCCTGTGAAGCGGCGGCTGCCCAGGCGGATTTCTCCCTCCGGTGTTTCGACGACGAGGCCGGCGCCGGGGATCTCCCGGACGCCCTCGGCCACGGGCACGCCCGGCACGGCGTTCACCAAGGCGCGGGCCAGGGGGTGCTTGCTGGCGCCGGCCAACGCGGCGGCGATGCGTAGCGCCTCTGGATCCACCCCGTCGAGCTGCGGCGCCGGGCGCCCTTCGGTCAATGTGCCGGTCTTGTCAAACACCACGGTGTCGATCCCGGCGAAGCGCTCCAGCGCGGTGGCGGTTTTCAAGAGGATGCCCTGGCGCATCAGGCGACCGGAGGCGATCACCTGCACCACCGGCACCGCCAGCGCCAAGGCGCACGGGCAGGTGATGATCAACACCGCCACGGCGTTCATCAGCGCGTCCTGCCAGGCGGCGCCCATCAGGAACATCCAGCCCAGGAAGGTGATCAGCGCGGCGAGGTGCACGACGGGGGCGTAGAGGCGCGACACACGGTCGGCGATGGCGACGTAGCGGGCGCGGCCTTGTTCAGCCACCTCCATCAAGCGGACGATCTCCGCCAGCAAGGTGCCTTCCCCCACGGCGGTGACGGTAAGGCGCAAGGGGGCCGTCAGGTTCAGAACACCGGCAAACACCAGATCGCCGGGCCGCACGATGGTCGGCACGCTCTCGCCGGTGATCAGGCCTGTGTCCACATCGGACACGCCATCATGAACGCGCCCATCGACGGGAATACGCTCACCCGCAGCGATCAGCACGGTTGTTCCGCAAACCACTTGCTCTGGCTGCACAATGATCGAACGCCCGTCCGGTTGAAGCACCGTGACCTGGGTCGCGCGCAGGCCCAGAAGCTGTTCGGCGGCCGAACGCGCCCGGCCACGCGCGCGCTGGTCAAGGTAGCGACCGATCAGCAAAAAGAACAAAAGCATCGTCGCGCCGTCGAAATAGGCGTGCAGGCCGCTTTGTGTGGTCTCGAACAGGCTCATCAGCGCCGTGAGGATCACGCCGATGGTGATCGGCACATCCATGTTGGTGCGGCCCCGTCGCAACGCCTGCAGGGCGGAGCGCGCGAAGGGCCGCAGCGCGTAGGCGATGGCCGGCAGGCCAATCAAGGCGGAGAGCCAGTGCATCAAATCACGGGTCGCTGTGCCCATGTCGGCGTGGCCAGACCATACGGCCACCGAAAACAGCATGATGTTGCCGGCGGCAAAACCAGCCACAGCCATGGCGCGCAACAGTTCCTTTTCGATCTTTTGCTGGGCGCCGCCCAGGCGCTCGGGATCGAAGGGCATGGCGTGGTAGCCGAGACGGGTGATGATGCCCGTGATGGTGTTGGCGTCGGTTTCAGCGGTGCGCCATGTGATGGTCAAGCGCCGGGTGGTCATGTTGAGCCGGGCGGCGATAACGCCGCTTTGCTGCGACAGCGCCGTCTCTATCAGCCAGACACAGGCGGCGCACTGCAACCCATCCACCATCAAATGCAGCGTGGCGGCGCCGTCCGCCCCCAGCTTGGCGTGCGGTGAAAAATCGATAGCGGGGGCATCGGAATCGGGACGCAATGACCGTGCCGACGGATCAACGCTGCGCCGCTCATAGTACCGCTCAAGGCCCAGGCCGCGCACAAGATCATAGGCGGCGGCGCAGCCCGAGCAACAGAAGGGGTCCGAACCAGAGGGCCCCATGCTGGCAGGAAGCCCCTGCCCGCAGTGGAGGCAAAGAATCATCACTGAACCATGATGCGCTGTTGATCCTGGTAGTCACCGCTGGCGTGGTCGATGGCGATGCGCATATCCCAGACCCCCGGCAGCGGCAGGTCGATGGCGGCTACATAGCGACCATCACCGGCGGATTCCGGCTGAATGGTGCGATCATAGCCCTGCATGGTCGGTCGAATGAACTTGATGCGAACCTTGGCGTCTTTCAACAGAGCGCCATCCTTGTCCCGCAGATTCAGGGTCACCCGGCCTTTGCCCGGCGCTTCGGAAACGAAGGCCAGATCCACCTTCCAGGCGCGGTCCTTCTGCGCCTTGGCGCCGGCGATGTCCTGATCGTAGTGGATGCCCTTAAGAAAATAATCTTCGGTCTCAAGCCCGTTGAAGGTCGATGTGGCGAAGTAGATCATCAGCCCGTTGACCGCGAATACAATCAAAAACCCCCCGACGAAGATCCAAGGGATGTACCAACCGGGGCTGCGTCTGCGGCGGCTTTGCGTAGGAGGGCTTGAATGTTTTGGCGGAAGATGGTTTTCAACGTCGGTGACGATGCTCATCGACCCGTCCTCTCTCTAAGGATTCGTTTCTTCAGATTTTAAAACAGCATGTCATGCTTGTCTGAAGCAGCGGTCATTCCGGTCATAGCCGAAACCGGACGCCAACATAGAGGCGGAACAGTACGGGGGACATTGCGCTGAATCAACCTTGCGCCTTGACGCGCATCAATTTTCAAACGGTCACAGCGCGTTCTGAGTCAAGGCAAGCCGGAATCCAGCCATAAAAAAATGCCGGGGAGGTGACTCCCCGGCATCACTCTTACAGACCTCAGGAGGCGTGGGTTACTTACCGCCGCCGAGGTTGTGGACGTACACCGCCAACTGCTTGATGGTGGCGTCATCCAGGCGCTTCGACCAGGAAGGCATCACGCCGGCGCGACCGTTCGTAATGGTCTCCACCAAAGTGGCCTTGTCGCCGCCGTACAGCCACGCGGCGGTGACGAGCGGCGGGGCGCCGACGTCCATGCCAGCCGCCAAGGAGCCCTGTCCTTGCTCGCCATGGCAGGCGATGCAGTTCTCGGCGAACACCGTCTTGCCGGCGGCGGCCTTGGTTGCATCGGCTGGCTTGTTCGCCACCGCCAGGATGAAGTCGGAAACCTGGTCTATCTGGTCCTTGGTCAGGATGTTGTCCTTACCGAAGGCCGTCATCCCCGCACCTGGCGTGCCACGGGTGTCCGCGTCATCCGCACGGATGCCGTGCTGGATGGTCTTGTAGATGTCCGCGGTGGTTCCGCCCCACAGCCACACATCGTCGGCGAGCGACGGGAAGCCTTTGGCGCCCTGGCCGCCGGCGCCGTGGCAGGCCGCGCAGTTTTCGTTGAAAACCGAACGCCCGCCGGCCATGGCGAACGGCAGCAGGTCCTTATTCTTCTGGATCTCATCGACCGACATGGCGGCGATGGCCGTCAGGAATTTTTCCTGGCCTTTTTTAGCGATGCTCATGTTGGTGGTGAGCTCTTCCCGCTGCGACCAGCCAAGAAGACCTTTGGTGTAGGTCTTGCCCAGCGGCCATGCCGGATAGAGCACGTAGTACACCAATGCCCACGCAATGCAGACATAGAAGATATACAACCACCACTTGGGCAGCGGGTTGTTCAGCTCTTTCAGACCGTCCCACTCGTGACCCGTGGTCTCGACCCCGGAAAGGGCGTCTTTTTCGATGTTTCTCGCCATGGTTTAAAACTCCTGGCCATCTTCCTTGAGCGGGATTCTGGACGCGTCGTCGAACTTACCGCGGTTGCTTGGCCACATCGCGTAGGCGATGATGCCGGTGAACACCAGGGTCAGCCAGACGGTCCAGAATGACCGCAGGACTACAGTGAGCGAATCCAAGTCCATGGATTTCCTCCGCTTACTGCAACAATTGCTTCGGCGACTGATACTTGGTGAAGTCCACCATAGTGCCGAGCACCTGCAGGTAGGCGACGAGGGCGTCCATCTCGGTGACAGCCTTGTTGCCCGTGAAGTTGGCCACCACGGCCCTCGGGTAGCGGTTCTGAAGCCCGGCGAGCGTCTTGGAATCGGCGTCCGGGTTCTTCTGCGCTTCCAGATCGGCCTTGGCGTTGGCGATCTGCTCGTCCGTGTAGGGGACGCCGACGAACTTCAAGGTCTTCAAATGAGCTTGAATGTCGGTGTACTGCAACGGACGCTCCTTCATCCAGGCGTAGCCGGGCATGATCGATTCCGGCACCACGGCGCGGGGATCCACCAGATGCGCCACCTGCCAGTCGCTGGAGTACTTGCCGCCGACGCGGGCAAGGTCCGGACCGGTGCGCTTGGAGCCCCACTGGAAGGGATGGTCGTACATGCTCTCCGCGGCCAGCGAGTAGTGACCGTAGCGTTCCACCTCATCGCGGAACGGACGGATCTGCTGGCTGTGGCAGTTGTAGCAGCCTTCGCGGATATAGATGTTGGAGCCCGCCAGTTCGAGCGGTGAGTAGGGACGAACCCCGTCCACCTTCTCGATGGTTGACTCGATGGTGAACAGCGGAACGATCTGCACAAGGCCGCCGATCGAAACCGTGATCAGGATGAGCACGATCAGAAGGAGCGTGTTCCGCTCGATCATATCGTGGCTAAAACCCTTTTTTTCCTCAGCCATATCTCAGTCCTCTCGGCTTCAGGCCACGCCAACGGCTGACTTAGCCGTGACGTATGGCTTCTCGACGCGGACATCACCCTTGGCTGTGCGCCACAGGTTGTAGACCATGATCAATGAGCCGATGACGAACAGCAGCCCGCCCATCGCACGGATCACGTAGAATGGGTGCATAGCGGCGACCGATTCCACGAACGCGTACTGCAGGAAGCCGAGGGAGTCGTAGGCGCGCCACATCAGGCCCTGCATGATGCCGGAAACCCACATGGCGGTGATGTACAGCACGATACCGATGGTCGCGACCCAGAAATGCATGCTGACCAGACGCATCGAGTAGAGCTGCGAACGCTTCCACAGAACCGGAACCAGGAAGTAGATGGCGCCGAAGCTGACGAAGGCCACCCAGCCCAAGGCGCCGGAGTGCACGTGACCGATCGTCCAGTCCGTGTAGTGCGACAGCGCGTTGACCGCCTTCACCGACATCAGCGGGCCCTCGAAGGTCGACATGCCGTAGAAGGCGACCGATGCGACGAGGAAACGCAGGACCGGATCGGTGCGCAGCTTATCCCACGCGCCCGACAGGGTCATGATGCCGTTGATCATGCCGCCCCAGGACGGCATCCACAGCATGATCGAGAAGGTCATGCCCAGCGTCTGCGCCCAGTCCGGCAAGGACGTGTAGTGCAGATGGTGCGGGCCGGCCCAGATGTAGAGGAAGATCAAGGTCCAGAAGTGCACGATCGACAGGCGGTATGAATACACCGGACGACCAGCGCGCTTCGGCACGAAGTAGTACATGATGCCGAGGAAGCCAGCGGTCAGGAAGAAGCCCACCGCGTTGTGGCCGTACCACCACTGCACCATGGCGCTCTGCACGCCCGAGACGAAGGGATAGCTCTTCATCCCCGTCATCGAGACGGGAATGTTGACGTTGTTGCCGAGGTGCAGCACCGCGACAGTCAGGATGAACGCCAGGAAGAACCAGTTCGCCACATAGATGTGCGACTCACGCCGCGTCATCACCGTGCCGACGAACACCACGGCGTAGGCTACCCAAACGACCGTCAAGTACAGGTCGAGAATCCACTCCGGCTCAGCGTATTCCTTGCCCTGGGTGAAGCCCAGAACATAGGATAGCGCGGCGAGCACGATGAAGATGTTGTAGTTCCAGAAGATGAGCTTCGACAGGCCTTCGCCACCAAACAGATATTGCCGGCAGGTGCGCTGTACGGAATACAGTGAGGTGGCGAACAAAACGTTGCCGCCGAAGGCGAAGATCACGGCCGAAGTGTGCACCGGCCGCAGTCGGCCGAAGCTGGTCCATTCAAGGCCAAGGTTGAGCGCCGGAAATGCGAGCTGAAGCGCGATGAACAAGCCGGCGATAAAGCCGATCACGCCCCAAAACACTGCCGCAATAACGAAGAGCCGAATGACGTCTTCGTAGTAACGGACGTCTTCCGACACCCGCTGGCCGCCGGCCCCTGGGGTCAGAGTCGCTGATGTCATACAATCTCTCCCATTTGTCCCGGGCGGCTCGGGTGACGCCTGTGAGGGTGCCTTACCGCGTGGTCACGTCGGGGAGGGCGGTAGTCACGCGAACCGACCGTGCTCACAAACGCTGACACTTCTGCCGCCAAAACAGTGACGCACACTATGGAAGCGGTGCGATGAGCAACATTGATCTATATCAACGACCGGATTAGCCCCAGATGGGCATGCGTATAGCCTATGCCCATATGACATATGGGTTATGCCCATGGATTTTGCCAAAACCTATGGGAAATGCTGGATAAGTTGGAATTTCCCTCCCACGCGGCCCGCGTCTTACCCTGCTTGTACGCTAAACCAATGGCGCGCTTTTGCCGCAGTCTACCTTGACCGTGGGCAAGGCCATTCCTTCCAGCCTCGCCACAGGGCGGATTCAGCATCGATCCTTTGAGGTCGGCCTTTGAGGTCGGCCATGATCTGTTTTAAGATGCGGGGACTATGACCGACTCTCCCCGCTATCCGACGATTCGCCTGCACCCCGACCGCCAAAAGCGCGTTCGGCTTGGCCACCCCTGGGTTTATTCAAATGAAGTCCAGATGGACCCTCTGGCCAAAGCCGTGCCGCCCGGCAGTCCGGTGCGGCTGGTGGACGCCAATGGCGCCCCCCTGGGCATCGCCGCGTTCAACCCGCACACGCTGATCGCCGCGCGCATGCTCACGCCGGATCCCGGCGCCGTGATCGACCGCGCGTTTATGGTCAAGCGGCTGACAAACGCGATCGGGCTGCGCGAGCGTCTGTATGACCGGCCCTTCTATCGCGCCGTGCACGCCGAAGCCGACGGGATGCCTGGTCTGATCATCGACCGTTACGATGACGTGGTGACCGTGCAGGCCAACACCATCTTCATGGAACGGTGCATCGGCGACATCCTCGGCGCCCTGGACGAGGTGATGAACCCCAGGACGGTCATCCTGCGCAACGACAGCACCCAGCGGGCGCTGGAAGGCCTGCCAGAGGAAACACGCCTGGCCAAAGGGGAGCTCGATGGGCCGCTGCGGTTGGAGGAGAACGGGACGATTTTCTTCGCCGACCCGCTGAACGGGCAGAAGACCGGCTGGTTCTACGATCAACGCGACAATCGCGCCTTCATCGCCTCGCTGGCGAAGGGGGCGCGGGTCATCGACTTCTTCAGCTACAACGGTGGCTTCGCCGTGACCTGCGCGACGCAAGGAGCGGCCTCGGTGATCGCCGTCGACCGTTCACAACCGGCCCTCGACAACGCCAGCCGCGCCGCCGAAGCCAACGGGGTTGCGGGTATTTTCGAGACGCGCCGGGCGGACGCCTTCACGGAACTGGATCGTCTCGCCAATATCGGGGAGCGATTCGGTGTGGTGATCGTTGATCCACCGGCCTTCGTGAAATCGAAAAAAGATCTTGCCGTGGGGTGCCGCGCCTACCGCAAGATGACGCGCATGGCGGCGCGCATCACCGCGCCGGGCGGTTTCCTGCTGGCCGCGTCGTGCAGCCATAACGTAGACCCACCGACCTTCGCCGAGCAGGTCGCGCGCGGGTTGGTGGATGCCGGTCGAACAGGACGGATCTTGCGGTCATCGGGCGCGGGCAGCGACCACCCCGTGCACCCGCAACTGCCGGAGTCGGCGTATCTGAAGGCAATCGTTCTGGAACTGGATTGAGAGGCCGGCACAGGCTTTACCGTGCGAACAGCCCCACCACCTCCACATGCGCCGACCATAAGAACTGGTCGATGGGATAAACCCGCTTAAGCGCGTAGCCGCCATCCACCAGGGTGCGGGCGTCGCGGGCGAAGCTGGCGGGATTGCAGGACACCGCCACCACCAGCGGGGCCTTCGACTGGGCGAGGGCCTTGGCCTGCTCAGCCGCGCCGACGCGCGGCGGATCGAAGACCACGGCGTCAAAGCGCGCCAGTTCCTTTGCTGTCAACGGGTCCTCGAAGAGATCGCGCCGTTCGGTGGTCAGGCGCAGCCCGTGCGATGCCCGGCCCAGCGCCGCCAGCGCCAGGGCGTCACCCTCGACGGCGTGGACCGCCGCGCGTTGCGCCAGCGGAAGGGAAAAGGTTCCAAGCCCGGCAAACAAATCGGCAATGCGTTGAGCATCGCCGACACCCTCGATCACCGCAGCGACCAGCGCCGCTTCACCCGCCGCGCTGGCTTGTAGAAAGGCGCCGGGCGCCGGTGCAACCGGGACTCCGGCAAAGCGGATGGTCACCGGCGAGCGCCACGCCACCGGCTCGGCGCTGTCGGGTTGTCCGGTCGGTTGCCAGGACAGGCGCGCGACGTCACTCGCCTCGGCGAAGGCCACCAGGCGCTCGCGCGCCACAAGATTCAGAGCCGGTGGGCCGACCAGCAGCAAGTCGAGCCCCCCTTCCACATCCGTCACGACCGCATCGCAACCGCCGCCGTCCGGCAGCACAGCGGCCAACACGGCGCGCAGCGGGGCTAGCAGCGCTTCCAGCCGTGGCGTCAGCACCGGACAGGCGGCCAGATCCACCAGACGGTGGCTGAGCCGCTCATTGAAGCCGAGCCATATTTTCCCGCCGCGTTTCAGCGCCGCCAGGCGGGCGCGCCGCCGACCGCCGGCGCTGGTCCGGGCCAGGGGTGCAAAGGGGGCGTCATCCAGCCGCACGCGGGCGAGCGTGGCATGCACCAGGGCAATTTTCCAGGCGGCGTAGGCATTGTCAGCCATGTGCTGGAGCGTGCAGCCGCCGCAAACGCCGAAATGACCACACGATGGCCCGCCCCGCCCAGGGCCGGGCTCCAACAGCGCGAGCCGTTCGCCACGGATGCCTTCGCCTTTCGAAGGGCCAGTTTTTGGCAGGGCAAGGCGCACGCGGACCCGGTCGCCCGGTACGGTCAGCGGAACAAAAACCCGGTGTCCTTCAAAAACAGCGACGCCATCACCGCGAACACCGATCTCGGCGATGGTCAACTCAACAGTTTGGGGGGCGGAAGCGGGTTTCAGCACGCGGTGGGGCTTCATCGGGTTGGCTCTAATCTTCATACCGCATCAATGCGTCCCGCAGCGTTGCGGGCAAAGGAATCGGGCGACGGGAGGCGGCGTCGATGATCACGCACACGCCTTCCTGTGTGGCGATACAGGCATCGCCATGGAAAAGTCCAAGACCCTGCACCAGCGATGTGTTGCCCAACCGCAGCACCCGCGCCCCTATTCTTGGGGTGGCGGGATACCGCAACTCGGCCTTGTATTCGATAAGGCTGCGGGCAAGCACGACAGTCCACGGACAGTTATGGTCAAGAAAATCACTGCACGATTGCAGCAACGCGACGCGCGCGCTTTCAAAATAAACGCCGATGGCGTTGTTGTTCACATGACCAAGGGCGTCCAGATCGGCAAAGCGCACATGCTCTTCGATCCAGAAACGGTAGCCGGCGGGGTCGGTAAGGGAGGAAGAATTGGTCATGATAGAGTTGAATGTGGCTGATGGTCGGCAGGCGCACAAGGGTTATCCGTCACGCTTGTCGCCATCATTCGCAGACTTCCCATCGAATTCGCGCGCCAAGCCCGGTTTGACGGTGTTATAGGGAGGGCGTCCACCAATTCCTAACGGACTCATCAATGAGCAACGATAGCAACCAGACCGCCGAAGCCCTGTTCGACAAGGCGTTGACCATCGCAGAAAAGCATCTGGAGATGGCAGTCAAGGAAGGTGGCCCGCTTGGCCCCTATGTGGCTGTGGCGATGATCGAAGCGGCTGTCAACGCCGCAGTCGATGAGACCAGTCATGAAGATGTTGTCGACATGCTCCGCGACCTCGCCACGCAGATCGAGCAGGACGCTGAAGCCGCTGACGACGACGAGTAACCTGATCCTCGACCCCGCTAAAGCGGATTTCGATTCGCTTTAGCGGGGCGTGGTCTCATACCGTTTTTTCATCGGGAGTCCAGCCATGGACGGCGCCCGGACCCAATGTCCGCATTGCAACCTGCTGTATCTGACGACTGAGCCGACCTGCCCGCGCTGCCGCCAAATTCGGCAGACGAACATGCTGATCGTCACCACGCTTATCATGCTGGTGATCCTGGTTGCCGTCGGTTGGATCGGCATGCAGTTTTTTATGTGATCTGCTCCATCCATTTATCCTTCCTTACCTTTCTCCTCCTCCTCGACATTGTAGAATCAAAGAGCGGCAGCGGATTTCGATCCGGTCTGAATTGAAACCGGTTGCGCCCAAGGCTCGCGACGGCGCCCTTTTATGGTGGCGGCAACGTTCCTGCCGAACCGTGATGAACAAGAAATCAAGACCACGGTTAATTGCGACAAAATATAGAAATAATTGCAAATATTTTTACAAAATTATTATTTATTAAATTGTTAGAATCGTAAAAAATTGTTTTCATGCATAGAACATTAATTATTTTTTAATAACCAAATAATGATAATCGCAAATTATTATATAATCCCCCTCAAAGGCTTGCCAAGCAAGGGAGTGTGTGATGTCGTGGCTTTCTGATGTCAGCGTTCGGACAAAGACCTTTGTTTCTTTTGCAATTGTCTTGATGTGCACTCTTGGTCTTGGCCTGTTCGCCATTGACCGCCTTTCTGCCTTTAATCAAGAGGCCGTTGATATCCGCGAGAATTGGTTGCCCAGTGTCGGGACAGTCAGCGCCATACGAAGCGCCTTTGAAGGGTACCGGATCATCGAGGGCGCCCATATCATGTCTTCCACACCGGAAGCCATGGCCGAAGAAGAAAAAGCGCTGGCGGGTTACCTGAAGGATATGGAAACGCAGAGTAAACTGTATCAATCGATGATCTCTCCCGGTTACGAGGCCGAGACCTACCGAAAATTCGCGGAAAACTGGGAACATTATCTCGCGATCAGCCAAAGGATGATTCCCCTGTCCCGCCAGGGCCGGCAAGAGGAAGCGGTAGCGTTGTTCCGCGGAGAATCGCGGGTTGAATATCGCAAGGCCAGGGCGCTTGCCAGGGATCTGGTCGACTTCAACACCAAGAGTGGTAAGGAAGCCGCCGACCGGGGCGCCGTCACCTATGCCAGCGGCAAGGTGTTCATCACCATCGCCATCGCTGCTGTGGCCCTCATCTGTCTGCTTGCTGGTTGGATGATCATCGCCACCGTCTCCAAGCCGATCCAGATCCTCACCGGCATCATGAACCGCCTCGCCGGCCATGATTTGACCGCCGCCGTCACCGGCGCCGAGCGCCAGGATGAGGTTGGGGCCATGGCCCGCGCCGTGCAGATCTTCAAGGATGGCTTGATCACCGCCGACCAGCTGGCCGCTGCCCAGGCCGCCGAGCAGGCCGAGAAGCAGCGGCGCACGGAAAACATCGACCGCTTGCTGCGCGGCTTCGAAGACGCCTCGATGGCCGCCTTGCGCACCGTTTCCGCCGCCTCGTCCGAACTCGACGCCACCGCCCACAGCCTGGCCTCCATGGCGCAGCAGACCAACAGCCAGGCGACCACCGTCGCCGCCGCCGCCGAGCAAACCAGCGTCAACGTCCAGACCGTGGCCGCTGCAACCGAGCAGATGGCCAACGCAATCTCCGAGATTGGCTTCCAGGTCACCAAATCCACGAAAATCGCTGGGCAAGCGGTCGAGGAGGCGGCGCGCACCAATGAAACGGTGCGTTGGCTGGCCGAGGCGGCGCAGAAGATCGGTGAGGTGGTAAATTTGATCACCAGCATCGCCAGCCAGACCAACCTGCTGGCGCTGAACGCCACGATCGAAGCGGCGCGCGCCGGGGAGGCCGGCAAGGGCTTCGCCGTGGTGGCCGGTGAGGTGAAGAACCTCGCCAGCCAGACCGCCAAGGCGACCGACGAGATCGCCAGCCAGATCGCGGCGATCCAGGAGGCGACCAACGGCGCAGTGCAGGCGATCACGGGGATTAGCAGCACCATCACGGAGATCAACACAATCTCGACCAGTATCGCCGCGGCGATTGAAGAGCAAGGGGCGGCGACGGCGGAGATCTCGCGCAATGTGCAGCAGGCGGCATCCGGTACGCAGGAAGTGTCGGGCAGCATTACTCAGGTGACGCAGACCGCCGGTGAGACCGGCTCGGCGGCGGGTGAAGTGACAAGCGCGGCGGGTGAGTTGGCGAGGCAGGCCGAAACGCTGCGGGGCGAGGTCGAACATTTCCTCGTCGCGGTTAAGGCTGCGTGATAAAGGGCCGTGACTGAGGCCTCTTAAAATTGGTTAGAGCGGCTTTCGCTTCAGGCTGAAGTGAAAGCCGCTTTTATTCTTTGATGTGACGGGCTGATTTATAGTCTGCACGGTGGCAGGGGGCGGAAACCCTGACGCATCAGGATTCCCGCTAGGTAACCTGTGCTTTAGGCGCTACGGATTTCACCGAGGAATTTTTTGACTTCTGTCCGCAGCGTTTCTGACTGACGGCTTAATTTGCCGGTGGCTTCCAGCACCTCAACCGCCGCCCGGCCGGTTTCAACGGCGGCGCCGCTGACGCCGTCGATGTTTGTCGATACCTCGCGGGTGCCCGAGGCCGCCTGGGTGGCGTTGCTGGCGATTTCCCGGGTGGCGGCGCCTTGCTGCTCCACCGCCAAGGCGATGCTGGAGGAGATATCGTTCATATCCCCGATCACCTGGGTGATCGCCCGAATGTCGCCAACCGCCTCGCCTGTCGCCGCCTGCACCGCCGCGATCTGCGTGGAGATTTCGTCGGTCGCCTTGGCCGTCTGGTTGGCCAGGCTTTTCACCTCGGAGGCGACGACGGCGAAGCCCTTGCCCATCTCACCGGCGCGCGCCGCTTCGATCGTGGCGTTCAGCGCCAGCAGATTGGTCTGCCCGGCAATGCCGGAGATCAGGCCGACGATGTCGCCGATCTTTTGCGTGGCTTCCACCAAGCCGACGATCCGGGCGTCGGCGTTGCGCGCTTGTTCCACGGCCTTGCCGGCAATGCCGGTCGATTGCGTCGCCTGCCGGCCAATTTCGTTGACCGAGCCCGACAGCTCTTCCGCCGCCGCCGCAACCATCTGGACGTTGCCGGTGGCCCGCTCCGCCGACGTGCCGACCACCGCTGATTGCCGGTTGGTCTCCTCGGCGGTCGCCGACATGGCTTGCGCCGTCGTCTGCATCCGGTTGATTTCCGAAGCCACCGCCTCGATCACCGAGCCAACCCGGGACTCGAAGGCTGAGGCCAGATCATTCATCGCCTGGCGTTTTTCCTGCTCGGCGCGCTGAGCCGCTGCTTCTTGCCCGGCTTCGAGACGGATCTTTTCCAGCGCGTTGGCTTTGAACACGTCGACGGTTCGCGCCATCGCGCCGATCTCGTCCCGGCGGTCGCGGTCCGTGATCTCCACTGTCGTATCGCCGCCAGACAAGGCCAGCATCGCCGCCGTCATGCGGCGGATTGGGCGGGCAATGCTGGAGGCGGTCATCATCGCCAGAATAATGCCGGCGAGCAGAGACGCGCCGGAGATCATCAGCACCGTCGTGCCCAATTCATGGACGGTTTTGGTGACATCGGTCATCGCCTGCTTCTGGGATGCGCTCACCCGGGTCAGCGCCGTCGCGCTGAACTGGGCCAGCCGCTCTGCGGTTGCCTGGCTCGCGTTGTCGGCGGCGTCGATGGCGCCCATACCGTCGATCATGCCGCTGAAGGCCTTGCGGAAATCAGGCAGCGTCGCTTCGATGACCTTGAGGGAGGTGATCATTCTAGGAGGAAGTTCGCGCTTACTCAGGGCGGCGAATTCACGCAGATAACGCTCCAGCTCTATGCCGGCCGTATCGGCCTGCGCCGGATTATGGGTTGCCGAGAAGCGCGTGGCCGCGCCCATGGCGTCTTGCAACGCCCGATCCATGCGGAACACCGCCTCGGCAAGCGCGCCGTCGCCGGTCGTTTGCGTTGACAGGGCATAGCCGGCGTTGGACAGCACGGCGCCGAACTTGGCGAAGTTGTTCCGGCTCGTCTGCCATTGCGCAACCGTCGCGATCAGGGCTGTAGATTTGTCTGCATATTCCTGCGCCAGCGGGCGGGCGGTATTGCTGCGGATCGTGCTATCGAGGGATCCCGCCGCCGTGACCAGATCCTTTATACCGGCCTTGAGCTCCGCCAGCATGTCGCCGCTCTGGGTGTGCAAATAGTTGATCGACAGCCGGCGCACCGTGCTCCGCAGGAGATCGAACTCAGAGACCACGTGCGCTTCTTCGACACTCCGCGTTGCGCTCGTGGCGGAGTTTTCGGTCGTGCCAACATTCTGATAGGTCAGAGCGGCGGATAACACCGAAAGCGCCAGGATCAGCAGGAAGCCGCCGGTAATGCGCTGAGCGATGGAGAGGCGATCAAGGGAGAGGGAGTTGGACATCGGGGTCAGGCCTTTTTGAAAAGAGCTTATTGAATCGAGCGGATGCGCTGCAGAGTCTCACTTCCGAACTTGGTGGCGAATTCGGCATAGGCTCCCTGCAAGGCCTGCTCGAAGGCCGCCCGATTCACCGATTCGGTGATGGTCATGCCCGCCCGGCGCAACTGTTCGATGCCGCTGCGCTCGAGCTGAGTGGCCGCCTCCCGCGACACTTTGGCGCCGACCTGCGCCGCCGCCACGAAAGCCGGCCGGTCATCGGCTGGGATGGAATCCCAGGTCGAATCCGGCAAAAGGAAGACCGCCGACGAATAGACATGCCCGCTGAGCGAAATGTACTTTTGCACCTTCTGAAACTGCGACGCGAGAATCAGAGCCATCGGGTTTTCCTGCCCATCGAACTCTCCCGACTGCAGCGCGCCATAGAGGGCCGGAAAGGCCAGCGGTTGCGCGTTGGCGCCAAACGCCTTGAAACCGGCGATCATCACGTCTGACTGCGGCACGCGGATCTTCAAACCCTTCAGATCGGCGGGCCCGGTGATGGGGCGTTTGGAGTTGGTGATGTGGCGCATGCCATTCTCGCCCCAGGCCAGCGCCACCAATCCCTTTTTCTTGAATATCGCGAGGTATTCCTGGCCGATCGGCCCGTCGAGCACAGCCCGCGCGTGATTCACGTCACGGAAAAGGAAGGGGATGTCGAACACCCCCATTTCAGGAATGACGCTCGCCAGGGCGGCGTTGGTTACGAAGGCGCCATCGAGATGGTTGCGCTGCATCTCGCCGATCATTTCCAATTCACCGCCGAGGGTGGAATTGGGATAGAGCTCGATGCGATAGCGTCCATCGGTACGCTTCGTCAACTCCTGGGCAAAAGCCGTCGTACTCGCGCCGAAATGTGAATCCTGGGAAGAGAGAAAGCCCATCCGCAGGACCCGTTCAGCGGCGGAGGCGCTGGAGCAGAGCAGAGAAAGAGCGAGGCCGGCAATTCCGGCAGTCAAAGCAAATTTTTTTAGCAACATTGGCATATCCACAAATGAGGGAGTGCTGCTCAGTCTTGTCAAAACGACATGAGCGCCTCTAGCCTACGATATATGCCTTAATAATCCAGACTATACGGATACTCCAGGAAAACCTATCAACAAATTAACATCAATTTTAAGCAAATTAGAGAAAATGGCTTATATACCCTCGATTTTGGGGAAATATCAGAGTCCCGAAACGTTTTTCTTGCAGCGTATTACATCGTATCGAGGCAGTCTTTGGCTTCTGTTCGCATCATCTCTGACTCCGTTGAGGGAGTTTTGAGGCTGCCGAAGGAAGGTTTCTTGGCAGTGGCAGGGGGCGCCGCCAATCCTCTCAAAACGACAGAAACGTCTCTGGCCTACGCTATATGCTTTTGATAATTCAGACTATATGAACGCTCCAGAAAAGATTATAGGCAAATTAAGATAAATTTTATTTAAATACTTCAAGCACCCCCTCCTTACCCATTTTGGGGATGTCTCTGGCGTTATTGCGGGTTTCTTGACGGCGGCGCTGTGGAGAGAGTTGAAAAAGCCAACAGCTTCGCGTCAGCGTGTCAGTAACGCGCTTTCCTTGCCCGTCAGGACGAAGAGCTTGGCGTAGACCTTGAGCAGCGCGTCGCTCAACGCCCGCACCTCGGGGCTGCGCATTGCCTTGGGGTATGCCGGATCGACATGCAGCACGCAACTGTCCGGCGTGTCGTTGAAAGCGGCCAGCGCGTGGATGCGGTCGGGGCGGAACGCTTCAGGAAAAGTTTCGTCCATCAGCCAGAAGCATTGGAAGTTCCGGCAGGATGGGGGGCGCTCCTCATAGACAGTGCAGCCTTTGCCCAGGTCACACGATCCACACAGGCGCGCCGCCGGCTTCTTCAGCTCGGGTACGCCCATCAGCTTGCAGCACAAGGTGCATGAGCCGCAGGAACGAGAATGAGAGGATGTATGCGTGTCCGTCATGGGGAGGTTCCATCATACCCGATCCCCCCGCGTCAAACGGAAAGCTGCGTGTCCATTGGCGGAGGCGGGGCGATCATAAAAAAGAGATTACCCCGCTTCAGCCTTATTCTGTCGGGAATTTTGCAATCAGATCCATCGTCCGGCCACCACGTTTGACGGTCACCGGCAGCCATGTGCCGGGAATCGAATGTTGAACGATGCTGGTGAGATCATCGGGAACGCGAATCATCCGACCGGCGGCCCCGGTCACCGTGTCACCCGGCTTTATGCCAGCGGAGGCGGCGACGCTGTCGTTCATCACCTTCCCGATCTTCACGCCCGTCTCACCTGGCTCCAGCAGCACACCCAGGCGTGGCTTGGGTGGGGTGACAACCTCCGCAACGGCATCGAGGCCGAAGACGGCGTCGGCGATCTGGCCGTTCAACTCGGCGCACGGGCGCTCGGCGTCCCAGGGAAGAAAAACCAGCGGGTCGGGGATCCTCAAATCGGCCAACTGCCAGGGGATACCGTAACGATTCTGCACATGACCCGCGCCGACGATGGTTATCACCGTGCGGCCGGTGTCGTGGTGGACCGCGGCGATGCGTTCGGCCATGCCGCGGTCCCACACCAGCTGCGCCTCAACAAAGCGCTGGAAGCGGGGGGACGTGCGATCATCGGCAGAATCGTGCAACCCCATTATTTCCGACAGGAACTCCAGATAGGCGTCGGAAGGAGCCGCGGCGACGCCCACCCCTTCACGTTCGGCTTCAGGGATGGCGGCCCATCCCTCCTTGCTGGTGCGGCGGACCAGCGCCTGTTCGACATTGGCGGCGATCAGCGGAACCCGGTTCATGCGGGCGAAGTGCAGGATCGGCAGGTAAAGCTGCGGGTCGAATCCCCAGATCCCGCGCCAGTCCACCGCGCGCAAGAAATCCGCCTCACCCATTCCGCCCTGGACCCAGCGATCGAGCACCGCCTGTTTGCTGCGCGGGATCATCTCCAACGCGATGGCGATACGGGAGGAGCGGGCGAAGATCTCCGTCAGCGTCTGAAGCTGCCAGCGGTGTTGCTCGGCGCTGTTGTGCCGCTCACCCAACAGGACGGCGGGCGCCGTGGCGGCCCGGTCGAGCAGGCGCTCGCGATCAAGCGCGGCGCCGTTTCCATCCGCCCAAGCGCCGGGTGATACGCAGCTACCCGAGGGAGGGGAGCTGGGGGGTGTTGCGATCGTTTCCGCCGCGACGGATGGGGCGCCGGATTTCACGGCGATGCAGCCAACCAGCAACAACACGGGAACAAGGCGATGCGCCACGGGCAGTCTTCCTTACGATCAAGATTTCTGATGTGAAGGTTGGGCTTGACCGTCCGTAGTTCAACACAAGCCATCGCCTGGCGACGATGAAGAGGCGGACCCAAAAGGAAGCATGGCGAACCCCGCTGTTCCACGCTAGCATAAGACTCATGCCGCACCGCAAGACCCTTATCCTGACCGGAGCCAGCCGAGGTATCGGTCATACCACCGTGCAGCGTTTCAGCGCTGAAGGCTGGCGCGTCATTTCGTGCTCACGCGAAGAAGTGCCCGCGCATTGCCGCCGCGATCCAAACTGGACGCACCACATCTGCGCCGATCTGTCGGACCCGGAAAGCCGCTCCGCTTTCATCCGGGACGCCAACGCCGCGCTGGAAGGCGACCCGCTGCACGCGCTGGTCAATAACGCCGGTGTTTCACCAAAGACCCCGATCAAGGAACGGCTGGGGTGCCTGAACGGCGATATCGCCGGCTGGTACCGGGTGTTCGAGCTGAATTTCTTCGCCCCGCTGGTGCTGGCGCGCGGCTTTGCCGCGCCGCTGGCCCGTGGCAAGGGGGCGATCGTCAATGTCACGTCGATCGCCGGCCATTCCGTGCACGCCTTTGCCGGCTCGGCCTATTCCACATCCAAAGCGGCGCTGTCCGGGCTGACCCGCGAGATGGCGGTGGAGTTCGCCGAGATCGGTGTGCGTGTCAACGCCGTTGCGCCGGGTGAAATCGAAACCGCCATGACCGGGCCAGAATACGATGTGCTGATCCCCCGCATCCCGCTGAAGCGCATGGGCTCACCGGAAGAAGTCGCCTCGGTGATTTTCTCGCTGTGCGGCCCGGACTACCAGTATGTCACCGGGACGGAGATCTTCATCACCGGCGGGCAGCATTTGTATTGAAGGCGGCCCCATCTCCTGGGTGACACGAATCTGTCACCCAGCGTTTACTGACAAGAAAAACACTACCCTATGTTGAACCGTGTCACCGCTGAAGCAAAGTCGTTGACGAAGTTCTCACCAATACGAATCACCGCCACCCTTGAGGGAATCTCCCTGAGCGACGGGTTGTCCAGGCTCATGGATGTCAAAAGCGCCATCGGCACGTTCTTGGTCACGCTCATGGCTTGCAGACCACGGATCAAGTCAAGGCCGGACAGGCCTTCCATCACCATGGAGGCGATCAGCATGTCCGGGGGGACGCGCACCGCATGGCTGATGGACTCGATGGGATCATTGACCGTCACCGTGTGAAAGCCACACGCCGCCAGTTCGCCACCGACCTTCTTCGCCATGACCTTCGACGGCGTCACCAGCATGATCTCGACGTTGCGGATTTCAATATCCGATACGTCGAATCTGTAGCGTACGGGAAGGGCGCGGATGATCTGGTTGGTTTCAGCCGCATCCGGCTGCTGGTTGCGGTCAACCACCTCGGCGATACGATCCAGGAAGATCGGCAGTTCGGTGGTCTCGCGCTCGCTCAGGCTCGTAATACTGCCCAGATACTCTTCCAGGCGGTGAGCGATCAAGCTTACCGTTGGGAAGCCAAACGATGTGCCCATACCCTTGAAATTATGCGACTCCAGCCGGAAAGACGCGATCACGTCGCTGTCTTTCCAGGTCTTATTCGCTAAGGAATCGAGGGCTTGGTACAGCTTCTGCAAACGGTCGCGTGCGTCGTCGATGAATTCAACGTGTAAACGGTCTTCAAGATCATCAGCCAGCGGGACTTTTGCCATGGGAAATTCCGAGTCGAATGAAGGGGCATGATACTGCCATTCGACGCTACACCAAAATCGTTAAGCGAAACAAAAGCTCCGTTGCCGCAGGGGAACAGGCAACCATCGACCCAAAAGGGCCAAAGGCATGAATATATTTGTCAAATCAAAGGGTTAACGCAGGTTTTGCTGTAAAACCGTGACGAATGAAGCAAAAAATTTTCATATTTTAGACAGAAAATCGTTGAACCAGCTCAAACGCGACTCGACCAGCGCGATGTCGTGATCAAGGAACGACGGCAGGTAGCCGGCGTCACCCGTGTGTCGGTGTTTCAGATCGCCGAGGCGGGCCAATTCCGTCGCATGCAAGGCGACGAGGTTATCAACCTGCTCGCGCTGCGATTCAATATCCAACAAATGCAAGAACCGCAGCTTCAGCGCAATGACCAGCTTGTTCAACCCGTCAGCCGAGGGTGTGCGCATGTTGGCGCGCATCAAGGTGTCAAATTCCGCCCGCCCTGCCGCCGTGGGGCCCAGCAGCGCGTTATCCTCCATGCCTGACCCATCCAGCGCCGTGATCAGGCCCTCATAGCGCAGCATTTCCAGGGAAGTGCCCATGAGATCCAGCGATGGGCCGATGATACGGTCCAGGAAATGGCGAATCGAACCCGCCAGATCCGCGTACCGCATCGCCCCGCCTTGGATCAGCGTGCCCAGCACGGCCAGGCGAACGGCTTCTTTCGGCATCAATGAGTTGTCGCGGTACATGGCGGCCTCCACAGGTCGTCGCGTGGGCGGAAAACTCCCACTCTCAATATGTAAGCGATGCGCGAATGATTCGCAAGTCCAGCGATCAAATCACCGAGGCCACCTTTTCATACCGACGGCGCTTGACCGCCTCCATCGAGCGCCGACCGGATCACAGGGGGCGCCTCGTTGAAATGCGCTCACCGGATGAAACCATGAGGCATCGGCAACCGTTATCACCTCATCCTGACCGGATGGATTTTGGAGACGTCACCATGAACATGATCAAAGCTTTTCTTCTTCTGGGTTTGGTTGGCTCGCTCTTGACCGCGTGCAATACCTTCTCGGGTATGGGCCAGGACGTGGAAGCCGGCGGTCGTGCTGTAGAAAACAGCGCCGACAGCGTGCAGAAGAAGATGTGACGCAACGCCCGCCCTCGTGAACAGGTTGAGGGCGGGCCATCCCTTCGCTGTTGTCCCGCGCCATAGCCGGCGCGGTGGCGATGCGCGTGGCCTTTACTCAACCCTTCCCGATCACGACGACATTCGCTTGATGGTGTTGGTTGTGCTCTGCCCGGCGACGAGGGTGGCAAGAACGACTTTGCCGCCATAACTTTGCACGAATCCCGCCCCGACCACCGTATCGATGGTGTAGTCCGCGCCCTTCACCAGCACATCGGGGCGCAGGGTGTGGATGAGTTGTTCGGGTGTGTCCTCGTCGAAGACCACCACAAGATCCACGCAGGACAGCGACGCCAGAACGGTGGCGCGCGCGGTTTCGTTCTGCACGGGGCGGCTTTCACCTTTCAGCCGCTTGACCGAAGAATCGGAGTTGAGGCCGACCACCAGCACGTCGCACGCAGCGCGGGCCTGGGTCAGCAACGCGATATGGCCGGGGTGCAGCAGATCGAAGCAGCCGTTGGTGAACCCAATCCGCTTGCCCAGATGACGCCAGCGGGTGACACGGTCGGCGGCTGGCTCGCGGCTGGCCACCTTGGCCTCGCCATGACGCCATTCCTGGATGTGCATCGCCTCCAGCAGTTCGGGCGCGCGGACCACGGCGGTGCCGACCTTGCCCACCACGATCCCCGCCGCAAGATTGGCGAGCCGCGCCGAATCCTCCAGCGGGACGCCAGCCGCCAGAGCCGCTGTCAGCGTGGCCACTACCGTATCCCCCGCGCCGGACACGTCGAACACCTCACGCGCCTCGGCTGGCAGGTGAACGGCCCGACCATCGCGGGTGATCACCGACATGCCGCGCTCCGAGCGCGTGGCGATCACCGCGTCAACGCCGCAGGTCTCGATAAGCCGCATCGCCGCCGCCGTGACCTCGGCGTCGGTGTCGGCGGGCATGCCCGTGGCCTGCATCAATTCCTTACGGTTCGGGGTGACGACGCTGGCCCCCTTGTAGCGGCGATAGTCCGCGCCCTTCGGATCAACCACCACGACAAGCCCGGCGGTGCGGGCGGCGGCGATCAACGCGGCCACCAGCGCCTCGGTCAGCACCCCCTTGCCATAGTCGGACAGGATGACCGCGCCCACCCCCGGTAACGCCTCGCGCACCATCGCCGATACAGCCGCCGCCGAACCGGCGCTGACGGGCGTCACCGTTTCGGTATCCGTGCGGAGCAATTGCTGGCGTCCGCCAATGAGGCGGGTCTTCACCGTGGTCTGTCGACCGGGCTCGGCGATGACGCCCATGGACACGCCGATCTCGGCCCCCACGAGCTGGCGAAGTTCCTCGCCTGCGCGGTCATCGCCGACCACCGACACGAAGCGGCAGGCGCTTCCCAGCGCCCGCACATTGGCCGCCACGTTGCCGGCGCCGCCCAGCATGCTGTTCTCGCGCTCGATGCGCAGCACGGGAATGGGCGCTTCCGGCGAAATACGGTCAACGGCGCCGTAGACGTAGCGGTCGAGCATGAGGTCGCCGACGCACAGCACATGGGCGTGCGCGAGGGCTTCGATGTGGCGGGCAAGGTTGCTCATAGACGCTTTCTCTACCTGACCTCATTGGAAACCGGCAAGCGCGGATCGGCCCGGTTCGGGCTTCATTGGGATAGGTCCGTAATTTTTTCTTAAGGCTGTCATGCTTTACTGACACGGCAGGGTCGAGGGGCGGAATGCGTATTCTAGTGGTCGATAATGCGCGTATGACGCGGACGAAGTTGTGCCGGCAGCTCACCGAGCTTGGCTATGATGTAGCCTGGACCGAAGCGGGCTCGAAGGCGCTGACCCTTGTCCAGGAAGAGGCCTTCGACATCGTGCTGGTCGATTACGAGACCAGTGACATGGAAGGCGTCGAGGTTTGCTGGCACCTGCGCTCCACCCAAGGCGTCAAGCATCTTTATCTGATGCTCATGCTGTCGGACGATGTGACGGACCAATTCTTTGAAATCGTGGAAAACGGCGCCGATGAGTTTTTGAAAAAACCGTTGGATGTGGCTTGGCTGCGCGCCCGCCTTTTGGCGGCGTCGCGCGTGGTTGACATGCAGCACCAATTGGAAATCCTGGCCGCCACCGATTTCCTGACCGGCGCGATGAATCGCGGACGCTTCATGACCTGTGCGGGCGAAGAGATGGCGCGGGCGCGCCGTTACGAGCAGGACCTTTGCCTGCTTATGCTCGACATCGATTTCTTCAAGAAGATCAACGACACCTACGGTCACGCCAGCGGTGACGAGGCGATCCGCAGTCTTGTGCGCACCTGCCGTTCGCTGATTCGCCCGTACGATATACTGGGTCGTCTGGGGGGTGAGGAATTCGCCATCCTGCTGCCGGTCACGTCATTGACGAGTGGGGTGGTGGTGGCCGAACGGCTGCGCCGCTCGCTGGCCGAGGCCGAGGTGAAGGGAATCGGCGGCGTGTCGATAAAATTCACGGTAAGCATCGGCGTCAGCATGCTGCACCCGAGCGACAGCGCCGTCGACGCTGTTCTCCAGCGCGCCGACGAGGCGCTCTACCTCGCCAAACGCAGTGGCCGCAACCGCGTCGAAGTCGAAGGGTCGGTGAGCGCTGAAGTCGCATGAAAGACTGGGGCGTGTTCTCATGAAATCGGGCGCTGAGCCGCCGCAAAACACGTGATGGGTCAATACAGGAACGTCAGCCGCGCCGCGCCGCTTCAATCGCGGCGACGTCGATCTTCGTCATGCCCATCATCGCCACGAACGCGCGCTTTGCTTCATCGCCGCCAGCCGCCAGCGCCTCGGTCAGCACGCGCGGCGTGATTTGCCAGGAGACGCCCCACTTGTCCTTGCACCAGCCGCACGCGCTCTCCTGGCCGCCATTGCCGACGATGGCGTTCCAGTAGCGGTCGGTCTCCTCCTGATCGTCGGTGGCGATCTGGAACGAGAAGGCTTCGTTGTGTTTGAACGTGGGGCCGCCGTTGAGGCCGAGACAAGGGACGCCGGCGACGGTGAATTCCACCGTCAGCACATCACCTTCCTTGCCGGATGGGTAGTCGCTGGGCGCGCGGTGAACGGCGCCCACCGCGCTATTGGGAAAGGTCCTGGCGTAAAAGCGGGCGGCAGCCTCGGCGTCCTTGTCGTACCAGAGGCAAATCGTGTTCTTCGCCATTGCGTGTCCTTTCGCTTTGAAGCCGAATTGCCGGGGACAACGACCTTACCTCGGCGTCGTCAAGCGGACATCCCCGCGTGTTTATGAGTCCATGCCCTAATCCTCAGCGTCATTGGGGATTTTACCTTCCATCAGCAAGCGCAGCGCCCGTCGGCCACGGGACAGGCGCGACTTTACGGTGCCGATGGAAATATTGAGGATATCGGCCGCCTCTCCGTAGGAAATTCCCTCCAACCCGATCAACAGCACCACTTCGCGCTGCTCGTTCGGCAGCATGGACAGGGCGCGGCGCAGGTCGCGCAGTTCAAGCCGCACGATCTGCGCGCCGCTGGCCGCGCCGATAGCCGCTTGTCCTTCCCCGTCGATATCCACCACGGTCTGACGCCGGCGGATGCCGTTGATGTGCAAATTGCGCAGGATGGTGAAGAGCCAGGCGCGCAGATTGCTTCCCGGTCTCCAGAGATGCAGCCGGCTTAGCGCTCGCTCCAGGCATTCCTGCACCAAATCATCGGCCAGCGTCGCATCGCGGACCATGGCGCGGGCAAAGCGGCGCAAGCGGGGAATCTCCGCTTCGATCTGCGCGATGACCGCCAAATCAGGGGGTCTATCAGGCAGGTCGTCAGGGCCCGGCAGATCGGCAGGGCCGGGCAGGCCGGTAGGGCTACCGTCGACCTCGAACACCACCGGAGGTGCGGTCTCAGGATCAGGGGCCGGCGAGTGCAGGGGGCGCGCGACATGGTTCGCCATCGGAGACGGTGCCTTCCAATCGTTCGTCCGCTTTCCAACGGAGGGAGCAACCATTCCAGCACCCCAGACGCGCAGCGCATGAGGTACCGCCAGAAGTCTCAAGACAATTGCTTGAAAATCAGTACGTAATGGCCGCACCGTGCCGCTGCCAATTGGGAAAAAGGCTATACGATAATTCTATTTCCCAAGACATATCAATATAGTTACTTATTTTTTGATGATATGCATAATTTAATTGAATATTTTTATTGTTTATATAATAGAGATAATTTCATTATTTATAGCAATAAAGGAATTTGTATTAATACGATTGGGGTTTGATTTCTCAGAAAGAAGGAAAGCCATAAAAGCCTGTAGAAAAATCATCAAGATATGGGGATCAAGTGTGCGGTCTTTCGGCCTCACTCCCGACCGCCCACTCCGGGCGCCCCGACCCTTCCCAACGCCGGCGTTTCCCCTGACCGGCCCAACCAGCAGGTCAGCATAATGAAGAATATCCTCTTCGGAGCGGTCCTTATGGGGATCGGTCTTGTTCTCCCCCATGCCGCCGTCGCGGCCACGGTTGACCGGACGCTTCACGCGCTGGAGTCCTTGGCCGCCAAGGGCAGCGCCCGGGCGCAATATGAATTGGCGATGCATTATGACAAAGCCCAGGGAGCCCCGCGTGATAGCCGGCTTGCGCTCTCTCTCTACTGCAAAGCCGCCCGCCAAGGGCATGCGGAGGCCGCCAGGCGGGCCGGGCATCTCATCCTGACGGGCGGGGCTGGTTTTACCGACAAACCTCTCGGTTATGCGTGGCTTCGCCAGGCTTCCTCAAGCGGCGCTCGGGCGCCGGACCGGTGCGAGCCGCTGTCGATCCGTCCTTTCATCCCGGCGCAACCGCCGGCGCGCCTCAAGGCGCTGGTGGACAAGCTGGCGCCGTCCTATGGGCTGGACCCGGCGTTGGTCCTGGCGGTGATGTCGGTTGAATCGGGTTTCAACGCGAAGGCGGTGTCCGAGAAGAACGCCATGGGGCTGATGCAACTCATTCCCGAGACGGCGGAGCGGTTCGGGGTGCGTGAGGTCTTCAAGCCTGAAGACAACATTCGCGGCGGCATGCGGTACCTACGCTGGCTGCTCGCCTATTTTGAAGGGGATGTGACGCTGGCGCTCGCCGGTTACAACGCCGGCGAGGGAGCGGTGGTGCGCTATAAGGGGGCCCCTCCTTATCGCGAGACGCAAGACTACCTTGTGAGGGTCCGTAGCCTCTATGCGGCGCAGCATCACTCTTTCGATGCCCGGATCGCTGCTCCCTCCGGCATTTCCGGCACGCAGACGATGGTGGCGGAATTGAGCTATGCCGCACCTCAAGCCGCTCTCAAAAAAGTCTCCCGCAAAAAGACAGGACGTAAGAAACCCGTCGTCACCATCGCGACGAAGACCCCGTCTTCATCGCAGCGAGTCTCGATGAGCGACTGAGACCGTTTGGCCAGGGTGATACAGCAGCGCTTATGGTTAATTATTTGGTTATAAAACCACGCTAAGGTCGGGCGGAAATGATTTACCTTTCCCGGTTCTAAGGACTCGCCCGATGCGTGCCGCTGCTGATGTCGAAATCATTGAGCGTACTTCTATTGTGACCTACACGATTTTGGAGGAGCTGCACACTGTGCTTGCCCTTCCTTCGCAGCCTGATGACGTGACGTTGGGTATTTTGATGGGCCTGTCCATGTTCCTGGACGACAAGATCGGCCCCGTGCGCGCCAAGCACCTGATGACCGAAGCCCCGACCATCGTGCTGAAGGCTGACGCGCATGTGACACCCAAGCAGACGCGGCGCATCATCCCGATCATCCAGGCGTTCGGCGATCATCTGTGCGCGACGAAAAAAATCTAAGGCTCTTCTGCAAAGATCATCGGCGCAGCGAGCGGATTGTCACCATGCCCGTATGGCCTGTCCTTGTCAGTGTCTGTTCGCGGAAAGCGCAGATGGAACGATCATTCATTTCTTGCGAGCGGAAAACCTGGCCTCGAAGCCGGTCAACCGTCCCGGTGCGGGGGACGTCAGGATAAGATCGCCTCCTACGCCCGTCGCGATCGCTCTTGCGATGGCAAGACCAAGACCCGCACCGTCCGTATCCGTGCTGAACCGCTCAAACGGTCGGGAGAGCCGTGTCATCACATCGGGTGGAACGGGTGGCCCGTCATTTGAAACAATCAGCACCCCGTCTTCCGAAAGCGTGACAGCCACCGGCGCGCTCGGCGCTCCGTGCTTGAGGCCATTCTCGATCAGGTTGCGCGCAAGAATGGCGAAGGCGTCGGCATCGATAGCCGCTGGCGTCGGCGTTGCAACAATGGCGAGGACAATCCGGTCTATAACGCCAGGGTTGCGCGCCATCTCATCAACGATCATTTTCACGACGCAGGCAATGTCGGTCGTTCCCGCGCCTTGAAGGCGACCGCCCTCGGCCTTGGCCAGTTGCATCAGCTTTTCCGACAGGCGCGACAGACGGCGCAGGGCGGTCTCGATGTGCCGGGCGCGTTCTTGGGCGGCGCTATCCTTTGTTTCGACAATCAGCCTTTGGGTCTGCGCCAGCGCGGCGGCGACCGGCGTGCGCAGTTCATGGGCGGCGTTGGCGGTGAAACTGCGTTCGGCTTCAAGCGCGTGGCGAAGCTTGTCCAGAAGCCGATTCACCGCTTGCGCGATGGGGCCGATCTCGGACGGCAGGCCCGCGACCGGAACCGAAGAGAGGTCGCCGCTTCCGCGCGCCTCAATGCCCCTGCGCAGGCTCCTGACCGGCGCCATCGAGACGCGCACGATGCCCCAGACTCCGAACAGGCTCAACGGAACAAGCAGGCCAAGGGGCAGAGCGAGCCCGAAAAGGGCTCCCCGCGCGATCTGACGGCGGCGGGCCAGGGGCTCGGCCACAGCAATCGTAACCGTGCCTTGCAGGGCGGCGTCGAAATAAATCCGGTGCGTCGGTGTCCTGGCGAAGCCCATTTCAGAGAAGGCAGGGAACACCGCATCATTGGCCGTGTGAGAGCGGAGCAGCACGGCGCCCTGCGCATCACGCACGACATAAGTGTAATATTCATCGTGCTGACGAAGGGTGGCGATGCGTTGGGCTGGATCCTCTTCCTCACGACCGAGAATATCGAGCACGACGAGTGGAAGAAGCCGCTGCGCCGTTTCCTCAAGAGCGCTATCGAACACCGTCTCCATTTCCTGGCGCAGTTTGTACGCTGTCACTCCGGCCGCCAGAATCCACAAGAGCGCGACACCAAGCCCCAGCCACAGTGAAATCCGCCATTGCAGGCTGCGCGGCGCTATCACGTGGCGCTTCCCAGCCGGTAGCCAAGACCCCGCACCGTCTCGATGACCGCGTGCCCGAGTTTTTTGCGCAAGCGGCTGACATGCACCTCGATGGTGTTGCTCTCCACCTCGTCTTCAAAAGAATAGAGCCTTTCCTCCAGCTGCCCCTTGGACATGATCTGGCCGGGGCGTTGCAGGAAAGCCTCGAAAAGCACCCATTCGCGCGCTGTCAGCATAATGTTCTTGGCGGCCCGGCTGATCGAGCGCGCGGCGAGATCGATCTGGATGTCGCCCATCCGTACAAGCGGGTTGGGGTTGCCGGAATAGCGGCGCGCGACGGCGTTCAACCGCGCCGACAACTCCGAAAGGTCGAAGGGCTTGATCATGTAGTCATCGGCTCCCGCGTTCAGCCCTTCGATCCGGTCGGATAATTGATCGAGCGCCGTGAGAATGATGACAGGCGTGACATCGCCCTTGGCGCGCCGCGTGCGAAGGAAGGCGACGCCGCGGCCATCGGGAAGCATGAGATCCAGGAAATACAGATCATAGACGGCGCTGTCGACGTGGTCTCTCGCTGCGTCGAGCCGGGTGACCCAGTCCACCGAATGCCCATCAGCGGCGATCTGGTCCCGCACAGCCGCCCCAAGAATGGTGTCATCTTCGATCAAAAGGATGCGCATCGTCTCACCTCAGTCAGGTCTTCCGTTCATCGGCAAAGCTCTCTCATAGGATAGCTATGACCAGGAAGCTGACCTTGACCTGAAGCAAACATCGCCGAGGCTTCAGGTTGCCGTCAGGAAAAAGACTTACAAAAGGGCAATGAAACTCTGAGGAGGAGCAAGAAAGATGAAAAGAGTAATGGTGATCGTCGTCGGCCTGCTGGGAGCTCTGACGCCCGGCCTGGCGATGGCCGATGACGACGACGACTGCAATGTCCCCATGAATCAATGGCGACCGCGTGAAGCGGTCGAACAAATGGCGCATTCTCGCGGCTGGATCGTCAATAGAATCAAGATCGATGACGGATGCTACGAGATCAGGGGGCAGGACGAGAATGGTCATGGCTTCAAAGCCAAGGTGGACCCTCAGTCGCTTGCGGTGATCCGCATGAAAAGCAGGAGCCGGGAGCATGACGAGGAGAGAGGGCGGCGCGGCGCGCAGCCTCTGGAAACGCCATCCGCCAACGGTCTTGTCAAGGATGGGATGATCCCTAAAGTCGAGATCAAGTGATGAAAGCATCCTGACCGCCTGACGTCGTCTGAAATCAGCACAACAAGACAGAGCCTCTCTCAAGACGCCCCGCTGACGCGGGGCGTTGGCGTTTCTCAGGCCAAAACTGACGGTTACCTGAAGCAAATTCCGGCCAAGCTTCAGGAAAGCGTCAGCCAATGCCTCCAAGTTTTCTTCGTGAAGACATCGTTTTGGAGGCGGATATGAGAATATTTCCTGTTTTTCTCGCCATGGCCACCGCGCTAACCTTTCCCGGACTGGCCATGGCGCGCCCGGTCACGCTGACCGCCACACTCGACGCCTATGGCGGGAACAACGCCTATCTCGTGCTTTACGTGACCGACGCGGCTGGCTCCTGCAAGGGCACGCTGTGGGTGGCCGGCGGGAAATCAAAATACTACAGCCACCTCAGCGGCTGGAACCGTGGGTCAGGCCAAAACCTTGCTGACATCGACGGCGTCACCGGGGCAAGCGTCAGGGCTGGGCGCACGCTGAAAGTGACCCTCGACCTGGCGGACGCTTTGTTTGACGCAGGCTACCAACTCCGCATCGACACGGCCGTCGAGGACATGCGCGACAGCCCGTCCGAGGTGGTCGTTCCGTTGACCTCCGCCGGCGCAGGTCAACCCGTACCGGGTCGCGTCCGCATCCGCTCCTTCTCCTACGCGCTGTAGGCCCACGCTATCGAGGATAGATTCATGCTGCGTTCGATTCACAAGAGTGTGGGCCTCTCTTTCGCCCTTTTGCTGATGGTGCTCGCCGCCAGCGGCGCGGTCTTGTCGGTGATCCCGGCCTGGGAAACGATGGAAGCGGTCTCATCCCCCGCAAACAGCGTCAGCGTCGCCAAACTGGCCGGGCAGGTGGCGGGCACCTATCCCGGTGTGGAGCAACTCAAACGGTTGCCCTCCGGGCAGCTCGTCGCCTTTTCTTTTACGAACGGCAGCCCAGTCGCGCAGGTGGTGGACCCCTCCAGCGGAAAGCCTGTCGCGGACTACGCGCCCTCGGCGTTCAAGCGCTGGACAACCATTCTGCACCGCTCCCTCTTTCTTGGTGACGGGGGGCGTTTGGCCGCCGTCGCAGGGGCGCTGGCGATGCTTTTCCTGACGCTGTCCGGCTTACAGATGACCGCCCGCCGCATGGGTGGATGGCGTCGTAGTCTTGGCCGCGCGCGCGGCGACGGCAGGCAGCGCCTGCATGTCGATCTGGGCCGACTTGCTGCTATCGGGCTTGTCCTGTCGACGGTCACCGCGCTGTACATGACGTTCACCACGTTCGGACTCTTCCCGAACGTCAGGGCCCCAGCGCTCGATTTTCCGGCGGTGACGATCGGCGGCCCGGCTCTTCCCGTCGATCAGAATGCGTCGCTGCGCGGGATCGATCTTTCGCAATTGCGCGCGTTGACTTTTCCCAACCCGGAAACCCCGAACGATCTCTTCCACCTGACCACAACCACCGGCGAAGGGTATATCGATCCCACGACGGGAGCGATGCTGGTCTGGCAGGACCATGCGGTTGCCCGGAAGATCTACGCGTTCATCTCCATGCTCCATACCGGCCGGGGATTATGGTGGCTCGGCTTGCTGCTGGGGTTCAGCACCGTCGGCGCCGTCGTCCTTGCGGTAAGCGGTGGCGCGGTCTGGTGGAACCGGCGCCAGGCTCACCTTCCCATCGCCGGCAATGCGTCCATCAAGAACGCCGACACCGTGATCCTGGTTGGCAGTGAAGGCGGCGGCACATGGGGCTTCGCGCGTACACTGCACGGGGCCTTGCTGGTCAAGGGTCACAAGGTCCACACCGCCGCGATGGACAGCATAGCGCGGCCCTATCCGGCGGCGCGGCGCATGTTCGTACTGACGGCGACGTATGGCGACGGCGCGGCCCCGGCGACGGCCGGCATGTTCCTCAAGCGCCTTGACGCTCTTGCCGGGCCACCAGCCTTCCCCGTCGCGGTTCTCGGCTTCGGCGACCGGCAGTTTCCGAAGTTCTGCCGGTTCGCTCTTGATGTTGAAACCGCGTTGGCTGGCAAGGGCTGGGCGTCGCTGATGCCGTTGGTGACGATCGACCGCCAATCCGCGCAGGAATTCGCGCGTTGGGGTGAGACCCTGTCGGCCGTCATGGGTGAAGACCTGGTCTTGGCGCATGCGCCCGTGCGGCCGCGGACTCATACGCTGACGCTGACGGAACGCGCCGACTATGGAGAGGGCGTGCAGGCCCCCACCTCTGTGCTGCGGTTCGCGCTTCCCAAAAGCGGGATGTTTTCCCGTGTGATCGGCCGTGGCGGGCCGCGTTTCGCCGCTGGCGATCTGCTGGCGGTGTCGCCGCCGGATGACGCCGCGCCGCGCTACTACTCGCTGGCCAGTTCAACGCGTGACGGATTCGTCGAGATCTGCGTGCGCAAGCAACCGGGTGGCGTCTGCTCGGGCTTCCTCCATGGCCTGCAGCCGGGCGACAGAATCGAGGCGTTTGTAAAGGCCAATCCTTCCTACCGTCCCGTATGTGGACGCAGACCCGTGATCCTGATCGGCGCGGGCGCCGGTATCGCTCCACTCGTCGGTTTCATCCGCGCCAACAGCGGGCGACGGCCCATGCACCTCTATTTCGGCGGGCGGGACCCGGCGTCGGATTTCCTCTATCGGCGCGAGATTGCCTGCTGGCTGAAGGACCGGCGGCTCACCAGCCTCATCACCGCGTTCTCGCGGGTGAAAGGCGGCGGCTATGTGCAAGACCGCCTGCTCATGGACGCCGATCGCCTGCGCACGCTGGTTGCCGACGGAGCCCAGATCATGGTCTGCGGCGGACGCGGCATGGCGGCGGGGGTCATGGAGGCGATGGCCAAGGTGCTTGCTCCAGCCGGCGTCACACCCGCCGTTCTCAAGGCCGAAGGGAGGTATGCCGAAGATGTCTACTGAACGCCTCCGCTACGCGTTGAGCGGCGCGACCATGGGAACGCGATGGTCGGCGCTGCTCCATGCGCCGCTCGCGATCGACATCCTTGCGCTGGAGGCGGCGCTTGCTCACGCCGTCGAGCGCGTTGATCGCCAGATGTCCACCTGGAAACCGGACAGCGACCTGATGCGCCTCAATACGACGCCGCCCGGCATCCGGGTATCCCTGCCTGCCGAACTCATGCGGGTGCTGGAGCGTGGCCTCGCGATCGGACGCGCCTCGGGCGGGGCTTTCGACATCGGTCTGGGAAGCCTGATCAATGCCTGGGGTTTTGGCGCCGTCCGTTCCGGACCCGATACGGCAGCCATCCGAGCATCCCTTCGTGACAGGCCGCCGCCGGCTCATTCGATCCTGGAGCTGGACATCGCGGGTGGAATGGCGTGCAGGCATGCGCAATCCATTTTCGATCTTTCAGGCATCGCCAAGGGCTTTGCTGTGGACGCGATGATGCAGGTGATCGAGGCCTTCGGCGTCTGCGATGCGCTTGTCAGTCTCGACGGTGAACTGAAGGCGCATGGATTCAGACCAGACGGAGGCGCATGGCGCGTGGCGGTTGAAGAGCCCGCCTATGAGCGGCGCGGCCCGCTGGGTGTGATTGAGCTGCGGGACGCCGCCATCGCCACGTCGGGCGATTACCGGCGCTGGCTTGACAGCGGTGGAACCCGCCTCTCCCACACGATCGACCGGTTGCGTGGCGGCCCGGTCGACAACGGGATCGCATCGGTTTCGGTCGTTACCGGAAGCTGCATGGACGCCGACGCCTGGGCGACGGCGCTTATGGTGCTTGGGCCGACCGAGGGCGAGGCGCTCGCCCGCAGGCACGGTCTCGACGTGTTGTTCGTCCAGCGAGACGGTGGAGCTTTCATCCAGATTCCTGTTGGTTCTGTTTTCGAGGCTGCGCCGGTCTAAGAACTGATCGCGTTCGGCCTCAGAAAAAGGCCGATGCCGCCAAGTTTGCTAAATCAAGGATCAGCGGGGATGTGACTTCAAGCTGAAACGAAATCCGTTCTAAAAACGCCGCCTTCCTTGACCCGGTCGGCGTTTCGGCGGATGCTTGGTCCACAATCCGTCGCAACAGATGAATGGCTCCGGCCATGGACTGGATCACGGCGCTCGCCATCGTCTGCATCACTGCGGGAGTCACCATCAGCGTGGTGGTTCTCGTGGCGGTTGGATCGATCCGGCGCAGTCTCAACGAGACCAGCCTCCGCCATGCGCTGCATATAAAGCGCTTGTCGGAGAGCATCGCCACGCTCACCAGCCAGCAACAAGCGGCCCAGGCCGATATCCAGGCCTTGAGCACCGCCAACCGCCACCTGTCCGACACCGTGGCGGCGCTGAATGAACGTCTTGCCGATGGCGAGGTCGTGCGTCGTTCGGGTGGTCCTGCAAGGCTTTTGCATTGATGACCGCCGCTCCCACCGCCACCCCTACCGCCGCCATTGACGGCGATGCCGAACGTGAACGCTGGACCGCGAGCGCCGCTCTGTGGGACCGCTGGGCCGATCCCATGGCTGAGCTTGCCGATAAGCTGAACCAGCCCTTGCTTGATGCGGCTGGTGTGGCGCCGGGCTCCTTTGTCCTCGATCTTGCCTGTGGGATCGGGGAGCCGGCGTTGAGCGCCGCGCGCCGGGCAGGGGCGAGGGGGTTTGTCGTGGGCGCCGACCTCATCCCCGCCATGCTGACCGGGGCCATGCGCCGTGCCGCGGCTTTGGAAACCCCTCCGGCCTTTGCTGGTGCGGATATGACCGCGCTGCCCTTCCCGGACGCCACATTCGATGCCGTCACCTGCCGCTTTGGCATCATGTTCGTTCCCGACGCGGCGGGCGCGCTGGAACAGGCGCGCCGGGTCTTGAAGCCCGGTGGACGTATGGCGCTGATGGTCTGGGGAGCGCGTGCGGATAATACGCTGTTCGCGGTGATCGGTCGTGCGGTGGAGGATCGTTTCGGCCCCCGCTCAGCGCACTCCCTGAACGCGCTGTTCCGCTACGCCGAGCCCGGCAGCCTCTCCGCCGCGCTGCATCACGCGGGTTTCACGCGCAGCACGGAAACCGCGCTCACGCCAACCCGCCGGGCTCCGCGGGCTCAACCTTTCTGGCGCCCGACGCTGGATATGGTCTTCGGCCCGCAGATCGCGGGGCTAAGCCCCGATGACCGGGCGGCGCTTGAGCTGGACATCATCAGCCGTTTCAACGCGCTGGCCCAGGGCGATACGGCGCCTTTGTCCACGCATGTCCGCATCGTGGTCGGCGTGGTTTAGAGCGGTTTCCGCTTGAGGTGTAAGCGGAAACCGCGCTAATGCTTTGATTTGACGAGCAGATTCACGCATCCGGCTTTTAAGCCGGACGCGATCTGCTCTAGCGGGCGGGCTTCCTTCAATCCATCACTGCGGCAGATGGATGCCGGCAAGCTGGGTGCGTTGCAGCTTGGCTCCGGTGAGGTCGGCGCCCTCCAGGTCGGCGCCTTCCAGATTGGCGTCGTTCAGGTTGGCTTGCCGGAGGCAGGCGCCGTTGAGAAAGGCGTGCGCCAAATTGGCGTTCATCAGATTGGCCGCCCACGACCGGCCCGTCGGTTTCCCGTTGGGGCCCTTGATTTCAGCCGGTCCAAGCTGGGCCGCCGTGAGATCGGCCCCCTCCAGCCGCGCATAGCTGAGGTTGGCGCCGGTCAGGGAGGCGCCGATCAAGTTGGCGCCTTCCAAATTGGCCCCGGAAAGATCGGCCATCATCAGCCGCGTTCCGGCCAGCGCGGCGCCCGCCAGATTGGCGCCGCGCAAGCTGGCGGCGCTGAGGTTCACACCACGCAGATCGGCGCGGCCAAGATCGGCGCCATCCAGTTCCGCCCGGTTGCCGCGCTGACCAAAGCTGTCGATCCACCGTTCATGGTCGAAGATAACGCGCTGAATCTCCGATCCAATGGAATCGATCGGTCGCGCCAGCAGGGCGCCGGCCATCTCCGCCTGGTGGAAATCCATATCAGCCAGCCGGGCGCCCACCAGATCGGCGTTGAGGAACAACGCCCCGGTGACCGTCGCCCCGGAGAGATTCGCGCCGTTGAGGCGTGCGTTGGTGAAGTTCGTGCTGATCAAAAGAGCGTAACTCAGATCGGCGTTTTGCAAGATGCCGTCGGTTAGCTTGGCTTCGGTCAGCACGGCCTTGCGCAGAACGGCCCCGGTCATGTCGGTGCGCATGCCTTGCACGCCGCGCTTCACCAACTGGCCATCGCGTTCCAGCAGCGCCACACGCAGTTCCGTCTGCAAGAGATCCAGTCCCGAATGGATGGTCGCTGCGCCATTGGTGAAGACGGCCGATAGATCGGCGCCGTGCAGATTCGCTTCGGTAAAGTCGGCGGATCGCAGACGGGCGCCACGCAGGTCGGTCTTGGTCAGGTTGGCGTGCGTGATATCCGCCTCGTAAAGATCGACTCCGAAGAGATCGGCCCCGGCGAGGTTGGTGGCGTGCAGGCGGCATTTGCACAGACGGGCGCCGATCAGGCGCGCCGCGCGCAGGTCGCGGTGGGCGAGGTCAACCCCTTCCAGATTGGCGAGCGCCAGATCGGCGCGCGCCCCGCCCGGCAGACCCTTCACCCAGCGAGCGTGATTGTCCAACACCTCGGAGAGGCGATCAGGCCTGAGAGGGGCGCCGGAGGAAGGAGGCATGACAGGTTGGGGATACACAGATGCCTAACACAACGCGCAGTTTCATCACCCTGACTATACGTGTGCAGTCCTTAACCGAAGCCTAAACGATAGAGGTGAGACCCTCACATAATTGCTTTATTTTAACAAAATAGTGGCCTGTGGCGTCCCTGCGGGGCTCTGGTGGGCGGGAATATCCCGGCGTTCCGATTCGGGTGCATTTCACAGCGCTCTCTTCGGCTGAATCCGTTTGCGAACACCGCCGGGCCGATAGGAACGAAGCAGGAAATTTTGCAGAAAACCTATTGGCGATAAGGGGCTGCGCCTTTTGGCTGCTTGACAATAAAGGGGTGATGATCGCTTAAAGAGAACGCATTTTCGAGTGGAGCCCCCTACATGGAGGGGGTCAAGGACAGTTTGAGGAGGCTATATGGCGGAAGGGAACGAGCAATCCACCCCGACCCTGGAGATCGAGCGCCGTGCTTTTCTTCGATTCGGGGCCGCGGCGGCGGCCACTGCGGTGGTTCTGCAACCGGCGCAATCCTTGGCGATGATAAAAGCGCCCCCGCGGCAGCTTTCTTTTATTAATCTCCACACAGGCGAGCAGCTGAAGGCTGAGTATTGGGCCAAGGGCAGCTATGTGCGTCATAGCATGCGCGAGATCAATCGGTTGATGCGCGACCACCGCAACGGCGCGGTCCATTCCATCGCCCCCCAGCTCTTGGATGTGCTGTTTCAGATCCAGAATCGTGTCCGTACACGCAAGCCGATCGAGATCATTTCCGCTTACCGCTCGCCGCAGACCAACGCGCTGCTGCGTGAGGGTGATTCGGACGGGGTGGCGGCGCACAGCTTCCATATGAAGGGCAAGGCGATCGATATCCGCATCCCAGGGATGCCGTTGCGCACCTTATACCGTGCGGCCTTGAGCCTGCGCGCCGGAGGAGTCGGCTACTATCCTGACAGCAACTTCGTGCATATCGACATAGGGCCAGTGCGGCATTGGTGAGAATGGCTTAACCCGGCCCTTTCGTCGGACTATGATGGCGTCAACCGTTAATCTGGCTTGGCTGCCTTGGCCGAGCGTTTTCTTGTCAATGGCTCAGTGATATGGAATAAGCTCCCGCTGGCTGTGTTCGTCATTGTGATGAATACCCGCAGCTTTTTGCATCACGTCCATGACACGCTCCCTCGCGTTTTACCTGCTCCTGCCGACCGTTGCTCTGTTGGGGTTTGGCGTGGTTGCCGCTGACCGTATGCCAGCGGCCTTTGGCGGCGGTGAGATCGCTCATGCCTCGGCTCGAGCCACCGCCCCACACCCCGCCTGGGGAAACCAAAGTTGGGGCTTGCGCTTTGCTTTCGATGGCAAGTGTGACGACCCGCGCTATGCCACCACCACCGGTCAAGCCGCCCCCGGCACAGACGATTATGACTGCGCGCGCCATGGTGATGGCTTGAAGAAATAGGGCTTGAGATCGACAGTGGGTTGACACGGAGGCAATGGGTGGATGACCTGTGGGTCCTTATTCTGCCGACCTCCTGGACTTCTCATGACCCGCCACGCCCTTGCCGCCCTTGCCCTGTCCGTTTTCCTGCCCTTCGCGGCGCAGGCGCACCCGCCGCTGCCGCCCAGCTTCGATTGCGCCAAGACCGCCGCGCCGGTCGAAAAGGCGATCTGCGACGATGGGATGCTCGCCTCCTTGGACCGGTTGGTCGCCCGCGCTCTGCGCTTTGCCTTGGACGCCAATCCCGCTGAAGCTGAAGGGCTGAAGACCGATCAGAGGCGCTGGCTTGCCGCGCGGGATGCGGCGTTCCGAAGCCCGTCCGACGCCGAGTCTCTGGCGCGCCTCTATGAAGAGCGGTTGCGTGCGTTGATCCGCAAAGCGGGAGAGCGCGCACTGGCTGCCGCGCTGGCCGCCGCCGCTCCCATCGACCCGCTGCGCGAATCGAGCCCGCAAGCCGAAGAAAACGCCGCCTTCGTATCCTTTGTCTTGACGACGCGGCATCCGCAACCGGCGCAGCCCGTGGCGGCTGGTGACGAGGACATGCTGTCGACCTACGAGCGCTACGCCGGTTTCACCTATATCGCCGCGCTGCCCGATGGCCGCCTGCTTGTGGCGACGCCGGAAGACTGCGGCGCCTACCAGTGCACGACGATCCCCTTCGCGCTGGACCGCAAGGCGGGCACGGCGGTTCGCCTTGCGGTGGAGGCGCCGGATAAGAACGACATTCCCCGCCTCGATCCCAAAGCGGCGCGCGTCGGCGCGCTTACCGTGGCGGATGGTTTGGTGGACATCTTCGAGCAGGAACACAGCGACGGTGACTGCGGGGTCCGTTGGGTCTACCGGGTTCAAGGCGCCACATTGGCGCTGGTCAAGCGTATGGTGAAAACGACGTGCGACGGCGCCGCCTGGACCGACAAGAACACCACAACCAAACACTACCAATAAAGCGGCGTTCCACCGTCACTGTCCGGCAGGTCTTCGTGGGCCGTGCCGGACATTAGAGGAAGAATAAAAGCTAAAGCAGCTTGAAGCAGCGGGCCATGTCCTGTTCCGTATCCGGGTCTTTCACCAGCTGGCAGGAATAGCCGTTGTTGAAGTTGAAGCGCGAGCCCTTGGCGTCCATGCGGCGCGCCGAGAGCACGGTCGTGGAGCCATTCTTGAAATGCGCCCATGCCGAGGAGTCCAGATAAATCTGGATACCGTTCGAGAACTTGACGCTGCGGTCTTTGCCAACGGCGACGGTGGCGCCGTTGTTGAATTTCACGCCGCCGGTGGACAGCGGCTCAGCGGACAGGCCATTGGTGCAGTTCACACCATCCGGCTGCACGGTTACGCATTCATACGGTTTGGGATCTGACGCATTAAGCACCATTGCGTAGATCGCGACTTCCAGCACGCTCAAAGGCATGGGGGACTCCCCTGTTGCGCTAAAGCTTTAAGGTTATCGCCGAATCGGCGGCAAATCCAATGATTTGAATGGATTTTTGCATCGGTTTCAGTACGACTGCGTATAGCCACCCCTGAGGCCAAGCCCCGGCTTCTTCACCGGGGCCTGGTTCACGGTAAGATTACGCCGGCGGCGCCGTGCGGCGGACGCTGTCGCGGTCTGTGGCCTTGGCGAACCACGCGGTCAAGGCCGGACGACCTGGGCGCCAGTCTTCTTGTCCCCAGCGGAAATCCAGATAGGCGAGGGTCACCACGACCGCCAGCGTGCCGATGGTCGGCTCTTCGATGGAGAATGAGGCAGCTTCGGCCTCCAGAGCATCGCAGGCGCGGGCGATGGAAAGGCGTTGACGCTCGGCCCAGGCGGCGGATTTTTCACCGTCCGGGCGGTTGTTTTCCAGCCGGCGCAAGATCGCCGCATCGCAGATCCCATCGGCCAACGCCTGCAGGCGCAACGCCGTCCACCGCGCCGGGCCGGGGGGCGGGAACAGCCGTGCGCCGTCGTGCAGCGTATCGAGATATTCGCAAATCACCGGGCTGTCGTAGAGCGCATCGCCCGTATCGAGGATCAGCGCCGGCACCTTGCCCAGCGGGTTGTCCTTGGGCAGGTCGGTCTGCGGCGACCAGGCGTCGGTGCTTTGCAATTCGATGGAGGCGTCCAGGCCGCATTCAATGGCGACCATCAACACTTTGCGCGCGTAGGGGGAGGTGGTGCTGTAGCGGAGCTTCATAGCAGCGAAACCTTTTTCCGTTGGTTGATGGTGATCATAGGGCAGGCGCCATGGGGAGCAAGGCTCAGAATTGGTCCTTCCTGCGGCGGATTTCGGCGAACACCGCCACCGGATCCGCCCCGGCCATGCCAACGGCGGCTTGCACATGTGGGTCATCGGCGCGCAGGAAGGGATTGGTGCGTTTTTCCAGGCCGATGGTCGAGGGGATGGTGGGCTCCCCACGATCACGCAACGCCTTTATGTCGTCGGCGCGGGCGGCGAGGGCGTGGTTGTCCGGGTCCACGGTCAGGGCGAATCGCGCGTTGGACAGCGTGTATTCATGCCCGCAATAAACCCGGGTGTCGTCCGGCAACGCCCGCAACGCGCACAGCGAGTCCCACATCTGCGCGGGCGTTCCTTCAAACAGACGGCCACAGCCCAGTGCGAACAGCGTGTCGCCGCAGAACACCGCCTTGGCCGCGGCGAAATGAAAGGCGATGTGGCCGGAGGTGTGGCCGGGCACGGCGATCACCCGCCCCACAGCCGATCCGAACGCTATGCTCTCGCCTTCGTTCAGCGGCGTCTCCATATCCTGGATGCGGGCGGCGTCGGCGCGCGCGCCGATGACCGGGCAGCCATAGCGCTGCTTCAGCGTGTGGTTGCCCCCGGTATGGTCTGCGTGGTGGTGGGTGTTGAAAATATGGGTGAGCCGCCAGCCGCGCGCCTCCAGCGCCGCAAGCACCGGCGCGGCGTCACCCGGATCGACGACGCCGACATGACCGCTTTGGGTATCGCGCAGGAGATAGATGTAATTGTCGTTGAACGCCGGAACGAGATGGATATCCATGATGCGCACGTGCTCCTGATCGATTCTTCCGGGGCAGTTTTTCCAGGGCGGTTCTTCCGGGGCTTCAAGCATTATGTACACTGATATCGTCGATCTGCGGGAGTTCTACGAGTCCAGCCTGGGCCAGGTGGCGCGGCGGATGATTCGTCGGCGCATCCGCCAGATCTGGCCGGATGTGCGCGGGCAGATCATGGTGGGGGTAGGGTACACCACCCCGTTTCTGCGCCCCTTCCGCGATGAAGCGGAACGGCTGATCGCGGTGATGCCGGCGTCCCAGGGGGTCAGCTTCTGGCCGCCCGAGGGGCCGGGCGCGGTGTGCCTCAGCGACGAGGCGGAATTGCCTTTCGGCGATATGTCGGTGGATCGCGTCTTGCTGGTGCATGGCCTGGAGGGGACGGAGCAACTGCGCCCGATGATGCGCGAGATCTGGCGCATTTTGGCCGGCGGCGGGCGGGTGCTGGTGGTGGCGCCCAACCGGCGTGGCCTGTGGGCACGCGCCGACTGGACACCGTTCGGTCACGGCTTTCCGTATTCGCCCTCGCAGCTCAAGCAGGTGCTGCGCGACACCATGTTCGTGCCGGAACGCACCCGGCACGCGCTGTTCATCCCGCCGATACGCTCCCGCTTTTTGTTGCGCTCGGCCCCGGCCTGGGAAGAGCTTGGCGAGCGCTGGTTCAAGGCGTTCGCCGGCGTGACCATGGTCGAGGCGTCCAAGCAGATATTCGCCGGCGTCGCCCGCCGAACGGTGCAGCCGGCCAAGCGCCAGCTTATCGTCCCGCTGCCGGATGGGGCCGCTCCGGCAGCCCGGCGGTTGTGGCTGGATAAGGCGTGAGGCCGGTTGGTCTCATTATTTATAAGAAACTGTACGGATCAATATCCACCTGGACTCGCACCGCTGGCGGTATCTCCACCTGCTCCAGCCATTGGGTGATGAGCGCCTGCACCGGCGTGCTGCGCGGCGCCTTCAGCAGCAGGCGGCGGCGGTGGCGACCGCGCAGCAGGGCGAGAGGGGCGGGGGCCGGGCCCAGAATGGTCACCGTATCGCTGCGTGGCGCGGCGCGGCCCAGCGCCATGGCGGCGCGTTCCACCAGGGCCTGGTCCGTCCCCGACACGATCAACGCCGCTAGGCGACCGAACGGCGGCATGGCCGCTTCCTGCCGCATCTCCGCCTCCAACTGATAGAAGCCGTCGCGGTCGCCGGCGGCCAGCGCTTGCATCACCGGATATTCGGGCATGCAGGTCTGGAGGTAGACTGTGCCTGGACGCTCACCCCGCCCGGCGCGCCCCGCCACCTGATGCAGCAGTTGATAGGTGCGCTCACCCGCCCGCAGATCGCCCCCGGTCAGGCCAAGATCGGCGTCCACCACCCCCACCAGCGTCAGCATGGGGAAATGATGGCCCTTCGCCATCACCTGGGTGCCAATGATGATGTCCAATTCATGGTCGGCGATCTGGCGGATCATCTCTTGAATAGCGCGTGGCCCGGACAGCGTGTCCGACGCCATGATCGCCGCCCGGGCTTCGGGGAACAGTTCCGTCACCTCCTCGGCGATGCGTTCAACGCCGGGACCGCAGGCGGCCAGCGTGCCGGTTTCAAGACAGTTCGGACAAGCCTTGGGCAGTGGTTGACCCAACCCGCAATGGTGGCATTGCAGCGTGCGGTTGTGCCGGTGCTCGACCAGCCAGGCCGTGCAATTCGGGCATTGCAGCCGGTGCCCGCAGGCGCGGCACAGCGTCAATGGCGCATAACCACGGCGGTTGAGGAACAGCATGGCCTGTTCACCCTGCGCCAGCGCCTCCGTCAACGCCTTGCGCAAGCTTGGCGCCAGCCAGTGGCGGGACGGCGGTCGGTCGATGCGCAGATCGATCAGCTTCACGTCCGGCAGCATGGCGCCGCCGTGCCGTCCGGGCAGGTGGATGCGGCTGTAGCGGTTGCTGTCGGCGTTGACTTGCGTTTCCAGAGCCGGCGTCGCCGAGACCAGGACGATCGGAACGCCCCCTTGATGCGCCCGCACCACCGCCATGTCGCGGGCCTGGTAAATGGGGCTTTCCTCTTGCTTGTAGGCAGCGTCGTGTTCCTCATCGACGATGATCAGGCCCAGGTCTTTGTACGGCAGGAACAAAGCGGAGCGGGCGCCGACCAGCACCCGGACCTCACCTTGCGCCACCGCGCGCCAGGTGTCGCGGCGCACGGCGGCGGTCAGGTCGGAGTGCCACTCCGCCGGTGGTGCGCCGAAGCGCCGGGCGAAGCGGGCAAGCCACTGCGCCGACAAAGCGATCTCCGGCAGCAAGACCAGCACCTGACGGCCCTGTTCGAGACAGGCGGCGATCGCCTCGTAATAGACTTCCGTCTTGCCAGAGCCGGTGACGCCGTCCAGCAGCACCGTGGCGTAGGCCCGCGCCGCCACCCGCAGCCGCAATGCATCGGCGGCGGCCTGCTGGTCGGATGACAGAATAGGCCCCGGCTGACTCCATTCCGGGCGGGGCAGGCGGGTGGGCGGCAGCATCACCGGTTCCAGCATCCCCGCCTCGACAAGGCCGCGCACCACGGCGACGCCACAGCCCGCCGCCTCAGCCAGCTCGGCGGCGGTGCGCGCCTGGCCATCGTCGAGCCGCGCGAGAAGACGCCTTCTAGCTTCGGTCAGCTTGAAACCGGGAGGGGGAGGGGAGCCGTTGCGGCGGTAGGCGATGTCCGGGCGTGGTGGCTCCAGCGCCGTCGGCACGCTGACCGCCATCTTCAGCACCAGACCCGGCATGGTCATGGTGTAGTTGGCGACCCAGTCGATGAAGCGGCGCTGCACCTCCGGCATGGGGGACAGGTCGAAGCGGCGCACCACCGCCCGCAGACGCCCGGAGTCCACAACTCCCCGGCCCTCGCCCCAGACCACGCCGGGGATCCGGCGTGGGCCGAGCGGCACCTCCACATAGTCGCCGGGCTGGAGCTTCAGCCCTGGCGGCACGCGGTAATCATATGGCTCGCGTAACGGTAAAGGCAGCAGCACCTGTACGCGGGTATCGCCAGGGGGCTGGGAATCCAACGGTGTGGAAGGGGTGGAACTGGCTTGCGGCGTGCGCATAGGTTAGATTATCTCCCCGAGGACGCGCCCGGCTGTTGGGGCGCTCATCCGCACCAAGCATGGATCTGTCATCATGAAGTTCTTTGTCGACACCGCTGATATCGCGGAGATCCGCGATTTGGCCGACACCGGCCTGTTGGACGGTGTTACCACCAACCCCTCCCTGGTCGCCAAGTCAGGCCGCACATTTCTTGAACTGGTGGCTGAGATCTGCGAGGTCGTCAACGGCCCGGTGAGCGCTGAGGTGGCCTCCACCGATTTCGACACCATGCTGCTCGAAGCGCGCAAGCTTGCTCGAATCGCCGACCATGTCGCGGTGAAGGTTCCGCTCACCCCGGCGGGGCTCAAGGTGTGCAAGCGCCTCTCCTCCGAAGGGACGATGGTCAACGTCACGCTATGCTTCTCGGCGGCGCAGGCGATCCTTGCCGCGAAGGCGGGGGCCAGCTTCGTGTCGCCGTTCGTCGGTCGCCTGGACGACATCGGCCAGGATGGCATGGGTCTTATCGAAGAGATTTGCGAAATCTACCGCAATTATGATTCCTTCAAGACCGAAGTGTTGGTTGCCTCGATCCGCAACCCGATCCACATCGTGAAAGCTGCGCGTTTGGGCGCGCAGGTGGTGACCGCGCCGCCGTCGGTGCTGAAGCAGCTTTTCAACCATCCGCTCACGGAAAAAGGGCTTGCCCAGTTTGTCGCGGATTGGAAGAAGACAGGGCAGTCTATTCTTTAACCCTGGTCCTTAACCCTGGTCTTTAGTTTTGGCTTGCTCGGTAAGGGGGGCGCCATGATCGGCGAACCGGAGAAGATGCGCGGTATGACGGACGCCCTCACTCCCGAGGGTGTTTGCGCCTATCTGCGCGAACACCCCGACTTCCTGGTTCGGCACGCCGAGGTGATTGAGCATCTGACCCTGCCGGCGGTGGACCATGGACCCGGCGTGGTGGACCTCCTGCCCTTTATGGTCGAGCGGTTACGCGGTGAGCAGCGCACGCTGAAGGAACAGCAGCGTGCGCTGATCGCCACCACCCATGCCAACACGGACAACCAGAACCGCACCCATACGGCGGTGCTGGCTCTGCTGGACGCCGGAAGCTTCGAGCGCCTGATTCAGCTCATCGCCATCGACCTCGCGGCGCTGTTGGATCTGGACTTCGCCGGGCTGGTCTTCGAATCGAACGGGGGGAATTTTTCCCACCACAATGGCGTATGCATGGTCGATCCGGGGACCATCAGCCGGTGGCTCGGCGCGCATGATGTGGTGCTGAACGCCGCTATCCAGGGCGCCCCGGAGGTCTATGGGCCCAGCGCTGACCGCGTGCGTTCCGAAGCGTTGGTCCGCCTGTGGTGCGGTGAATCCTTGCGGGGTCTGCTGGTTCTTGGCTCGCATCAGCCGGACATGTTTCACAACAGCCAAGGCACTGAACTGCTGCGATTCCTGGCTCATGTGATCGAGCGCTGCATCCGCTCCTGGCTTGATCATGGGTGAAGGACAGGTCCTGGGCTTCTCCGCCCAGAGCGACGTGCAGGACGCCTTGGAGCAGTGGCGGCAATGGCTGGCGCACGAGAAGAACGTCTCGGCCCACACATTGAGCGCCTATATCAGCGACGTCGCTGGATTCTTGACGTTTCTCACCGGCTATCATGGACAGCCGCCGTCCATGAACGCTCTGGGCGATCTCAAAGCCGTCGACTTCCGGGCGTGGCTGGCGCAACGCGCCGGTGACGGGCTGATCGCCGCGAGCCGGGCGCGGGCCTTGGCGGCGGTGCGCAACCTGTTTCGCTGGCTTGATCGATCGGGGCGCTTGCACAACACCGCCATCGCGACCCTGAGCACGCCCAAGGCCAAGCGGCCTGTTCCCCGCCCCCTGACCGAAAAAGATGCCGCATCCTTGCTGGATATGGCCGGCAGCGAACCGGACGCGCCGTGGATCGGCAAGCGCGACCGGGCGCTGTTCACGCTGTTGTACGGCTGTGGTCTGCGCATCTCCGAGGCGCTGGGGTTGTTGCGCAAGGAAGCGCCGCTGGGCGACACGCTGCGGGTGCGCGGCAAGGGCAACAAGGAACGGATCATGCCTGTCCTGGCGGCGGTGAATGAGGCGGTGCAAGCCTATCTCGACGCCTGTCCGTTCGAGCCTGGCCCGGATGGGCCGCTGTTCTTGGGAGCGCGCGGCAAAGTCCTGCAACCAGCCATAGCGCAACGGCAGATGCAGCACCTGCGCCGTCTGATGGGCCTGCCTGAAACGGCGACCCCGCACGCGCTGCGCCACAGCTTCGCGACTCATCTCCTTGCCGATGGCGGGGATCTGCGGGCTATCCAGGATCTGTTGGGGCACGAATCACTCTCCACCACCCAGCGCTACACCGATGTGGAGAGCGAACATCTCATGGCTGTCTACAACGGCGCCCACCCTCGGGCGCGCAAGGTATCGTGATCTCAGCAAGCGGGAAGCTTGCCCTTTTGAGGCCTTTATGACCTCGCATTTCCATTGGCTGCACTGCGCCGAAATTCAGTAATAGTTTTGCGTTTTTTTTCTGCTAAACAGGGCAGACAAAGCAGAGCCGACTTGGTCAGCAATGTCCATGGAACGGTGCAAGCGATCATGTGAGGAGGAACAGTCGTGCAGAATCAAGCTCCCGTTACGGCTATAGAAACCAAAGCCATCATGGCGGACCCGACAGCGCTCGGTGTGTTCGGATTGTCTATGGTCACCTTCGTCGCCGCATCACAGAAGATGGGATGGACGACGGGGCCAACGTATCTAATTCCATGGGCATTGTTCCTTGGCTCCATTGCTCAGATTTGGGCGGCGACCATCGATTTCAAGAAGAACAACTATTTCGGCGCCATCGTGCTCGGCGCCTTTGGCCTCTTCTGGATCGCGGTCGCCATGCACTGGGCCATCGGCCTCGGCTGGTTTGGTCCGGTTGATCCCGCCAAGGCGGACCCAAGGCAATTGGCCTTCGCTTGCTTTGGCTATTTCATCTTCTCTTTGTTCATCATGGTCGCCGCCTTTGAAGCGAATAAGGTCTTTGCGATCATTCTCGTGCTCATCAATATTCTGCTGCCAACCCTGGGGTTGTCGATCATGGGGGTTAGCCCCGTGCTGTTCGGCACGCTGGCGGCTTGGTCCGAGTTGCTGATCTCGCTGTTCGGTTTCTATGCCGCCGGAGCGCTGTTCCTGAACAGCTTCTTCGGTCGCGTCCTCTTGCCGCTTGGCGCTCCGTTGGGGCTGATCCGCAAGGGAGGCGCCATAAAGCCGGCGGGGATCAAGAAGGCCGCCTGAGACATTACAGCTACGCGTAGTGCTTGACGTTTTAAGTCTTTGTCGGCCTGGAGGCGCCGCCTCTTGGCCGGCAAAGTGATTATGGCGGCGGAAAAGCGGTTCCAGCATCCGCTTTTGGTTCAAAGGCCCGCTGCACTGGTTTTCTACAGTGATCCTGGCGATCAGCGGGACACGCTTCGGCATCGCTAGATGGGCGTGTCTGCCGCCTGAGGGCTCCCCTTATTCGATAGAGTCGAGTAGATTGGGCGGAGCATTGTAGATGAGGCTCTTATGAGTATCGAAATTCGGACTTTCCAGATTTCTGACCTGGATGATGGGACGGCCCAAAACGACTTGGCGACCTTTCTGCGTACGGTGGAGGTGGAGCGAATCGATACCGCCTATTCCCATGATGGATGGCGTGTCCTGGTGCTCTATCGCAATCTCCGTCTCAAGGAAGAGGCGGTCCAGATCGAGGCGGTTATCATGGCGGCGCTGAACAATTGGCGCGAGCGCATCGCCCGTCAGGAGGCTCTGACACGCGACGCCGTGTTGCCGGACGAGCTGATGACAGAGATCGCCCACTTTGCCCCGACCACCGAACATGAGCTGTCCATCATCGTGGGCAGCCGGAACGTCGATTTTGATCGGTATGGCGCCGAGGTCGTTGGTGTGGTGCGCAGTGCGTTGGAAACGCTCATCGATTGACGTTCTGTCGTCCTGATCGAGAAAAGCGCATTTGTTTGAAAAAAGGTCTTGCCAGAGGGAGGGGGAGGCCCCTATAACCCGCTCCACCAGCCCGGTGGGCCTCTGACGAGGCGGACGGGGCGGGGCCAGCCCGGAGGGTTTTGCGGAAC
>JAVBJZ010000022.1:0-56031 GCA_031546725.1 Azospirillum sp.
CAGACGAGACACGCAGGCACGAAATGCCGACGCCTTTTCTCCTGGGAGTTTCACTCTACTTGTTACGCCATGCTCCGTGCGCAGCGAAACCCAGAACGAGGTCTCCCGTGACAAGAGTTTTCGCCCCGCAAATCATCCGCCCCTCCCGTATCCGCGAAGGCGTTCCCTACCCGCTGGGCGCCACCTGGGATGGGCTTGGCGTCAATTTCGCGCTGTTCTCAGCCCACGCCACCAAGGTGGAGCTGTGCCTGTTCGACCGCGACGGGCGGCGTGAACGGGAACGCATCGAACTGCCGGAATACACGGATGAGGTCTGGCACGGCTATGTCTCCGACGCGCGACCGGGAACGGTGTACGGCTACCGGGTGCACGGCCCTTTCGAGCCGCGCGCCGGTCACCGCTTCAACCCGAACAAGCTGCTGATCGACCCCTACGCCACGCATCTCATGGGTCCTCTGCGCTGGTCGGACGCGCATTTCGGCTACCGCATCGGGTCGCCGCGGGGCGATTTATCCTTCGACCGCCGCGATTCCGCGTCGGGCATGCCGAAATGCGTGGTGGTGGACCCCGCCTTCACCTGGGGCAAGGACCGCGCGCCCACAACGCTGTGGGACAACACCATCCTCTATGAGGCGCATGTCCGTGGCCACACCATGCACCACCCCGCCGTTCCCCCACGGCACCGCGGCTCCTTCGCCGGCATGGCCCAGCCGGAGGTGGTGGAGCATATCCGCGCTCTGGGCGTCACGGCGGTGGAACTGCTGCCGGTGCACGCCTTCATCGACGACCGCACCTTGCTGGAAAAGGGTCTGCGGAATTATTGGGGGTATAACTCCCTTGGTTTTTTCGCCCCCGACCCCCGTTATCTCGCCAGCGGCAACATCGCCGAGTTCAAGGAGATGGTCGCCCGCTTCCACGAGGCGGGAATCGAGGTGATCCTCGATGTCGTCTACAACCACACCGCGGAAGGCAACGAGATGGGCCCCACCCTCTCGTTCAAGGGCATCGACAACGCCTCTTATTACCGGCTGGCGCCGGACCCGCGCTATTACATCAACGACACCGGCACGGGGAACACGCTGAACCTCACCCATCCCCGCGTTTTGCAGATGGTGAACGACAGCCTGCGCTATTGGGTGACGGAGATGCACGTCGATGGGTTCCGCTTTGACCTGGCGACGATTCTCGGACGCGAACCGCATGGCTTCGATCAGGGCGGCGGCTTCCTGGATTCCTGCCGGCAGGACCCGGTGCTTTCGCGCGTCAAGCTGATCGCCGAACCCTGGGATTGCGGCCCCGGCGGCTATCAGGTGGGGGGCTTTCCGCCGGGCTGGGCGGAGTGGAACGATAAATTCCGCGACACGGTGCGCGCCTATTGGAAAGGGGATGAGGGAAAATTGCCGGAACTGGCCGCCCGCATGACCGCGTCGAGCGATTTGTTCAACCAGCGCGGTCGCAAGCCCTGGGCATCGGTCAATTTCATTACCGCGCATGACGGCTTCACGCTGCGCGACCTCGTTTCCTACAACGACAAGCACAATGAGGCGAACGGCGAGGGCAACGGCGATGGGCATTCCAACAATTTGTCGTGGAACCACGGAGTGGAAGGCCCAACCGACGACCCGGAGATCCGCGCGCTGCGCTTGCGGCAGATGCGCAACCTCCTGGCGACGCTGCTGCTCTCACAGGGCACGCCGATGATCCTGGCGGGGGACGAGTTCGGGCGCACCCAGCATGGCAACAACAACGCCTATTGCCAGGACAACGCGCTTTCCTGGATCGACTGGGACGGCATCGATGATGAAGGGTATGATCTGCTGTATTACACGCGCGAACTGATCGCGCTACGCCAGAATCATCCCCTGCTGCGCCGCCAGCGCTTCCTGACCGGCCTCACCAATCCCGACCTGGGGGTCAAGGACGCCACCTGGATCACGCCGGGGGGAATCGAGAAGACAACCGAGCAGTGGCAAGACCCGCAGGCCCGCTGCCTCGGCCTGGTTCTGGACAGCCGTGTCCAGGCCGCAGGAATCCACAAGGCGGCGCCCGACACCGCGCTGCTGTTGATCGTCAACGCCCACCACGACGTCGTCCCCTTCATATTGCCCGAAGTGGCCGGTGGTGACCGCTGGCGTAAACTCCTGGACACCGCCGAACCAGAAGACGCCGAGGCCTTGAGCGTCGGTAAGGGTGATGAAATCCTGGTCACCGGACGTTCACTGCTGGTGTTCGCGCTGACGCCCGAACACCGCCGGGAGATGGCGCTCAGGCCCGCCGTGAAAGCGCTGCGGGCTGTGGAAATGGCGGCGGATCAGCCGATCAGCAATGAATCGTCATCGACATAGACGCCGCGCTGTTTGGCGAACAGCGCCAGCAAATGCGGCACATCCAGACCGGCGCGTTCCTCACCCGACACGTCCAGCACGATTTTGCCTTCGTGCAGCATCACCGTGCGGTCACCGTAATCCAAGGCTTGGCGCATGGAATGGGTCACCATCAGCGCGGTCAGCGTCTTTGACTCGACGATTCGCTGGGTCAGACCCAGCACGAAATCAGCCGTCGCCGGGTCAAGCGCCGCGGTGTGCTCATCCAGCAGCAGGATCTTGCAGCCCGCCAGCGTGGCCATCAGCAGGCTGACCGCCTGCCGTTGGCCGCCGGACAGCAGGCCCATGCGGTCATGAAGGCGATTCTCAAGCCCCAGGCCCAGCTCGGCGATGCGCTCACGAAAAACATCGCCACGGTGGTGGCCAAGCGCCAGCCGCAGGCCGCGCCTGGCCCCGCGCGCGGCGGCCAGGGCCATGTTTTCCTCGATGGTCAGCGCCGCGCAACTGCCGGCCATCGGATCCTGGAACACCCGCGCGACATGGCCGGCGCGCTTGGGCGTCTCCCATTTCGTCACGTCGAGACCGTCGATGGCGATGGTCCCGCTCTCGGCGATCACGTCGCCGGCCAGCGCGCCCAGCAGCGTCGACTTGCCGGCCCCGTTGGAGCCGATGACGGCGACGAATTGCCCTTCGGGAATAGTCAGGTCAACGCCACGCAACGCATGCTTTTCCAACGGCGTGCCACGACCGAAGGCGACGTGCAAATCCTTTACTTCGATCATTTCGCCCCCTTTGCCGCCGGGATGCCCTTTGCTGCTGAGATGTTTGCACGCAGGCGCAGGCGCGGCAAGATCAGCGCCACCGCCACCAGCACCGCCGTCACCAGATTAAGGTCCGACGCCTGCAAGCCGATGGCGTCAGCCGACAGCGCGAATTGCACCGCCAGGCGGTAGAGAACCGACCCCACCACACAAGCCAGCAACGCCCCGACCATACCACGCAGCGGCAGCACCGTTTCCCCGACGATCACCGCCGCAAGGCCCACCACGATGGTGCCGATACCAGAGGTCACATCGGCAAAACCGTTGGTCTGCGCGAACAGCGCCCCGGCCAGCCCGACCAGCGCGTTGGACAGGGCGATGCCGAAATACACATGGATGTTGGTCTCCACGCCCTGGGCGCGGGCCATGCGGGGGTTGACGCCGGTCGCCCGCATGGCGAGACCGAATTCGCTGGCGAGAAAGCGCGCCAAAAGCAGCACCACCACCAGCACTAGGACACCCACGAACAGCGGGCGCACGATGTAATCGGGCACGCTGTGGCCGTAAAAGGGTGTCAGCACCGTATCCTGCATGATGATGGCGATGTTGGGCCGCCCCATAACGCGCAAATTCACCGAGAACAGCGCGATCATGGTGAGGATCGAGGCCAGCAGATGCAGAATACGAAAACGCACGTTGAGCAGCGCCGTGACCAGCCCGGCCCCGGCTCCGGCGGCCATGGCGGCGAGGCTGGCGAGCCACGGGTTGACCCCGGCGACGATCAACGTCGCGGCGACCGCCGCGCCGAGCGGGAAGCTGCCGTCCACCGTCAGATCCGGGAAATCGAGCACCCGGAACGATAAGAACACCCCAAGCGCCACCAGCGCGTAGACGAGCCCGATCTCCACGGCGCCGAAAATGGCGATTTCAGTCATCGAATCCTAAGTCCTGACGGCTACGGAGTCTCAATTTGACGAGCCGATTCACGCGGCGTCGGCTTTACAGCCGAACGCGATCGGCTCTATTGCCCAATCGTCTTGGTGGCGCGCTTGATGACGCTTTCCGGAAAGGTGACGCCCATGCTCGCCGCCGCCTTGAGATTGATGGACAAATCGGCTCCCTTGGCGAAGGCTACGGGAATATCGCCGACTTTCTCCCCCTTCAGCACGCGGGCGACCATGGCGCCGGCCTGTTTGCCCACCTGGAAATAGTCGAAGCCGATGCTCGCCATCGCGCCGCGCCCCACGCTGTCGGTGTCAGCGGAAAAGACCGGCAGTTTCGCCTGGCTTCCCACGGAGGCCAGCGCCTCCAGCGCCGAGACCACCGTGTTGTCCAGCGGCACGTAGATCGCGTCAACCTTACCGATCAGGCTGCGCCCGGCGGTCTGCACCTCGGACGATTTGGTGGCGGCCGCTTCGACGACGCTCAGGCCCCGTTTGGCCGCCTCGGCCTTCAAAGCCTTGACCAGGGTGACCGAGTTCGGTTCGCCGGGATTGTAGACGACGCCCAGACGCTTGGCCGAGGGGATGATTTCCTGGATCAGCGCCACCTGCTCCCCCACGGGCGCCATGTCGGATACGCCGGTGACGTTGCCGCCGGGCTTTTCCAGACTGGTCACGAGTTGCGCGCCAAGGGGATCGGTGATGTCGGCGAACACCACCGGCACATCCTTGGTGGCCGCCGCCACGGCCTGCGCCGAGGGGGTGGAGATCGGCACGATGGCGTCCGGCTTCTGCCCAATGAACCGGCGGGCGATCTGCACCGCCGTGGCCTGGTTCCCCTGCGCCGTCTGGTAGTCGATCTTCAGGTTTTCGCCCTGGATGAAACCGGCTTCCTTCAACCCGGCGATGACCCCGTCACGGGTGGAATCAAGGGCTGGATGCTCGACGATGGCGGTTATGGCGACTGACTTCGTCTGGGCGAATCCTGTCTGGGCAAACCCGGGTAAAGTCAACAGCGCGACCGCCGTGGCGGCGGTCAGGACATGCAGAATCTTCATCGTCGCGATCCCCTTGCGTTCCACTTTTTTTTGGGCATTCCACTTTCTTGGGCGTGTGATGCGTCCGGGATCATGCCGTAAACGCTCTCGCGCTGCCCGTCAACCAAAGCGACGGTGCGCTTGTCAGAAAAGCCCACGTCCCAGTGCGTCGCCGACGCCGGGACGTGGAGGAGATTCCCTGATGAGGATTATCCCTGCTGCTTCAGCAGCCGTGCGGCGTCCAGCGCGGCGTAGGTCACAATGGCGTCGCTGCCGGCGCGCTTGAAGGCCAGCAATGTTTCCAGCAGCGCCTTGTCGTAATCGAGCCAACCGTTCAGCGACGCGGCCTTGAGCATCGCGTACTCACCGGACACATGATAGGCGAAGGTCGGGACGGCGAAGGTCTGCTTCACCCGCTGGATGATGTCGAGGTACGGCAGACCGGGCTTCACCATCACCATATCGGCGCCTTCATCCAGATCGAGCGCCACTTCGCGCAGCGCCTCGTCGGAATTGGCGGGGTCCATCTGATACGTGCCCTTATCGCCCTTCAGCAAACCGCCGGAGTGCACCGCGTCGCGGAATGGGCCATAATAGGCGGACGCGTATTTGGCGGCGTAGGAACAGATCCGCACCCACTGGTGTCCATGCGCGTCCAGCCGGTCACGCAATACGCCGATACGCCCGTCCATCATGTCGGAAGGGGCGACGATATCCACACCGGCGTCGGCCTGGCTCAATGCCTGCCGCGCCAGAACCTCCACCGTTTCGTCGTTCAGGATGAGGCCATCCTCCATCAACCCGTCATGCCCGTGGCTGGTGTAGGGATCAAGCGCCACATCGCCGAGGATCCCCATATCCGGCACAGCCGCCTTGACGGCGCGGATGGCGCGGTTCATCAGGTTTTCGGGGTTGTAAGCCTCAGCCGCGTCCTTGGACTTCTTTTCCTTTCCCACGGCGGGAAAGAGCGCGATGCAGGGAATGCCAAGCGCACGCGCACCTGCCGCCGCCTCGACCAGAAGGTCGATGGTCAACCGCTCCACGCCGGGCATGGAACTCACCTCTTCCCGGCGGTTCTGCCCCTCGATGACAAACACCGGCCAGATCAGATCGTCGGTGGTCAGCCGGTGTTGCGCCACAAGCCGGCGGGTCCATCCGTCAAAGCGGTTGCGACGCATGCGGGTGCGCGGGAAAGATCCCAGGAAATGGTGGTGCGTGGTCATGGTCGAAGGTAACCTTGGTGATAGAGAGAACGATGGTACGCCCGTTTTATGCGAAGGCTCAAGATGAAGCCGATCGTCGTTCCAAAGGAGTTCGCGCACCCCGCTTGTCAAAGACCCGGCGCTGGTCACTTTTGGCGCAACGCGGCGGAGCCCGGTCGGGTTCCCGCCTTCGGCCCAATGAGCCGGCTCATTAAGCTGGCCTCGATAAGATCATGTCCGGGTTATTGCTTGCGGCGCGTTGGCGGACTACAGCTTTCCTCGTGAACAACAAGATGATCAAAACGCACATGACCGATTCTGAGATTTTGTTTGACCGCAAGGGTTCGCTCGGGCTCGTCACGCTCAACCGCCCGAAGGCGCTGAACGCGCTCACGCTCGACATGATCCGCCAGTTCGACCCGCAACTGCGCCGCTGGGCCAGCGATGACGGGGTGAAGGCGATCGTCGTGCAAGGCGTCGGCGACAAGGCGTTCTGCGCCGGCGGCGACGTGCTGAAGCTCTATCTCGCCGGAAAGGACGACAAGGAGGGACGTAGCAGCAACCCCGTCATCCAGGCGTTCTTCCGCGAGGAATATGTCCTCAACCGCCTCATCAAACGCTACCCGAAGCCGTATATCGCGCTGATGAACGGCGTCACCATGGGCGGTGGGGTTGGCATCTCCGAACCGGGTTCGCACCGCATCGGCACCGAGCGCACGCTGTACGCCATGCCGGAAACCGCCATCGGCTTCTTCCCGGATGTCGGCGGCACCTATTTCCTACCCCGCTATCCCGGTCAGATCGGCGCTTTCCTGGGCCTTACGGGGGAACGGCTGAAGAGCGCCGACTGCCTGTACGCGAACATCATCGATGCGTGCGTGCCAAGCGCCCAACTCCCGGCGCTGGTGGATGAGCTGGCGTTGAGCGACGGCAGCGCCGAGGCCATTCAGGCGGTCATCGACCGCCACGCCGAATCACCCGGCGAAGCCCCGCTGGCGGCCTGGCGACCGATTATCGACCGCTGTTTTGGTTTCGACCGCATGGAGGATATTCTCGCCGCGCTGGCCGCCGAGGAGAGCGCATGGGCGGCGGGCGTCCGCGCCACACTGGCGAAAATGTCACCGATCAGCATGAAGGTGACGCTTGCAGCGATTCGTCGCGGCGCCAAGCACGACTTCGAGGGCTGCATGGTGCAGGAATACCAGCTCAGTCAATCCATGCTGGTCAACGATGATTTTTACGAGGGCATCCGCTCGGTGCTGGTCGACAAGGACCGCAACCCTCGCTGGTCACCGGACCGTCTGGAAGCCGTAAGCGATGCGCAGGTGGAGCGCCATTTCACGCCACCGTCACAGGGTGACCTCCGTTTCACGGATTGAAAAATTCCGCATCCGGAGTGCGGGCACTTTCCGGGGGTTTAGCCGTTAGTAATGGAAAAATCCCCGGGGACTTGCCTCAAACCCGGCGCTTGTTCTATCCAGGGGCATCGTTCCAGGATGGGACAGAGACACAAAAAACGTGTGAAAGCCTTATCGTTTTCTAATGCAGCACGGTCCGGCGCGGGCTTTTCTAGCATTATTAAGATGATTGCCGGTGAATGATCCGTTAATCTGGCTCTATGATACCGGAAATTCAGCCCCGGCGGGGCCATCCGAGGACTAAGGCAAAAGGCGAAGGAGGCCGCGGTGCGTAAACCATACTATGAGAGCATTCTTCTGATCGAAAGGCTGCACCGACACTTTCTTGAGGTGCTCAAGACCGAGTTGGACAGGCTGGGGATTCAAGACATAAACAATGTCCAAAGCTTGATCCTGTACAACATCGGCGAAGATGAGATGACGGTCGGTGAACTCACCGCCCGCGGTTATTATCTCGGCTCGAACGTATCATACAATGTCAAGAAGATGGTCGAAAACGGCTATCTCGGCCAAGAACGTTCGCCACACGACCGCCGCTCGGTGCGGGTGCGCCTGTCGGAAAAGGGCCTGGATCTGCGCGATAAAATCAGCCGTATGTTTGAGCGGCACCTGAGCGCGCTGGAAAAAGCCGGCTTCTCGGATGAGGAGCTGACAAAGGTCAATGAGATGCTGCGCAAGCTTGAGCGCTTTTGGTCGGCGTCACTGGATTACAGCGGTTTCTCACTCACTCCGGCCTCCTGAGCCCGCACCACCAGGGATACGAGCCCCCTTGACCGAGACAACCTGCGGCGCTTGATAGCGCCTGGGCTGTCTCGGTCAAGGGGGGCCACTCTTGTTGATGCATCCGATTGACAAGCCCTGCATGTGGGGCTCGGCAGTATTACTCGAAAACCGCGCCACGCGGCCCGACATCGCCCAGAGCCATCTTGAAGAAGGCATCGGCTGTCAGGTCGGCGTCAAGAAGAGCGCCGTGATGAACGAAACGGTCGCTCCGGTCCAGCCACAGCCGGTCACACAAGGCGTCGAGGGAGCCCGAGGCCCCTGGAAAAATCTCGTGCGACATTTCCTTGGTGCAGATGAAGCGGCGGTTCTCGAAGATTTCCGTCCCCCAGGCCGCACGCCCACAGCGGGCGATCTCGTAATTCAAAAAGCCCATTTCGTTCTTATAGGCATGGGCGACCAAAAGATCATCCGCCAGGAAGGCCAGCAATTCGTCAACCACCTGTAGAAAACGCGGAGCCACCTTCAAATCAGAAGGGCGGATGCCATGCACCTTGATCGCATCGGGGTTCAAGGGCGCATCCGGGTTGACACGGGTTTCCCAGGTCCGCCCCTTGGTCCAGCCCGCGCCGTCACGAAGCATCTCGATACAGCCGATCTCGATGATGATGCCGGGCTGCCGCAGCCCCTTGGGCGCCTTGCGAATATCCTCGAGGCTCGGCGTCCGCCGGCCCGTTGTCTCGATATCGATCGCAACCAGCCGGTCACGCTCTTCCCAGGGCCGTGTGGTCATTCAAACATCTCCCTCCCGCCTTATCGCCGTTGACATTATATCCGGTGCTTGAAACGGCATCGAGACCGGAAGCAAAGCGGGTTATTGGAAACAGCCTGCCGGCGCCTTCCCGCACCCCAAGCGGGAAGGAAGACCTTGGCGTCGTCAGCCCGCTTCGCCGGTTTTTTGGCGCAGAGCCTGAATCAGCCCATTGATGTTGCCACCATTCGATTGGATGACCGAAGAGAATTCCTGACGCTGAGTCACACCCATGCTGACCCCTTCGACCACCACGTCGATGATCTTGTAGGTCTGTTCGCGCTTGCGCACGCGCCAGTCCACGGAGATCGGCGGACCACTTGGCCGAATGATCTGGGTGGTGACCATGGTGTCGGTCTCGGTTTCGGCGCGGCCCCCGGTGATCTTGAACGTCACCCCGGCGTACTCGATGAAGCGTTCGGCATAGGTGCGAACGATAAGCAGCTCGAAGAGCCGCTGATAGTCTTGCTGCTGCTGCGGGCTGGCCTGATTCCAATAGCGGCCCAACACCCAGCGGCCAATGTACGGCACGTCGAAGCCTTCGTTAAGCAGCTCCTTGAAGCGCTTCATGGCTTGTGGCCGTGGCATGTCCTTCCTGGAGAAGGTGTTGACCGTTTCGCTGCCCAGTTTCTGGATGAAGGCGGAGGCGCCGGAATCGGCCGATTGGGCATGGGCGGGGCGCGGAACCCAATTGCCAAGCGCAAGCAGGGCCGCGGCGGAGGTGAGCAACAGACGACGTGTCAGCATGGCAAGGTCAAAGTGGCGGCGTGGCGGTCTTTGTCAACGGTCATGGTGGGACTCAACACGGTCAGGGTTTACGTGCCGGCGCGGGATCTTCGTCGAATTCCGGGAAGAGCGGTGTTTCGCTCCGCCCGAGACGACTGCGAATCAGCATCTCGCGCTGCTGGTGGCGCAAGCTGCGCGCGGTAGCGTAGAAATCCACGGAGTTGCGCCGAAGGTCATCGATTTCCTTCAACAGAAGGGAGCGTGTCTGTATTCCGGTCATGGCCGTCCGCGAATAGGACAGGCCCTGGGCGTTGCGTGTATACATCCCAATGCGCACCGGATCGACCAGCGTGTCCACCGCAAGGGCCGTGGCGTCACGCACATTCGACGGCCCCAACAGCGGCAGCACCAGATAGGCCCCCTCGCCCACCCCCCAGACACCCAGCGTCTGACCGAAATCCTCGTACGCGCGGGCCGGCAGGCCAGCCTCTGCCGCGACATCAAGCGCACCACCCAGGCCGAGGATGGTGTTGGTCATGAAACGGCCCGTCGTCACCTGGGCGCCCTCGAAATCACCTTGCAACAGATGATTGGCGATAGCCAGCGGCGCCAGCATATTGTCCAGGAGATTCTTCACCACAGTGCGCACCGGATCGGGGACCACCGTGTGGTACACCTCCGCCGTGGGGCGAATGACCAGAATGTCCGCAGCCTCGTTGATGGCGAAGACGAAGCGGTTCGGAATCTCCAACGGGTCGTTGGTTTCAGACGGATCGGCGCTCTGTTCCTGGGGAACAGAAGCGCACCCCGCCAGGGCCAGCAGGAAACCAGCGATAATGGCCGTGCGGGAGAAGAAGCGGGAGAGGTTTGCCGGTATCATTAAAGACAAATTCGTTTCAGTCCGCGTTATTGGCCATACACCCAGAACGAGACATAAGTACGCACCAGGCAGCGAAAACAAAAGGATAGTGCTCGGATCCAACGAGCCACCCGATGGTGACCGCACAATATCCGTTAACCCATCCCCTTAGCACAAGCATAGCCATTTGACCAGCGCAGGCCAGCCCAAAGCTTACGTGTGGCGCAAATGTTACATTTCCTTTCCCTGAATTCCCCACGCCAGACGGGTAAAATGGACCGCCTAAATTTGATTTGCATAACATAAAGATATCTTTATATTTGCATCCCTGAGAATGAGGCAGGCGATCATGGACAGTCTCTTGGCGACATTGAAGGCTGCGGCGGAGCCCACACGGCTTCGTTTGCTGGCGCTGTGCGCCCATGGCGAACTGACCGTCAGTGAGCTCACGCATATTCTTGGGCAAAGCCAACCACGTGTCTCGCGCCATCTCAAACTCTTATGCGACGCGGGGCTGCTCGACCGTTTCCGGGAAGGAACTTTCGTCTTCTACCGCCGGGCCGAGAAAGGCCCTTCGGCAGAGTTGGCGCGGGTGTTGGTGGAGGCGATTCCGCCCGAGGATCCCGTCTTGACGCTTGATATCGAACGGCTGAAGGCGATCAAGCATTCCCGCTCCGAGGCGGCGTCCAGCTATTTCCGCGACAACGCCCAGCGCTGGCACGAGATCCGCGCGCTGCATGTGGCGGAGCGTGAAGTGGAAGAAGCGCTGTTGCGCCTGCTGCCCGACGAAACCATCGGTGACTTGCTGGACATCGGCGCCGGCACCGGGCGCATGCTGGAGGTGCTGGGACCGCGCAGCCGCCATGCCATCGGCGTCGACCAGTCGCGCGAGATGCTGGCCATCGCCCGCGCCAAGCTGGAGGCGGCGGCGCTGCGGCATTGCCATGTGCGGCAGGCGGACATGTACCAATTGCCGTTTCCCTCTGCATCCTTTGACGTCGCGGTGTTGCATCAGGTCTTGCATTTCGCCGAAGATCCCGGCGACGTGCTGGCGGAAGCCGCGCGCGTCCTGCGCCCCGCCGGCCGGCTGCTGATCGTCGATTTCGCGCCGCACGCGCTGGAAAGCCTGCGTTTTGAGCACGCGCACCGCCGCCTGGGCTTTACCGATGAGGAGGTCGCCGGTTGGTGCCGCTCGGCTGGCCTGGAGTGCGCTGCCGTGGTGCGGCTGCCCGGCGACCCGCTCACCGTTTCCCTCTGGCCGGCGGTCCGCCAAAGCGCCCGACCGACCGACGCCCCCTCACCCGCTCTTTCCAACACCGGAGCCCTTTCATGACGTCCGCCTTGACCGTCAGCTTCGAGTTTTTTCCGCCCAAGACGGAGAAGATGGAGCAGAGTCTGTGGCAGGCCATCCAGCGCCTGGCCCCACTCTCCCCCGCCTTCGTTTCGGTGACCTACGGGGCCGGCGGCTCAACGCGCGAGCGCACCCACAACACGGTGTGCCGCATCCAGAAGGAAACCGGCATCCCCGCCGCCGCCCATTTCACCTGCGTGGGCGCGACGCGCGCGGAAATCGACGCGATCGCCCGCACCTATTGGGACGCCGGAATCCGCCATCTCGTGGCGCTGCGCGGCGATCCGCCGGAGACGGCGGGCGGCGTCGGCGGCCAGTACACCCCCCATCCCGACGGCTACGCCTACGCCGCCGATCTGGTGGAGGGGATGAAAGCCATCGCCGATTTTGAAATCTCCGTCGCCGCCTACCCGCAGATTCATCCCGAAGCGCCCAGCGCCCAGTTCGACCTGGACAATCTGAAGCGCAAGGTGGACGCCGGGGCGACGCGCGCCATCACGCAGTTCTTCTTCGACAACGACGCCTATTTCCGTTTCCTGGACCGCTGCGCGGCGGCGGGCGTCACCGTGCCGATCGTGCCAGGCATCCTGCCGATCACCAACTACGCCCGCGCGGTGGAGTTCGCCGGCAAATGCAACGCCACCATCCCTCCCCGGATGGCCGCGGCGTTCGAGGGTCTGGACGATGACCCGGAGACCCGCCAACTCGTCGCCGCGACCATCGCCGCCGAGCAATGCCAGGCCCTTCAGGCGGCGGGAGTGCAGCACTTCCACTTCTACACCCTGAACCGCGCCGAACTGACCATCGCCATCTGCCGCATGCTGGGCATCAAGGCGAGGGCGGCGGCTGCGAACGTCGAATGACGTTGTAATATAACGTCGAATGACGTTGCACTATAACGTCGAATGATGTTGCTAACCATAAGACAGCGATACACCAAATAAGAACGAGTAAATCCCATGCCCCATATCCTCGACATCCTGCGTGACCGCGTTCTCCTGTGCGATGGCGGATTCGGCAGCCGCATCCAGATGCTGGACCTCGACGTCGAGAAAGACTTCTGGGGGCATGAGAACTGCACGGACATCCTGCCGCTGTCCCGGCCCGACATCGTCCGCGAGATCCACCGCGGCTATTACGAAGCCGGCGCGGATATGGTGGAGACCGACACCTTCGGCGCCTCCCCCATCACCCTGGGGGAATTCGGCCTTCAGGATAAGGCGCTTGAGATCAACCGGCGCGCCGTCGAACTGGCGCGGGAGGCGGCGGAGAGCTTCAAGGATGGGCGAACACGCTTCGTCCTCGGCTCCATCGGGCCGGGCACTAAGCTGCCAAGCCTCGGCCACATGCCCTACGCCGCCCTGGAGGAAAGCTTCTACGTCCAGGCGGTCGGGCAGATCGCCGGCGGCGCTGACGCCATCCTCATCGAGACGTGCCAGGACCCGCTGCAAATCAAGGCCGCCGTCAACGGCGTCAAGCGGGCGCGTGGCGAGGCCGGCGTGGATACGCCGATCTTCGTGCAGGTGACGGTGGAGACCACCGGCACGCTTCTGGTCGGCACGGACATCGCCGCCGCCGCCACCATCATCCAGGCGCTCGACGTGCCGCTGATCGGCTTGAACTGCGCCACCGGACCGCTGGAGATGGGCGAGCATGTGCGCTGGCTGGCGCAGAACTGGCCGGGGCTGATCTCTGTGCTGCCCAACGCCGGCCTGCCGGAACTGGTGGACGGCAAGACGCACTACCCCCTGGCGGCATCCGATTTCGGCCATTGGCTGGAACGCTTCGTCACGGAGGACGGCGTCAATCTGGTGGGCGGGTGCTGCGGCACCAACGTGCCGCACATCGCCGCCGCCGATTCCATGCTGCGCGCCCTGGCCCCGGCTGGACAGCACCGCCCGGCGCCGAAAGGACGGACGGTGCACTGGGTCCCGGCGGTGGCGTCGCTCTACGGTCAGGTCACGTTGCGCCAGGAGAACGCCTTTTTCGCCATCGGTGAGCGCTGCAACGCCAATGGGTCCAAGAAATGGCGGGAATACCAGGAACGCCACGACTGGGATGGCTGCGTCGAGATGGCCCGCGACCAGGCGAAGGAGGGCAGCCACGCCCTCGACATCTGCACCGCCTTCGTTGGCCGCAACGAGGTCGCCGAAATGAGCGAGGTGGTGAAGCGTCTGGTCGGCAGCGTCACCGCCCCGCTGGTCATCGATTCCACCGAACTCATAGTGCTGGATACCGCGTTGCAGCTCTATGCCGGCAAGGCGATCATCAACTCCATCAACTTCGAGGATGGTGAGGAACCCGCCCGCAAGCGGTTGGAGCTGGCCAAGAAATTCGGCGCGGCGGTGATCGCCCTGACCATCGATGAGGAGGGGATGGCGAAGACGCCCGAGCAAAAACTCGCCGTCGCCAAGCGCCTCTACACTCTGGCCGTGGACGAGTACGGCCTGAATCCCGCCGATTTGCTGTTCGACCCGCTGACCTTCACCATCGCCACCGGCAACGAGGACGACCGCAAGCTCGCCATCTGGACGCTTGAAGGCATCGAGATGATCCGCCGGGAGTTACCCGACTGCCAGATCATCCTCGGCCTGTCGAACGTCTCGTTCGGCTTGAACGCCGCGGCGCGGCACGTCCTGAACTCGGTGTTCCTCGACCATGCGGTGAAGCGCGGCATGACCGGGGCCATCGTGCATGTCTCGAAGATCATGCCGTTGCACCAGATCCCTGAACTGGAGGTGAAGACCGCCGAGGATTTGATCTTCGACCGGCGCGCCGACGGCTATGACCCGCTGCAAGCCTTCATCGCCCTGTTCGACGGACGCAAGGCGGCGGATTCCAAGAAAAAGGTGCGCCCCGAGACCATCGAGGAATGCCTGAAGCAGCGCATCGTCGATGGCGACCGCACCGGCCTGGACGAGGATCTGAAGACGGCGCTGAAGACCTACAGCCCGCTGGACATCATCAACAACTTCCTGCTGGACGGCATGAAGGTGGTGGGTGAGCTGTTCGGCAGCGGCAAGATGCAGCTTCCCTTCGTGCTCCAGTCGGCTGAGACCATGAAAGCGGCGGTCGCCCAGTTGGAGCCGCTGATGGAAAAGGCCGATGGGCAGGAAAAGGGCATAATGGTGCTCGCCACGGTGAAAGGCGACGTGCACGACATCGGCAAGAACCTCGTCGACATCATCCTCACCAACAATGGCTACAAGGTCATCAATCTCGGCATCAAGCAGCCGGTGGGCGCGATCATCCAGGCGGCCCGCGAGCACAAGGCCGACGCCATCGGCATGTCCGGCCTGCTGGTCAAGTCCACCGTGGTCATGCGCGAGAATCTGGAGGAAATGACCCGTGAGGGGCTTGACGTGCCGGTTCTGCTCGGCGGCGCGGCGCTGACCCGCGCCTATGTCGAGGAGGATTGCGTCAAATCCTATGGCGCGGGGCGAGTCGCCTACGCTGGCGACGCCTTCGACGGGCTGACGCTGATGGACAAGGTGGTGACCGGCGGTTTCGACAATTTCCTGGCCATCCAGCAGACCAAGCGCGCCGGCAAGGCGACCACCCGCCGCCGCGTGCTGGGGCAGGCCACCAGCGCCGTTGCCGGGCCGGTGGACATGGACGCCGTGCGGGCCCGCCGCACCCGCCAGAACGACGGCGTCGCGGTGCCCACCCCCCCCTTCTGGGGGGCCAAGACCATCGAATATGTGCCGCTGAAGACGCTGGTGAGCTACCTCAACGAACGCATGCTCTACCAACTGCAATGGGGCTACCGGAAGGATGGAAAATCCTTCGAGGAGTTCATGACCTGGTCGCGGAAGGAACTGCGCCCGGTTCTGGACCGCATGATGCGGCTGTGCGCCGATGAGGAGATTCTTCAGCCACAGGCGGCCTATGGGTATTGGAAGGCGGCGGCTGAGGGTAATGATGTGCTGCTCTTTGCCGAAGACGGAATTCGTGAGGTCGCCCGCTTTACCCTGCCGCGCCAAGACAAGGAGGATGGCGAATGCATCGCCGACTTCCTGCGCGACGTGAACGCACCCGAGCGCGACGTCCTCGGTTTGCAGGTGGTGACAATGGGCCAGAAGGCCAGCGACGTGGCGCACCAGTGGTTTACCGAGAACCGCTACCAGGATTACCTGTATTTGCACGGGTTGTCGGTGGAGATGGCGGAGGCCATGGCCGAGTATGTCCACACGCGCATCCGTGCGGAATTGGGCTTCGGTGCGGAAGACGCGCGCGACAAGGAGAAGCTGTTGCAGCAGGGCTACCGTGGCTCACGCTACAGCTTCGGCTATCCGGCCTGCCCGAACCTGGAGGACCAGGCCCAGCTTCTCACGCTGCTGGGTGCGGGGCGCATCGGTGTCGAACTGTCCGATGAGTCGCAGCTCCACCCGGAACAGAGCACCTCGGCCATCGTGCTGCATCACCCGAAGGCCAAGTACTTCTCGGTGTGATTGCCCGCCAGGAAAATCAGGTGAGGGGGAATGGTCGCGTAAAAAGGACTTAAGTCCTTCATATTTTAATATACTCGTCATCCCCGCGGAAGCGGGGACCTAGGATTTCCAAGTATTTACTTATACTGTAAAGCCTGGGTCCCCGCTTCCGCGGGGATGACAGTTATCTTAATAAAAGGAACATTACCCTTCACCCGGCGTCGATCCAATTCTGGGGGAGCGCTGGGGGGCTCCCTAATAGAGTTTGGTTTTTCAGCCCATATCTCTTATCTTATGGGTGTATGAAAACGATAATTTTCGCGGCCCTTGTGCTGTTGGCTACAGCCTCTTCCGGGCAGGCCGCATGCACGGATCCGGCTCAACCGAAGGTGACGTGGCGGCGCTGCTATTTCGATGGCGGCGACCTCATGGGCGTCGATCTCACGGGTGCGGAACTGCGCGACGCCACGTTCCAGCGTGCGACGCTCAAGGACGCCACGCTTATCGAGGCCGACGCCTACCGCGCCAAATTTGTCAGCGCCGCCCTGCCCGGCGTCCGGCTTGACCGGGCGCGGCTGATCGAGGCGGACTTCACCCGCGCCGACCTGACCAAGGCCAGCCTGCGCGACGCCGATTTGCGCAACGCCAAGCTGGTCGGGGCAACGCTCAAGGGGGCGGATTTCACCGGCGCCAAGCTGGGCGGCGCTGATTTGCACAACGCCGACCTGACCGGCGCGGTGTGGATCGACGGAAAGAAAATCTGCGCCGAGCACTCCTTGGGTCAGTGCAACTGAAACGCGGTGTTCTACTGGAAACCCGCATCGTTCAGCATCTTGAAGAAGTCTCGGAGTATCTTTGTTTGCGTGGCCAGATCGGCGACGTCCTCAACGTAGCGGCGTTCAAAATCGGGTTGGCGCAGTTGCTCCAAGACGCGCTGGCGCGCCATTCCCAGCGCCTTGGGGCTACGCAGCGTGCCGGGGGTGCAGAGCTGGATCAGCCGATAGGCGCGACGGCGCAGGGGGTCGTTGGGGTTGTCCATCAACTCGACGAGCCGGCTGCTGGTGATATAAGCGCACAACACATCGTCTATATTGTCGGCGATTTGGCGACGTGATTGCTCCACCATGGTCGCGTTGACGACCTGCATGTACAGCCGGGTGAGCTGCTCCAGATTGCTCTTGATGGGCCGGTTGCGGTCGACGAAACCGGCCATGGTGGAGCGGTCGCTGGTCAACTGCTGGAGTTTCGCAACGATCGCCTCGCTCTCCTGCTTGCCGAGGTTGGAACTGGCCAGCGCCAACAAGAAGCGTACGCGGTCCTTCACATCCGGGAAACGGGCAAGCATTTCGTTGATCGCCTGACGCCGCCCGACGGCCCCACCCGCCTCCAAAAAGCGCATGTAGCGCAGGACCAGCGCCTCCGCCATGCCGCCGCTGATCATGCCATCAGACGCAGCGCCGATTGTCATCACTCGGGCCAGCACCCGGTCAAAGGTGTCGCGCTCGGCTGAAGGGTCGTGGCGATTCAGCAACTGCGTCCCTTTGATCTGCCGACGCACCAGGTCGAGGATGACCAGCTTGGTCTCGTCCAGCGCGTTACCGCCAAGCAATTCACTCAACAGCAGCGCCCGCTCGTCCCCGCCGCGCGGGCTGGGGGCCAGGCGACCGCAGGCCAAGTCGATGAGGGAACACAACGCTTGCGCAAGGTTGTGCTGCATGCCCAACAGATCCTGCGCTACCGATGGCGCGCCCAACACGTCGGCCATCATGCCGTCAAGCACCATCAGCGGCGCGCCGGCGAGCCCTGTGCCGATACGCAGCAGCTCCATCAGGAAGTCGAGTTTGGCCAGCCAGTTGCGTTTTTGCGCAAGGTCGCGCGACAGCACCACGCGGGCGTAGAAATCGCACTCCTCCGGCGCCTCTTGGGCGTTCAGGGTCGCGTAGACCGGGCCAAAACCGGACGGGGAGATGTCTGGCAAATCCTTGCGGGTTGCGGCGTGGCGCGCCTTTTGAGTCACCTTGTCCATAAAACCGTGCAACGCGCTGCGGCGGGCCGGAATGTCCTGAGAGCATATCTCAGCCTGCAAGGAGGCGATGTGGCTGATCGCCAAGGTGGTCAAGCTGTCCTTGCTCAGCAAGTGTTTCAGCTCTTGATAGTGATGCATGATCTCGGTCGGGGTGACGACGGCGCGCTCGACATAACCGCGCAGAAGGCGGTTCATCATGATACGGCTTTCAACGCGGTACGTGTCTTGGACGTTGAGACAGACCCGCGGCGCTTCATCAATGGGAGAGAGCGTGATGGCGCTGGAGGCCGCACGGAACTCTTCGTGCATCTGTGTTTCGGCGTAGCAGCCGTCAGCCCGCCGCCACTCACGGATGACGCGAAAACCCTCAATCTTGCCGCCCGACAGGGCCTTCTGGCCGTAGGTGCGCGCCCCCGCCTCGGTCTCGAATCGGTTACTGGATACCCAATGATCTCCCTGATAGAACTGGACATCATAGGTAGTCTTGCGGATCTCGGCCATTTTCGCCATTTCCTTACCGTGAAAACAACGCTTCAGAGTTGGGATTTTCCCTCACTGCGAGTACCATACCCTAAAATCAGCTAAAAAGACAAGTATCTATTCTAGGCCCGTTCCCGCCTTATTGTTAAGTACGACAGTGCGCAGTAAAATCATTGCTTTAAATTAGGTTACAATGCCGTGCATCAGATTTCAGTTACATGATACTCATAGAAAATATCATGGTTAATGACCAAATTTATTACAGATAAAATCATTGAAATCAGGCAACAACAACTAATTTACAGAGTATAAATACTACAGAAAAATTCATTTTTATCCTTGTTTCCTTGTTAGTTGTGATTTGTGGATTGCCCGACCAGGTCGCTGAAATCCTCAACAACGATTAGCGCCTCATCTTTCTGCCTCAATCCGTCGGTGATTTTTGGCGAAGAAAGACGAAGGCGGCGATGGATGCGACGATGGTGACGCCGATCAGAAAGTAACTGAGCTGCTGGAAACCCATGGCGTAGCTTCGCACAAGAACTTCCCGTCCCACTCCTGGAAGCATTCGTGAAGCAGCGTCGACATCGCCGCTTGCGAGGCGTTGAGCAGCGCCCCTCAAAGAGCTGGTGACCGGCAAGCCGAGCACCCGGAAATGATACTGCGTCAACCCCGAGAGCATAGCGGTGACGACAAGCAAAGCAATGCCTTCGCCGGCCACACGGGTGGTGCTGAAGATCCCCGCCGCCATGCCGGCGCGTTCCTTGGGAACGACACTGACCGACAGCCCATCCATCAAACCCCATGGCAGGCCGGCTCCAAAGCCTATCACCAGCATCGGCGCTGACAGAGCGAGCAACAGAAGGCCCACACCGATAGGACTGTGACCTTCAACGCCGATAAAGCGGAGCGGCAACAAGACGAGCAGCACGACATAGCAGTAGCAGGTTGCGATCGGCAGCGTCTGGACGCCGACGAAGCGCGCATAACGGAACAAGGAGAGATCGAGCATCGGCTGGGCGGCGCATGTCTCAACGATGATGAAAGCGGCCAGCATGATGATGGAGCCGAGAAGCAAGGCCTCTGCCTCAAGGCTCCTCCACCCACTTTCCGGTCCCTGGATGACCCCGAAGGTGAACAGGGTCAAAGCAGCGGTGAAGGTGGCCATTCCCGGCCAATCGAGTTGGCTGGCGTTGGGATCGCGGCTTTCCCGCATCCGCGGCGCCCCAAACGCAAGCGCCAGCGCGCCGACCACAGCGCTGGACAGAAAAGACCAGCACCATCCGGCTGTTTCGATCAGCAGGCCGGCGAGCAGCGGGCCAAAAGCGAGTCCTGCTCCGAACGTCGTTCCGAGGGCGCTGAACGCCTTCGTGCGAGCGTGTCCCTCAAATTCCTGCGCCAATGCCGCCGATCCGCCCGACAACGCGGCGGCGGCGGCCACCCCTTGAGCCGCGCGCAGGAAATCCAGCACGATAACGGAGGGAGCCATGCTTATGATCGCCGATGGTTGTCTGCACACGATCCTTGACGATTGCCTCGCCGGCCCAGGTCAATTCAGCATTCTTTGGCCGTCCAACCGGCTGCTTTCTCCTCGGCTCCGAGTCTTCATCGACTGTATGGCGGAGACGCTTTTCCAAGATCCGACTACCGCAGGTTCACGCATTCGTCTTTAAGCCAAAGGCGTCTGCTCTACCTGACGAAGCCAAGGACTGGCGCTGTCATATGAGTTCAGTTCTTGGCCTTGCTCTCAGGTTGACGGCCCTTGTAGTTCTTGAGAAATTTCTTGAAGACATCAACCTCCGCAACCCGGGAACGGATGCTGTTGGCGTCGATCTGACCCGCCGATTGCTCGGGCCGGGTCAGCACACGGAAGGCGTCGGCATCCGCGCCTTTGTCCATGGCGCCGCCAAACTCACTGCGAAGCTGTGACAACCCGGTGCTGTCGCCGGCCAGGGCCAGGGCCACCGCGCGGTTCAGCACAAGCGGCGAACGCTCGGGCTCAATCGGCTGATTGGGCAGCGGGGGGGGGCCGATGACCTTGTTCAGCGCCACCTCGGCCTGCGTCCAGTTCTGCGCCCGCCAGGCCAGATCGACGCGCAGCAAATTGGCTTCCTTGCTGTCGTCCTGAGCCAGCAGCAACAGCGCGTCGTTGCCGCGCCCCATCTGATCCAGCGCCTTGCCTTGCATCAGACGCCGCTCGGCCATCAATTCCGGCGGAATCTCCGGCACATTGCTCATTTCCAGCGCCTTCAAGGCCAGCTCCGGCTTGTTGTCGAGCAATTGCACCATGGCGAGCCGCGTGCCGACATACGCCTTGTCCACCCCGGACAGACGGTATTCCATCTGATACTGCAGCAACTCGGCGGCGCGACCGAGCAGGTCGATTTGAATCAGCCGCTCGGCAAGCTGCCGGATCACCTCGTCACCCGCCGGCCCGACCGGCGTCAGTTCGCGGAACTGGTCGTAGAGCTTGAGCGCCTCCAGCGCCGGCATCCCCGCCGCACCATCCTTGTAAAGATTGGCGAAGGTTTTCCCCATGTCTTTGGTGATCTTTTCCCCGTGCGGGTCTTCACCGAGCAGAGCGGCGGTTTCCTTCATGGTGGTGAAGCCTTCGGCGTACTGGCCGGCGGCAAGCTGCATCTCGCCCAGGCGCTGGCGCAGCGCAACCTCCAAATCGTCACCACGCCATGTGAAAGTCAGCCCGGCCAGAGTCTCCGCCGCCGCCGCCGGGGAGGCCTTGCCTTCCTCCAGGTCAAGATTGACCAGCGCCAAGCCAGCCTTGACGCGGTAGTAACGGTCAAGGCTGTTGAACGCCTTGTTCAATTCTTCGTGCGCATGCGGCGAATCGCCGGTGCGCCGGAGCAATTCACCGCGCAGGAAATGGAGATCGGCATGGTCTTCGTCGCTGATGCCGTGCGCCTCCATCCGATCCAGCAGGCGCTTAGCCTCCGTGGTGTCATTCGTCTGCAAGGCCGCTTCGATGGCAGGGACGGTCAACGCGCTCAAGAGCGGCTCGGGATACTTGTTGAGGATGCTCGCGCCCGTCTTGAAGCCGCGCGCCGCCGCTGGCCAATCGCCGCGCTGCGCCGCGATGAAGGCGCGCCACAGCCCGGCCTCGGGGTTGCTGGCGAGCGCCGGGTAGCCGAGATCCGCCGCCGCTCCCTCCATATCGCCGGCCTGCACGCGGGCCGCGCCGCGCAGCGCTTTGAACTCCGACCAGCCCTCCAGGTCCGGTTGGGCCATCTGCACCACGTCCAGCATGCCCTGCGTTTCCGGCCCCAGGCCATTGGCGAAGTAAAAGCGCGCGAGGTCGAGTTGGCCGCGTCCCCGTTCGCTCTCCGGCACGTCCACAATCGCCTGCTGAAGGGCTTGGCGGTTGACGGTGTATTTCTCGACGCCGCCGCGCTGCCACGCATCGAGGTCAAACAGGCGTTTGTTGTTGACGGCCACGGGCGCCGGCGCCGCCTCGGTCGGCGGCGTCAACCGCGCCGAAGCCCCGCCCTGCGGTACGGGAGGCTGCGCCTTATTCGTGTCCTCCATGGGCGACAGATGCAATCCGCCAGCCGCCGTCACTTCCACACCCTCCTTGACCGGGCGGACGGTGAGGCTGTCGGAGATCGGTCGAATGGCGACGCCTTGGAACGAACTCAACACTTCCAGGTCAGGGTAATGCCGCAACTCGTTGATCGCCTGCCCAGGGCGGGGCAGCGGCACGATGTGCAGCCGGTCACCCACCTCAGGATCGGCAAGCTGCACAATCGACACAGCGTCAAGCGTCCGCACCATAAGGCGCGCGCCGAGCATGAAATCGGGGTCGGTGTCGATGCGCAAATCCTGGATCGACGGCGTGGTCAAAACGGTCGTCGGTATGATGCGCCACACCGTCCCTTGCCGCTCCACCTGCGGCCAGGCGTAGGGGCCGATGCGCGTCCGAAAGGCGCTGCCGCCCGTGGCCGGCACTGGCTCGATAGCGCCGATCTGGTCAGCGCCGGGACCGCTGACCGTGCCGGCCCCGATGGGGACCGGCTTGTCGAAGACGATATACAAATAGCCCGCGCGTGGGTAGATAGCCGCCGCCGCCGGCCCTCCTGTGTCGAACGTCAATATTGGCCCGCGCTCGGACGGCTTGGACGACTCGACTGCCGGCGCCGTTAGAGCGGAAGGGGACGCTGGAACCGGGGTCGGGGTCGGGGTCGGCGCCCGCGCCGCCAAGGCGGGAGAAGGAGGCGCCGGAACGGGAGGAGGGGGCGCCGCCGGGGTCGGAGGTGGTGTGGGGGCAAGCCCCAGAACCGGGGCCGGCGTGGCCGCGGGGGCGGTGGCGCCCGGCGCTGCAGGAACCGGAGACGTGGAGGCCGGTGTCGCCGGAGCCGCTGGGGATGGTGCGGCAGAGGCAGCCTTGCGTGTGCCGGGGTTGAGAACCTCGATGATGACCGCGTTGCCGTCGCGCGCCTCGTGTATATCCGCGTCGATCGGCGCGACGAAAGTCACCGCAAGACCGCCCGTGGTGGAGCGAAATTGCTCCATACCGCTGATGTTGCGCAGCTTGGACGCGGGCGACAGATCCGCGCGTGCGGCCTTATCAAACTGTATGGTTACCGCAGAGCCGTCGCGCTGCATCGTGTAAGTCACCGGCGCCGACCACGCGAACGCGACACGGCTGAGTGTCGGCTGGTCGTTGGCTTTCAGTTTGACGGTGGCCGCTCCGGCCTGGGTGGTTGCGGGATTCGCCGGGGTCACGCCCTGCGTTGGGGGGGGAGCCGCAGGAGAGTCCGCCGATTCGGATGGCGTAATATCCAGCGCCACGCCATTGCCGTTGCGGAAGGAACGCAGCGTCACCGGGCGCTTCAGGGTGAATTCCACACTTTTGCCATCCGCCCCCATCCGCCCGGTCGACAGATACGGCGATAATACGGCCACCACCTTATCAAGCGTCGTTTCAATGGGTTGGTTGAAGGCAACGATAAGGCGTTCGCCTTCGACGCGCGCGGTGAATTCCACCTTCTGCGGCCAATCGAAGACGAGTCGCCCATGATCCTTGTGATTCGCCGCGCGCACGGGAACGGAAGCCGCCTCGGCGGTTGACGCCGTCATCAAGAATCCCGCGGCCAGAAGGCTGATTACCCGCCGATGCCTTTTTGCACCAAAGCCCATCGTCTTCATTCCTTCTGCTCACGCACGACGATGTCAACCTTCGGCCCGGTCATATCGGTCTGCAACAGCCGGCCCATCGATGTCCGCGCCACCAGGTCACGCCGGTAACCGTGCTCACGCAATGTCTGCGACACCGCCACCGCGCGCGCCAGCGAACGCTCCCAGGCGATCTCGACCGGTACGTTCTCACGCTCGGCATGACCGACCACTTCAATGCGGTTGCCTATCCGGCCAACCACAGCCCCCAGCAGATACAACACCCGCTGCCCGGACGCAGAAAACATGGGTGAGTCTTTTTCAAACAATAGCGCGCTGGGCAGGCCAATGACCACCCGGTCATCTTCCCGGATAATTTTCACGCCCGCCAGCTCCCCTGTCTCGGCCATTTGACCGTTCAGCAATGCGCTGAGGTAATCCAAATCCATCGAAGAATGCGATTCCAGGACCGCCGCGTTGAACCTTGCGTTCGGCGCAAAACCCTCCTGCGAGGGGCGTGTCGCGGTGGAGCGCGCCGACAGGCTCTGCGCCATTTTGACCCAACGCTGCAACTGCGGCTCGGTCATTGAAAACATCAGCACGAAAAAAGCCAGCAGCAGCGAAATCAGATCGGTGAAGCTGATCAACCAGATGGTTTTTCGCGCCATCTCGTTCCGGTCACTGGCGAGGGGAAGTTTTGGCAGGCGAATCATCGCCGTCCTCCCCGGCCAGGTTTTTCAGAAGGGCCGGATTTTTCAGAAGGTTCCTCACCCGTGCGAATGGAAAACAGCAGCCGCGCCGCGCCCGGCTCACCACGCTCGATGCCGATGGTGATGCGTTCAGTCGGGGCGCCGTTCGCGATCAGCGTGCGGGCAAGGGCGCTGGCCCGCTCGATAGGCCCTGGGGCCTGGCCGGGCCCGCTCGGCGAAATGGCAAGCAGCGCGTCAAGCTCAATACGCTCACCGGCGCGGGATTCCCGCAAGCTGTCGGTGACACGGTCGATCAGGCCCTGGCGGTCATGCCGCACCTCGGCGGTGTTCGGCTCAAACAATTCATCGGCGGCAAGCCGCACTTCCATGAGCTGGCCGGGGGATACGGTGGTGACCGTGGCGACGGCGATCGCCGTGGCGAACAGATCACCGACACCGTTCAGCCGTTCGACGGCGAAGACGGTTCCCGTGCGCGACGCGACCGGGTCATCGCCATCCCGCAGGCGTGGATCGATGTGGAAGCTGCGCTCCACCGAGCTCGTCGCCGCCTTGACCCGCGCCACGGTCTGCACGGACTGGGCGTTCAGCACGATAAAGAACACCAGCAGCAGCAAAAACAGGGAAAGAAGCTGCACGATGCTGCCGTTGCCTGCGGTCTGGCCGGCGGAAAAAGAGCGTTTACCGGGAATACTCATCTTAACCGACGCTCGCCAGCAAGCGGTCAGCGCCCAGAGCCGCCACCTCGCTCTTCAGACGCCGGATGTAACGGGCCAGATCCTCCAACTCACGGTAAAGCTTGATCTCGCGCCGCGACACATCCCCGTCCATGCTGGTGAGGATCTCAGACACGATGCTGAAAACCGGCTCGCGGGAGCGCGGCGCACGCGCTTCGATGGCTGCCGTGTCAAGACGCCGTCTCAGGAGCTTTTGCTCCACCATCGGTGAAGAATGTGTCAGCATGGCATGACTCGACCGCGAAACCGCGGATAATGAGGGAGCGGATTGGGTGCTTTCACGCCCCGGTTAACCTGAAATATCCAGGTTAAGAGCCGGTTAAGCCCCGCATTATCGTGTTGAATGAATCGACCACGCCTAGTCGCCGAAGACCGCGCTCTGGCCTGCTTTCCCCCGGAGCCTTGGGCGCCTCTACTGTGACAGCGCCGGCATGGTGCGGCGTTCGATCATGGCGGAGGTGACCTGCTTGGCCTTTACCGGGTCCATAGCGGCAAGGATCGGGGCGGCTTTTGGTTCCTTTATGCGCTGGAACACGTCGAGGAGAACCGGCATATCCAACTCTTCAAAGATGCGAGCGGCTTCCTTTGGCTTCATGGTCTCGTAGATCTTGACCAAGCTTTCAACCTGAGCGTTCTGCTTTTCATCACCAGCGCGCATCATCTTCTGAATATCGGTGCGGACCTTTTCCAGTTCCTGGAGCTTCTGATCAAGGCGCTTTTCGGTGGCGACCAGCAAGGCTTCCCGCTGCTCAAGCTCCTTGGTTTGACGCTCTATTTCAACACGGCGCTCAGCGTAATGCTGAGCCAATTCAGGAGCGCCGGGAGTGACCGCCGACGGGTCGGGCGCGGCGATCGCCGGCGTCATCGGCGGGGGCTCCGGCGCTGTTGGTGATGCGGGAGCGCCGGCGTTCCCTGGAGAAGCGGGCTTTTGCGCCTCTTGAGCCAGCGAGGTCGGGAAGGCGGGCAATTGGCCATTGCGCGTGACGATGCGCCACATCTCACCCGTGCGGACACCCAGCAGAAGAATCGCAACGAAGATCATCAATGGCAGGACGCGGAAGCGCACCCCCGGCATACGGGCGCGCAGGCGTGTGGTCCAGGACGGACGCTTGGGCTTGATCGCCTTGCGTGCCGGCCCTTTGCTGTTCGGCCCCTTGCTGTTCGTCTGGGGCGCGCTGGAGCGCTGGGCGGAGATGTTCGATGAAACACTGGTCATGGGCCGGACCTCAGACGCTATCAGCGGTTCTCAATGGCGCGCAGCAACTCACGTTCACTGCGCGACAACCCCTTCTCACGTTCAAGCACAGGCGCGGAGGGCGATGCTGCCGCCGCGGGGCGTGACGGCAGGGGGGTGACGCGGTCTTTCTCCGCTTCATCGGACATCAAGCGCAACGCCGATACTTTGGTGAACGACTGGCTGGCAAGCTTCGAGGCGTTGGAATCGCTGCCGGACAGGCGGTCAGCCAGCGTGTTGCCAGCCTCCAACATGAACTGCAACTCGTCGCGCAACGCCGTGGCCTTTTCCATGGCCCGGTGAAGGTCATCGCCCGTCCGGTGCGCGGTCTGCTTCATGCTGCGCACGCCAGACTCAGCCGTGTTCATCGCTTCGTTGAGCCCCTTGATCAGCTCCGCCAGTTCGCCACGATTCTCGCGCAGGCGAATGATCTGCCTGTTGAGGATAATCGCGTAAGCGATGGTCGCGACCAGCAGGCCGACCATCAGCAAATCCAAGATCAGGGAGACTGTCGGGCTCATAGGCGCATGACCTCCTGCTTGGGAAGTTCCTTTTCGATGCACACGGCGATATGACCACCCTTGCGCCCCATACGGCCCTGGAACATGGACACGTCGCCACAGCGCAGCTCGATGGAACCATCCGGGGTGGCGTTGAGCAAAATACGCGAGCCTACTCGCCAGTTTAGCACATCATGCAGGGTCATGGTGACTTCATCGAGCACCGCCGACAGATCAACGCCCGTGACCAGAAGTTCAGACGCCAAGTGGGTTTCCCAGATCGAATCGCGGCCAAACTTTTCACCCATGAACATCTGCAGCAGCAATTCACGCACAGGTTCAAGGGTGGCGTAAGGAATCATCAATTCCAGACGCCCGCCACGGTCTTCCATGTCGATGCGCAGCTTAACCAGCACCGCCGCGTTTGCTGGGCGAGCGATCGTGGCGAAGCGGGGGTTGGTCTCCAGGCGATCGAAGCGGAAGGTGACGGGCGACAGCGGGTCGAAGGCCGCCGATAGATCGGACAGCACGACGTGCACCATGCGTTCGACCAGATTGCGCTCGATGGTTGTGTAAGGGCGCCCCTCGATGCGCATCGCCGCCGTGCCGCGCCGTCCGCCCAACAGCACGTCGACGATCGAATAGATGAGCGCCGAATCGACGACCATCAGCCCATAGTTATCCCACTCCTCCGCCTTGAAGACGGAAAGCATCGCTGGCAATGGGATAGAGTTCAGATAGTCGCCAAAGCGTACCGATGAGATCTGATCGAGACTGATTTCGACGTTGTCCGAGGTAAAATTACGCAACGATGTCGACATCACACGGACAAGGCGGTCGAAGACCACCTCCAGCATGGGAAGACGTTCGTAATTGACCAGCGCGCTGTTGATGAGGGCGGTGATGCCGATGTCACCATCACCCGCGCCGCCCTGCTCGAAGCCGAGCAGGCTGTCGATTTCATCCTGGTTGAGAACGCGGGCCGACGTGCCTTCGCCTTCGCCCCCTTCGCCTTCGCCTTCACCACCCTCGCCGCCTTCACCACCGCCGCCTTCGGCCATGGCTTCCCATTCGGCCATCATCCGTTCTTCGTCGCTCAGTTCGGCCGTGTTACTCATCGTTGGTCCTTCCGATGCACGTTCGTTACTGAACTAACATTTCACGGAACAAAACGTCCTTCACCTTCACCGGATAAACAGCGGCGGTGATGCGCATCAACAGTTCCTGACGCAGGCGATACATACCAGCCGATCCCTTCAGATCCTCCAAGCGCAGTTCACGCAGGTAGACCTGGAAGTTATCGACGATGCGCGGCAGCACATGTTCGATAATCGGAACCTCTTCAGGCTTGGACAGCTGGATGGAAATCTTGATCTTCAAGAAAGCAGGGCGTTTTCCGGCGCTGTTGAGGTTCACCAGCATGTCGGGAAGGTCGTAGAAAACCGGCGACGCCCCTTCCTTGCCTTTTTCCTCAGCGTGCCCTTCAGATTTCTTTCCCATAAGCATGTCAAGCATGCCTGAGAAATAGATCCCAGCTCCAGCACCGACCAGAAGCACCAGCGGCAAAATGACGAACAGGACTAATTTCTTGCCACTGAATTTCTTGCGCGGCAGGCCTTCGGTCGAGAGCCCGTCATCGTCGGCCTGTGCCGTCATGAGAAAACCCGTTTTATGGTATACGCCATGGGAAATCGACCGGAGCCGACGGCCTCACTGTACTTACTGATAGTTAATAACTCCTTTCCCCAGCCCTGCGCAACACGCACCTGTGTGGGGAATGGTAAGGAAGCAAGAGCAGACACTTCAAGAACAGATACAATTCTCTCTAAATGCCTCAGAATCTTCACCCCCAAAACGGCGGCCTAAAAAGGGCTACAGTGGGTTCCTGCTCACTCTGGAGTGAAACCCACCATAGGTCTTTGCTCTTGTAAAAAGATTTATTGTGATAGCAACGCTCTCGTTCTCTCAAGCATTGCTATCACCCATCACCAGTTACGCCAGACGCTGGTTCAAAGCGTCGATCTGGTCACCGCTCATCGAGTTTATTTGATCCTGCGTAAACGCTTGCGCTTGTGTGGATGACAAAGCCGCAATGTTGCTCGTGCTCCATCCATCCATCTGATCCAAGTCGAAGCTGGAGATCTGCTCCACCGACAACCCCCTGATCTGGCCCGCCGTCAACGCGCTGATGCTGTCTACATCCAAGGCCTTGATCTGGGATGTCGTAAAACTGCCAAGCTGATCGGCTCTCAACTCACCAATATCCGTGGCGTTGAGCGCCGCAATCTGAGAGGCGCCCAGACTCTGGATCTGGACGGTTGACAGCGCCCCCATCTGTTCAGCGGTGAAGGCGGAGATAGCCTCCGTCGCCATGCTGGCCAGTTGAGTGCCACGCAACGCCGTGATTTGGCCGGCGCTCAGGGCCGGGATCTGGGTGGCGGTAAGCAAAGCTACGCTGTCCGTCGACAGGCCGCTCAGTTGCAGGGTGCTCAGGCTTATAAGCTGTTCGGAATTCAGCGCCGCGATATTGTCGCCCAATCCGTTGAGCTGACTTCCCGTCAATGCTCCAACCTGGGCGCCGCTCAGCATGCCGATCGTGGTGGTGGTGAGGCTGCCGATCTGGGGGACGGTCAAATTCCTAAGCTGAGAACCAGACAACGCCCCGATCTGGTCAGAGGTGAAGGCGGCGATGGTCTCCGTCGACAAGCCGGACAACTGAGAGCCGTGCAACCCGACCATCAGGTTGGAGTCCAGCATCCTGATCTGAGTGGTGCTGAATGTGGAGATGAAGTCCGCCGACAGCCCCCCGAACTGAGCCGTGTTCAAACCGTTGAGCTGCGTGTTGCTCAACGCCTTGATACCATCCTCCGACAACGCGTTGAGCTGGAGCGTCGACAGGGCGCCGATCTGACCCTCGCTCAGCTTGTTGGCATCGGTGGAGGAGAAGGCGGCGAGTTGCGTGGCGCTCAGGCCTTTGATCTGGTTATCCGACAGCGTGGCGACCTGGTTGGCCAGGAGCGCGGACAGCGCATCCGACCTCAGGCTGCCGATCTGGGAACCGCGCAACCCGCTGATCTGGTCGCCATTCAGCACGGCGATCTGGTTGGCGGTGAGCGCAGCGGCGTTGGTGGTCGTAAGACTCCCCAGTTGGGAACCGCTCAACCCGTTGAGTTGCGAAGCGGCCAGCCCCCCGATGTTGTCCGCCCCCAAGGCGTTGATCTGGAGTCCGGTAAAGTTGCTGAGCTGGTCCCCGGTCAGATTTCCGATAAACCCTGCGCTGAGAACCCCGATCTGGGCGACGGACAGACCCTTGATCTGCGTTGTCGACAGCGCCTGCACCTGGGTGGCGCCGAACGAGGCGATGGCCTCCACCGACAGGCCGCCGAGCTGGTTATTGCTCAAAGCACCGATCTGCGTGGTGCTCAGCGCCCCAAGACCGGCGACCCCCAGCGCGTTGAGCTGCGCTGTTGACAGAGCGCTGATCTGGCCCGAGGTCAATTCGCCCACATCCTCCGATGTGAGCGAACCAAGCTGAGTGCCGCTCAGCCCCGAGATCTGCGCGTTCGACAACGCACCCACCTGGGTGGTGGTGAGCGCCGCGTAGGCGGCCTCTGTCAAGGAGCCCACCTGGGTGCTGGTCAGACCCGCGAGTTGGCTTGAGGTCAACCCTATAACCTGGTCGTCGGTGAGTGCGGCGATGTTGGTGGTCGACAGGCCACCCAGTTGGGAACCGCTCAATCCACTGAGCTGCGTGGAGGTCAGCACCCTGATGATGTCACTGCCCAAGGCATCGATCTGGCTCGCTCCCAACGCGCCAAGTTGAGTGCTGCTCAGGTTATCGACCTGATCGACCAGCAAACTTGTCACTTGGGTTGTGCTCAGCGCAGCCAGGTTGGTGGTCGACAGGGCGCCCACCTGGTCGCCATTCAGACCATCGAGCTGCGTGTTGGCCAGCAGGGCGAAATTGGTGGAACTCAAAGCGTTGAGCTGGGTGGCCTTCATCTCCCCGAGTTGTTCGCCGCTCAGGAAGCCGAGCGTGGTGGAGGTGAGGGAGCTGAGCTGAGCTGAGGTCAAGCCCACGATCTGGCTATCCCCCCATGCCGCGATCTGGGTGTCCTTCAGCGCCGCGAGGCTGGTGGATGACAGGCCACTCACTTGGCCGCTTTTCAGATAACCGACCTGCGTGGTGGTCAACACCCCAAGATTGGTGACGCCAAACCCATTGATCTGTGCGCCGCTAAGACCGCTGATCTGATCCGTGCGCAGATCCGCCACGATGGTGCTGCTGAGGCTGGTGAGCTGCGTGGAGCCCAAGCCCTTGAGCTGGGAGGCCCCCAACTGTGCAATCTGGGTGTCTTTCAGCGCGGAGAAGTTATCCAACGACAGGCCGCTCACCTGGAACCAGGACAAGCTGCCGACCTGGTCGAGGCTCAGTGCGGCGATGTTGGTGGAGCTCAGCCCGTTGAGCTGGGTTGACGTAAGGCTGGCCACCTGCGTCTCGCTCAGCTCACCCACATCGCCAGCGGTGAAGCCATTGAGCTGCAGGACGGTCAGACCCTTGAGCTGAACGGTCGACAACACACGTATCTGGTCGTCGGTGAACGCCTTGACAACGTCCTGCGACAGGCTGGTCAGCTGGGTGCTGCGCAAACCGAGAAGCTGATCAGGCCCCAGCTGCTTGAGATTGTCGTCACCCAATCCGTTGAGCTGGGTTGTCGAGAGGTTCCCGATCTGGGTTCCGGTCAACTCATTCATGAGTACAGGCGTGAAGGAGCCCAACTGGGTGGTGGTCAGCCCTTTGAGCTGGGTGGCCGACAGAATCTGCATCTGCTCTGGCGTGAAGTCCGCGAGAGCGGTGTTTGACAACCAGCCGATCTGGGTGGAGCCCAGGCCCTTGATCTGGGTGGTCGACAGCAAAGAAGCGTCGAGCGCCTGGAAGTTCTGCATTGTCAAGCCACGCAACTGAGCTGTGCCCAGAGCCGCGACTTGTGTGTCCGCCAACGCCCCGAGATTGGTGGTGGTCACGGCGTTAAGCTGGGTGGTCGACAGGGCCGCGACTTGGGTTGACCGCAGTTCAGTCACATCCTCGGGGTTAAGATTGCCGAGCTGGTCAACGGTCAAGCTCTTGATCTGGCTGGCTGACAAAGCCCCCATCTGAGTGGTGGTAAGGGCGGAAAAGTTGGTCGAGGTCAAACCCTGGATCTGCGTGGCGCGCAGACCGCCGATATGCGCCGCGTCCAGCACTTTAAGATTATCAGCGCCCAGCGCATTGAGCTGAGCGCCTGAAAGACTGGCGACCTGGGCTACGGTCAGTTCATCGACATCGCCGGTGGTGAGATTGCTGAGCTGATCATTGGTCAGGCCCTTGAGCTGGGCCGCTGACAGCACCTGCACCTGATCGGTGCGGAGCTGGGAGAAGCTTTCATTCGACAGAGCGCCAAGCTGGGTAGAGCTTAAGCTCTTCATCACGGTGGTGGTCAGCCCCGCCACCCGCGTGGAGGACAGATCGTCGAAGGCGACGCCGCTCAACTGGGCGCCGCGCAGGCCGCTGATTTGCAGGACGCTCAGATTGTTGATGCCAAGCGAGGAAAGCTGGCTTGCTGAGAAAATAGAAATTTGGCCGGTGGTCAGCGTGGCGACGGTAGTGGTGTCCAGGTTCGCGAGCTGGCCAGTGGTCAGTCCACGGATCTGGGCAGTCGACAGCCCCGCCGCCATCGTGCTGGCGAGCGTGGCGAACTTGTCATTATCCAACACGCTGAATTGAGCCGCGGTTATACCCTTGATTTGGGTGGCCAGCAGCAAATCAGTGTTAAGTCCGGCGAAGGTCGTTGTTGACAGACCCTGGATTTGGTTGCTGTTCAACCCCGCAAGCTGCGTGGCGGCCAATCCCGAAAGAGTGGTGGAGCCCATCGTGTTGAGTTGGGCGGCGCTCAGAACCGCAATCTGCGTGCTGGCTATCCCCTTCAACTGGTCCTCGGTAAGGGCGTTCAGTTGAGTGCGGCCCAAACCCTTGAACTGGGCGGTCGTCAATCCCTTGATCTGATCGCTGTTCAACGCAGCAAAATTTTCCGCCGACAGATTGGTCAACTGAATAGTGGTCAGGCCGCCGAGCTGCGTGTCATCCAGCCGCTTGAGGCTCTCAGTCCCTAATGCGTTGAGTTGAGACGTTGTAAAAGATTTAATCTGAGTCGCCGTCAGATTACTGGCGGCGGTAGTGGTAAGGTCAGTGAGCTGGGTCGCGGTCACGCCCCTGAGCTGAGTGGGCGTCAGCACCCTTATCTGGGTGGTGTCAAGGCGAGAGAGGTCTGTCCCCGTCACCTTGCTGATCTGGAGGTAGGTTGCGCCTTTAAGCTGGGTGGCCGCCAAATTGGTTATGTCGAGGGCGGAGAAATTGGATACGGATAACGCCTGGATCTGGGCGGTGCCCAGGCCTTTGAGCTGTAGGGCGGTCAAGGCCTTGATGTTATCGGCGCCCAAAGCATTGAGCTGGGTGGCCGCCAGCACCCCGAGCTGGGTTGCGGTCAACTCCTTCGCGTCGTCGGCGTCGAAAGCGCTGATCTGAGCAATGGTCAGCCCTTTGATCTGGGCTGTCGTCAGTGAACCGATCTGGTTAGCGTCCAGCGCGTGCACCGCGTCGGCTGACAAACTGCCCAATTGGGTGGCGCGCAGACCTTTGAGTTGCTCATTGCTCAAATGAGTGACGTCGCTAGCGTCAATACCCTTAAGCTGCGCCCCATTCAAGACAGACAATTGCGCGCCGCTAAAAGCGACTTGGGCGAAATCAAGCTGGCTGATTTGGCTCGCGGTCAGGCCCTTCATCCCCGAGGCCGACAGGGAGGTCAACTGCTCAGGCGACAGCTCCTTGAGCGCGTCATCGCTGAGCGCGCTGACCTGAGTCGCCTTCAAGGCGGCCATATCCGCCGGCGCCCAGTCTTTGACCTGGGTAGGCGCCATTTGGCGAATTTGTGCTACGGACAGAGAAGAGACGAGCGAAACCATGGTATTTTACCTTTCCTTTATCCAAAGCACTTGGCCCACTTTTGACTGCCGCAGCGGACGAGGTGGTTTGTACAGTTTCAGAGGAGCTATCTTCCAGGCATTTGAGCTGGCAGAGAAATAATACGTTTGAGTTTATCTCTACCACGTTTGCGCCTCTTACCGCAAGCGGGGGCTCCAGAAGCCAGGGGGCATTGTACTTGGGAAAAGCCAGTGGCGCGTAGTGTCGGAATCGATTTTATCGAGGGCCTCCTTACAGACGGAAGAGATCCTTCGCGCCGAGGCTTGGCAAAGCCTTTGAAGCCCTTCCTGATCCGCGTGGCGGCTTGACCTTCTGGAGGCGCTGACGATAGCCCTGACGGCGGCGATGCAGGGAGCGCAAGAATGAGGCGCCGGGCCACGATGCGTTTTCGCGGCTCAACTCCGCGGCGTTTGTCGGACGCCTTGGCCGATTCGTGGAGGGACTGGAAACCGCGCATTGAGAGAATCGATAAGACAGCGCCGTTCGCTTGATGACGCCGCCCACACCCACCGGGCCATCGAGAACAGTCTTCATTGGACGCTTGGCGTCACTTCGATGAGGGACAGGCGCACAACCACAAGAATCATGCGCCTGATAATCTCACCACAGCGCGCAACGCGCGCTCAAGAGCCCTGGACAGCGGTCAGGCGTTGCGCACCTGCTGAATGAAGCGGTCCACGTCCTGCGAAAGCTTTTCAGAGTCGCGGAAGAGCTCGCGCGACGCCCCCAGGACCTCCGCGGCGGCTTTCCCCGTGCCTTCGGCCGCGTGCTGCAAGCCAAGGATGTTGGTCGAGATCTCCTGGGTGCCCTGCGTCGCCTGCTGAACATTGCTGGCGATTTCCCGCGTGGCGGTGTTTTGCTCTTCGATTGCGGCGGCGACACTGCCGGCGATCTGGTTGATATCGGCGATGGTGTTGGTGATCTCGGTGATCGCCCCCACCGCGCCGCCGGTCGCCTGCTGCATGGCGGAGATCTGGGCCGAGATGTCCTCGGTGGCTTTCGCGGTCTGGTTGGCCAGGTTCTTCACCTCGCTGGCCACGACGGCGAAGCCCTTGCCCGCCTCGCCCGCCCGCGCCGCTTCGATGGTGGCGTTCAAGGCCAACAAATTCGTCTGACTGGCGATCGAATTGATGAGCTGCACCACATCGCCGATGCTCCTGGCCTGATCGGCCAGGGTCTGGATGGTCGCGTTGGTGGTGTGCGCGTACTCGCTGGCGCGCCGGGCGATCATCGCGGACTCATTGACCTGGCGGGTGATATCCCCGATGGAGCCGGCCAAGGCCTCGGATGAGAGGGACACCGTGTGCACATTGACGGAGGTTTGTTCGGTGGAGGCCGCGACGGAGGTCGCTTGCGCCTGGCTTTCCTGCGCCATTGACGAGAGCCCCTGCGCGTTTTCCTGCATCCGCGTGGCCGCCGAGAACACTTGCGACACGACGCTTTTGACGGTCGCCTCGAACTGGTTGGCCAAGTCGTGCATCATGCGCTTGCGCTCAGCTTCATTCCGAACCTTCTGCTCCTCTTGTCCGGCGCGCAAACGGTCGCTGTCGTTCAGATTTTCCTTGAAGACCTGGATGGTCGCGGCCATGAGGCCGATCTCATCCTTCTGATCGGTGAAGGGGATTTCCGTATCCAAACGCCCGTCAGCAAGCTTACGCATCCGCTCACTGATGGTCTTCAGCGGATTCGTGACGCCACGGGTGATGGCGAAGGCCCCAAGACCGGTAACCAACAGGATGGCCGCACCAATCATCCCCAGAATTTTCACCTGCCGCCAGAAGGTGTCGCTCACGTCATCGACGTAGATACCCGTGCCCAGCACCCAGCCCCACTCAGGAAAGCCGATGACATAAGAAATCTTTTCCCGTGGCGCCGGTTCACTGGCGGTTTTCCACCAGTAATTGTAGAACCCACTCCCTTCGCGGCGAACCAAATCGATCATATCGGCAAACATACGGTTGCCGTTTGCATCCTTTAGCTCAATAATACTGGTTCCAACAAGCTTTGGCGTAAGAGGATGCATCAACATTTCGCCGGACATATTATTAATCCAGAAATATTGATTGCCGCCATACCGTATAGCAGATATACTATCCAGCATATCTTTTTGAGCTTCTTCCTTGCTCCCCCCTGATTTATTGGCTTGAGCGGCAGAATCTCGGATTAGCGATATAACGGTTTCAATCTGTTCTTTTGTTTTTACCTGGCGCTCATGAATGAGAGTATCTTTCAAGGAGCTAAGACTCACCGCCGCGAAAATGAGAAGCCCGATAGCCCCCAACGTGACAACACCCATGAGTCGGTAAACAATTTTAATATCTTTAGTGCGCATAATACATCCGTGTTGAGAGGGTTAGGATTAGGACTAGATTAAGCTAAAAGCAGATCAATATTTCATAGGGGTTCCATTGGCTCTGCATACGAGGATAATCCTGGGTCAAGGAAACGTTACCGAAAGAACATTCCATAGTGACGAATCACCGTGATGCCGTCCGGTCCGCTCAGCGCAGCCCGTTCAGACATTGGCGATGACGCGACGAAAGCGCGCATTCCGTTCTGGTCGGCGCTTCAATCGGAGGGGTATTTGATGCGGTAAGGCATACTCTTTCACCAGCCCTCCCGTTTTCACGGTGAAGGACCGGCGAGCCGAGCTCTTAACCTTGAGATCGCTGTCCTGGGGGATACCGCAGCATTGACACGCAACCGTGCGCTGCGTGGCTATCCGGCCAGGCAGAGCAAGAGGCTTCAGCAATGAGTGACAACAAACCGCAGCGTTAACTTTTTATCCCGCGCGCTTTCACCTCATAGAGGAAAAGTCCTCTTCGATCCCGTCGCCGGCCCGTCAGGGTGGCGTTAATCTCAAAGGATAGGTTGCTTTTGCATAAAAATACGATAACGCTGAAACGGGCCCTTGGCAACTCATATATTCTGAAACAGCCCTTGAAGAGACGACATCGCCACTTTGACGCCAAAATGGCGCTTATGCCTCTATTTCAAACCGCCGAGGTCATCCCTGAACCCTGTCTTGCGTTCCATAGATAAGGGTTTCAGCCATGCCTCGTCCGCTGAAACCCGAAACAGCATTTTCTGCCCGGCTGGTCGATGCCCGCCGGTGCATGAGTCGAGAAAAATTCGCGCGCCTGTTGGAAGTTCCCAAGAGCACGCTTGGCAATTGGGAGCGCGGTCGCACCTTTCCGCCGCCAGAGATGCTGATCAAAATGGCGAAGGTCTTGAACGTCTCGCTGGACTGGTTGATTGCCGGTTGTGGAGAAAGACGTCCCGTCATGGCTTGTGGAGAATCACAGCCATGGTCTGCGCCACGACTCGATGAGGAGCTGCATGGCCACATCGTCGAGGGTGTGATGACGGTCTACAAGGAGGAGGAAGCCAGCCTCCTCCCGCGCCACCTCGGCCAGCACGCCGCGCGTATTCACGCCGACTTGATGGCCGCCTATGATGCGCCGGAGGAACGCCAAATCGGCTTGAAACTCGCCCTGGAGCATCTGCGCCAGGAATTGCGTCAGGCAGCGGACCCCAGACCATGCGGATCAGTCATGGCGAATACTTGATTCATCACACCAGACGGTCGCATCGAATTCCGGCGTGAACTGAAGCGGGGTCCTGCCGCAACGCCCGGCGCAACCGCTGGGCTGGCCGTTCCACGAAGGCCTCGCTGAGATACCCGGCCAGCACCGACAAGGTCGTGACGGCAAGGGCCGTTGACAGAACATTGAGATCGGCGAACAGTCCAAAGCGCTCACCGATGAAAATCATCAAGAAATGCACGAGGTAACAACCGTAGGACAGAGCTCCCAACCGTTCATCGAGTCGGTTTGGCCGCTGGCGGGCGAGCAGACCCACGGCGACGCTGCCGCCCATGGCGGCGATGTAGAGGTCAAGATTGTAGTCCGCCGTCGCCGCCCCGGTCCAGGCCAGCAGCAGCATGTTGACCGACAAGGCGGTCAACAGCGCCGCCAGACGGCCAGTCTGCCGTTCGTGCAGGAAATGGCCGATCAGGAAGAAGACCAGACAGCCGGGCAGGACTCGGTAGGTGAACGGATCGCGCGGGATGACGCCGTGGGTCGCCAGGCAATAGACGCCAATGCTTACAACACTTATCGCAGGAATGGCCCAGCGCGCCCGCAACATCCAGGGCAGAAGAGCATAAAAACACAACTCGGTGCCCAGCGACCACGCCTGTGGAATGATCATGAAGAGGCTGAGGTCAGCCGAAAACGGGAAAAAGCACAGCGGCAGGATCGTCAGATAGCCCAGCGCCACCCAAGGGGTGAAAGCGCCGGAATGGAAGGCCTTGGACCCGCCGAACAGCGTGATCGCCAGCCCATAGAGCGCCAGATAGAACAGATATTGCGGCCACAAGCGCAGCACCCGGTCGCGGTAGAAGGCGCTCCAGCCCCCAGGCCCGGAAAAGCGGGACTCCACCGCCGCGGTCATCACATAGCCGGAGATGATGAAAAAGACCGCGACGGCGACGACGCCGGTCTGCACGGAAGAAGGGGGCGCACCGACATGGTACCAAACCACCATTATCGCCAGAAAAAGCCTGAGAGTCCCGAACATCGCACCCACCGTTCCGAAACGGCCGGCACGACCGCCCATGGCGGAACTCAAGACGGTGGCGCGGGTTCCCGACAGCGGGCCGCCTTTGGGGCGTTACTCCGTTTTATTGCACTCAGCGGCCCTTCAGGCGCCGATGGATATCCAAATCCTCGGGTTCGTCCGGCAGCCTGACGAGGGGTGGGGGCACCTTCTTGAGCTGGATGACATAACGCTCGGCGCCGTTTTCCATGATGGCGACAGCCGTCGGCCCGGCCCCCCAATCACTGGGAGCCAGGTGAAATTCCTTGATGGTCGCCGTGCCGACGGTCAACTCCGCCAGATCGAGCACGACATCGCCGACGTGGAAACCCAAATATTCTTCAACGCGCATGCCTTCTCATAATCCGTTGTGGCGGCCAGGACAACGTCCGTATCGGAGAAAGGCGGCGATTCGCCCCGCATGACCGGAACAATTTTCCGCTCATGCGAAATTCTCTGTTGGCCGCAGGCGTCAAGACCCCCTAGCGTTGCTCTAAAATTTTGAACAGGGAGGCTTTTTTATGCTTGGCGCAGCTCCTCTTCCGGTCGCCGTCGCGGTAGCGACGCTGCTCACCACGACGCCGGTCTTCGCCAATGGCGATCTGCCGTTGAAACGGGTGCTTCTGTCCTCGGGTGGCGTCGGCTATTTCGAGCATGAAGCCACCGTCGATGGCGACGCCACCTTGATTCTCGACGTGCGGCGCGATCAGGTCGATGATGTGCTGAAAAGCATCGTCGTCTATGACGACACGGGCCGGATCGGCGCCATCAGCCTTCCCGGCGTGGAGCCCCTGAACGAGCTGTTTCGTGAGCTGCCCTTCAGCCCGGAAGCCCTCACCTCGCCCCCGGCCCTGTTCAACGCGCTGCGCGGTGCGGAAGTCCACGCGCAGGGGGTGCGGGATATCACCGGACGCCTCCTCGCCGTCACCGAAACGGTCCTCGCCATGCCGAACGGCAATGGTCCAAATGGCGGTCCTCTCGTCACCGGGCGCCGCATCAGCCTGATGACCCCGACCGGCGTGCAGCACATGGCGCTGGAGGAAACCAGCACGCTGCAATTCACCGATCCCCGCCTGCAAGAGCAGGTCAACACGGCTCTGGCCGCCATCGCCGAGCATAACACCCGTGAACGCCGCCGCCTCTCGATCCGCACCAGCGGGCCGGGCCAGCGCACCGTGCGCGTCGCCTATGTGGCGGCGGCCCCGCTGTGGAAGGCCAGCTACCGCCTGACCCTGCCGGTGCGCGATGACCAGCCAGGATCTCTCCAGGGCTGGGCCATTTTGGAAAACATGAGCGGGGAGGATTGGAAGGACGTCGAACTCACCCTGGTTTCCGGGCAGCCGGTGACCTTCCGCCAGGCGCTGTACGCCGCCTACTACGTTAATCGCCCCGAAGTTCCCGTCGACATGCTGGGCCGCATCCTGCCGAGCGCCGATGCCGGCGCGGTGGCCGCAGCGGCGCGCGACCGGATGGATTCCACGTTGTCGCGCAGGAAGCAGGCGCCAGCCGCTGCTCCCATGGCGGAACGCGCAATGCCGGCGCCAATGGCGTTGCAAGAGGCGGAGATGAAGGTGGCGGACACGACAACCGCCCAAGCGAGCGAAGCGGACACACAGGCCGTGTTCCGTTATCCCCATCCCGTGTCGGTGACCAGCGGGCATTCCCTGCTGGTTCCCATCATCACTCAACCCGTCCCCGCCGACTCCGTCGCTCTCTTTCAGCCCCAGACCGATCCGCGCCACCCCCTGGCGGCGGTGCGCCTGACCAACGACACCCAAACCGCTCTGCCTCCCGGCGTCTTGACCCTGTACCGGCGCATGGATGAAGGAATCACCTACATCGGCGACGCGCAAATGATGCCTCAACCGTCTGGCGAGCAGCGTCTCTTGAGTTTCGCCCTGGACCAGAAGATCACGGTAGATCGCGCCGACGAGCCAAGCGAGACCTTATCCCGCGCCACAATAGCCGACGGCATGCTGTCCCTCACCGTCACGGAACGGCAGACGACGGTCTACACCATCGCCGCACCCCCCATCACCGCCCTCTCGGCCACCAAGCCGCGCACCCTCATTCTCGAACACCCCCGCCACCCCGGTTGGGAGCTGACCACGCCGGCTGAGGACAAGCCGATGATGAGCGCAACCGCCTACCGCATCCCGGTCGCCATCCCGGCGGAAGGAACGATGACGCTGACCGTCACGCTGGAACACCCCCGCCAGGAACGGCTCTCGCTCTTTGACGTTGGGTCGGACCGGCTCGTCGCCTACGCATCCTCCACCGATCTGTCGCCGGCTCTGCGCGAAGCCTTCCGCGGTCTGGCTGAGTTGAACGCGACCCTCGCCGACCGGCAAAAACGTGTCAGTGATCTGGAAGAGACGCAGGAGAGCATCACCACGGAGCAGGACCGCCTGCGCCAGAACCTTGGCGCCGCGCCAAGAGACAGTGATCTCTACAAGCGTTCGCTGGCCAAGATGACCGACCAGGAAAACCGTCTTGACACGCTCGCCCGCGATCTGCAAGCCGCCCGCAAAGACGTCGGCGCCACCGAGCAAGCGCTGACCGACCGCATTCGGAAATTACGGCTGTAAAGGGGGGCGTCTGACGCTCAGCCTTACGTCATATGTCCTTTTTGTATCTTTGATCCATCAAATCCTCGGTGTATCTCTTCACCCGAAGTTAAGGACCGGCACAAAAAGATCTTCGGGAGGACGTAGCCTTAAGTGGCGAAATAAACGCTGGCCTTACCAAATAACGCTCGGACTCCCCAGTCCGGGCGTTATTCTATTCTTACTCTTTGTTTACATTAACGGATATTTGGCGCGACTCCCCAGAGACGGGACAACAGCGTGGGCGGGATGCCGGACGCCGGTAATACCGTGGCGGTGCAGGTCATGCCAGCCACCAGACGAACATCATCAGGCACAGGATCAAGACGAACGCGCACCGGGATGCGTTGAGCCAGACGCACCCATGTGAAGGTCGGGTTGACGTCGGCCAGCAATTCCTCGCTCGTGCGGTTGTCGTGATCGGCGATGCCGCGGCTGATGCCGTCAACCCGCCCGGTGATCGTCTGAGGGGTTCCTAGCAATTCGATGCGAACCGGGTCCCCTTCGTGAATGGCCGCGAGTTTCGTTTCCTCGAAATAGCCGCTGACCCAAAAGGACGTGCTATCGACGATGGCGAGGATCGGCTTGGCGGCGGTGGCGTAGTCGCCGGCGTCGATCGCAAGATTCGTCACATACCCCTCCACCGGCGCCCGGACCTCCGTCCGGGTGAGATTCAACCGCGCCAGATCGCGGGAAGCCACAGCCTCGTGGTAAGCGGCCTCGGCCATGGAGGCCCCGGCTTCGATGCGCTCCCGCTCCTCACCGGAGGCGAAACTGCCCAGCTGGCGACGGCGTTGGGCCTGGTTGCGCTGGGCCGCCCAGTCATGATCGCGCGCCACCACAGCGGATTCCGTCTGCGCCAACGCCAGCCGGTAACGCTCGGGGTCGATGGTGAACAAGACATCATTTTTGTGGACCAGCTGGTTGTCGCGGACGCGGACCTCGACAACGGCGCCGGAAACATCGGGAGCGATGATGATGACATTGGCGCGCACCCGTGCATCCCGTGTCCAGGGCGCCAGCATATAGTGCTGCCACAAGGCCCAGCCGAGCACCGCCGCGAGAGCGACGCACAGCAACGTCACCATGACGCGCAAGAGGGGGGTGATCATTGGCATAGCGTCACCAGACTGAGGAGGCAGACGAACAGAGCGGCGTCGAACAATGCCCGGTGCCAAACCCAGCGGTAGAGCCGCACGCGCAGCAAAATCACCCGCACCACAAAGAAGAGGATGGTGGCTTCGATAGCGTAGAGCACCAAAGGGGCAAGAGTGACGCCGGCGATTTCAAGAGTGCGCATGAGACTCGCCTTAACGGACAGAACGGCGGGTGAAAGTTTTGGGCATTGCGGCTAGGGTCTCAGTGATCAGGCGGACCGAAGCCATGGCTTGCGCTGTTGTGTGACCGCCCTCGCCTTGCAGCAGAGCAAACAACCGCTGCTCCGTGTCCCGCGCGGTGGCGATGACGGAGGCCGGCCCAATTCCAGGGGTGGCGGCGCATTGCGCCGTAAGGCCCGTGAGCAGGGTGGTGACCGCCGCCGCCGCGGATTCCGTCAGATCCGGCAGCAGGGTGCGTAAGCGCAGCATCTCAATCCCGACGGTCAGCACCGCCAATCCGCGGCGCAACAGCCGTCCCACATGGCTTGGCGCCGCGCCGGTGGTCACCAGCAGGTTGATGCGGTCGTACATGCGATGCTCATAGCGCTGGCGGTGCGGCGGCGTCCGGTCGGTTCCAATCCGGCGAAGATCGTCGAGCATACCATCCATCAGCCGGTTGGCCAGACGCCGGCGGTCGGTGGGAAACACGACCGCGTAGACCGCTATGGCGATGACCATGCCCGTCGCCAGGGCAAGCACGCCGTTGGCGTAAGCGGTGTAATCATAGGCCATCGCGTTGGCCGGCCCCAGCAAGGAGATAAAGAAGATGGCGAAGGATGAGCCCCGGCTGGCGGTGCGTGGGTTCACCATGGCCAGACCCATGACGAACAGGAACGGAAACAGCGCCAAGGCCAGCAGCGGGAAGCCCGAAAGCTGCGGCAGGATCAGGAAGCCGCAGACGAAGCTGGCCACCGACGACAGGAGAGCGCCATCCATGAACTGCCGGCTGACCGCCATGGGTTGGTCGCGGGAGGCGAAAAGGCTGCACATCACCGCGACGATCACCACGGCGGATAAACCACTGGGCCAGGCCGTCACGATCCACAGCGTGGCGATCAGCAAAAGGGCGATGGCCGAGCGCAAGCCGTTGACCACCGCCCGCCGGAAATCCACGTGCGGCGCCGGCCCGGCCCGCAGCAGCCCCGTATCGGATTTTGGCGTGTATGGCGCCATGATGACGGCGTAAGTGGCGACACAGCCCCGTACATCCTCCAAAAGCGTGGCAAGGCGGTTGAGAACGATGGCGTAGAACACCGCGTCGTCCTGCGTCACCTGCTGTTCCACGGCGGCGGCGGTCTTCAGCCGCTCCGCCACAAGGCTGGCGGCGGCCTCCAGTTCGCTGTCGAGGCTGGTTGCATCAGCGAGCGTCCACGAATCGCCGCCGAGGCGCCGCAAGGCGGCGGTGACGCTGCGCAGCACCGGCGTCAACGCGGTCAGCAGACGGTCGGCATGGTCGGCCCGCAGGCGGTCGAGATGGTCATGCACCGTCAGCACCGATGACAAGACCGACAGCAAGGTCCCGGAAAAATGCCAGATGTGGGGCGCTTTGCGGCGAAGCTCCGGCGCCTCGAAGGCGCTGAGCGCGTGCAGATTCTCCAGCGCCAGCACATCGGCGATCAAGCGTCGCCGTATGTTCTTGGCGGGCAGCCCCCCATCGCCGCGCAGCACCGAGGCACGGCCCAACACGGAGGCGGCGTAGCCGGTGACCCCGCTCAACGCAGAGCGCAGCCGCGCCGGCAAGGCGCTGCCGACATACTGTGGAAAGATCAACTGGCTGACCGCAGCGGCGACGAGGATGCCGAGAATAATCTCCGACCCGCGCGCGACCGCCAGATCAAAGGCGGCGTCCGGGGTCTGCGCCCCCGGAAAACCGACGATCACGGCGGTGTACCCCGCCAGCACGAAACCATAGGACTGGTTGTTGCGCCGCAGCGTGGCCCCCGCCGCGCACACCCCCAGCCAAAGCGCCGCGCCGCAGATGAACAGCTCTGGCGTCTGGGCGAACAGCGCCACCAGCACAAGCGCGACGGAACTGCCCGTCAGCGTGCCAAGAATACGGTAAAAGCCCTTGGACAACACCATGCCAGCCAGCGGCTGCGACACGATATAGGCGGTCATCATCGCCCATTTCGGGTCTTCCATCTGCAACTGAAAGGCGATGTACAGCGCCAGCAGCCCAGCAAAGGCGGTCTTCAGCGAAAACAACACATCGCGCTGCGCCGGCAACCGCGCGTCCACCCAGATGATCGCTGTTTGCAGAGCGTGTGTCACCATCCCCGCTGTTCTCCGTCAGGGAATGATGGCGACACTCCCTGAACGTCCCGCCTACTTCTTCATTCCCATCAGCTGCTCCAGCCAATGGATGTCATAGGCGCCATTGATGAATTGCGGTTCGGCGATGATGCGCTGGTGCAGCGGCAGCGTCGTGTCTATGCCGCCGATGACATATTCTTCGATGGCGCGGCGCAGACGCATCAGACACTCGTTGCGGGTCGTGCCATGCACCACCAGCTTTGAAATCAAGCTGTCATAATGCGGCGGCACCCGGTAGCCATCATACAGCGCCGAGTCGACCCGCACCCCAAGCCCCCCCGGCGCGTGGTAGCCGTTGATCTTGCCCGGCGACGGGATGAAGCTTTCCGGGTGTTCGGCGTTGACCCGGCATTCGATGGCATGGCCCTGGAAGCGAATATCCGCCTGGGCGTAGCCGAGGGGCGCGCCCGTCGCGACGCGGATCTGCTCGCGCACCAGATCGACGCCGGTGATCATCTCGCTGATCGTGTGCTCGACCTGCAAGCGGGTGTTCATCTCGATGAAGTAGAACTTCCCGTCTTCAAACAGGAATTCCATCGTGCCGACGCCACGGTAACCGAAACCGCGCGCGGTCTGCGCCGCCAGCTCGCCGATGAACGTGCGCTGTTCGGCGTTCAGCCCCGGTGACGGGGCCTCCTCGATGACTTTTTGGTGGCGGCGCTGCACCGAGCAGTCGCGCTCGCCAAAATGCACCACATTGCCGTGCAAATCGGCCAGAAGCTGGATTTCGATGTGGCGCGGACGACCGAGGTATTTTTCGATATAGACCTCGTCGTTGCCGAAAGCGGCGCGGGCTTCACCGCGGGCGAGCTGGTAAGCCTCCCGCAGATGCTCGGGCGCATGGGCCACCTTCATGCCCTTGCCGCCACCGCCGGCCGCCGCCTTGATCAGCACCGGATAGCCGATAGCCTGGGCGACCGTCTCAGCCTCTTCCACCGTCGAGACCGGCCCATCCGAACCCGGCACCACCGGCAAGCCCAAGGCGCTCACCGTCTTCTTGGCGGTGACCTTATCGCCCATGATGCGGATGTGATCGGCGGTCGGGCCGATGAAGGTGAAGCCGTGCTCTTCCACCATCTCGGCGAACTGGGCGTTCTCCGACATGAAGCCGATGCCGGGATGGATGGCGTCCGCTCCGGTGATCGTCGCCGCCGACAGGATCGCTGGAATGTTGAGATAGCTCTCGCGGGCCGACGCTGGACCGATGCACACGCTTTCGTCAGCCAGGCGCACATGCATGGCGTCGGCGTCGGCGGTGGAGTGCACCGCGACGGTCTGGATGCCCATCTCACGGCAGGCGCGGTGAATGCGCAGCGCGATTTCGCCACGGTTGGCAATCAAGACCTTTTCAAACATCGCCACGGGAGCTGTCCTTGCTTATTCGATGACCATAAGGAGTTCACCGAACTCCACCGGCTGGCTGTCGGAAATCTGCACCGCCACCACCGTGCCGTCACGCGGCGCCTTGATGGGGTTCATGACCTTCATCGCTTCGATAATGAGGATCGTCTGCCCGGCCTTCACCGCGTCCCCCACCTTGACGAAGGGAGCGGCTCCGGGTTCCGGTGAGGCGTAGGCGGTGCCGACCATCGGCGAGGTGATGGCGCCGGGGTGCTTCGCGTCCACAGCAGAGGCGACCACAACCGGGGCCGGGACCGGAATGGCCGCGTGCACCACCTGTGTCGGGGCCGGAGCGCTGCGGGTGACGCGCAGACGCTTGTCGCCCTCGGCGAATTCGATCTCGTTCAGGTCGGTCTCGCGCAGCAGATCCGCAATCTTGCGGATAAGGTCGCTGTCGATGTCGAAGGTCAGCATAATTCCTTGAAATCCCGTGCTTTATCAATCGCGGTCGAGGATGTTCAGCATGGCGTCGAGCGCCAGCAGATACCCTTGCGGCCCAAAGCCGCAGATCATGCCCTTCGCCACCGCCGTGATGTACGAGTGGTGACGGACGGGCTCCCGCTTGAAGATGTTGGAAAGATGCACCTCGATCACCGGCAGCTCCGCCAGAATCAGCGCGTCCAGAATGGCGACCGAGGTGTGCGTGTAAGCGGCGGCATTGATGATGATGCCGTCGTTCTGAGTGCGCGCCTGTTGAATCCAGGAGACAAGCTCGCCCTCATGGTTCGACTGCCGGAAGTCGATGGCCAGCCCAAGCTGGTCGGCCCGTTCCTGGCAGGCGGCCTCCAGATCGGTGAGCGTCATCGAGCCATAGATGTGCGGCTCACGCACGCCCAGCATGTTCAGATTAGGCCCATTTAGAATAAGAACCGACGCGTCGATCGCCACGAAACCGCGTCCCTTCTTCAAGTCCAAGACGTGCGTTTATAGCACGCCCTACCGATAGGGCAATGCTGCAGGGACCACGTGGGTATGAACGGGTTTCGACGCATGGCTTCAGCCTTTCGCAGCGACGCCAGGGGTGGCGAGGCTCTGCTTGTGCTTGTTCATGGTCGCGCGGATGGCGGCCAAGCGCCGCTTGGCGCCCCCTCCCCAGCAGGATACGCCCGAGCCGAAGGCCGAGCGAGGAAACCGCGTGTTCTTGAAAAAGGCCCGGCGCAAGGTGAAATCACCCTCTCCTGCGCGATCCGGCTCCCCTTGTTCAGAAAGGCTTGGCAGCACCCGGTTCGCCGCCCAGCAGCGCACCCAGAAATGCCCGGCCAGCCACAGCCCGACGGCGCCGACCAGCAGAACCAGCAGGCGAAGCGGCAACCCACCCCAGCGCGCCGGTCGCTGATCGAACAGCCAGCGGACGAAGGCCGGCAGATTCGCCGTGCCCGCAAGAAACAGCGCCCCGCCGAACACCAGCCCAAGCAGCACCAGCCACAGCGCCGCACCAAAGAACACCCCGCGCCGCCAGCGCTTGAGCGCCGCCTCCAAGCCAGGGATCACGTCGTTTTCCACCCTGTTGGCCAGAGTATCAAACAGTGTGGCGACACGCTCGCCATGCTCCGCCCCAAGAACGGCCATGCGCGCCTCGATCCCGGCGAGATCGGCGGCTTCAGAAGAAACCGTGAAGGTCTTATCCGGGGACGAGGCTGGCGCTTCCGGGGGGGCGCCGTTGAACACCAGCACGAGGTCCGAGCACTCAACCGCACGCTCCGCTGGTGGCGAGGTCCCCTCGGCGATGTCCAGCAGGATAAGCCCACGCAGGCGCTCATTCTTCGACGCCTCCACCCGGCAGGGCTGATCAAGGCCGGTGGGGAGACGTGGGTCATTGTCCGGCGCCGCGCTCCCATAGCACAGCGCGGTGATGGCCCCATCCGTCGGGAGGGCGTCGGTGGTGGTCCGATAGCAGTCAAGGAAAGCGGTCTTGGCCGGCGAAGCGTCCCCAAGCACGGCGACCGTCGGCCACCAGGAAACCCGTGTCGCCAGAGACTCCCCCCGCCGCAGCAAACGCAGGCGGTGCAGCAAGCGGTCGAAATCGCGGCAGGCGCGAAACACCGGCTGCAGACCGGGGGCCTCCGTCCGCAAATGCGCGTTAAGGGTCGAAAGCCACCGCCGGGACGCCAACCTCTGTGTCATACCGCTAAAAATCCCTATCCGGTATACCAAGCACAGGCTCATGTAGCATGAACACACCATTGCCAAACGCCAAAAGATGACCGCTCCCGCCCATCATTCTCATCATGGCCATCATCATGGTCCCCATCATGGTCATGATCACGCGCCGCCGACCGCCGACAATGAACGGCGGCTGTTCTGGGTCATGCTGCTCACCGTCGCGTTCATGGTGGTGGAGGTGGTGGGTGGGGCGCTGTCGGGGTCGCTGGCCCTGATGGCGGACGCCGGACACATGCTGGGCGACGCCGTGTCGCTGCTGCTGGCGTGGCTGGCCTTTCGCCTTGCCCGGCGGCCCTCCGACGCGCGGCGCAGCTTTGGTTACCACCGGCTGTCGGTGCTCGCCGCCTTCGTCAACGGGTTGACGCTGTTCGCCATTAGCTTGTGGATCGTGGTGGAGGCGGCGCAGCGCCTTGCCGACCCCCAGCCGGTGATGGGCGGCGTCATGGCCGGTGTGGCGGCGTTGGGGCTGCTGGGGAATATCGTCGGCTTCCTGGTCTTGCACGGTGGTGATCGCGATAATCTGAACGTCCGGGGGGCGTTGCTGCACGTCATGAGCGATCTCTTGGGCTCGGCTGCGGCCATCATCGCGGCGGGGATCATCCTCCTCACCGGCTGGACACCCATCGACCCGATTCTGTCGATGCTCGTGTCGCTGCTGATTCTGCGCGGCGCCTGGGACGTGGTGCGCCGCTCCGCGCACATCCTGGTGGAGGGCACGCCGGCGGACATCGACGTGGCCGAGTTGCGCACCACCCTGCACGCCGCCGTGCCGGAGGTGCGCGACATCCACCACATGCATGTCTGGTCGCTTACCGCCGAACGGACGCTGCTGACCATGCATGTGGGAATCGAGTCGGGGACCGACGCCGATGCGGTGTTGTCGGCGCTGAACGACACGCTGCGCCGCCGCTACGCCATCAACCACACCACGGTGCAGATCGAAACAGGCCGCTGCCCGGACAAGACGCCGTGATTCAGACGGCGCCTTTCGTGGTGTCTCCTGTATCTTTGCGGTAACGGTAGAGCGAAAGACACAGTCCCAGCGCTCTTTCAGCGGTTCTCCACCCGTTTATCTGCAATACATTCCAGCGCCATGGATATTTTCGCCTCCCTCTCCGGCATCGCCGCCGTGGTGACGCCGGTGTTTCTCATCGCCGTGCTTGGCATCGGCTGGAGCCGCGCCAAGCTGCCCTACGACAGCGCCTTCATCACCCTTTTCACCCTCAACGTCTCAACGCCCTGTCTGGTTTTTTCGTCCCTGTCCGGGCTTACTCTGCGTGGTGACGAAATCCTGACGATGGCGCTGGCCTCGACCGGCTGCATCTTCTTGGCCGCGGCCCTCGCCGCGCTGATTCTGCTGGCCTGCCGGCTGCCGCTGCGCGTCTACCTGCCGGCGCTCAGCTTCCCCAACGCCGGCAATCTGGGCCTGCCCGTCTGCCTGTTCGCCTTCGGCCAGGCGGGGCTTGCCCTCGGCGTTCTGTTCTTTGCGGTGTTCGCGGTGGCGCAATTCACCATCGGTCCGGCCATGGCGGCGGGCCGCATGGATGTGGGCCAGATCCTGCGCACCCCAGTGATCTACGCTGTCATCGCCGCTCTTTTGTTGCAGACCGCCGGCCTCCAGCAGCCGTTGTGGTTGGCCAACACCACCGTGCTGCTGGGAAACTGCTCCGTGCCGGTGATGCTGTTCTCGCTCGGCGTGGCGCTCGCCAATTTACGGATGCAGAGCTTGGTGCGGGCGGTGGCGCTTTCGGTGCTGCGGTTGGCTCTGGGGCTGATCGCTGGCCTTCTGGTATCCTCGGCGCTGGGCTTGCAGGGGACCATCCGTGGCGTCGTGGTGCTGCAAAGCGCCATGCCCGTGGCGGTGTTCAATTATCTCTGGGCGTTGCGCTACGACAACGCGCCGGAAGAAGTCGCCGGTATGGTCCTCGGCTCCACCCTGCTCACCTTTCTTGGCCTGCCGTTTCTTTTGCTGCACCTCATGTGACCCCGAAAGAATCCTGTAATGTCCTCCGCGTATCTTCCCTCCGTCTGCCCGCATGATTGCCCCAGCACCTGCGCTTTGGAGGTGGAGCGCCTCGCCCCCGACCGCATCGGCAAGCTGCGCGGGGCGGTGGACAACAGCTACACGGCGGGGGTCATCTGCGCCAAGGTCAGCCGCTATGCCGAACGGCTGCATCACCCCGACCGTATCCTGAAGCCGCTGCGGCGCATCGGCTCCAAGGGGTCCGGTCAATGGCAAAGCATCAGTTGGGCCGAGGCGCTGGACCGCATCGCCGATAAGTTCCTTGCGGCGGAGCGCCGGCATGGGCCGGAAACCGTGTGGCCATACGCCTACGCCGGCACCATGGGGCTGGTGCAGCGCGGCTCGATCCAGCGGCTGCGCCACGCCAAGGGCTATTCACGCCAGTTCAACACCATCTGCGACACCCCGGCCAACATGGGCTGGATGGCCGGCTATGGCGACATCCGCGGCGCCGACCCCCGCGAAATGGCCGAGAGCGACTTGATCGTCAATTGGGGCGGCAACCCGGTCGCCACCCAGGTCAACGTCATGACCCATGTGGCCCGCGCCCGCAAGGCGCGCGGCGCCAAGCTGGTCACCGTCGATCCCTACCGCACCGGCACGGCTGAGGTGTCGGACCTGCATCTGATGCTTCGTCCGGGAACCGATGGGGCGCTGGCCTGCGCCGTGATGCATGTGCTGTTCAAGGAAGGCTTCGCCGACCGCGCCTATCTCGCCCGCAGCGCCAGCGGGGTTGAGCGGCTGGAAGCGCATCTGGAAACCCGCACGCCGGAATGGGCCGCGTCGATAACCGGCCTGAGTGTCGAAGAAATCACCGCCTTCGCCCGGCTGTACGGGCAGACGAAACGCAGCTATCTGCGCATGGGCTACGGTCTGTCGCGGGCGCACAACGGGGCGGCGCAGATGCACGCGGCATCCTGCCTGCCCGTGGTCACCGGAGCCTGGCGGCACCGGGGCGGCGGCGGCCTGTATTGCTCCAGCGGCATCTACAAAATCGACCGCACGCTTTCCGAGGGGTTGGACCGGCTGGACCCGACGGTGCGAATTTTCGACCAATCGCGCATCGGCGCGGTGTTGACCGGCGAGGACATCAAGGTTGGCCCGCCGGTGACGGCGATGCTGGTGCAAAACACCAATCCCGCCGCCGTCTGCCCGGATTTGATGGCGGTGCACGCCGGCCTGAAGCGCGAGGATTTGTTCGTCGTCGTGCACGAGCAGGTGATGACCGACACGGCGATGTTGGCCGATATCGTGCTGCCGGCCACCATGTTCCTGGAACATGACGACATCTACCGGGGCGGCGGCCAGTCGCACATCCTCATTGGCCGGAAAGTGGTTGAACCGCAGGGCGAGGCGCGGGAAAACCTCTGGGTCAACAACGAGATCGCCCGGCGCGTCGGCGCCGATCATCCGGGTTTCGCCATGACGGCGTGGGAGATCATCGACGCCATGCTGGCGGCGTCAAACCTGCCAAACGCCGAGACGCTGGCGGCGCAGCGCTGGCACGACGCCCAGCCGGATTTTGAGACGTCGCATTTTCTCAAGGGTTTCGCCTGGCCGGATGGCCGCTTCCGCTTCGCCCCGGACTGGGCGGGGCTGGGGCCCTATGACGGCTGCCCGGAACTGCCCGACCATATGCCGCCCGGCTGCAGCGTGGATGAGGAGCATCCCTTCCGCCTGTTTACTCCACCGGCCCGGCAGTTCCTCAATTCCAGCTTCACGGAAACGCCGACGGGCGTGGCCCGCGAGAAGCGCCCAACCGCGCTGCTTCATCCCGAGGATTGCGCGGCGCTTGGCGTCGCCGAAGGGGATCGCGTGCGGCTCGGTAACCGGCAGGCGTCGGTGGTGGTGCATGCCCAACCCTTCACCGGCATCCAGCGGGGTGTCGTGGCGGTGGAAGGGATCTGGCCCGGCTCCGCTTTTGTCGAAGGCTTGGGCGTCAACGCCCTCACCTCCCCCCGCTCGATTCCGCCAGCCGGAGGGGCCGCCTTTCACGACACGGCGGTCTGGGTGCGCCTAGCCTGATCTTTCAGAACAGCGCCTGCAATGTGCGCAACTCCCCTTCGTTGAGATCGGAGACAGCCCAGTAGCGCATGTTGGCCTTGCTCCAGGCGAGGACGTTGTAGCTATCGATTTTAGCGGAGAACGATCGCCATGACGGTGCGGCACAGATTCTGGATGGCGTCTTGCCGTGCGGGCGCACGGTGTCAATCAGGGGGCGCAGAACCCTCCATTCCGCATCCGTCAGAACCTCAATTAGGATACTTAAACAACACCCAATAAAGAGGCAAAACCTCAAGCGCTAACAAATCCAATTTCGGCGAACCATATTCCCTACACGACAGCTTTATCGAATCCTGCTGAACGCATCACACCACAGTGTCCAAATCTGCAGAGGCAAATGAATCATCAATACCATTCGCCGGAGCATTGGCTACGCCATGAATTTTATCTACTGCATCCCTGAAATGAGGGCATAATGATATAACCCTATTATAGCCATTCTTATGCCTTTCACAAAAGGCACTACGTCTGTTGATCGACTTGTCAATGTTTGTATATTTCTTTACAGGAAGCCCTTCTGACTGCTCTAGCGTTTCCATAAAGGCTTGAACCAGATCGGCACCTCTCAATATTTCTGGCTCTTTCCATTTACCATTAAATGCCGCAACGCACCATGCCTCAGTAGATTCAACAGCAGGCGCAAATATATGGCGGCGGATATCAATTTCTGTTAGATTTTCAACATCACTCCATATCTTAAGTATTTTTGTAATGATACGGCCACGACAGTCTGGCTGGATACTCCCCGGAATTTTTACGTTATATTTATCAACCATGCGTTTCTGAAATTTATGGTCATCAATTACATCGCTATCCATTTGGATAAGAAACATATCGCAAGATTTTGAAAATGCAGTAAGTGGATGTTTCTCTAAATATATTTTAATACGATCCTCGGGAGAATTTCTTTTTAGCCAACATTCAATATTGCCCCATCCACCTTCTGGAAAGGTCCGCCCCATATCAGGCTGAATATCAATGAAATCAGCCTTTATTTTAAACTTCTCAAGAGCCAGGCCCATGAAACACCGAATAGCATGAAAATCAGTGGGGCCTTCGCAGATAACACCAATACGTACCTGCCTCATATCGAATCCCCGCAAACTCCTAACGCGCCAGTGATATCCCCATCAATCCACATCTGGGAAAGCTTCCGCCACCCTGTGTGCTCAAGCCATTCCTCACGCGAGGTTCCTTCGCGGAGTTCCAGCCTATCGATAACGGTGCGTCCCTTGAGATCACGCGATACCACAAAGACCGCTTGGTCAGGATCAGTCAGGTCAAGCGCATCCAATGCAGTTGGATTATGACTCGTCATGAATATTTGATCAGGACCAAGCTCACTTTGAAAGTCCGCTCTGTGCTTAACTATTGCAACAATCCTTTCAATGAGCTTACGCGTCAGGTTTGGATTAAGTGCACTATCAACGTTGTCCAACGCAAAAATTTTCGGCGACTGCGCATGCCCAAGCAATACCCCGATGAACAAGAGAAAGAGAGTCCCTTCACTGCTGTCATATGCTGAAAGTGTCCTCCTCTTCTCGTGCATGTACTTATCAATGAAATACACAATACTCCCTTCAACGGAAGAGACATCACGGGAACGCAAAAGTGGATCGACGGCGCCAACATGAACTCCATCCGTCCACCCTGGCAGCCAGACTAGAGACATAGCGTCTTTTAATTGCGCAAGGTCAATACTCTCTGCAGAGCGGCGCGCAGTCCGCATCTTTATCTTATTAAATTGTTCGAGCAATCCGGCAACAGCTTGAGCCAAGCCTTCGCCATGGAGGCCAATTGGCGGATCACTTACCGATCCTGATTTGATTCCCCGCAGAAACTCAGTCTGTGGCGCATATATCGCAAATCGGCTCAATATGTCGAATTGATTAACAACAGAATCATCAAAGTCGTAAGATATTCTAGTCTGGTCCCATAGACCACGCCCGAGCTCCGGCTCGCGTTTCAGGCGCTTGCCAAAAATTGTGCTGCCATTTTTTCCGCGGCCAAATACTTTCTCCCCCCCCTTTTTAGCACTTTCAGAAAAGAAAGAAAGAGATGCGCTTGTATCTCTTGCAGTTAGCTCAAGTGCATACGATATTTCTTCATCAAATTCTGCCTCTATCCGCAGCGTCTTTGGGAGTTCTCCTTTGAAGGCAGACTTCATAAGGGCTGGCGGCGTCAGACGAACACCTTTACGAGAAAGCTCATTATCAGACACCCCTCGACTAAGCGCCGCAGCCAAAACCCCGATAGCTTCTAGGACATTAGACTTACCAGAGCCATTGCCGCCGATAAGGAGGTTCACCCGGCCGAGCTTAAGCTCAGCATCATGAACCGACTTGAATCGCTTGATTACCACTCGCTTAAGCATACCTGACTCGTCGGCCCATTGTAGAGTTAGCGATTGCAATAACACAAACCTGCGGAGCGAGCCTACGGCTTTAGGTCGTGTTATTGGCGATGAACGGACACGCGGTTCATCCGATCAAACCAGTTAAGCTGGTGTTATGAATCGTGCGCACCACCCCTCTGGCGGAATCCTCCCGAGGTGTTCGGCGAATGGAACAGCGCCTTTCGTTGTTTCAGCTGGTGGAGCACCAAAAGGGTCGGGCAGGACCTCTTCGCCTCCTTGCCGAATGATTCGAAACTTCGTATATCTGATCGTCGACTCCACCATTATTCGCATCCACCAGCAAGCGGTGGACGCAAAAAAAGGGGGTCCGACGATCCGGCCTTGGGCTGCTCCCGCGGTGGCTTGAGCACCAAGACATCTGACGGTGCGGGGACTTGGACTGCCGGTCTGTTTTCAACTCACTGCTAGGCAGAAGGGGCGATGCGTCTCAAGCGGAGCCGCTGATCAAGGGCCTGCCCACAGAAAGTGGTGATGACCGATACCGCCTACGCTTCAGACCGCCTGCGTCAAGCCATTGCTGACAAGGGCGCTCAGGCGACGATCCCAAACAATCCCTCCTGGATCAAAAACATCCACTCAGCAAGCACCTCTACACCCAGCACCACCGTATCGAATGCTGCTTCCATAAACTCAAGCAATTTTGCCAAATTGCTACGCAATATAAAAAATTACCGAAAATTACTTGGCTGTTATTACCTTGGTAGCAATCGTTTTCTGGCCGCGATAACTACTCACAAGACCTAGTGGTCTGTCAGCGGTGAAATGAAGGCTGCCCTGCTGTTAGTGTTTCCAGCACTGACAGGAGGGACGGCGATGAAGAAGTATCGTGTGACGCTGACGGCGGAGGAGCGCGAGCAGCTTCGCCAGGTTCTGACTCGCG
>JAVBJZ010000046.1:0-10201 GCA_031546725.1 Azospirillum sp.
CCCCGCCACCCGCCCACCTCCCGGTGGGGTGTGGGCCACGCCTGGTCATACCCGCCCGGGTGATTTGCGCCCAGCGGTTTGTTTTTTTTTTGTTTTTTTTTGGTTAACAAACGTGCCGCAACACTCGCTTTTTTCTGTTCCCTCGGCGGGCACGAGCCCGCGGGGCTCTCAGCGGGTCCAAAGGACCCGCCTGCCGCCAGCGCTGGCATACGCCAGCGCGAGAGGCCTCAACGGCCCAGTCGCGCTTTCGCGCTCCGTAAATCACAGCTGACAGAATACTAGGGGTAAGCGATGACCATCCATTTCATTGGCGCAGGCCCGGGGGCCGCTGACCTCATCACCGTGCGTGGGCGTGACTTGATCGCCCGATGCCCGGTCTGTCTCTACGCCGGTTCCCTGGTGCCGGAGGCGGTGGTGGGCTATGCGCCGCCCGGCGCGCGGGTCATCGACACCGCGCCGATGACGCTTGACGCGATCATCGCCGAAATGCAGGCGGCGCACGAGCAGGGTCTGGACGTGGCGCGCGTGCATTCCGGCGACCCATCCCTTTATGGGGCCATCGCCGAGCAGATGCGGCGGTTGGCTGGCCTTGGCGTTCCCTATGACGTAACACCCGGCGTCCCGGCCTTCGCCGCCGCCGCGGCGGTGCTGGCCACCGAACTGACGCTGCCCGAGGTGGCGCAGACGGTCATCCTGACCCGCACCTCGATGAAGTCATCACCCATGCCGCCGGGTGAGGAATTGGCGATTCTGGGCCAAACACGCGCCACGCTGGCCATTCATCTTTCGGTGCGCAATCTCGACCATGTCGTAACGGAGCTGACGCCGTTTTACGGCGATGATTGCCCGGTGGCCGTGGTCTACCGCGCCACCTGGCCCGACCAGCAGGTGATCCGCGCGACCTTGGCGACCCTCCGCGCCAAGGTCCGCGCGGCGAAACTGACCCGCACCGCGCTGGTGCTGGTCGGTCGTGTGCTGGACGCCCAGGATTTTCGCGACAGCGCGCTTTACGACCCCGAACACGTGCATGTGCTGCGGCCCGCGCGGAAGAATTAAGCTGTACGCGCCATCACACCATCAGGCTTTTTTTACGAACTCTGATTTCAAATTCATGGCGCCGATGCCGTCAATCTTGCAGGAAATATTGTGCCCATCGGCTCCGTCCACCAGACGGATGTTTTTCACCTTGGTTCCGCCTTTGACGACCAAGGATGAGCCCTTCACCTTCAGATCTTTGATCACGGTCACGGCGTCACCATCGCTGAGCGCGTTTCCATGAGCGTCCCGCACACCCTGCTGCGGCGAAACCTCCGCCCCGGAATCAGCTGCGGCGGCCTGTGCGCTCCATTCATGGGCGCATTCCGGGCAAACCCACAGGCCGCCATCTTGATAAACGTGCTCAGAATTGCACTGCGGGCACTTCAATCCATTGTCCATCGTTTTCCTCATCGCTTGGAAGGGCATCCTAGGGCATTGGCGTATCGATAGGAATCGCAATGGCCGTCCTGACTTTGCGGAAAAAAAGAAGCGCCGCAACGGCTGTGCGGCGCTTCCATGGCTTTCGTTCTTACAGCTCAGTTGAACCGATAGGTTCGGTTGCCGTGCCCGTCATCCCCGGCGAAATCGACGGTCATGCCGATGCTGATCGCCAGACCTTCGCGATACCCTTCGATTCTGGCCATATGGCGCGGCACGCCTTCCGCCTCGACCAGGGCGATCACATAGGGGGTTTTGTCCTTGAACGCTTCCGCCGCGCTGTGAATGACCGAATAGGTATAAAGTGTCCCTTTCATTTCTGCTTGCTCCTTATTTCTTGAAGATATGAACGGTGCAGGTGGCGGCGGTGCCGCCGATGTTATGGGTCAATCCATAACGAGGAGTGGAGATCTGCCGGTCACCGGCCTCGCCCCGTAATTGGGTCACGATTTCATAGATCTGCGCCAGACCGGTGGCGCCGATCGGGTGCCCTTTGGCTTTCAGGCCGCCGCTGACGTTGATGGGAATCTGTCCATCGCGAGCGGTTTTTCCGGCGAGCACGGCGGCCCCGCCCGTCCCTTTCTCGAAGAAACCAAGATCTTCGCCGGTGATGACCTGGGTGATGGTGAAACAGTCATGAACCTCGGCGAGGTTGATGTCCTTGGGTGAGAGATCGGCCATGGCATAGGCCTTCTTCGCCGCTTCCACCGTGACTCGCATCGTCGTCAGCGACTCCTTGCTCGCCGCCATGAGCGTGTCACCGGCATGGCCGCTGCCCACCACCTCGACCGCCCGCTTCGGGTTGAGCTTCCGGGCGATATCCGTCGCCGCAACCACCACGAAGGCGCTGCCGTCCGTCACCAGCGAGCAGTCGAAGATCGTCAGCGGCGTGGCGATGGGCGGTGCGGCCATCACCTGCTCCATCGTGATCGCCTTGCGCAACTGGGCGTCGGGATTGAGCAGGGCGTTGGCGTGATTTTGCACCGCGCAATAGGCCATCGCCTCGCGCTGGTCGCTGTATTCATACGCATAGCGGTTGGCGATCATCGCGAAGATCGACGGGAAGGTCGAACCGACATTGACCTCGAAATCGACATCCGCCGCACCGGCGATCCCGGTGGTCACCTCTTCGGTGCTGCGGTGGGTCATCTTCTCGACGCCGCCGACCAGGACGATATCATAGACACCGGCGGCGACGGCGATCAGCGCCTGACGGAAAGCAAGACTGCCAGAGGCGCACGCCCCTTCCACGCGCAGCGTCGGAATGGAGCCGAGCCCCAACGCCTCCGAGGCCAGCGCGCCCATATGGCTTTGTTGGCAAAGGTAAGAGCTGTTGAAATTGCCCATGTAAAGGGCTTCGATCTTGTCTTTGGTGATATCGGCGTCGGCAAGCGCCTTGATGCCAGCCTCGCGGATCAGATCATGCAACGATCTGCTCTGCAGCTTCCCCATCTTGGTTTCACCAACACCAATGACTGAAACGCTTCGCATGATAATCTCCTAAAACTTCAGGAATTGCGCCGGCGAAGCGCCATCGTCTGGGCTTCGCCGGGAATGAGGGCAATTGACGCCTTAAATCGGCATCTCGGGAACCTGGGCGGGAATGATGAGCTCCGCCCCGGTGTTCTTCACGACGGTTTCCACCGAGACGCCCGGCGCAACCTCCTGCAACAGCAGCCCTTGCGGCGTGACCTTCATCACCGCAAGCTCCGTGACGATCAGATCGACCACCCCGGCGCCGGTGAGCGGGAAGGTGCATTTCTTGACGATCTTGGACGAACCATCCTTGGCGGTGTGTTCGGTGGCGACGATCACCCGACGGGCGCCCGTCACCAGATCCATGGCGCCGCCCATGCCGGTGAGCTTGCCGCCCGGAACGATCCAGTTCGCCAGATTCCCTTCCTGGTCGACTTGCAGAGCGCCGAGAACGGTCGCCGCCAGATGCCCGCCCCGGACCAGACCGAAGGAAAGCGTGCTGTCGATCGCCGCGCCGCCGGGCATGACGGTTGCGTATTTCTTGCTGGCGTCGAGCAGGAACAGATCTTTCTGGCTCGGCGCCGCTTCGGGACCGATGCCGATCACCCCGTTCTCGGCGTGCAGCCAGATCGTGATGCCATCCGGCACATACAGCGGCACAAGGGTCGGGATACCGACCCCAAGGTTGACCACGTCGCCATCCTTGAACTCTTGCGCGATACGCTTCGGGATAATGATACGCGGGTCCATGGATTACACTCCCTTGCGCACGAGAAGGTCGACAAAGACGCCCGGAACCATGACGTCATCAGGATCGATGGCGCCCATTTCGACAATCGGCTCGACCACCTCGGCGATCACCAGCTCGGCCGCCATGCACATGGTCTGGTTGAAGTTGTTTTGCGTCCGCCGGAAGATCAAATTCCCGGCCTTGTCCGCCTTGTACGCTTCGACAATCGTCACATCGGCCTTGATCGGTGTGTCGTAGAGCCATTTGCGGCCATTGAGCTCGATGACCTGCTTCTTTTCTTCGATCACCGTGCCAAGCCCGGTTGGTGTCAGCACCCCACCCAGACCATAGCCGGCGCAGCGAATCCGCTCGATCAACGTTCCCTGGGGGACCAATTCAAGCTCAAGCCGGCCCTCTTCCATCAGTTTCGGCACGCTTGGCGTCAGACCGACATAGGACGCATAAAGCTTCTTGACCCGTCCGGCTTCGATCAGGCGGCCCAACCCTTCCTTCGGCGTGCCGGTGTCGTTGCTGATGATGGTCAGGTCGGTAATGCCCTGTTCCAAGATCTCGCTGACGATTCCTTCCGGTGATCCAAGCGCATAGAAGCCCCCGAAATGCACCACCGCTCCGCTTTTGATACGGTTAACGGCTTCTTTGATCGTCGTTATTTTAGACACAGTCGTTTTTCCTTTTACAAACCCTAATGGGCAAGACGATTTCACAGGCCGACCGGGAAGAAGAACATGAAGCCCGTCATAATCACCGCGTAGATGAAGAACAGCGCCGCGCAATACCCTGCGATCTGGCCGAAGCTTGTCTTGGTGATGTCCAGGATCGGAATCGCCCAGAAGGGCTGGATCAGATGGGTGAGCATGTCGCCCCAGCCATAGACCAGCGTGACGGCGGCCGGGGACACGCCCAGCGCCTTGGCGGCGGGAATGAGATACGGCGCCTCGATGGCCCATTTCGAGCCGCCCGACGGCACGAAATAGCTGAGAATGCCCGAGTACCAGTAGACGATCGGCAAGAAGGTCCGCGTGTTGGCGATGCTGGTGAAGAACTCGGTGATGACGTGACCAAGGCTGGTGTAACTCACCAAACCGAAGATCCCGCCGTAGAACGGAAACTGGATGAGAATACCCCAGGCCCCCAGAACGCCCTTCTTGCAGGCGTTGAGGAAGATGATGGGGCGACCGGTAAGGAACAGCGCACAGGTCAAGAAGACCATGTTGTACATATCGATCGTCCAGGCGGACAGACCGGATTTTTGGAACGTCAAGACCATGTAAACAAGGCAGGCGATTCCGCAGATATAGTTCCAGCCAGGCCACCAGTTCATGCGCTGAGAAAAGGTCATCTTCTCAGGACGTTCCGCATGCGGGGAACTGATCATCTCATCGAGTTCCGCCTTCTTCAGCGTGAAGGCCTTCTCCGGCCGCGGCGTCAGCGCGAGGAACACCACCGAAACGATGCAGACGGAGACCAGGATCAGCAGCCAGTTGATGTTGGAGAAGATGGTCCGGCTGACCGGGATGAGTTCGGTCAGAATGCCGCTCTTCATCAGGAAATTGTCCGGCGTTGCAACGATCAGCGTCGCCGAACCGGAAAGGCCGGAATGCCACATCGTGGCGATGCCCGCATAGGCCGCCGCAACCAGCAGGCGGTAGTCGGTCTTTGGGTTATGCCGCGCCAGATAGGGCACGAACATCGCCGACATGATGATCGTCACCGCCCAGTTGATCCAGCCGGTCAGGCAGGAGAACAGCACCATGAACAAGACCGCTTGCCACGGCTTGTTGGCGTTGGGGATCGACCCAAGCCGGTTGAGAAACCGGGAAACGACCGGCGCCGCCGCGCAAGCGTAAGCAACGATGATTGAAAAACTGAACTGCGCCATCAACGCCAGCAGGGCCCAGAATCCCTTGCCCCAAGCCTGGACGGCGCCAAGCGGCGAGACGTTGCCCCACATCAGCGCCATGCCAAAAATCAAGACGGAGAGAAAGACGGCGATGACCCAGGCGTCGGGAACGAACCGGATGGTCCAGTTCGTCAGCGCAATTCCCATATTACGGAATGGGTCCAGCCATGATCGTTCTTCTTGGTTTTCCAGCCGAATTTCGGCCATCTCTTCATGCGCCACAGTAGTCCTCCTAACTATTATGGAGCGATGTCCCTAATATGGGCACAACTCTCCAACAAACTCTTTTTGAGGCCACTTCGCTTTGCATTAAGGAAAGCATCCATTGCGCACGAAGTTTCTGTCTCGGTTCCATAAATTTCTTGGAACAGGGCGGCCTCATCCTGAACACATTGTTCGCAAGGAGCGTGCCAAGAGCTGATGGCCGCAAAAAACGAGCGCTGCGAAGAGCAAGACGGAAGGGCCTCAGCCTTCGGTCGATGCAAAAATGCATCGGCCTGGAAGTAATCAGAGAAATTTGTTGGCGTTATAAAGAAAATGAACAATTCATTTTTGCATCATTCGATGCGTGAATGAATTGCCTCTTTATTGCTGATAAGTCTCTGGATCTTACGCACGGCTGTCGGCTGGCTGATCCCGAGTTCGCGAGCAATCTTGTAGCTGCTCCAACCCTGTTGCAGATAATGCGTCAGGATCTCCGCCTCCACATCACGCAGGATGTCGGGCAGACTCTTTTGCTGGGCCGAAACCGGCGCCCGCGCGGCTCCGCCATGGTTGCGCACATCAGCCGGCAGCGCATCGAGGGTGATGTAAGCCCCCTCCGTCAAGGCGACCGTTTGTTCGATGACATGCTGCAATTGCCGCACGTTACCAGGCCAGGGATAATTTTTTAGAGCATCCATAGCCTGGGACGACAGGCTCTTATCGGTTTTGTATTGGCTGTTGTACCTATCAAGATAATAGCACGCCAAGGCAAAGATATCTTCCTTGCGCTCTCTCAGAGGTGGCACATGAATGGAGGCGACACAAATACGGTAAAAGAGATCGCAGCGAAATTTCTTCTCAGCGATCATCTTTTCAAGGTCCTGATTGGTCGCCGCCAGGATGCGGGCGTTCAGCTTCTTTTCCTCAGTGCCACCGATCCGCATGAATTTCAGGTCCTGCAACACACCGAGCAGCTTCACCTGCAACGCCAGCGGCAATTCACCGATTTCATCAAGGAAAAGGGTGCCGCTCTCCGCCAATTCAAACAGACCGACCTTGCCGCGGGTAGAGGCGCTGGTGAACGCCCCGCGCTCATAGCCGAACAACTCGCTTTCCAGCAGATTCTCCGGGATGGCCCCGCAATTGATTTTGATGAAGGGGTTCTTCTTGCGAGCGCCGCTGTCATGGATCAGGCGGGCGATCACTTCCTTGCCGACTCCTGAATCGCCGGTAATCAGCACGGCAAGATCGGTCTCTGCGACCTTCAGGGCCGTTTCAGCAACCTTGCGCATGGCCGGGCTGGAGGCCACGCAGTTACCCGCAGGCATGTTCTGGCTGCGCAGATGCAACAGCTCGGTATAATATCTTTGCGACTGCTGCCTGACCTCTTCGAGTTCCTTGTTGAGCTTCAAAAGCTCTGAGATGTCACGGACATTCGTAATAATCCGGATAATCTTGCCTTTATCGTCAAAGACCGGCGTGCCGGTCATCAGGATTTCCTTGCCGCTTTTCAGTTTTGGCCGCGTTGTTATCGCTTTTTTGTGTTTGAGAACCTGAAGCGAGACGGATTCCGACACAAACCCCTTATCAACCACTTCGTGCATCGACATGCCGACCATGTCCTGCGCATTCTCAATGCCCGTGACACGGTGATAGGATTCGTTGATCCGCAGTCCAACGGCATTACCATCCGTTACAAAGATGCCATCATAGGAAAAGTTGAACACCGCGTTGAGATCGAACAGCGTCTCACGCGCCTCTGCAAGCTCCTTCTCCAGTTCAGCCCGACTCTGCTCTGGCAGGATCAGGGCGAGATACCCCAACCGTGTCTGCATGAATCGGATCAAAACCCTTTTGCCAGCAACCTCCGTCTGCACCGCGCAATCGCCGGAGGGAACCGGCAAGGACAGAAAAATATCCTGAAAAGAGCGGCCAATGGGCGATGGCTCACCTTGCGCCGAAAAATATTTGGCCTCAGCATTGGCGTCAACGACTACCCAATCCGATCCAAACAGAAAAACTGGCGCATCAACAGCAGAAAAAACTGATGGAAGTTTAGATATTATTTCATTTTCTAACATCATTACTTATTTTACTCTTTTAGATTTCTACAAATTTATTGCAAAAGTGGCTTTTTAAGCGGGATGAGGACACAGTAAATCAGGATCTTCGCTCAACGGCGCCATCCAAAAGGAGCGTTCAGTTTTTCCACGGCAGCGGCTGCAATCATGATGAGCTATAGTTAATTATTTCTTGCAATTGCTGCGCCCTATCCCCATGCCCATGAGCGCACCCGCACCCTGAAACTTTAAAAGATTCGCCACCATGAAGGCCCGCGCCCGGAGAGGGGGTAAAGGGTGGCGCCGTCAGGAATCCGTTTGAGGCAAAGCTGGACCACTCAGCGCGTCATCAAGAGGCAAAACAGGCGGGAGATGGGAAGCCCATACTGAACGGATAATTCTTAATCGCGGGAAGCGCCTGCGGCTGACTAAGGGGGTATACCCATGCGCGCACCCTCTATGCTCATTTGATAGGGATAATTTCCCAATAAAATCAAACAGCCAGATCAGGCATAAAGATAATGGCGGAGGAGGTGTTCGCTGCAGTTTGTGGGATATCAAGGGGTTGGGCGGGGGATTGGGGTTGCACCCATCATCCGACCCATCATGGGGCGATGGTGGGCGGGGTTGGGTAACGGCCGCCGCGACGGAACGCAACACTTGGGCTTCCGGGCTCACCAAATGCGAGAGAGGTTATCCATGTCCCTAAGAGGCTTTCCCGCGAACTCTTCTTGGGTAAACAACGTGATGTCGAAGCATACGTCGTGCATATCGGCCAGCGGTCGCAGGCAGTCACGTAGTCGATAGTACTTCCCAGGAAGATCAGAATTATCTCTCGCTACAGCAACGAGATCTATATCATGGAAGCCCCTCTGCCCACGAAAAAATGAGCCGAAACCATACATCTCTATAATGTCAGGCACCTTTGTACTGATATACGATATTGCCGTCCTCATCTCGTTGATAGTAGTCCCAGTAATCTCTCTTCCATAATCCACCGGACATCTCCTTAGAATTATAGAGCCCTATATTATCTACGAGACAATAGTTTTTTGCCTCGGGTGTATAACCATTCCAAAAGCCGCCCACGTAGATGATATGCAAAGGGCGGAATTCCAGCAGCGCCCGCTGGACAGCCCCGAGACTGAATGAATACTCGTCGGCACAGAGGATGCGCAGCTTATCGAAGGGCTTCGTTCTCTGCACCGTAAAAAGTATGTCCTGATCACGCTTGAAGGAGAAGACATTCGAGTGAGATGCGATTATCTTCTCCAGGAAGGTAATTCTGCTGTAATGTACATCCCAGCTATTATCACCATTACTCATCACAGAATTCCTCCGCAAACTCCCTGGGGAACAGCGGATACTGATCCAGCCGTCCGTACTGGTTTTGCTCAAACGTACACGCGTGAGCTTTGAACCTTAAATAAATCTTGAAAGTAGCTGTCGTTAGCAACTTTATATTACTCTCTATACAGTTCATAATGAAGTAGTTGTTGGGAATGATGGTGTCTAACTTCTTCAGGTCCCACACGCGCGCAAGGTTGGAGCCGGGGTCGGCTTTCGCTGCCTCACTTTGTGGCCCAAGGGTCTCCCAGAGGTGCCTGTTTTCCAACAACTTCAGGGAAATTGCCTGCTTAAGAGTGTCAACGGTCTCGAACTTGATCGTCTTCCCTCCGCTGCGGATTTCCCTTTCGTGATCCACCTTCCACCTGAGTAGCATCTCTTCGGTGAACTCACCTTCGGGCGCCTTGTCCACCTTCTTGTGGCAGGTCGGGCAGAGAAGGATGAGATTGGGGTAGGCATCACTACCGCCACCCGCACGCCCTCTTGGCCCGCCTTCGCTGTGGGCAATGATATGAGCCATCTCACCCACGTTGAAAGCTCCCCGCTCCAACATCACAGTCAAGTCTTGGTTGCATCCAGGGTTGGAGCAGATACCAGCAGCGCGGCCCCATAGGAGCTTATAGTCGGAGTCGCTTATCGCCATCAGCCCTCTCAGTGCTCAAGCCCCTGCGATAGACGGCAAGCAGGAGGCATTCCCAACAGTTTATGTCTTGGGAGCTTGCAACTCAACACAGATCCATATCTCGCGGGCCTTGGCGCCCCCCCCCAACTAACCCACTATTGGTGGAACACGGAGGTGGGACACGTTGTCCCAGCGACTTTACCGATGTGGTGGGGGCTAAACAGCTAGTGGTCTGTCAGCGGTGAAATGAAGGCTGCCCTGCTGTTAGTGTTTCCAGCACTGACAGGAGGGACGGCGATGAAGAAGTATCGTGTGACGCTGACGGCGGAGGAGCGCGCGCAGCTTCGCCAGGTTCTGACTCGCGG
>JAVBJZ010000100.1:0-6226 GCA_031546725.1 Azospirillum sp.
CTTGTGCTAAGATACCCGACATCCCCGCGGATGCGGGCACCCAGGCTTGGCGAAAAGAACCTTCTCGTAATGCCTGGGTCCCCGCTTCCGCGGGGATGACGGCATTCCTAAAAAGGAACGCTATCTTCTGAAGCGATTGCCCTGGGTTTCGATGCCGTCCGGTTCAGTAGTCCTGGCGGGTTGGGCGGTAGAGAATCTCGTTGATGTCGACATCGTCCGGCTGGCTCATGGCGAAAGCCACCACGCTGGCGAAGGAATCGGCAGGGATCGCCCATTTTTTGTAGCGTTCGCGGACGCTCTCGGCCACATCGGCTTCGGTGACGCTGTCCGGCAACTCGGTCGCCACCGCGCCGGGCGAGATGATGGTGCTTCGGATGTTGTAGGGCTTCACCTCTTGGCGCAGCCCTTCGGAGATCACCCGGACGGCGTGCTTGGTGGCGGCGTAGACCGCGCTGCCCGGATTGACCTTGTGACCCGCCACGGAGGAGACATTGATGATCTGCCCGCTCTTTTGCTCCTTCATGTAAGGCAGTGCTGCGGCGATGCCGTAGAGAACGCCCTTGATGTTGACGTCGATCATCCGGTCCCAGTCGGCAATTTTGCCGCGCTCCAGCAGGGAGTGCGGCATAAGGCCGGCGTTGTTGATGATGACGTCGATGCGGCCATGCGTCGTCACCGCGTGGTCAACCAGCCGTTTGACCTGATCGACGTCCGTCACATCGGTCTGTAGAACGGCGTCGCGCCCGAGGTGGAGTTCCTCCGCCAGTGCGTGCAGACGGTCGAGACGCCGTGCCCCAAGAATGAGCTTCGCCCTGTCCTTGGCCAAGCGCCGTGCGGCCGCCTCACCCAAGCCGCTGCTCGCGCCGGTGATCACCACAATTTTGTTTTCGATACCCTGCGTCATTATGCGTTCCTTAAAATCAGCGGCCTGTGAGTTGCTCAAGCCGCTCGGGATAGCGGTCGCCTTCCACCGTGATCCGCGCGGCGGCGGTTTCAATGTCCCGGAGATCGTCGGGCGTGAGGGTCAACGTGGCCGCGCCGATGTTCTCCTCCAGGCGGTGCAGCTTGGTGGTGCCAGGGATCGGCGCGATCCATGGCTTCTGCGCGAGCAGCCAAGCGAGCGCGACCTGCGCCGGGGTGGCGTTCCTTTGCTGGCCGATCCGCCCGAGGAGATCGACAAACGCCTGGTTTGCGGTGCGGGCTTCGGGGGTGAAGCGCGGCAGGCTGTTGCGGAAGTCGGTGCTGTCGAAGGTGGTTTGCGCGTTGATCGCGCCGGTCAGGAAGCCCTTGCCGAGCGGGCTGTAGGGGACGAGGCCGATGCCAAGCTCTTCAAGGACAGGCAGCACCTCCGCCTCGGGACGGCGCCACCAAAGCGAATATTCGCTTTGCAGCGCCGCCACGGGCTGGACGGCATGCGCGCGGCGGATGGTCTGGACCCCCGCCTCGGACAGGCCGAAGTGCCGGACCTTGCCTTCCCGGATCAAATCCTTGACCGCGCCGGCCACGTCCTCGATCGGCGCCGCCGGGTCAACCCGGTGCTGGTAGAAGAGATCGATAACATCGGTCTTCAGGCGCTTGAGGGATGCCTCGGCGACCTCCCGGATGTGAGCGGGCCGGCTGTCGAGGCCAGCCCATGGTCCCCCGCCGGTTGGGTTGAGCTTGAAGCCGAATTTCGTGGCGATCACCACCTTGTCGCGCACGGGGGCCAGCGCCTCCCCAAGCAGTTCCTCATTGGTGAAAGGGCCATAGACTTCGGCGGTGTCGAAGAACGTGACGCCGCGTTCAACGGCGGCGCGAAGAACGGCGATCATCGCCTTCTTATCCGGGGGCGGACCGTAAGAAAAGCTCATGCCCATGCAGCCAAGGCCGATAGCGGAGACCCTGAGGCCGCTGTTTCCGAGCGTGCGTTCTTGCATTGCTTTCTTCCTTCCGTTGCGCCGTCTGCACCGTGCTGGCGAAACAGAGTCTAAGAGATCGTCAGGCTTGCCAGTAGACGGGAAAATTGGCATGAAATCATGAGAAGGATTCATGAATGATGCGCGAGAACGTGAATGACCTCCTCGCGTTCCTTGCGGTCGCGCGTGCGCGCAGCTTCACCAAAGCCGCCGCGAAGCTGGGTGTTTCGCAATCGGCGCTCAGCCACACGATCCGGGGGCTGGAGGAACGGCTGGGACTGCGGCTTTTAACCCGGACCACCCGCAGCGTTTCACCGTCTGAAGCGGGTGAACGCCTGCTTTTGAGAATTGGCCCGCATTTTGAAGAAATCGAGGCCGAGCTTGCCGCCCTGAGCGAACTGCGGGACAAGCCCGCCGGCACGGTCCGCATCACCGCCGGTGAGCACGCCGCGCAGACGATCCTCTGGCCGGCCCTGGAACGGTTGCTGCCCGATTATCCCGCCATCAAGGCGGAGGTCATCGTCGATTACGGCCTCACCGACATCGTGGCCGAGCGCTATGACGCCGGTGTTCGGATCGGCGAGCATCTTGCCAAAGACATGATCGCCGTGCGGATCGGGCCGGACATGCGGATGGCGGTTGTTGGGTCCCCCGCCTATTTCAAGAATCGATCGAAACCGCCCACACCGCAGGAACTGACCAGCCACACTTGCATCAATTTACGCCTGCCAACCTATGGCGGCCTCTACGCCTGGGAATTCGAGAAGGACGGGCGTGTGTTGAAGATGCGCGTTGAAGGGCAGCTTGTGTTCAACAACATCGCCATGCGCCTGAACGCGGCGTTGAGTGGCTTGGGCCTCGCTTATCTGCCGGAAGATTGTGTGCGGCGGTATGTGGAGGAGGGGCGGCTTATCCGTGTGCTTGACGACTGGTGTCCGCCCTTTGCCGGCTATCATTTGTACTATCCCAGCCGCCGCCAGACGTCACCGGCCTTCGCCTTGTTCGTCAACGCGCTTCGCTATCGTTCTGGAAATTGAGGTTAACCTAAGCTTGCGGAGCGTCACGAATCTGACCATGATGAGGTCTGTGGACGGTTAAAATTCGAGCACCGCCATGCCTCCGTTTGATTTGATACGGTCTCGCGAGAAAGCGCTGGCCACCGAAGCACCGCCTTGCGGGGCTTGCTCGGTGCGGAGTTTGACTGTCTGCGCCGTCCTGGAACCGGAAGAGTTGCGGCGTCTTGCCGATATCGTGCAAAGCGCTCGGTTCGAGCCCGGCCACACCATCTTCGCCGAAGGCGACGCCGCCGACGCGCTGTACAGCGTCACCGCTGGCACGGTGAAGCTTTATAAGCTGCTGCCCGATGGGCGGCGGCAGATCACGGGTTTTCTGGTGACCGGTGATTTTCTGGGGCTTGCCCTGAACGGCAGCTACACCTGCACCGCCGAAACGGTGACGGGCTGTTCGCTTTGCCGCTACCCACGGCGCAAGATCGAGGCGCTGCTGGAAGAATACCCAAAAATGCAGCGCCGGCTGTTCTCTTTGGTGTCCAACGAGCTGGCCGCCGCGCAGGATCAGATGCTGCTGTTGGGCCGCAAGACGGCGAAGGAAAAAATCTGTTCCTTCCTGCTGCTGCTGTCCCAGCGCCTCGCCCGCCGTGGCTGCAAGGAGAACCCGATCTACGTGCCGATGAGCCGGGCGGATATCGCCGATTACCTGGGCCTGACGACCGAGACGGTCAGCCGCACCGTCACCCAGCTCAAGACCGCCGGCACGATCTCGTTGCAAGAAGGCAACAAGATCCTGATCGCCGACATGGACACCATCTATGATATGGCCGAGGGGGGCTGAGAGGGGGAGGTTGAGGCTGCAGCGGCCTTGAACTTGACGCTGCCGCACCGCATCATCCGCTCCAACCCAGAAGCGAGGGAGCGGGTATGCCGGGAAATATTCTCAAGGCGGTGTGTGCAATGGCGGCTCTGGCGTCGGCGCTGACTCCGGGTGCGGCCTCCGCGCAGGCGCGCACCGATCTTGTGATCGGCATGCAGCTTGAACCACCGAACCTTGATCCCACGACCAACGCGGCAGGCTCGATCTCTGAGGTTACGCTGGTCAATCTGTACGAAGGGTTGACGCGCATCGACGCGGATGGCGCCGTCGGCCTCGGTTTGGCCAAGAGCTGGACGGTGTCGGAGGATGGACTCACCTATATTTTCACCCTGCGTGAGGCCGCCCGGTTCCATGATGGCAAGCCGGCCACCGCAGCCGATGTGAAATTCAGCCTCGACCGGGCGCGGGCGGCGGATTCGACCAACCCGCAGAAAACCTATTTCAAAGCCATCGCGTCGGTGGAAACCCCCGATCCAAAAACCGTGGCGATCACGCTTTCCCAGCCCGATGGGCTGTTCTTGTTCCACCTGGGCCTGGGGGCGGCGGTCATCCAGTCGGCGCAGACGCAGCCCACCGACAAGCATAAACCCATCGGCACCGGCCCCTTCACGTTTGAGCGCTGGAGCGCCGGGGATCGTGTGGTGCTGGTGCGCAACCCCGATTATGACGGGCCCAAGCCCGCTTTGGAGCGCGTCTCCTTCCGCTTCATCGCCGATCCGGCGGCGCAGGTCGCCTCGATTCTGGCCGGTGATGTCGACAGCTTTCCGCAGTTCAACACTTATGAAGCGTTGCCGCAGTTCAAGAATGATCCGCGTTTTCGCGTCACCCTCGGTGTGAGCGAGGGTGAAACGCTGCTGGTCACCAACAACGCCCGCAAACCCTTCACCGATGTGCGCGTGCGGCGGGCCCTGGCGCACGCGATCGACCGCAAGACGCTGATCGATGGCGCCATGGCCGGTCTTGCCGCGCCCATTGGCAGCCACTTCGCACCAAACCGGCCGGAGGCCGTGGATTTGACGGGCGTCTATCCCTATGATCCGCTCAAGGCCAAGGCATTGCTGGCCGAGGCTGGCTATCCCCAAGGCTTTGAAGTGACGTTGCGGCTGCCGCCGCCGATCTACGCCCGCCGTTCGGGCGAGCTGATCGCCGCGATGCTCGCCGAGGTTGGTGTCCGCGCCAGGATAGAGACTATGGAATGGGCGCCGTGGCTGGAAAAAGTTTTTCGCAACAAGGACTTCGACCTGACCATCGTCGCCCACACCGAGCCCCTGGATATCGAAATCTACGCGCGGCCCACCTATTATTTTGGCTACAAGAGCGACCGCTTCAACGCTCTGAGCGCTGAACTGGAGCACACCCTTGACCCGCTCCGGCGCAAGACGCTCTATGCGGACATGCAGCGCGTGCTGAGCGAGGATGCGGTGAACGGCTTTCTCTTCCAGCTCCCGGTGGTTACGGTGGAAAACGCCATGCTCGTTGGAATGTGGAAGAACCGGCCCTACCAGGTGAACGACATCACCGCCGTGCGCTGGCGATAACCGGCAGGAATGGCGGAATCCGTGATCGCCCTTATCGCCCGCCGCCTGTTGACGCTGGCGCTGACCGCGTGGCTCGCCACGCTAGTGGTGTTTGTCGTGCTCGACCTGCTGCCCGGTGATCCGGCGCTGCTGGTGCTCGGCACGGAGGCGCAGCCCGATACGCTGGCGGTGCTGCGCGAGCGGATGGGCCTTGATCTGCCCGCGTGGCAGCGCTACGCCGCCTGGATCGGCGGCATGCTGCAGGGCGACTTTGGCGTCAGCTATACCTACGACCGCCCGGTGGCGACGCTGATCGCGGAGCGGCTTGTGGTCTCGCTGCCGCTGGCGGTCCTGGCGTTGCTGTCATCGATCATCATCGCCATACCCATGGGGCTGTTGGCCGCGTCGCGCCAGGACCAGCCCGCTGATTGGCTGGTGATGGGGTTTGGACAGCTTGGCGTCGCCGTGCCGAATTTCTGGTTCGCCATCCTGCTGATCCTTGGTTTTTCCGTGCATCTGCATTGGTTCGCGGCAAACGGCTTTCCAGGCTGGGGGGCGGGGATAGGGCCTGGGCTGAAGGCGCTGGTCTTGCCGACGGTGGCCCTGGCGCTGCCCGAGGCGGCGATTCTCGCCCGCATCACGCGCTCAGCCGTGCTCGACACCCTGCGCGAGGATTATGTGCGCACCGCCCTCGCCAAGGGTGTTTCCAAGGCGAGCATCATGGTCCGCCACGTGCTGCCCAACGCGCTGATCCCGATATCCACCGTGCTGGGTCTGCAGTTCGCCTTTCTGATCGCCGGCGCGGTGGTGGTCGAGAATGTCTTCGATCTGCCCGGTCTCGGGCGTTTGCTGTACCAGGCGATCAACCAGCATGATTTGATGGTCGTGCGCAGCGTTGTCGTGTTGCTGGCGATGTTCGTGGTG
>JAVBJZ010000094.1:0-28502 GCA_031546725.1 Azospirillum sp.
TCGGTGCGCTTGTAGGATTTGTAGAAGAATGTTTCGTTGCTCCACTCGAAATCGAAGGCATGGGCAAGCGCCCAGCGCAGCTTCGGATCGGCGAACACCGGGCGGCGCGTGTTGAACACATAGCCTTGCAGGCCAGAGGGAAGGCGGTTTGGAATTTCCTCCACTTTCACCTTGCCTTCCTTCACAGCCGGGAAGTCATATTCCGTCGCCCAGGTCTTGGCGATGTTCTCTTGCCGGAAGTCGGACAGCCCGCCGCGGAACCCCTGCAACGCCACCGTGGCGTCGCGGTAATAGTCGTAAGCCAGCGTCGCGAAATTGTAATGCCCCCGGTTGACGGGCAGATCCTTGCCCCAATAATCAGCCACCCGCTCGTATGTGATGCTCCGCCCCGGATCGACGGAGGCGATGCGGTAGGGGCCGCTGCCCAGGGGTGGCTCCAGCGTCGTCTGCGCGAAGTTTTTTCCTTCCCAATAATGCTTTGGCAGAATCGGAAGCTGGCCGAGGATCAGGGGCAGTTCGTGGTTGTCGCCGGGCTTGAAGGTGAAGCGCACGCGCCCGCCATCTTCCGCTTCCACGGTGGCCACGGATGAATAATAGCTCTTGTAGAGAGGATGGCTGGTGGTCAGCGTGTTGAAGGAAAAGACCACATCCTCGGGCGTCACCGGCTGACCGTCGTGCCATTTGGCGTTGGAGCGCAGCGTGAAGACAACCCAGGAGCGGTCTGGCGGGACCTCGATGCTCTGCGCCAGCAAACCGTATTCGACGGATGATTCATCGGCTGCCGGCGCCATCAGCCTGTCGTAGGTCAGCGACAGCCCGTCCGCCGGCTCACCCCGGATGGTATAAGGGTTCAACGTGTCAAAGGAGCCGGTGGCCGCCAGCGTCACCTTGCCACCCTTGGGGGCGTCAGGGTTGGCGTAGTCGAAATGGGTGAAGTCTGGACCATATTTCGGCTCGCCATAGAGCGCGATGGCGTGTTGCGGCGCCGCCCCTGCGGGTTGCGCCAACCCGCCGGCCATCAGCCCGAGCAAAAGCAACCCGCCGGAAACGAGTTCGAGCACCCGCGTTGGCCGATACAAGATCCTGTTCAGTCGCATCACTTTCCCCCTGCAGAGCGTATCCCTCAACAATAGAGGCATGCCCGCCGCTCCTCCACCCTCCTTTCGGAACCTTATAGGCAAGCCTGCGGTTATCCGACCATCGCCTGTTCGTTCGGAAACGCCGCCATGCCCAAGTTCTATCACCCGATCGACACCCAGCATGTGCTGATGCTGTTGCGCCAATGGCTGAAGGCGGTCGCTCCACCGGAAGGGGTTGATTGGCTGGATCGAGCCCGCGATACGCTGTACGACGGCGCTCCCGATGTGTTTTTCTTCCATGTCTTCGCGCTGGCGCCCAAACGGGTCAGCATCGGATCCCTGCGGCTGCGCCCTGATGATCTCGTCGAGGCGGAGCAGGCCCGCCCAGGCTGGCGGCCCGCGCGATGGAACGCCGATCAGGCGGCGCGCGCCACGCTGCTGCTGGCCTATGACGACAGCGATCCGACGGCCTACGGCGATATGCTCGAGCATTTGTTGCGCACTGGCGATCGGGCCAAAGCGGCGGCGCTCTGCCGGGCGCTGCCCTTGCTGCCTTATCCCGAGCAGCACGCCCATTGGGCGCAAGAAACCCTGCGCTCCGACGACCGGGCGCTGTTCGAGTCCGTGGCGCTGTTCAACCCCTACCCGGCGGAGTTCTTCGACGAGGCGTGCTGGAACCGGATGATCCTGAAGGCGGCTTATCTCGGCGTGCCCGTGGCCGGGGTCATCGGGCTGGAACGGCGGGCCAACACCGTGCTTGCCCACGAGCTGTGCACTTTCGCCCGCCAGCTCCGCGCCGATGGCCGGCGCGTGCCGGTCGGTATGTGGCAAGCGGCTGGGGATAAGGCCACCAGCCATGTGGTGGATGATCTGGCGGCGATGCTCAATGGATCGGATGTCGACACGGCCATGGCGGCGGCCTTGACGCTGGGCCTCAGCCACGACCCCCGCGCCGGGAAGGCTCTGGCGACTCGCCCGAAGCTGGCCGAGGCCGTGCGCAGCGGTCGCCTGACCTGGAAGCACCTCTCTGTCAAGCCGGCCCACCCGCTGCCGTTGCCGCTGCGCGCGGCGGGATAGGAGCGGCGGCTATCCCAACACCCCCAGAAACGCGCTTAACGGCGGCAACACCAGGATGCGCCCATCCGCTGTGATTTCCGGCGCTGGAACGCCGGGGGCGCGCGGCAAAGCGCAAGGGAGAAGGCGCTGTTTGCGCTTGAACGCGTACTCCGCCGGTCGGTCGGTCAGGTTGAACACCGCCAGCAGGCTCTCGTCCTTGGCCGCGCGTTCAAAGGCCAGGATGTCACCCCGCGCCTCCACCGCATCGACCGCACCGATGGACAGCGCGGCATAGGCGCGGCGCAGACTTAATGCCTTGCGCCAGACCGCCAGCGGGCTGTCCTCGCGGCGCTCCTGACGATCGATGGCCAGGGGGTAGTGAACGTCGGGCACGGGAAGCCAGGGCTCAGCGGCGATGCTGAAGCCGGCGTTCGCCGCCTCGGCCCGCCAGGGAATTGGCGTGCGGGAGCCGTCACGGCCCTTGAACTCCGGCCAATAGGCGATGCCGAAGGGATCGCGCAGGTTTTCGTGCGGCAGCTCCGCCTGCGGCAACGCCAGCTCCTCCCCCTGGTAAAGGCAGAGCGTGCCGGGCAGCGTTGCGAAGAGCGCGGCGAGCAGCGCGTTGAAGCGCTGTGGATCGGCTCCGGTGGGAAGCCAACGGCTCACCGCGCGCTCGACATCGTGGTTTGAAAAACTCCAGCACAGGGCGCCGGGATCGGGTGCGCCGGTCAGCATGCGGGCAAACGCTGTGGCCGAGAAGCCTTGCTTCGCCAAGCCGAGGCTGTAGGCCACATCCAACCGGCCCGGCTGGGTGTAGGCGGCGATGCGCTGGGCCGCACCGGGCTGGCTCGACAGCTCACCCAGCAGCATCGTGCCGGGATAACGATCCACGGTGGCCCGCAGCTGTTCCAACAACGTTAAAATCGCCGGGTCCAGCATGTCGTGGTGGTGGCTTTGCATGGCGAAAGGCTTCAGCGGCGGCTCGGACGCCGACCAGACTACAGCGGGGTTGGACCGTAAAAGCGGGTCGTGCGCGAGGAAATCCACGGCGTCGATGCGAAAACCGTCCACCCCCCGCTCCAGCCAGAAGACCGCGTTGTCCAGAATCGCCCGGCGGCATGGCTCGTGGTGCAGGTTGAGCGCCGGCTGGCTGGACAAGAAATGGTGCAGGAAATACTGCCGTCGCCGTGGCTCCCAGGTCCAGGCCCCACCACCGAACACCGACAGCCAGTTGTTGGGTGGTGACCCATCCGGTCGGGCGTCGGCCCATACATACCAGTCGGCGAACGTCCCCTCCCGCGCGCGGCGCGATGATTCGAACCAGGGATGCGCGTCGGAAGTGTGGCCGCAGACCAGATCCACCAGGACTTTGAGCCCCAGCGCGTGCGCCCGCTGGATGATGCGGTCTAGCGCGGCGAGGTCGCCCATGCGCGGATCGACGCCCCGGTGGTCGGTGATATCGTAGCCGAAATCCTTCAACGGCGAGGGGTAGAACGGGCACAACCACACCCCATCCACCCCCAAGGCGGCGATATGGTCGAGCCCGGCCAGCACGCCGTCCAGATCACCCCAGCCGTCACCGTCGCCATCCAAGAAGCTCAACGGGTAGATCTGGTAAAGGACCGCGCCACGCAACCATGAAGAACCGTTCGACACGCAAAACCCCTCCGCGCCCATCACTACGCAGAAGAGTGTTTGCTTGGTCCTAATGATTGGTTAGCAGACGGAAAGCGCCCAAAATTGTCTTATACCGTCACGTAGAGGCGCTCACTTAACATTATCTGGCAAGGTTTCCTGGATCCCCGCTTTCGCGAGGATGACGATAAGAGGAGGGTCCAGCCGCCCAATACCGTCATCCCCGTGCAAACGGGGATCCAGGAAACCTTGCCAATTTATGCTGGCGCCAAGGACTCAGATCAAGAGGTGGACGGAGTAGAAACAAAAAGGCCCTTTGGTTTCCCAAAAGGCCTTCTTGATCAGGCGCATCTTCTTACCGAAAAGGTAGAAAGTCTAACTCTCCCGCACAAAAATCAAAGGCTGTAGTACATCTTGTATTCGATCGGGTGCGGCATGGTCTCGTAGGCCATCATCTCTTCCGTGCGCAGCTCGATGTAGGATTCGATCATGTCCTTGCTGAACACGTCGCCCTTCATCAAGAAGCCGGCGTCGGCCTGCAGGCTTTCCAGCGCCTCGCGCAGCGAGCCGCAGACGGTCGGAACCTTGGCCAGTTCCTCCGCCGGCAGATCGTAGAGGTTCTTGTCCATCGCGTCGCCGGGGTGGATCTTGTTCTGGATACCGTCAAGACCGGCCATCAGCATGGCGGCGAAGGCCAGATACGGGTTGGCCGACGGATCTGGGAAACGAACCTCGACGCGCTTGCCCTTCGGCGACGCCACATACGGGATGCGGCAGGAGGCCGAGCGGTTGCGGGCCGAGTACGCCAGCAGCACCGGCGCCTCATAGCCCGGAACCAGACGCTTGTAGCTGTTGGTCGACGGGTTGGTGAAGGCGTTCAGGGCCTTGGCGTGCTTGATGATGCCGCCGATGTAGTGCAGCGCCATCTCCGACAGATCGGCATAGCCCGAACCGGCGAACAGCGGCTGGCCTTCCTTCCAGATCGACTGGTGGCAGTGCATGCCCGAGCCGTTGTCGCCATAGACCGGCTTCGGCATGAAGGTGGCCGACTTGCCATACGCATGCGCGACGTTATGCACGACGTATTTGTAGTACTGCATGTTGTCGCCGGTGCGGACCAGCGTGTCGAACTTGATGCCCAGCTCATGCTGAGCCGCCGCCACCTCGTGGTGGTGCTTTTCAACCGGCACGCCCATTTCGGCCAGGACGCTCAGCATCTCAGCCCGCAAATCCGAGCCGCTGTCGACCGGGGCCACCGGGAAATAGCCGCCCTTGATGCCCGGACGGTGACCCATGTTGCCGTCTTCATAGGGGCGATCGGCGTTGTAGTGACCCTCCACCGAATCGATCTGGTAGGACACCTTGTTCATCTCGACCGCGAACTTCACGTCGTCGAAGACAAAGAACTCAGCTTCCGGGCCGAAATAGACGGTGTCGCCGATGCCGGCTGACGCGGTGTAGCGCTCAGCGGCCTTGGCGATCGAACGGGGGCAGCGGCCATAGGGCTGGCCGGTCAGCGGCTCGTACACATCGCACAGGATGTTCAGGGTCGGCTGGGCGGCGAACGGGTCCATCACCGCCGTGTCCGTATCCAGCTTCAAGATCATGTCCGACTCGTTGATCGCCTTCCAGCCGGCGATCGACGAACCGTCGAACATGATGCCGTCCTCGAAGACGTCCTCATCGATCGTCGACACATGCTGAGCCGTGTGGTGCAGCCTGCCGCGCGGGTCGGTGAAGCGCAGATCCACGTATTTGACGTCGTGTTCCTTGATCAGATCGAAGACTTTGCTGATGTCGGACATGCTTTCTATTCCACACATATGAGGATTATGGGCTCGCCGCGTCGTTCCGGCTTTCGGACAGGCCGCAGGGCGGAGCGTGGGTTATGTCACGTCTTTCCAACCACGCACAACGCAAGGATGCAAGCCGGCTTGGGCGTGAGAAAGCCTGGACCTGATCGGAATGCGTTGTGGGTTGAAAGGAATTTCGATGAATCGCTAAATCGCGTCCGCCCCTTTTTCGCCGGTGCGTATGCGAATGACTTCCTCAACGTGAGTGACGAAGATCTTGCCATCGCCGATCCGGCCGGTATGGGCGGCTTGCTGGATCGCCTCGATCGCGCGTTCGACCAGGGCATCTTCCATCACCACCTCAAGCTTTACCTTCGGCAAGAAGTCGACGACGTATTCGGCGCCACGGTAAAGCTCCGTGTGCCCCTTCTGACGACCGAAGCCCTTGGCCTCGCTGACGGTGATGCCCTTGATGCCCACCTCGTGAAGCGCCTCCTTCACCTCGTCAAGCTTGAATGGCTTTATGATGGCTTCAATCTTTTTCATGGGTCTCTCGTTTCAGGAGCCAACGTCGGTCGCCGCACTCTGAGGCAGAGCCGACACCCTCCGTTCTAAAGCACAAACCGTGCCAAGCCCGGTTTGCGCCATGATCGGCGTCTTGCGGCCTTTCATGGGGGTGAGGACGCCATAGGGGACGGCACAGTATGCTTAAAAAATAGGCGGATGGCGTAATATTAAGGCGGGTTGCACAAGGTATGGTTGGATCTGCACCTTCCAACCGACCGCTGACGCGCAGCCAGACGCTTGGCTCCGCTTCAGCAGGGCAATCGATAAAGGAGATAACGTCCCTTATTAGAAGCATCGTCATCCCCGCGAAAGCGGGGACCCAGACTTCGCAGCAAAGGAAATCCTTGAAAATACTGGGTCCCCGCTTCCGCGGGGATGACGGGTATATTAGAATACGAGAAGACTTAGACTCTTTAACAGGAATACTTACCTTTATCCGATTGCCCTGCTCGATTCAGTCTTCGTCCATGGCGAATGTCACCAATTCGACACCCTCACTCACTGGCTCACCGACAGCGCAGCGGAAGGCGGTGAGGACGCCGGCGCCGGGGGCCTTGAGGGTATGCTCCATCTTCATCGCTTCACGCACCAGGAGAGGCTGCCCCTTCTCGACCCGCGCCCCCGGCTCGACCAACCGCGCGATGATCGTGCCGGGCATCGGGGAAACGACCCGATTGTTGGGCAAATCCTGTTCCAAGGCGTCGGCCAGCGGTTCGACCAGAGTCAGACGGTGGCTGCCGTCAGGATGAAAGACGGTGATAGCGTTGCTTTGGCGCACCCACCCCGCCCTGAGACGCACCCCCCCCAAATCCGCGACCAGCGCCCCGTCGGGCTGAAACGCACCGCCCACCATAAGGGAATCGCCATCCGGCAATTCCAGCCGATAGCCGTCGCGGTGGTAGACGACGCCGATGGCGTGATGCTCCTGCCCCTCACTCTCTTTGAAAATCAAGCTGTCGCGCGCCTCTTCGTTGAGACGCCACCCATCGGTGCGGCTCCAGGGGTCGGCGGAGACTGTCCGTTCGCGGTCGAGCAACACCCCCAGCGCCGCCAGCGCCAGCACCCGTGGACTGGCCGGCGTCGGTTCGGGCAGCAGGTCAGCATGGTGGCGGTCGATGAAGTGGGTGTCGAGTTCAGCCGCCAGGAAAGCGGGATGGCTGACCACCCTCTCGAGAAAGCGCAGATTGGTGGTCAAACCAGCCACTTGGATGGCGGCCAGGGTCTGGCGCATACGGCGCACCGCCGCCGCGCGATCGACATCCCAGACGATCAGCTTGGCGATCATCGGGTCATAATGTACGCCAACGCTGTCGCCGGCGCGGACTCCGGCATCGACGCGCGCATGCGCGCTGTGAGGGGGGAAGCGCAGATGCTCCAGAGCGCCGGTCTGGGGCAGGAAGTCACGGTCCGGGTCCTCGGCGTAGAGACGGGCCTCGATGGCGTGGCCGTGAATCGTCAGCTCATCCCAGCCAACTGGCAGCGGCTCACCCGCGGCGACCCGGAATTGCCACTCCACCAGATCCAGGCCGGTGATCATCTCGGTCACCGGGTGCTCGACCTGCAGGCGGGTGTTCATCTCCATGAAATAAAAACCACCCGCTGCGGGGTCATAGAGGAACTCGACCGTGCCGGCCCCGGCATAGCCGATGGCCGTGGCGGCGGTGATCGCCGCGTCACTCATGTGACGGCGGGTCTCATGGGGCAGATTCGGGGCCGGGGCCTCCTCGATCACCTTTTGATGGCGGCGCTGGATCGAGCAATCGCGCTCGAACAAAGAGACGCAACGCCCGTGGTTGTCGGCGAAGACCTGGATTTCCACATGGCGCGGGCGCTCCAGGTATTTTTCGATCAACACGCGATCATCGCCGAAGGCCGCGGCGGATTCGCGTCTGGCGCTGGTGAGCTGGGCATCGAACGCGGCGGCGGAGGGGGCCACTTTCATGCCCTTCCCACCCCCGCCCGCCGATGCCTTGATCAGCACCGGCCAACCGATGCGTTCGGCCTCGGCGCGCAGCAGCGCCGGGTCCTGGTCCGCGCCATGGTAGCCAGGAACCAGCGGAACGCCGGCTTTCTCCATCAACGCCTTGGCCCGCGCCTTGCCGCCCATGGCGCGGATCGCCGACGGCGGGGGGCCGATGAACACCACGCCGGCGGTGGCGCAGGCCTCGGCGAAGCGCTCGTTCTCCGACAAAAAACCATAGCCGGGATGGATGGCCTCCGCGCCTGAGCGTCTGGCGGCGTCCAGGATGGCGTCAGCCGCCAGATAGCTTTCCCGCGCCGGGGCGGGGCCGATGCGGTGCGCCTCGTCCGCCTGTGTGACATGCAGCGCATCGGCGTCGGCGTCGGAATAGACCGCCACGGTCCTCAGGCCCATGCGCCGCGCCGTGCGGATGATTCGGCAGGCGATCTCGCCCCGGTTGGCGATGAGAATCTTGGTGAACACCGCCTGTTTCTCCCTGAAGTTTCTTATTCTTTTGGCATGGGAGGGTTTTGCCAAGCCGGCTTGCGCTTCGCCAAAAACGCCCCGATTCCTTCCCTGCCCTCATCACTGACGCGCTGGCGGGCGATGCGTTCGGCGGTGTCGCGCACCAGCGCATCGTCAAGCGCGTGGTTGACCACCGCGCGGATCAACTCCTTGACCGCCCCTTGCGCGAGCGGCGCGCCATCCAAAAGCTTGGCGACCATGCCCTCGACCGCCCCGTCGAGCCGGTCGGTCGGCGCAACCTCATGCACCAGGCCGAGGCGCAACGCCTCCGCCGCTGAAAAACGCTCGGCGGTGAGAAAATAGCGGCGGCACGCCCGCTCACCCAGCGCCGCGACGACATAGGGGGAAATGACCGCTGGGATCAGCCCCAGCGTCACCTCGGTCAAGGCGAAGCTGGCGGTGTCGGCGCACACCGCCATGTCGCAGGCGGCGATCAACCCCACCCCGCCGCCATAGGCCGGTCCCTGCACCACCGCCACCGTCGGTTTCGGGCAGGTGTCGAGGGTGCGGAGCATGACCGCCAGCCCCATGGCGTCAGCGACGTTCTCATCATGGGAATAGCCGGCCATGCGCTGCATCCAGCCGAGATCCGCCCCAGCCGAAAAGCTCTGGCCCACGCCGCGCAACAGGATAAGCCGCACCGCCGGATCGGCTCCCAATCCCTGAAACGCCGCCGCCAAGTCCGCGATGACCGCTTCGTCGAAGGCGTTGTGGGCGTCGCCCCGGTTCATGGTCACCGTGGCGACGCCATCGGGGCGGGTCTCCGTCAGAATGTCACTCATCACCGCCTCACATCCGAAAAACACCGAATCGAGTCTTCTCCGGCGGCGCGTTGTGGGCCACCGACAGGCCAAGCCCCAGCACCATCCGCGTATCGACCGGGTCGATGACGCCGTCATCCCAAAGCCGGGCGGAGGCATAAGAGGGATGCCCCTGCCTCTCGTACTGCTGGCGGATCGGCGTCTTGAACGCCTCCTCCTCAGCCGGGTCCCAGCTCTTGCCCTGGGCTTCGGCATTGTCGCGCTTGACCTGGGCGAGCACGCCAGCCGCCTGTTCGCCGCCCATGACTGAAATGCGGGCGTTCGGCCACATCCACAAGAAGCGCGGGCTGTACGCGCGCCCGCACATGCCGTAATTGCCGGCCCCATAGCTGCCGCCGATGATCACCGTGAACTTCGGCACGGCGCTGGTCGCCACCGCCGTAACCATCTTGGCGCCATCCTTGGCGATCCCGCCTGCCTCATATTTCCGGCCAACCATGAAGCCGGTGATGTTTTGCAAGAAGATCAGCGGAATGCCGCGCTGGCTGCACAGCTCGATGAAGTGAGCGCCTTTTTGCGCCGATTCGGAAAACAGGATGCCGTTGTTGGCGACGACGCCAACCGGGTAGCCGAAGATCCGGGCGAACCCCGTCACCAGCGTGGCGCCGTAGAGCGCCTTGAACTCATCGAAATTCGAGCCATCGACGATGCGGGCGATCACCTCGCGCGCATCATAGGGCTGGCGCGGGTCGCGGGGGATGACGCCGTAGAGGTCCGCCGGATCGCAGCGCGGCGCGGCGGGCGCTGTCAGACCCACCGGCGATTCCCGGCGGCGGTTCAGCGTGGCGACCACGCGCCGCGCCAGCGCCAACGCGTGCCGGTCGTTCATGGCGTAATGATCGGTGACGCCGGAGATGCGGGAGTGCACATCCGCGCCACCCAGATCCTCGGCTGAGACGGTTTCGCCCGTGGCGGCCTTCACCAACGGTGGACCGCCCAGAAAGATGGTCCCCTGGTTGCGCACGATGATCGCCTCGTCCGCCATGGCGGGCACATAGGCGCCGCCTGCCGTGCAACTGCCCATGACGATGGCGATTTGCGGAATGCCCAGCGCCGACATGGTGGCTTGGTTGTAGAAGATGCGGCCGAAATGGTCGCGATCGGGAAACACCTCATCCTGGTTGGGCAGATGGGCCCCACCCGAATCGACGAGATAAAGGCAGGGCAGCCGATTTTGCTGAGCGATTTCCTGCGCGCGCAGATGCTTCTTCACCGTCAGCGGGAAATAGGTCCCGCCCTTCACCGTCGCGTCATTGGCGACGATAACGCACTCCTGCCCGGACACGCGACCAATGCCGGTGATGATGCCGGCGGACGCCACTTCGTCATTGTAGAGCCCATAAGCGGCGAGTTGCGACAATTCCAGAAAGGGTGAGCCGGGGTCGAGCAACGCCTGCACACGCTCGCGCGGCAACAGCTTGCCGCGCGCGGCGTGCTTCGCCCGCGCCTTCGCTCCACCGCCCAGCTTGACCCTGGCGACCATGGCCCGGAGATCATCGACCAGCACACGCATGGCGTCGCGGTTGCGGATGAAATCCTCCCCGCGCGCGTCGAGCGTGGACGTCAAGACAGCCATCGTGGTTTTCCTCCCCGCTGACCGTGTTTGGTTCACTCGTTTTTTGCCCTATACGACTGCGTATGGACAAGGACTCTTGCGAGGTTAAGCCGGAGTCGCCAATTGGGTCGAGGAAGGCGTCGAATCATTGTCTCACCCCACCGGCATAACTGCGGACTCGCGAAGTGGATCCATTTCGTTTATGAAAGGACAACCAGGCCGGGCCCCTCTGGCAGCTTGATCAAGCTGTGATGTCGGACTGGAAGATTTGTGGAGTGGCCCTTGCCTGTGCTTCCCGTCCGATGGTGATCTTCCACCACACGACGGATAATGCGAGCGCGCCACTCTCTTGCCCTTTAAGCCAAGAGGATGGCGTTGCATGACTGATTTTTTCTCCCCCGAAGCGCTGTCAGCGCTTTTCCAGGTCATCGTCATTGATCTGGTGCTGGCTGGCGATAACGCCATCGTCGTCGGCATGGCCGCCGCCACCGTGCCGTTGGCCCAGCGTCGCAAGGTTATTTTCTGGGGCATCGCCGCGGCGATTCTCTTGCGCATCTTCTTTGCGCTGATCACCGCCCAGCTCCTCAGCTTTATCGGGCTTTCGCTTGCCGGCGGGCTCTTGCTGCTGTGGGTGTGCTGGAAAATGTACCGTGATCTGCGCTCCGGCGGTTTAAACCAGGCGATACCCGATCCGGCGTCCGATGCCTCACCAGCGCTTGACGCCATGAAGGCCGGCGCGGTCGGTGGGGCCGTCTGGCAGATCATCGTGGCTGATGTGTCAATGTCGCTGGACAATGTGCTCGCCGTCGCCGGCGCGGCCAAGGAGCATCCGAGTGTCCTGGTCATTGGCCTGCTGCTCTCGGTCATGCTGATGGGGGTCGCGGCGAACATGATCGCCCATGTGCTGCACAAGCACCGCTGGGTCGGCTGGGTCGGTCTGGCGATCATCACCTATGTCGCGATCAACATGATCTGGCATGGCGGCAACGAGGTTCTCCACCACACGGCCTGGTTCACCTGACGCTAGATTTTTTCTTTTCCCTCGGCGGGCGGGCGCATCCGCGCCCTTGCCTCCGCGGGCACGAGCCCGCGAGGCCTCAACGGCCCAGTCGCGCTTCCGCGCTCCGCGAATTAGAGTTGAAGCAGAAACCACTCTATTCCCGGCGGATGTAACTCTCCTGCACGTCGTCGCCCAGGCGACGCACGTGCACCCGGTCGAAGGCGGCGGTCTGGCTCAGCGCGTCCACGCCAAAGGCGGCCACCGCCTCTGTGCCATCCCCGCCGATGATCCGCGCGGCGCGGAACCACTCCAGCCGGTCCACCATATGCGCTCGCAACAGCGAGGCGGTGAGCGTCGCCCCGCCCTCCACCAGCACGCGAGTCAGGCCACGGTCGGCGAGTTCCGCCATGGCCCGCACGGGGTCCGGCAACCCCGCGGAATCGGCGGCGATTGGGATCACCTGCACGCCGCAGTGAATCAGCGCCTTGCTGCGCAGCGCGTCGGCATCCTTGCGGGTGATGATCCAGGTCGGCGTCTGCGGTGCGGTGCGGACCAGCGCGCTGGTGAGCGGCAGCCGCAGGCGGCTGTCAAAGACGATGCGCACCGGCGAGCGCTCCTCCAGGCCAGGCAGGCGGCAGGTCAAGTGCGGATCATCGATCAAGGCGGTGCGGATGCCGACCATGATGGCGTCGTGCCGGGCGCGCAGGCCATGCCCCATGGCTCGCGCCTCCGGCCCGGTGATCCATTGCGACTCACCACGGCGGGTGGCGATGCGGGCGTCCAGCGTGGTCGCAAGCTTCACGGTCACCAGGGGCCGGTCGTGCAAAATCCGCGTGAAGAAGCCGCGATTCATCGCCCACGCCTCATCGGCGCAGACACCGACATCGACGCGGACGCCCGCGTCACGCAGGCGCTTGACACCGCTGCCGGCGACGCGCGGGTCAGGGTCCTCGCAGGCGACGACCACGCGCCCGACGCCAGCCGCGATCAACGCCTCGGTGCAGGGCGGCGTCTTGCCGTGGTGATTGCAGGGTTCCAGCGAAACATAAACGGTGGCCCCGCGCGCGGCATCGCCGGCGCGGCGCAAGGCTTCGGTCTCACCATGCGGTCGTCCACCGGGCTGGGTCCAGCCACGCCCGATCACCATGCCGTCCTTGACCAGAACACACCCCACCGTCGGGTTCGGCCACACCATGCCAAGCCCGCGGGCCGCCAGCGCCAGGGCGGCGCGCATGTGGTGCTGGTCCTCCACAGAATTAGGAACGGAAGAAGAAGCGGAGGGGGACATGAAGAAATCCCGGTTATGCGTGGGGATCAGGGCCGCTTAAACCGTTCAGCTCTGCGCCTCGGGAGCCAGTTGTTCGACGAAATCGTTGAAATCCGCCGCTTCACGAAAATCCCTGTAGACCGAGGCGTAGCGGATATAGGCGACCGAATCGATGTTCTGCAATGCCGCCATCACCATCTCGCCGATCTGCTGCGACGGAATCTCGCTCTCGCCCGAGGATTCGAGCTGGCGCACCAGACTGTTGATCACACGGTCAACCCGGTCAGCGTCGATGGGACGCTTGCGCAAGGCGATGCGCATGGAGCGCAAAAGCTTTTCACGGTCGAACGGCTCGCGCTGGCCGGTGGTCTTCACCACCATCAGCTCACGCAACTGCACGCGCTCAAAGGTGGTGAAGCGGGCGCTGCAGCCGGGGCAAAAGCGCCGCCGCCGAATCGCCGAGCTGTCCTCGGTCGGTCGCGAATCCTTGACCTGGGTATCTTCATGTCCACAGAACGGGCAGCGCATCTCCGGTTTTACCTTCCCTCGCTAATCCCGTTGATGGATCCCCATCAACGGGATTCCGGCCTCGTTATAGTGTTCGGTCCGTTATAATGTCGGCCCGTTACAGTATTGATCCGTCATAGTGTCGGATAGATCGGAAAACGGCGGCACAGGTCGCGCACCTGCTCCCGCATCGCCCGCTCAACGGCGGCGTTGTCCCCGGAATTGCTGGCGGCCAGCCCATCCAGCGTCTCGACGATCATCTGACCCACCCGCGCGAATTCCGCCGCGCCAAAGCCCCGCGTGGTCGCCGCCGGGCTGCCCAGGCGCACGCCTGAGGTGATCGTCGGCTTTTGCGGATCGAACGGCACGCCGTTCTTGTTGCAAGTCATGCCCGCGTGCTCAAGGCTGGCTTCGGCGGCCTTGCCGGTCAGGTTTTTCGGGCGCAAATCGACCAGCACGATGTGGCTGTCGGTGCCGCCCGACACGATGTCCAACCCGCCGTCGATGAGCGTCTTCGCCAGCACCCGCGCGTTGTCCAACATCGCCTGGGCATAGGTTTTGAATTCGGGGCGCAGGGCCTCGGCGAAGGCCACCGCCTTGGCGGCGATGACATGCATCAGCGGGCCGCCCTGCAGGCCGGGGAAAATGGCGGAATTGATCTTCTTGGCGATCTCTTCCTTGTTCGTCAGCACCATGCCGCCGCGCGGGCCGCGCAGCGTCTTGTGCGTCGTGGTGGTCACCACATCGGCGTAGGGGAAGGGGTTCGGGTAGACGCCGCCGGCGATCAAGCCGGCGTAATGCGCCACATCCATCATCAAATACGCGCCGACCTCGTCGGCGATGGCGCGGAAGCGCGCGTAATCGAGGACACGCGGATAGGCCGAGCCACCGCCGATGATCAGCTTCGGCTTGTGCTCGCGGGCCAGGCGCTCGACCTCGTCGAAGTCGATCCGATGGTCGTCGCGGCGAACGCCGTACTGCACGGCCTTGAACCACTTGCCCGACAGGTTCGGCGCGGCGCCGTGCGTCAGATGGCCACCCGCCGCCAGCGACATCCCCAGCACCGTGTCACCCGGTTGCAGCAGCGCCAGCAGCACGGCCTGGTTGGCCTGGCTGCCGGAATTGGGCTGCACATTGGCGAAGGAGCAGCCGAACAAGGCGCAGGCCCGTTCGATGGCCAAGGTCTCGGCCACATCGACGAATTCACAGCCACCGTAGTAGCGCTTGCCCGGATAGCCTTCGGCGTATTTGTTGGTCAGCACCGACCCCTGCGCTTCCAACACGGCGGTGGAGACGATGTTCTCCGACGCGATCAGTTCAATCTGCTCTTGTTGGCGCAGCAATTCGTCGCGCACCGCACGGGCCAGCGTGGGATCGGCCTCCGCCAGCGTGGCGGAAAAGAACGTCGAAGTCGGAGCATACATCGGCAAATTCCTTGATCGTGAATAGCGAACGCATTTTGTCGAAGACGAAGAATTCAGCGTCTCGTCGAAGACGAGGAATTCAGCGTCTTCAGCCCAGCTTTTTGATGCGGCGCGTATGGCGCTCGCCACCGGCGAAGGGCGTGTCGAGGAACGTGGTGAGACAATCCTTCGCCACGTCAGCGCCGATCACGCGGGCGCCGAGCACGAGAATATTCGCGTCGTTGTGTTCGCGCGACAAACGCGCCGTGGTGGCGTCGGCGCACAGCGCCGCCCGCACATGCCCGTGCCGGTTGGCCGCAATGCTGATGCCAACCCCGCTGCCGCAGATCAAGACGCCACACTCCGCCCGACCGTCACGAAGAGCAAAGGCCACAGCATCGGCAAAATCAGGATAATCAACCGAATCCGGGCCATTGGCGCCAAGGTCGAGCACTGCATATCCATGCTTGGCGAGCACTTCCTTCAGTTCGGCCTTCAGCAAATAGCCGGCATGGTCAGACGCCAACGCAATGGTCTTAACGGTCATCAAGCACAACTCCACACAGCCTCAAGGCGTTGAGCCGCCTCACGCAACACTGGGAGGCAACCTACCAGATATCGGTGGTGATCACCAGTTCGACACAATGCCCTGCGGACGGCCAGAACTCAAGAGTCGCACACCCTCATAAGGCGTAGATCATTTATAAAAGAACAGCCTTGCGTTGCTTGCGTAAGGAGTAAGTAGGCCGGCCAATTCAGGTTTAGTCCCAAATTCACTGAATTGACAGGTACAACTTACCCTATACCCACCCGCCTCACTCCACTAGAACCTAACCTAATGGTTCGGCAACATCGCTTGGTTGAACGAAACTAAAGCTACACTCATTTATAAACGCCTTTCTAGTTCTGCGGCCGCCAAATAATGCTACAGCCTCTTGCTGGATTTTTATTGACACATAAATCATGGTATGCAAATTGGCTGCTCTCGATAAAACGAAAATGCCAGGACACTGTGCAATGAGTGACCCTCTACGCTCCGATTCACCCGATCACGAACTGCTGCGCATGACTGCTGAAATCGTTTCCGCCTATGTCAGCAAGAACGTTCTGCCATCGCAGCAGATTCCCGAGGTCATCAATACCATCTACTCGTCATTGACTGGCCTTGGCAGTGGTCTATCCGAGACTCCGGCTGAACCGCTAAAGCCAGCGGTGCCAATCCGTAAGTCCGTGACACCCGAGTACATCGTGTGCCTCGAAGACGGTAAGAAGTTGAAGATGCTGAAGCGGCATCTTCGCTCCACCTATAACATGTCACCGGATGAATACCGTGTGCGTTGGGGGCTGCCGCCTGATTACCCAATGGTTGCGCCAAATTATGCTGCACAGCGCTCAGAATTTGCCAAGAGAATCGGTCTAGGTCGCAGTCCCAGTCGCCAGACGCATCGCCGTACCGGGTGACCTTCTGTTTTTGACCAACCGCAGGCTGTCCTCATTTTGGGGTCGGCCTGCTTTTTTACAGATATTTTCCGCTTGATCCTTTGGCGAAGCGGGAAGGCCTGCGATCTTTTTTGCAAGTGGCCGTGTCAGCCGCAGTTCCCGTTACCAGACAGACGGCAATTGAAACCTTCGATGTTCAGCTTGAGCTCCTGGCTGACCGCCGCGTGCTCGTCGGACAAGCATTTCAGATACATCAATGTCTGGTCAGCGTAATCCTTCACTTCGGACTGACAAGTCTGCATCTTGTCAGCACTGACGAAGGTCGTGGTGTCGTTCATGCACACCGGCGCGCCGGGTTTGACACAGAGTCCCGCCGCCCAAACCATCGGGGCCGCCAGAATGGTGGCCACGAACACCGACATTCCCATCAGACGCATTATTTTTTCCTTCTTGCTGCACAGGCGGATAGCCCCGCCAAGCCAAATCATCCCAAAGCGTCTAGCCTGAGAGAGTAGCCTATCGGCGCTACCGCCTTTGCACCAGCGCCCTGCGCGAAAAGACGGGGTAGAGTAAGGATGAGCGGTTCACTGTGGTCCGATCCACGCCAAGGGCGGCGCCACACTGTCATTGCTCACCATCAGCAGAAGCCAGAGACCTCGCTCGCGCCCCCGGCCCCGCCCGGTGGGCGCGATCCTTATGAGCGCCCTTCATCCCGGCTTGGCGCTATTCCTCTGGAGGACATAGTTCAGCTTGTTGATCGCCGTGCGCGTCAACAGGGCGCGGCTGCCGTTGGCCGGACCGGCCACCGACACCTCCGTCCCCGTCTGTGGATCGATGGCGATCACCTTCATATAGTTCCCGATCCGCAAGAACTCGAGCAGGACCTCATCCTCCCCTCTTGCCATACCCTGATCTCCACTGCATTCGCCCTACCCATGCCTCATAGACAGTGGGAGAGCCTTTCATTTTCGCCAAGATGGTGTAAAGCCCTGCGCATCCAAAAGATACCGAACGCTGCGAAAACACCGTCAGGAGATTGCGCAAAACAGTGAACGCGTATCCTGCGTTGAAAAAGGAACCAAGACCAAGCGTCAGCAACCAAAATTTCTAAAGATAAAAATAAAATAAAATCTTGATACAGCTACCTAAAAAAATTTCATCTTTTTATCAAACAAAAGCCCTTTTCCCTGACCACTTTAATACATCAACCACCGGATCAACAGAGAAGCAAATTTATCAGAGTGGGTATTGATTATCCACCCATTGAGGTGTACAAAACGCTACCGTTTCCCTTTTCCCGGTAGCCTCAAGGCCATGCGTCCCCTCATCGCCGTCCTTGCCCTGCTCGCCCTGCTCGCCACACTGTCCGGCGTGACGCCGGCGATGGCTAATGAGAGTAAGGCTGGCCCTGCCGCGCCCGCCGTCCTTCGGTTCAAAGCCCTCCTGGTGCCGGTGGTGGAACAGGGACAGGTCAAGCGATACGCTAATTATGAAGTGTCACTGGAATTGGCCGACGCCTCCAAACTGCCGCTCTCGCCGGCGCAGACAGCCCGCCTCCAGGACGCGATAATCTCCGCCCTCTACGACGGTGTCGAGCGGGGCTGGATTACGAACGGCGCCATCACCAATCCCACCGCCGTGCGCCAGAGCCTGGATGCCGCCGGGCAAGCGCAGATCGGCAAGGATTCCATCACCCGCGTTCTCATCATACCGGGCGCGCGCCAATAGCGCCTCAGCGCCGATCGGCTCGTCAAATCAAGAGTCCAAAGCCCCGGCTCCACAGCGAATTCCCCTTCACTTTGAACAGGAATCCGCTGTCGCGCTTCGCTATCACCCCTCCAGTTCCATCACTTTTCGCCGCAGCGCCTTCAGTTCATCAAAGCGTTTGGTGACATCGCGCAAGATGGCGGCCATTCCAAGCATGGCGCCGCCTTCGTCTTTTAGCGCCACGATGGTGAACTCCACCGAAATGCGCCGGCCATCCTTTGTCAACGCCGGCACCGACAGCATATCGCCACCGCCATAGCGGCTTTGGCCGCTCGCCATGACCGCGTCATACCCTTTCCAGTGCGCGCCCCGCTGTTTTTCTGGAACGATAAGGTCAAGCGATTGCCCAAGCGCTTCAGCGGGCGTGAAACCAAAAATGCGCTCGGCGCCAGCGTTCCAAAAACGGATCGCGCCCTTGTCGTCCGAATAGATCACCGCTTCGGCTGTGCTTTCCAGCACGGCGAGGCCCAAGTTCTGCAAATGCTCTGGGGTCATGCTTTCATCCACATTTTGAATAACCACATTCAAGACAGAGGTCGCAGCCTTCCTGTCGGATCAGGCCGGGTTGGCCGCATTTCGGGCATTGCATAGCATGCGATCTACCGCTCGGTCCATAGGATGCATGCGGCATGGCGCCATCGGTCGCCATGCTTCGCATGGCCTCGTCATCCACCCCCTCCCGGCTCCTGGGCAGGAGGTTGGATGTCTTCATATGCTTCTCGATGACATCGCCGATGGCCGCCAGCAGCGAGGGCACATAGCGGCCCTGCATCCACGCTCCCCCGCGGGGATCGAACACCGCCTTCAGTTCTTCCACCACAAAACTGATATCGCCGCCGCGCCTGAACACTGCTGAGATCATGCGGGTCAGCGCCACTGTCCAGGCGTAGTGCTCCATATTTTTTGAGTTTATGAAAACCTCGAAAGGCCGTCGCTGGTCGCCATCGCCAGCGCCAGCGTCACCATCGATGATGTCGTTGATGGTGATGTAGAGGGCGTGGTCGCTGTCCGGCCAGCGCACCTTGTAGGTCTCGCCGGGCAGCGATTCCGGCCGGTCGAGCGGCTTCATCATGCTGTGCGCGACGGCGGCGCTGTCGGCTCGTTTCGGAGCCTGCTGGTGCGAAAGGGGTTCGCCGGTGGATTCCTCGTCCTTCCTGACCGATAGAATGGCCCCGGTGACCGCGTTCGGTCGATAGGTGGTGCAGCCCTTGCAGCCCAGCGCGTAGGCCTGCCGGTAGACGTCTTTGAACGCCGTGAAGGGCAAATCCTCGGGACAGTTGATCGTCTTGGAGATGGAACTGTCGACGAAACGCTGCGCCGCCGCCTGCATGACCACATGGTCGGATGGCGTCAACGACTGCGCGGTGACGAAATAGTCGGGCAGGGGAGCGTCGGCGCCAAAGCGGGCGCGGAACAGGCGGTAGGCGTGGTCGCTCACCTCCTCGGTTCGCCGCGCCCCATCCGGCATCAGCACCTGGCGTTCATAGGTATAGGAGAACACCGGCTCGATGCCGGATGAGATGTTGTCGGCAAGCAAGGAGATGGTTCCGGTTGGAGCGATCGAGGTCAGCAGCGCGTTGCGCACGCCGTTCCTGGCGATCAGCGCCCGCACCTCCGGGTCAAGCGCCCGCACCATGGGGGCCGCCAAATAGGCGTCGCGATCGAACAGCGCAAAGGCGCCCTTCTCCTCGGCCAGTTCTGCTGAAACCCGATAGGCCTCGTTCTGCACGATCGACAACCAGCGCTCGGTAAGCGCCACCGCCTGCTGGCTGCCATAGCGCACCCGGCAGAGGATCAACGCATCCGCCAGCCCGGTGACCCCCAGCCCGATGCGCCGCTTGCTCTGCGCCTCGTGCCGTTGCTCGGGCAGGGGAAAGCGCGAGACGTCCACCACATTGTCCATCATGCGCACGGCTGTGCGCACCAGACTCTTCAACCGCGCAAGGTCGAGCTGCGCCGCCTCCTCGAAGGGGGCGCGCACCAGGCTCGCCAGATTGATCGACCCAAGCAAGCAAGCGCCATAGGGCGGGAGCGGTTGCTCTCCGCAGGGATTGGTGGCGGAAATACTTTCTATATGCTGTAAATTATTCAGCTCATTGATGCGGTCGATGAAGATCACGCCCGGTTCGGCGTAATCATAAGTCGCGCGCATGATGCGGTCCCACAGGTCGCGGGCCTGCACCGTGCGGAACACCGCGCCCTGGAAGACCAGGGGCCAGGGCTGGTCGGCCTCCACAGCCGCCATGAAGGCGTCGGACACCAGCACCGACAGGTTGAACATGCGCAGCCGCCCGGACTCGCGCTTGGCCTCGATGAAGTCTTCGATGTCCGGGTGGTCACACCGCAGCGTCGCCATCATGGCGCCGCGCCGGGCGCCGGCGGACATGATGGTGCGGCACATGGCGTCCCAGACATCCATAAAGGACACCGGCCCCGAGGCGTCGGCGCCCACCCCCATCACCGGCGCTCCCTTGGGGCGCAGTGTCGAGAAGTCGTAACCGATGCCGCCGCCCTGCTGCATGGTCAGCGCCGCTTCACGCAGATGCGTGAAGATCGCCCCCAGATCGTCTTCAATGACCCCCATGACGAAGCAATTGAACAGCGTCACCGACCGCCCGACGCCAGCCCCCGCGAGGATGCGGCCGGCGGGCAGGAACTGGAAGCCGGTCAAAGCATCGAGAAAGACCGCTTCCCAGCGGCTCGGCTCTGTTTCATCAACAGCGAGCGCCTTGGCGACACGTCTCCAGGTTTCTTCCATAGTTTTATCCACAGGATTCCCGGTCGGCGTCTTGAAGCGGTACTTCATGTCCCAGATCTGCTCGGAGATGGCGGCGATGCCCGGCATGGAATCCTCCTGAAGCGGTTGGGCGACCGCCCGCCCATTCGGGCTGTCAATGGAAAATCCAGGGAAACTAAACCGCTTCGCTCATTCGCGCGAAAGTTTAAGGATGCTTAGGCGTCTGGACAAGGCATAGAACCAGTCGGCAGGGAACGGTCTGCGGCGGTCTTGCCACAGAGGAAAGGGGGAAGGCCCAAAGGCAATCCATCCCCTTGACACAGTCTTTACTCACAATTTTATCCACAGGCCTCCTTTACGGAGCAGCCGAGGGCGCAACCTGCATGGTTTTTGATACAGGACGTACGGTCGGCGGCCCGCCGGCAGCCACAACGAGTCGGTCCGTCGCGGCTTCCAACCGGGTCTCCAGTTCCTGCATGACCGCCGAGCGCGACAGGCCCGGCAGGATGGGCGGCAGGATCTCCACCACAATGGTGCCAGGCCGCTTGATGAAGCTGCGCCGGGGCCAATACAGGCCGGCGTTGAGCGCCATCGGCACAATCGGCAGGTCAAGATGCTCGTATAGCACGCCGACGCCGACGCGGTAGTCGCGCCAAGCGCCGGGCGGCACCCGCGTGCCTTGCGGAAAGATGACGATGGGCCGACCGTTGTCCCGGACCGGCTTGGCGTTCTCAATCATCGAAGAGAGAGCCCGGCCACGGGCGCCGCGGTCGACGGCGATCATGCGCGCCTTCCTGGCGTACCAGCCCCAGGTCGGAATCCAGGTCAGCTCCCGCTTCAAGATGACGGCGGGGTCGTAAAAGAGACGATGCAGTTTCATCGTCTCCCACGCGGATTGGTGCTTGGCGGCAAGAATATAGGAATGCCCTTGCGGCGGCAGATTCTCCAGGCCGCGCACTTCATAGCGCAGGTTTAAAATGCTGCGCTCCAGCCAGGCGATGGTGTTCAAGAACCAGCGCACCACAGCCATCATCTGCGGACGCGGCAGCAACAGCATCCACAAAAGCCCCACGCACATGAGCGCGGTCCAGATAAAAAAGACGACATTAAAGAGCAGGGATCGCAAGAATATCATTGGCACAAACCATCATGAATCGAGGAATTTATCAAGCTGGTAGCGCAGCAGAGCGATAAGATATTTGTTATATTCAGTCACCAGCAGGCTGGCCGACCCTGACCACAACCACCAATTCGTAAGATGGACATTGGGTGACACCACGGGGTGCGGTATGACGGTCGTTCGGGATGCGATCATCGCGAATTCAAGAAGACTGCGCCGCATATGGTAGTTGGCGGTGACCAGACGCAGCGAACGGTACCCCTGTTCCTCCATCCAATCCGCCGTCTCGAAGGCATTTCCTATCGTATCAACGGCGGCGTAGCCCAGCGCCACGCAGCACTTCACCTTCTCCGGTGAGATCTGCGACAGACTCAGCAGCTCTTTCACCTCGACGCTTTCATAGACGCCGGAAACGAACAGCTTCTTGGCGACGTTGGCTTTCAGCAACTCCAGCCCGGCGGAAAGCCGGCCTCGCCCGCCGGTCAGCACCACGACCGCGTCCGTGCGCTCCAGCGCAGCCGGATCGCCATTGTCTGGCGATTCGCGTGGAATGGAGGCGATAAACCACACCAACCCACCCAGCCACGCCACAGCCAGCAGCAGCAGAGCCGCGGCCAGGCGCATGATCCACCGGGCCTTTCCCTTACGCCGTCGAAAGCCGGCCGCCATGCCTCGGCCCCCCATGCTCATGGCCCCATCATCATGGCATGGACTCTCATGGCATGGACTCGAGCGTGCGCAGCACCGTCCGCCGCGCCGTCAGGATCGCCAGCACGCAGGCGATCAGCGGCACCAGAAGCAGGCTCAGCCATTGCCAGAGCGCCAGAGAGGCATCCGGCAACAGGCTGGCGCGCAAGCTGCCGGCGGTATGGCCGACGCCCAGCAAGGTCAGCGCCGCCAGCGCCAGCCCGATGGCCCCGCCACGCAGGCACAGACCCAGGACATGCGCCTCGAACTGGCGCGAGACATAGTGATCCGTGGCCCCCATGAGGTGCAGCAGCTTCACCACATTGCCGTGGATGGCGAGACCAGCGCGCACGGCGAACACCACGGACATCAGCGCGGCCCCGCTGACCAGCAGGACGACGCCACCGGCCGCCATCTTCACCGAGCCGGCGAAAGCGCGCAACTCAGCCAGCCAAGCGGCGTGGTCGTCCAGCGTGGCGCCGGACACGCCCTTCAGCCGCTCCTTCAGCGCCGCCACATCCACGGGGGCGTCGATCGTCACATCCACCAGGGCGGGAACCGGCAACAGCGGATCGCTGGCGGCTTCCGGCCCCAGCCAGGGCTCCAGCAGGCGCGATATTTGGCTCGCCGGCAGCGCCGCAGCGCTCTTGACGCCGGCTGTCGCGCGCAAAATCCCCAGCGTTTTTTCCAACCGTTCCGCCAGCGGCACGGCGCCGGGACCGGATTGCGGCATGATCTGGACGGTAAGGCTGCCGGTCAGGCCGCTGTCCCACCGTTGCGCCATATCAGAAGCGACCAGCGCGCCGGCCAACGCCAGGGCCGCCAAATAGACCATGACCGCCGTGATCAGCAGCAGGAAACGCGCGGTCGGGTCTTTCGCCAATGGCAGGTCGAAATGTTTGCGCAGCAGAAAAGCGGGGAGGTCCATGGCTATGGCGTTTCCTCAAACCCAGTCCGAGGCGGTCTGGTTGAGCGCATGCAAGCGTCCATTCTCCAGGTGCAGGCGGGGGTATCCAAAACGGCGGATCAGCAGCTCATTGTGGGTGGCGATGATCACCGTGGCGCCCAGCTTATGCATTTCTTCGAACAGGTAAAGCAGCCGCAGACCGATGCCATCGTCGACATTGCCGGTTGGCTCGTCGGCGAGCAGCAGGCGCGGTCGGTTGATGACGGCGCGGGCGATGGCGACGCGCTGCTGCTGCCCGCCCGACAAGGTGGACGGGTGCGCATCCAGATGGTTGCCCAAGCCCACCCATTTCAGGAGTTCGGTGGAGTGCTCAACCGCCTCCGCCTCGGGCGCGCCGGCCATACGCAACGGCAGCGCCACATTGTCCAGCGCGGAAAGATGGTCGAGAAGCGCGAAGTCCTGGAACACCACCCCGATCTGCCGCCGCAGCTCCGGCAGTTCCTCGCGAGTCATCCGAGTCGTTTCCTGGCCGAACACCGCTATCTTCCCGCGCGACGGGCGATGCGCCAGGTACATGAGCTTGAGCAGCGAGGATTTTCCCGCCCCGCTCGCCCCTGTCATAAAATGGAACGAACCGGGCGGCAATACGAAGGAGATATCGCGCAATACCTCCGATCCGGCGCCATAGCGCAAGCCGACTTTTTCAAAACGAATCACGTATCCACACCGTGCGATGGCCGCCCCTTCACGGCACGATGCCTCGGACGCGGGGCTGCGTCCAGCACTACGGCGAGAGGCTTCCTTGCTTCATACTCTATGATTCCATATAAGACTTCAGCTATTTCCGTGACTGCGGCTGCCACTGATGATCATCACCTGTCCGAATTGCTCTATGCAGTACACCATCGACGAGACGGCGATGCCGTCACGTGGACGGAAAGTTCGTTGCGCAAGTTGTGGAAATACCTGGCTTCAGACTCCTCCCGAGAGCCCATCGGAAACCCCTTCGTTCAAGAAACCGGCATTCTCGCTTTCCGATGCGGGGGCCGATGCGGGGGATGAACCCGATTACGCACAGTCAGACCGGGATTGGACCCCGCCGCCGCCACCGCCGCCACCACCCCGGCGCCGCCCGCCGCCCAGCTCGCCTGAGCTGCGCAGGGCCGTGCTGGCGCAAAAACGCAAGCCAAAGACGGGGTGGATCGTGTTCGCGGTGGTGCTGGCCGCCCTGCTCGGCGCCGGCTATTTCGCGCGCAGCCCGATCGTAAGGCTGTGGCCCCCCGCCGCGCTGTTCTACCAGACCATCGGCGTGCCCGTCGATCCGCCGGGGGTGGGTCTGGAGCTCCAGAACATCTCCTCCAAACCGAGCTTGGAGAACGGCGTCATGGTTTTGCTGATCGATGGGCAAATTCTCAATTCATCGGACAGGCCGCGCCCGGTTCCCAATCTGCGCGCCGAATTGCGGAGCGCCGGCGGCAAGCCGCTGCAAACCTGGACCTCCGCCCCCTCGTCCACCCAGATCCTTCCCGGTGAGATCGCTACTTTCCACTTCGCCGACCGCGACCCCGGTTCCGTTGTCGAGGTCCATGTGACGTTTGAAGGGGCCCCCACGCGGTAAGATAAGGGGGCAGGGTATGGTTTCCGCTTCAGACTGAAGCGGAAACCACTGGGTTAATCTACTGAGGAGAAGAGCGTGCATTACCGCCTCATTCAAAGAGGGAAACCGCTCAAAGCACGCACCATATTCGAGCGCTGTATGATACAATATTTACTATGAATGATCAAATTGTAGATCTCGACCAAATGGCATCCTGGCCAGAAGAGGTCTGCTCAGACATTAAGGCACAGTACAGCAACCTTATTGCTGAAGAAAATGCACAGAGAAAATACCTGCATTCTTTTGATCATTACGTCAAGCCCCCACCACCCACACCTCACACTCTAAAAGTCTATGAAACAATTGATGAAGCGATGAAGGATCGTGAACTTCGTGTTTTTCATGCTACGCGCCTACTTGATTTTAGAGAAATAAAGCGCGAAGGACTTCATCTTTTGGTTCTTCAAGAACGGATATCTCGCCTAAAAGAACTTACAAGCGGGCTGTTGTCTGCATTCAAAGACCAGATCGATACAATTCTATCGCGTATTGATCTCACGGATAGTTATTTCACAGACCGAGAGGGTTTTATTTGGGCGGTGCCCATGCGTAAATTTCTGCATGATGGGGGTTCCAATGTATTTTTCGAGCATTGGGGCGGAGAGGTAATTCAACGACTTGCCTCAGAAGCCTCTCCGGAACTTGAACAAGCCATAAGAAGCATCGGAGAGCCTGCCGTCGTTATGATACGAATTCCAGCAATTGGCTTTTGCCAATTCTCAAAAAAGCAACTTCCACTCACAATGCTCAAGATTGCACTTGAGCAATTCAGTGGAATTAAGGAAGGCGGCGGGCGGGATGTGCGCTGCATTCAGGCGTGGGACGTGTGTTGCCCTCGAGCAATTCCACCCGAATGGATCGAAGACGTTGTTTTCCCAAGTGATCCCAAGGTTGCTTATTGCAAGCGTCGAAAAAAGAGGATCTGGAATACAGGGGGATGTTCATGAAGTACTTAAGCACTCTCATGGCGGCTATGATATAAAGCTATAGTGGACGACAAGCCTTTCGCCGATAGATTGACGATCAATGACGCAGTGTTTTTTGGGGGTTGCAGTATGCTATTGCACACCTCAAAGAGGCTAAACGCTTCAAGTATGGGTAGAGCGCTGAATAGAAAATAGAAAATTCTGGAAAAATGAGTTTAGGGGATTCCCTGAATCCGCTCTAAACTTTTAAGGAGAATGGCGCGCCCGAAGAGATTCGAACTCCTGACCCCCAGATTCGTAGTCTGGTGCTCTATCCAGCTGAGCTACGGGCGCACTCTCGTCTCCAATACCGAGGAGTGTGACCCCCCGTGGAGGCCGGAAACTTAGCCAAACCCTCACTCCCACGCAAGCCTTTTCGTAAGCTTTTTTTGAAATTCTGAAATTCCACCCTCACGCCGCTTCGATTGCTGCGCTGGTGGGGTTGGAGTATACCACCAGCCTTAATTTCCAGGAGTCATGACGTGGGCGAAAAATCGTATGACCGGGGCTTTCCCGTGTCGTGGGAAGAGCTTCACCGCAACGCCAAAGCCCTGGCTTGGCGTCTTATCGACAAGGGTCCGTGGAAGGGCATCATCGCCGTGACCCGCGGCGGGCTGGTGCCCGCCGCGATCATTTCTCGTGAATTGGAAGTCAGGCTGATCGACACGGTCTGCGTGTCCACCTACGACCACAAAAACCAACGCGAAGCCATGGTTCTCAAGGCGGTCGAGGGTGATGGGGAAGGGTGGCTGATCGTCGACGATCTGGTCGACACGGGAAAGACCGCCGTAATCGTGCGCAAAATGCTGCCCAAGGCGCATTTCGCCACCGTCTACGCCAAGCCGGCGGGACGACCGCTGGTGGACACCTTCATCACGGAAGTCAGCCAGGACACCTGGATCTTCTTCCCCTGGGATGTCGAACTGCAATACGCCACGCCGCTCGCCAACCGCCCGCGAAACGAGTGAGGTATTACCCCAGCGCCGTGACGCGGCGCCGGGGATCGAGCATGTCGCGCAGCCCATCGCCGAGCAGATTCAAGCCAAGCACGGCGATGGCGATGGCCGCTCCGGGGTACACCGCCTGCATGGGGGCGGTGTACAGATAGGTCTGGGCGTCGCTCAACATCTTGCCCCAGCTCGGCGCAGGAGGCTGGATGCCCAGGCCAAGATAGCTGAGCGCCGCTTCGTTCAAGATGGCGACGGCGAAGAGAATCGTCACCTGCACGATCAGCACGCCCGCGACATTGGGCAGAACATGCACGACTGTCACCGACACCGGGCTGCGGCCCAGCGCCAAAGCCGCCCGCACGAACTCCCGCCGCCACGCCTGGAGCGCCGCCCCGCGCGTGACGCGGGCCAGCACGGCGGCGCTGAACACGCCGATCCCCAACACCGCATTGCTGGCGCCAGGGCCGAGCAAGGCCGTCAGCAGACCCGCCGTCAGCACCGCCGGGAAGGCGAACAGTAAATCGACCAGCCGCGCCACCCCCTCATCCGTCCAGCCGCGCCGCGCCGCCGCGATGAGACCGAGCGGCACGCCGGCCAAGGCGCCAAGGGCGACAGCCGCCACCGCCACCGCCAGCGAGTTGCGCGCCCCAACCATGATCAGCGACAGCGTATCGCGTCCGTAATGATCCGTGCCAAGCCAATGCGCGAGGCTTGGTGGGCTGAGACGCATGGGGATGCGCATCTGCCCCACCGGGTAGGGAGTCCACACCAACGACAGCAAAGCCATGAACACCACCACCCCGGTGAGCAGCGCCCCCAGCACCAGACTGCGTGGCAGCCGGCCCTTCGCCGGTGAGCGGGCAAAGCCGTCCCTTGGCTCAGTCATGTCTTCATCGGTCATGTTTCAACGCGGGGACGTGGGTCAATGATGGCGTAGGCCACATCAACGAGGGCGTTGACCAACACCACGAACATCGCCAGCAACACGACAACGCTGCGCACGACCATCAAATCATGCTGGTTGATCGCCTGGTACAGCAAACGCCCGAGACCGGGCAGATCGAAGACATTCTCGACCACCACCGCGCCGGCGATCAGAAAGGC
>JAVBJZ010000057.1:0-4578 GCA_031546725.1 Azospirillum sp.
TGGCGTTCACCCGCGTCACGGTCGCACCAGCATTTCCCGCCGCGTCGAATCGCCTCTGGAAGATACCATTTCCCGAGGCGTCGGGGTTTTGCCAGGCGATCACCCAGCCGCCATCCGCCAGCACCGCTATTGTGGGAGCGCCTTGGAAACTCCACACGTCTTTATTGACGAGGATCTCGCGTTGACCCACCACATGCCCGTCACGGTCATAGCGGCAATACCAGATATTGTCTCGGTATACGTTAATTCCCTGCCAGGTGACGACAAAACCACCATCAGCCAAGCCGACCACCTGGCTGTTGCACTGCCAGCTATAGGTGAACTCGTTCAGCTGGAACTCCGCACCCACCGCTGCTCCGACAGCGTCGAAACGCTGGCCATAGACCCCCGTCTGCGATCCATCCTGGTAGTACGAGTCCCACGTCGCCACGAAGCCGCCGCCCGCCAACGCCGCCACCTGGACGTTGATCTGATCGGAGGCGGTGTAGGAATTGACGCGGAATTCCGCCCCCCGGCTGCCATCCGGCGCCGTCACCCGACCGTAAACGCCCCAGCCCGAGCCGTCCTGGCCATTGGACTGCCACAGGGTCACATGCCCGCCATTGGCCAGCACCGCCAGCGCCGGCGCCGTCTGGTCGTTGGCCGTGTAGGCGTTGACCACCACCTCGGCCGAGGGCGCCAGCGAGGCTCCCCCCTTCCCTTCATCCAACGGGGCGAAGGCGACCGAGCGAGAACCCAGCAGGAGCGGTGACATAGGCATTTTCCTCTCTTAAAATAGGGCCTTATTGGCTTTATGCACGTTTCAGGAACTAGCGCTTAGAACGCAGCAAGCTCTTTGCACGCCGACGACACGAAGATCGGGTTGACCCGACTCAATAAGCTCTTCTTTACCGACTCAGCAGTGTCAGCCGCCGGCTGTAACGGCGATTATCTTGGTGTAACCCCTATCAAAAAGAGAAATCAATACTCGCAAATGCGCGATTCGTCGCAGCAACATATTATGCACCTAACTGTGTGATAGTTTGTTGAAACCACACAGCTAATAGCTTTATTGTCCCTTTTGTAACCTGCCCAGATGAGAGTCGCCGTGGTGGAGGAATCCTGTATCGATACTGGCGTTGCGGCGCTTGAGGTGGACTCCGGCCTCACCTGCCTGGCCATGCTCGCCAAATATTTCGAAAAATCCGGCGATTATGACCAGCTCCGCCATCGTCACGGCGCACCGACCGAGAAGGTCGATGACCTCGCCTTGGTGCGCTACGCCAAGGAGATCGGCTTCAAGGCCAGCGCCATCGACAGCTCCTGGAAACGCCTTGCCGGCACGCCGCTGCCTTGCTTGGCCCGCCACAAAGACGGTGGCTGGTTTATCTTGGGCAAGCTGGCGGACGACTCGATCCTCATCCAGGACCCGCGCGTCGGCCGCCCCGAACAACTTTCCCGTGAAGAGCTGGAGGAGCGCTGGGATGGCCGGCTGATCCTGGTGGCCAGCCGCGCCCAATTGGCCGCCATGGGCGCCCGCTTCGATTTGACCTGGTTCATCCCGGCGGTGGTCAAGTACCGCAAACTGTTCGGCGAAGTGCTGCTCGCCAGCTTCTTCTTGCAACTGTTCGGGCTGATCAGCCCCTTGTTCTTCCAGGTGATGACCGACAAGGTGCTGGTGCACCGGGCGCTCACCAGCCTCGACGTCCTGATATTCGCGCTGATTGCGGTCAGCCTGTTCGAGGCCGTTCTGGGGTATTTGCGCACCTATATCTTCTCCCACACCACCAACCGGGTGGATGTGGAGCTGGGCGCGCGGCTGTTCCGCCATCTGCTGCAACTGCCGATCGCCTACCACAGCGCCCGGCGCGTCGGCGAAACGGTGGCCCGCGTGCGCGAGCTGGAGAACATCCGCTCCTTTCTCACCGGCTCGGCGCTGACCCTGGTGATGGATCTGCTGTTCACCGTGGTGTTCTTTGCGGTGATGTTCTGGTACGCCCCCATCCTGGCGTGGCTCGTCGTCGGCTCGCTGCCGTTTTATGTGGTTTTGTCGGTGATGGCGACGCCGGTGCTCAAAACCCTCACCGAGGAGAAGTTCAAGCGCGGCGCGGAGAACCAGGCCCTGCTGGTGGAGGCGTGCAACGGCGTCGAAACGGTCAAGGCGCTGGCTGTCGAACCGCAAATGCAACGCGTCTGGGAAGAGCAGCTGGCGGCCTATGTGCAAGTCGCCTTCAAGGCCACCAATTTCGGCGCCCTGGCCTCACAGGGCGTACAGACCATTCAGAAACTCACCACCGCCGGGACCTTGTGGTTCGGCGCCTCGCTGGTGATGGAAGGCCATCTCACCGTCGGCGGGTTGGTCGCCTTCAACATGCTGGCCGGGCGCGTGTCCCAGCCGATCCTGCGCCTGGCTCAGCTGTGGCAAGATTTCCAGCAAGTGCGCATCTCGGTGGACCGCCTGGGTGACATCCTCAACACACGGCCCGAGCCGGCCGCGGAAAACCGCGTGGCGCTGCCCGCCATCAAGGGGGCGGTCGAGCTGAAGGAGATGGTGTTCCGCTACCGCCCTGACCGCCCGCCGGTCTTGAAAGGCATTTCTCTCCAGGTGCCGGCGGGGCAGGTGGTGGGCATCGTCGGGCCATCCGGTTCGGGCAAGAGCACGCTGACCAAGCTGCTTCAGCGCCTCTACCTTCCCGAGAGCGGTCGGGTGCTCATCGACGGTCTCGATCTCGCCAGCGTCAATCCGGCGTGGCTGCGCCGCCAGATCGGCGTCGTGCTGCAGGAAAACTGGCTGTTCAACCGCTCGGTCAAGGACAACATCGCGCTGGCGGATCCGTCCATCCCGCTCGATCAGGTGGTGCAGGCGGCAAGCGTGGCCGGCGCCCATGAATTCATCTGCGAATTGCCCGAGGGGTATGACACCATCCTGGGCGAACGCGGCGGCACCTTGTCGGGCGGGCAACGCCAGCGCATCGCCATCGCCCGCGCCCTGGTGACCAACCCCAAAATCCTGATCTTCGATGAAGCCACCTCCGCGCTCGACTATGAGTCGGAAAAAGCCATCCAGACCAACATGCGCCGCATTTGCGCCGGGCGCACGGTGTTCATCATCGCCCACCGCCTGTCCACCGTGGCCGAGGCTCACCGCATCATCGTCATCGACTCCGGGAACATCGCCGAGGACGGACGGCATGCCGATCTGATCCGGGCGGGTGGCCGCTACGCCAAGCTGTGGGAGGCTCAGATCGGCCCGATCCCTGGTGACGCCCCTCCTCGTCCGGTCCCCGTACCCGACAGCGGGGTCATCCTGCACCGCCCCGTACCGTTGCGCGTGGCCCAGCCGGGAGAAGCATGATGCCGGGACATTTATCATGCCGGGGCGCTTATTATGAATGACGCCCCTGCCCCCACCCCGGAGACCACTCCAGAGACCAAGACCGAGCAAGCCGGGGATCAGCGCGACAAACCGCGCGCCCGCACCGGCTCTTTCAAGGAAATGATCGTTCACCACATCGACATCTGGCGCGAGGCGGTGAAGGCGGACAAGCTGCGGCCCAAGCTGGGCCCCTTCGGCGCGGCCGAGTTGACCTTTCTGCCCGCCGCGCTGGAGATCTGCGAGACCCCTGTCTCACCCCTGGCGCGGGCCACCGCCGTGACGATCGCCGCCTTCGTGGTGATGGCTGTGGCCTGGGCCAGCATCGGCGCGCTCGATATCGTCGCCACGGCGCCGGGCAAGATCATTCCATCCGTCCGGGTCAAGCAGATCCAGCCGCTGGAAACCTCGATCGTGCGGGTGATCAACGTGGTCGAGGGCCAGGAGGTCAAGGCCGGCGACGTGCTGATCCAACTGGAGGTCACCGGCGGCTTGGCCGACGTCAACCGCCTCAGGACCGAGAGAAACAACGCCCGCGTGGATGCGGCGCGGCTGGAAGCGCTGCTGACCCCCGATCCGCTCGACGCCTTCCTGCCGCCGGTTGACGTGCCGAATGCGGTGATTGCGGTGCAAAAGCAACTGCTGGTCAGCCAGATCAAGGAGCACCACGCCAAGATCGCCGCGCTGGAAGCCGAATTCACCAAGAAACAAGCCGAATTCAAGACCATCGAGACCGACATCACCCGTCTGGATGAGGTCTCCATCAAGATCCTGGACGAGACCGAGCGCCGCCGGGAATTGGCCAACAAGGGTTTCGGCTCGCAGATCGAGCGGGCCCGCTCGGAAAAGGAATTGGCCGACAACCAGGGTCAACGCCTGGTTCAGAAGGCCAGGCTGGAGGAAATGCTCGCCAGCATCGCATCCTTGCGCAGCCAGATCACGCAGGCGCGCGAGGAATTCCGCCGCGACATCACCGCCAAGCTGACGGAAGCCACGATGAAGGCCGCCACCTCCGAGCAGGATTTGACCAAGGCCGCCGACCGCCAGAATATCCAGAACCTCAAAGCGCCGGTGGACGGCACCGTGCAGCAGATCGACGTGCACACCATCGGCGGCGTGGTCACGCCGGCGCAGAAGCTCATGGTGGTGGTCCCCAAGGATTCGGTGCTGGAGGTGGAAGCCAAACTCCCCAACAAGGACATCGGCTTCGTCGAGCCCGGCCAGGA
>JAVBJZ010000045.1:0-30640 GCA_031546725.1 Azospirillum sp.
AAGCGCCCGATGCGCGCCGCCGGCGACAGCTACGCCTGTCCAGGAGTCTTTTCTCTCCTCGTCCAGTTTCGGCGCGCCGACCCCGTCTTCGCGCCGAAGCGATTGTTGGGTATACGGCCTTCCACGCCCCCATTGGCAAGGAAGGTCCCATGACCAGCCTCCCCCCGCATCGCATCCCCCACCGGCCAGAGACCATGGCGGCAGGGGCGCTGGGTCATGAAGACGCGGACACTGGCGCGATCATTCCGCCGATCCACCCTTCCACAACCTATATCCGCGATCCCGATAATCTTTACCGGCGCGGTCGGGTCTACGCGCGCGCCGACAACCCGACCTTCGATGCCGCCGCGCAGACGCTGAACGCGCTGGAGGGTGGGGCCGGCACTGTGCTGTTCGCGTCGGGCATGGCCGCCGCCACCGCCGTGTTCCAGGCGCTTGATCCCGGTGACCATGCGCTGGTCCCGGAGGTGATGTATTGGGCGTTCCGCAACTGGCTGCATGGCCCGGCGACGCGCTGGGGGCTGCGGGTGCAGGGCGTGGATATGGGAAACCTCGACGCGGTGCGGGCCGCCATACGATCGGGTGAGACGAAGCTGGTGTGGATCGAAACCCCGGCGAACCCGCTGTGGACGATCACCGACATCGCGGCAGTGGCGGACATCGCCCACAAGGCTGGGGCGCGGCTCGCCGTCGATTCGACGGTCGCCACACCCGTGCACACCCGCCCGATCGCGCTGGGGGCGGACATCGTCATGCACTCGGCCACCAAATATTTGAACGGCCATTCCGATGTGGTCGCCGGCACGCTGACTACGGCGCGCGTGGATGAATTCTGGGTACGGATCAAGGCGGTGCTGGGGCAGCAGGGCGGCATTCTCGGCACGTTCGAGGCATGGCTGCTTCAGCGCGGCTTGCGCACCCTGTTCCCCCGTGTGCGCTGGCAGAGCGCCGCCGCGCTGGATTTGGCGGAGCGGCTGTCAGCACACCCCGCCGTGGCGTCCGTGCTGTATCCTGGTTTGCCCGACTTCGCCGGGCATGCCCTGGCCAAGCGCCAGATGGAAGGCGGCTTTGGCGGCATGCTGTCGATCCGCGTGCGCGCCGGGACACAGGCGGCCATCGCCACCGCCGCAGCGGTGCAGATTTGGCGGCGCGCCACGTCGCTGGGCGGTGTCGAAAGCCTGATCGAGCACCGATCCAGCGTTGAGGGGCCCGACTCCCCGGTTCCCGGCGATTTGCTGCGTCTCTCCGTCGGGGTGGAGGCGGTGGATGATCTCTTCGCCGATCTGGATCAGGCGTTGCGGGTGGCTATCTGACTGTCGGTGATCGGTACGACATTGCCGGACCCTTCCGGCCTCTCCAGAGCGGGCGGGGGGTTCTGCGATGCGATGAGCGCTTCCAGAAGCGCTTCGACCCGCGGCATGTGAAGGACCTGCTGGTTGTAGGGAATCTGGATGCCCTGCGTGCGGAACGTCTCGAAGATCCGCATCCGCAACTCGTTGCGGACCGGGTGAATGGAATCCGTGTTCGCCACAAAGACGCGCAGCTCAAAGTCGAGCGCGCTGGCGCCGAAGTCACGGAACATGACGACGGGCTCCGGGTTACGTAGAACCAGGGAATGACCAAGAGCAATTTTCAAAAGAAGATCATACACAAGGCGGGCGTCAGAGCTGTAATCAACGCCAATTTTGATCTCGATGCGGGTGATCTTGTCCTTGAGCGTCCAGTTGACCACCGCCTTTGAAATGAATTCCGAATTGGGGATGATCACCGAGGCGCGCTGGAAGGTCTGGATCTCCGTGGCCCACACGCTGATGCGCCGGACGGTGCCCTCCATACCGTTGACCACCACCCAATCGCCGACCTTGATCGGTCGCTCGATCAGCATGATCAGGCCGGAGATGAAGTTGCTGACGATGTTCTGCAGACCGAAACCGATACCAACGGACAGGGCGCTGGCGATCATCGCCAGGCTCGACAAATCAAGGCCCAGCGTGCCGATCGAGACCAGGATGGCCAGCGTGACACCGAGATAGCCGATGCCCGTTCGGATCGAGTTGCGCACACCCAGATCGATGGAAAGATGGCTGAGGAGCCGTTCGTCGATCAGGCGCTGAAGGAAACGGGTCACGGTGATCATCGCGCCCAGCACGACGATCGCCGTCAAAATGTCGCCCGGTGCGATCCTGACCCCGCCGATGGTGACGCCGCTGAGGAAGGCGTCGGTCATGCCGCGCATTTCCGACAGCGTCATGCCGGTCAGCGGCAGCAGGAAGGCCGCCGCCGCCGCCAGAAGGGCGACGTCGATGGCCGCCCGACCGGCGTAACCGAGGAGCCGGTGGCCTTTGGTCGGGCTGGAAATCATGTCCCGGAGATCGGCGACCGTCCCGCTGTCCCGCTCCAGCAGGACACACAGCAGCTCCCGCAGGACGCCGCGCGCCACCAGAAAGACGCCGCCGATGATCAAGGCGGTGAGAATCAGCTTCGATGCGTAGATGGCGAAGGCAAGATAGCCTGTCGCCGCCGCCGCCAGCGCCACTAGGGCGAAGGCGCCGATCAACAGGCGCAGGCGCGGCCAGATCCGGCGCAGAGCGACGATCGACGCCCCCGGACTGCTGTCCGGGCCGCTGTCGCTCAGCCGGGTGGCGATCCACAGCCGGCCCGGGAGAAGGGACAGCAGCGAAAGGGCGATCAGCGTCATCGTCCCCAGTCCGATGATCGAACGCAACTCGGGCGGGGTGAACATTCCCTCGGAGAGGGCGACGCCGGCGCCAGCCGCCGCAAGGCCGATCGCCGCAACCATGATCCGGCGCACCAGCCGGCGAACGCTGCCTGGATTGAGGTCGGCAAGCTGCCATGCCGGATAATCAGGGGCCAGAGTGGCGCTGGCGACGCCCGTCACCAGAAAAAACGAGGACAAGCCGCCGGAAACGCCCAGGATCAAGATGGTCAAGGGGGCGGACTCGGGCACGTTCTGCAGCAAGCTGACCAGGGAGATGGTGAAGGCGACGGTTGGGACCACCGGCATCAGGCAGCGGGCGAAGGTCTCGACGGCCATCGCGCCGACCCGCTGGCGGTAACTGGGCCGATCGATCGTGGCGCGGTGCCCGAATCGGCGCAAAAGGATACGGCGCACCGGCCAGGCGACCAGGAAAAGAAAGACAGCCAGCCCGGCCAGCCCATACAGACGGCCCCGCCAAGCCCCGTCAGCCGCGACGACGGCGAAGGCCCGGCTGAGGCGTTCTTGAACATAGGCGATCTGTTCGGGCAATTCGGCCCAGGTGCCGGGCTTCAGCGGCATCGGGCCGCGCTTGAAAATCCGCTCGGTCAACTGGGTCATGCGCTGATCGGCGGCGGTGCGCAGAAGGATATTCGTGCGTGTGAGGATCAAATCCGCTTGTTTGATCCGCCCTTCCACCTCGGCGATGGCCTGGGACTGGCGTTTGCGCTCGGCGGTGATGGCGGCGGTCTCCGGCGGCTGATCCGGGGCTGGCGCTGGGCCCAGGGAGTCGAGCATCCGCTGGGCGGTTTCACGTATGCTTCCTGTGGCGCCGGCAACCGTGCGGACATCGTTTTGCAGCTCCGCCAGTTCGCTGCGGAGCTTTTGGTATTCTTCGTTGTTGATTTCCCCGGCGGCGATTCGCGTGGCGGCCCGGTTCAGGACATCCTGCCATGCGGTCAGGCGAGTCTTGAAATCGCCTTCCTCGGTCGGCGACGTCGGCATGGCTTGGGTTTGAGCGGTTGCGGGCGCAGCGGCGACCGCGCCGGCGCTGATGAGCAGCAGTCCCGCAAGCAACGCGGGGCCGATCCGTCGGTAAAGGGCGGAAAGGTCGAGCATGGGCGTCTGAGGGCTTTCTGGCGGGTTGGAGCGGCCCTCACGCGGGGCTGGGCGGAACAAGGGGTTGAATCGCCGGCTATCTCGGCGCGGTCAACGATGTGCTGTCAAGTCTTCACTCCTGAATATGTCCCTTCATTCGGAAGCCCAGCGTGGCAAGCGCTGCATATCAGCATTTTTTGAAAATTCGATGGTGAGGCAAAAATCGGAAAATCGGCCTGTTTGAGCACTCGAGCCATGGGATTTGGTATTACCGATGATGCGGTGTGTTCTGGAACCTCTGCGCTTGCCAAGGTGAACGCCAGACGGCGCTTCCGCAGCGTTCGATGGGGAGGATAAGGAAAAACCATGGGCATGAAGCATCTTCTCGTTCACGTGGACTCGAGCCAGCCTTCAGCCCTGCGGCTTGATTTCGCGGTGGCTCTGGCGCAGCGCTTCCAAGCCAGGCTGACGGGCTTGTTCGCCCAAAAGGATTCGTTCGGGCCCAGTCTTGTGGCCCGTCGCGCCAGCGACCGCCTGGTGAAAGACCGCGAGGATGCACGCCTCCTTTTCGAGGCGGCGGTGCGGTCCGGCGGCGTGCAGGGTGAGTGGTGGCAAGTCGAGCATGGAGAACATACAGGCTTGGTCATGCAGGTAGTGATCTGCGCCCGCTATGCTGATCTCACCATCCTCGGCCAGCATGATCCCGAATCCTCCATGACGCCCGAGGATATGGTGGAACAGGTTCTGCTGAACGCGGGCCGGCCCGTCTTGGTGTTCCCGCGCCTTGGTCGCTATGGAGGCCGCAGCCGCCCGGCGGGCCGCAAGGTGCTGATCGCCTGGAACGGCAGCCGCGAGGCGGCGCGTGCGGTGAACGACGCCATCCCGCTTATGCAAAAGGCGGAATCGGTGACGATCCTGGCGGTGCAGGCCGGTGAGACGCCACGGGATGCTGGCCCGGTTCCTCCCGTGGACATCGCCGCGCATTTGCGGTCCCATGGCGTCGAAGCGGCGTACGAGCGCGTGGCGCTGGCCGAGATCGCCTTCGCCGACACGGTGCTGAACCGCTGCCACGAGATGGAGGCCGACCTGCTGGTCATGGGCGGCTATGGCCAGTACAGCTTCCCCATGCTCTACCGGGGGGGCAACACCCGGCATATCCTGCGCGCCTTGACCCTGCCAACATTGCTCTCGCACTGATTCACTTTGGCCGCTTGGCGGCCAGCCAAAGCAGTGGGCTGCCAAAAGCGAAAAGGCAAAAAGCGAAAAGGCCGGACCGCAGTCCAGCCTTTTCGGTCCCCGACAAAAGGGGGCTTCCGGCGGTGTCCCCATTTCTGGGGTTTAGCGCAAGACGTAGCCGCCGGCTTTGCGTCTGCGCGGAAGACATCCACTTTCGTGGCTGCCTTGCGTGGTACGCACTGTTTTAAGGATGCGTCCAGCAAGGAAAAGATGCGCTTGTGGGCGGGGATGAGTCAACGGCGCGGGTGGGGGGCAACTACCCCAAAAGGGCAAAGCTCAACAAAAAAATCCCTGGAAATGCTGCAGAAAAAACGATAGCATTCGATATGAATGTGTAAAGTTGTGGTAGGGCAACATTTGACGCTTGACTGGGGCTGGCTGGTGATCTGATACCCTTACCCTCAGCTTCGGGCGGTATAAAAAATACACGATAAATTTTTTATACCACTGCCAATACCACGAGAAATATTGAAACGAGATTAGGAAGTTCTGTTATGCGGCTGTCTGAGTTGCGCCTACGATGGCGCGTTGGTTTCCTAGCTGTCTTGTCGGTTATTGCGGCGGGGCTTGCTGCTACGGTCGGGGGTTATTTTATCAACGAGGCGCTCGTCACCCAGCGGATGAGCAGCGTTCGTTTCATGGCCGAGAGCGCCGGCAGCGTCGCCGCCGGCTATTACAAGCTGGCGCAGGACGGAGCGATGAGCGAGGACGAGGCCAAGGAGCGGGCCAAGACCGCCATCGGCGCCATGCGCTACAACGATGGCGAGTATTTGTGGATCTGGACCTCGCAGATCGTCAGCGTCATGCACGCCAACAAGGCGCTTATCGGTAAGAGCGGTGCGGAGATCCGTGATCGCAACGGTGTCTACGTCATCCGTGAGGCGGTGCGTGGCGCGCTTTCGACACCGAAGCCGACTTTCGTGCAGTACGCATGGCCGAGGGCGAATGATCCGCAGGGGCGGACCTACGATAAGCTGAGTTACTCCGTCTATTTCAAGCCCTGGGATTGGGTTGTTGGCACCGGCGTCTACAGTGACGACCTCCGGTCCGACTTCGTCAGCACGATGACGGAGTTCGGGTTGATCGTGGCGGGGATCGGCGCCGTGGCTTTGCTGCTCGGCTGGGGGATCGCCCGCAGCATCACCGCCCCCTTGTCGCGCGTTCATACCACCATGGAGCGTCTGGCCAACAACGACCTCACCGCCGAGGTGCCAGAGCGTGACCGCCGCGATGAGATCGGCGGCATGGCGAGGACGGTTGAGGTGTTCAAGGCCAATCTTGTGCGCAACCAGCAGATGGAGCAGGAAGCCCGCCACGCCGAAGCGCGCGCTGCGGCTGAGAAGCGCGCCGCCATGATCGATCTCGCCTCCCGCTTCGAGACGCGCGTTGGCGGTATCGTCAACACCGTCGGCGGCGCCGCGACGGGCTTGCAGACGGCGGCCGGGCAGCTCACCACCGCGATCGGCAAGGTGCATACGCAATGCGCCGCCGCCGCCGTGTCGTCCGAACAAGCCAGCGCCAATGTGCAGACGGTGGCGTCGGCCTCCGAGGAAATGTCAGCGTCGATCCGCGAGTTGTCAGGGCGCGTGGCGCAGTCCGCCGAACGTTCCAAGGCGGCGGCGATGGGGGCTGAGCAGGCGCAAAAGCAACTCGATGGGTTGTCCGTGGCGATCGAGCAAGTGGACCAGATCGTCGCCTCCATCAACGCGGTGGCCTCGCAGACCAATCTGCTGGCGCTGAACGCCACGATCGAGGCGGCGCGAGCCGGTGAAGCGGGCAAGGGCTTCGCCGTGGTCGCCAGCGAGGTGAAGAATCTCGCCAATCAGACGCACGCCATGACCGAGCAGATCGGCAACCAGATCGGTGCGGTGAAGAGCGCCGCCGGGCGTACGGTGGACGCCATGCGTACGATCATCGGCCAGGTGGAGGAGATCGACAGCTCCACAGCCGAGATGGCGACCTCCGTCGGTCAGCAGAGCATCGCCACCGATGAAATCAGCCGCAACGCTCAGCAGGCCGCCTCTGGGACGTCCCAGGTCTTGCACAGCGTCACCGGCATCCAGGGGGCGGAGTCGGAAAGCAGCGCCGCCACGCAGGACGTCAAGCAGGCCGCCGACAGCCTCGCCAACCAGGCGTCGATGCTCAAGCAGGAGGTGAACGGCTTCCTGACGGAGATCAGAGCCGCCTAGCGCATCGCGTTCCCCCCATCCCTCTTTTGCTGGGATGGGGGGAGCGATGGCGCGCTTCATGCCCATACCCTCTCGCGGCGCGGCAACATCCGTGGCGTATCGCTGTTGGTTTAGGCCAGCAAGGATAAGGGGGAGGGTATGAGCGCATCGCTAAAACCCGGCGTGGTCACCGGAGAAAACTACCGCACCCTGGTCGCGGCCTGCCAGGATGGGGGCTACGCTCTGCCGGCGATCAATGTCGCCAGCTCCAGCATGATCAACGCGGCGCTGGAAGCTGCGGCCAGGAACCGCTCCGATATCATCATTCAACTTTCCAACGGCGGCGCTCGCTTCTTTGCCGGCGAAGGCTTGGCCGATGCGCAGCAGGCGCGCATCCTCGGCGCCGTGTCCGCCGCGCGGCACGTCCATCTGCTGGCCGAGCATTATGGCGTCTGCGCGGTGTTGCACACCGACCATGCCCACAAAAGCCTGATTCCCTGGGTGGAGGGCATGCTTGATCACGGCGAGCATATCTTTCGCCAGACCGGCAAGCTGCTGTTCAGTTCGCATATGCTCGACCTGTCAGAGGAGCCGCTGGAGGAAAATCTGGCGGAATGCGCCCGCCTCTTGAAGCGCATGGCGCCGTTGGGCATGAGCCTGGAGATTGAACTGGGAGTCACCGGCGGTGAGGAAGACGGTATGGGCTCAGAGGATTTAAGCGCCGATAACGCCCATCTCTACACCCAACCCGGCGATGTGCTGCGCGCCCATGCGGTGCTGTCGGCCATCGGGCATTTCTCGGTGGCGGCGTCGTTCGGCAACGTGCATGGCGTCTATGCACCGGGCAATGTCAAGCTGCGGCCGGAAATCCTCGGGGCGTCGCAAGAGCTGGTGGCGAGCCAGTACGGTGGCGGCAAAAAACCGCTGGCGCTGGTGTTCCATGGCGGTTCCGGTTCGGAGAAGGAAAAGATCGCGCAGGCCGTGGCGTTTGGGGTGTTCAAGATGAACATCGACACCGACACCCAGTTCGCTTTCGCCGAGAGCATCGGTCGCTTCGTGCTGGAAAACGAGGCGGCGTTTCGTCATCAGATCCACCCCGAAACCGGCAAGCCGCACAAGAAGCTGTATGATCCCCGCAAATGGCTGCGTCTTGGCGAACTGGGCATGGTGAACCGCTTGGGCGAGGCGTTCACCGATCTGGGCTCAGCCGGGAAATCTCTGGCGATGTGAGGCATTGGCTTCGCCATCTTCGTGCATCCCTTATCCCCGCAGGCTCACCATTCATGGATCTGTGGAGGGGGCGTCTTTCTCGATCAGCTGGGGCTCCGCGATCAGCTGGGGTTTTACGATCGGCTGAGGCATTACGCCGTCGGTCCGCGCCCTTGGTCGTCCACGCATCGTGTGCTTTCGGACCACATTCTCTGAGGGTCCCGGCGCGCATCGGGTGATTGTGCCGCCGTTGCGCAAGAATTCCTGGGTCTTCGCTTCGAGAGCGGTCCGGTCGGCTGCTTTGCTTTCGATGTTCATGCTGTCTCCATGTGCCGCCGGGAATACGGCGGTGGGCAGGCCAGCATAGCAAGCGAGGGATGAGCTTGGATGTCTGGAAAACGGCCTATCACTAAAGCGAAATTCTGACCAAACAGCCATCTCCGGTTTGGGTTAAACCAAAAACCACTGTTATGCCGGGACGCGGAAAATTCAGGATAGCGGCTGGCAATCTGTACTAGAACAGAGGGGTTGCCTCTTTTGATGGGGTGGCGCTATATTTACGTAATGGAGAGATTAATATTTTCTGTTTTCTGCTTTTATAATCTTTCCTACAGCCCGCCAGGGCCCTCTCTGATTGGGAGGTGGGCAGGCATGGGTACAGAAATGGTGGCCCCCCTCTATCCACCTATGGCGTTGGCGACGGTCAGCCCCAACATCATCATGGCAGACAGGAGCACGAGCATGACCAATTACGACGAGAAGGCCTACCGGATCGCCAAAAGTAAAAACGGCCCCAGCCTTGCCGAACAGAAAAGCCAGCTTGCCAGATTGAAGCAAGATCTGGAACAGTTCAAGAGCCGGCAGACAGGGGCCGCTGTGGTGGGATCGTTGCAGGAACGCATCCGTGAACTGGAGGCGTCGATCGCCCATGCGGACACCGCACGCGCGCTGGACCGCGAGGCGCACCGCTCTTTCAAGGATGGGCAGAAAGAAGGGGACGACGACCGCGCTCATGCGGATGAAGTCCGCTTGACCTCGAGTCGCTTTCCCCCACGCGGCACGCCTGGGCGTTGGTCTTGAGTGGTCCCGGTTCCGGTTAGTCGGTGTTTTCGTCCTTACCTCTGGCGCTCATCGCCTTGAAGAGGTCGTAGAGACGCCGGCGGACCGGGTCATCATCGATTCGGTAATAGGCGCGGACGAGTTCAAGTGTCTCGCGCTTGTTCATGACGCCGGCTCCTTCCTCATCGTAATTGGCCGACATGGTGTTGGGATGACCGCGTTCGGCCAGCACGGCGGCCGGCATGTCGTCAAAAAAGAACGACACCGGCACATCGAGGACCTGACTGAACTGCCAAAGGCGCGATGCCGATACACGGTTGCCGCCTTTTTCGTACTTCTGGATTTGCTGGAATGTCAGTCTGACCGCATCGCCCAGGGCTGTCTGACTCAGTCCCATCAGGGTTCGACGCAAGCGGATGCGCGAGCCGACATGGACGTCAACGGCATCAGGTCCGTCTTCGCCCTTGTCTGATGGTGAGGGGGATGTCTGCGTTAAGTTCCGTTTTACCATGATGTTTTTCGTGATTGCGGGAAATGGAGGGCGAACATACAGGGATATGCAGGGTGTTGTATGCCGGGAAAATCGATGATGAGGATTGCTCCCACAGCCGGCGTGACCGATGAGGGGCGCGGCTTGAAACCGCGCAGCGCATGGTGGTGTGTTCATCGCCTCGGTGCAGAATTATCGTCGCCTCATTCTGTCCGGCTTCCAAAGGGGGCGAACATGTTCGCCACGCCCGCATAAGAATGCAAAAAGAAGAGTGCTCCATATTGAAAGAATATGCAATATCCATGAGAATAAACGATAGTAAGCGATAGAATGATGCCCAAGGCTTTGGAAAAATCCTGCCAGAGAGTCTGACGGGCAGGGGGCGGTCAAGCCAAACAACACGCGTCGTTTCCAGACCATCTACACGGAATGCATGCGATGGAATACCGGGTGGCTAAGGCGCCACCCTTTGTTTCCCTTGCGGATGTTCAGCCAAGCATTGGTTCCGGGGATGTCTCGGGATCAGCTTCCGGTAGGGGAGCGCTGGGCGCCGACGGCTGGGGGCGGGGAGCCCGCATCTTTTCAAGCAGCAGAGCGAAGGGTTTGAGCGCCTGATCGAACAGCTTCGGCTGGCCCTCCAGGCGGGAGACCACAAAGCTTGCCGCCTCCAGGGTTGAGACGCTTTCACGGCGTGGCTCGCGGCGCGCCTGCCCGTACAGGGAACGGAAATGCGGGTGCAGGACGATGCGCCGGCATTTGAGCAGCCATGCGTTGCGCCACCATAAGCTCTTGGCCTGGCTCCAGGTGCCGTCAAGCAGGATGATGCCCTCCAGATCAGCCAGGATCTCGGCGCTGGCGGCGAGGGGGGCGCCTTTTTTGTCGACGACGATGATCTCGTCCTTGCTGGTCGTGGCGTTTTGTTTGGCGGCCCCCAGGTACAACACGCCCCAGCGTTTGTAATCGACCTCGCGCCCGACGATGCGTTTGAGACTGGGCCAGCTCAAGCCCACGCGGATCACCGCGTTCTTGAACTGGAGCTTGGCGATGGAGGCGGTGCCCAGGATCTCGCGTTTTTCCTGTGGGTGTTCGAGGATGACGACGCAGATTTCGTTGTCTACGGGCTCCACAGCCTCGCAGATGCACAGATGTTCAGGCTTCAGGCAGTTGATGCAGGGTGGGACGGGAGTGTGCATGGGGGTCTCGAAAACCGGAACGGAAGTGGCATGGGATAGCATGGCGGGACTATGGAGCGGTGCGCCCGCAAATGGAACAACAGACCGTTCCCCGTTGCTTTTGTTCCATGCCAATGGTGTGTCGTGCAAAGCCCGTTCAGGAGTGGGCCGAGGTGGGTTGGGGGTTTCCTTTTTCTTCCAAGCCGGCGCCCCATAGGACCGGCGCTGTTTCAGCCCAGGCGCGACGGCGCACCGCTATCTGGCGACGGCAATCCTTTGAGCAATAGAGTGGGGTGGGGCCGCGATGGGACGTGCGTTTGAACGGTCGGCCACAGCAAACACAGTATAGAGCAGTCATTTCCCCCTCCGGATATTGTCTTGAATTATTGTTTTTTCTTCTTCCGAGCATGATTTTCACAGAAAGTGCTGTTCTTTGGCCAGATGGGTAAACAGCATATAACGTTTAGCTAGGCTGTCTCTAGAGGCTTGGGGAAGCTATAAATGCATTATATATCAATAATTTGCGAAAAATAAGAGGAGAGGTTGATGATTAGCCGCGTTTTTTCTAAGGCCAAATACCACAACATTTTATGTATTTTTGAGTAAGGCAAGGTTTGCTAATAAAATCCTGCTGAACACTTCGCAGATGCAGCATATTTTTCTGTGGCACATCTCAACTCAAGGTAAACGGCACGATGGCTTTGATGAAATTCAGCGCGATCCGGCAGTTCTTGCACAACGAGGCTTCTGGCGGCATTGTCCTTCTGGCGGCGTCGGTGCTGGCGCTTGTCTGGGCGAATTCTGCCGCAGCGCCGCTGTATGAAGCGCTGCTGCATCTGTCGGCAACCCTCTCTCTGGGCCCCTATGCTCTGGCGATGCCGCTGCACCATTGGATCAATGACGCCTTGATGGCGGTGTTCTTCCTTCTCGTGGGGTTGGAAATCAAGCGCGAGATGCTGAGTGGTGAGCTATCCACGCCGGCGCGCGCCGCGTTGCCCGCCATCGCCGCGCTGGGGGGGATGGTGGCGCCGGCGCTGGTGTATGTCGCCTTCAATCTGAGCAGCCCGGAGACTCTGCGGGGTTGGGCGATCGCGGCGGCGACCGATATCGCCTTCGCCGTCGGTGTGCTGCTGCTGCTGGGGAACCGGGCGCCGGCCTCATTGCGCGTCTTTTTGCTGGCGCTTGCGATCATGGATGATCTGGGCGCCATCGTGATCATCGCCACCCTCTATACGGACACTGTGGCGCCCATGGCGCTGAGCTTCGCCATGGCGTGTGGGGTGCTGTTGGCGTGGTTCAACCTGATCGGGATCCGGCGTCTTACACCTTATATGCTGGTCGGCGCCGTGTTGTGGGTCTGCGTGTTCAAGTCCGGGGTGCACGCCACGTTGGCTGGCGTGGTGTTGGCTTTCACCATTCCCTTGCACGGTGATGGTGAAGACACGGAGGAAAGCCCGCTGCATCGGTTGGAGCACACGCTGCACCCGTGGGTCGCCTATGGCGTCCTCCCGATCTTCGCCTTTGCCAACGCTGGTGTGCCGCTGGTGGGGGTGACGCTGTCCAGCCTTGCCCAACCCGTTCCGCTGGGGATCGCGCTTGGCCTGTTCCTTGGCAAGCAAGTGGGGGTGACGCTTGCCGTTTGGATCGCCGTGCGGATGCGGTGGGCCGTGTTGCCGGCTGGGGCCTCGTGGTCCCAACTCTATGGTGTGGCCGCGCTCACCGGCATCGGCTTCACCATGAGCCTGTTCATTGGTGGCTTGGCCTTCGATGATCCGGACATGAGCGTAGCCGTGCGGGTGGGGGTGCTGGTCGGTTCGTTTGCCTCGGCGTTGCTGGGATACGCGGTGCTGGCGTTCTGGCGACCGCGATCGATCTAAAAGGCCGATCGCGATCAGCTTTAACCAAGTTTCACGTAACCGCGTTCGATCACCCGTTCCGCCGCCTCGAAGACGCTCGTCATCTCTTCGTAGGCTTGGCGCAGGGTCGCCAATTTCTGAATAGAGGCGGGATCGGGGTTGCGGTGTTCAGAGATTTGGATCCCTAATTTTATGTAATCTGTGCGCATCTCAGCCACCCGCACAGCGATTCTCAGGAACGTCTCCTGGTCCAGCGAGGGAATCCCTTGCTTTATCACTTGAGAGTTCGCCTCCATGATGGCCGTATCCAGGCCTTCCCGGAAATGCATCATGCGGTGTCTGGAAGCTTTGTCCGCAAGCTCCGGCGTCAGCAGCCTGTCTATTTTATTTTGTATCTGCGTGCCGATGAATTTTGACGTCATGACCGCGCTCTCCCAATCTTTAGCCGCCCAGTTCCTGGACAATGGAAAGCCGGGCAAAACAGCAACCGCTCAGATAAGCATGATAGAGGAAAAGGCGGTAAAAATTACAGCGGATTCCGGTTCGAAGAGAACCAAAACCCGCTGTATGTCTTTATCTTGACAAGAAAATTCACCCATCGGTCCTTTAGACCGATCATGATCAACTCTATTGCGCTGTTTCAGCCACCGCCGGTGGAAGGATCGCAACGTTTCCCCGCTCTGACGGAGCCAAGTGAAGAGCTACCTGAGGGGATTTCCACTCCTGGGTGTCAAAAGCATGGCAATTGCCGCACAGCCCCGCCCAGTCATGGCTGACCGCACCGCAGGAACTGCAGGTCCATGCTGGGTCTGGCGGGGCTGAGGCCGCCTTGGCAAGCCAACTCCACGCCGCCTCTTCGCTTCCAGATTCGGCCCGTTCGAGTTCGGCGAGCAACCGATAAACGCGCTGTGACGGCTGGAGATCCAGGGCTGTCATGAGATGGTTGCGTGCATCATCCCACAGCTTCGCCTCCAACGAGGCGCGGGCGATGGCCAGATGACTCTCGACATGGCCGGGGGCTTGGGCCGCCAGCTTTTGGAAGAACTTCAGCCGGGCCTGAGGGTCATACCCCTCAAGGATCTGCCAATAGACGTCGGCCAGTTCCGAGGCGGGTTGCAGACGCCACGCGCGTTCGATGGTCTTGAAGGCCGGCTTGGGGCGGTCGTTCGCCTTGAGCAGCCGCGCCAGCCGCGCCGCCGCCGGCACAAAGCCCGGAAGCAGGTCATGCGCCGACTGCGCGTGGTAAAGCGCCGAGTCGCTGCGGCCAAGCCGTTCCGCCTCGAAGCTGCGCTCCAGCAGCAAGGCGGCGCGGTGGCGCCGGCCTTCCTCGGCAGGAATGGCGCCGGCTTGCACGGCTGACTGCAAGGTGCCCTCGGCGGCGCTCCAGTCTCCCGAACGGGCCTCCAAATCATACAAGGTCGCCAGCACCCAGGGCGTATCAGGCTGCAGCTTATGCGCCCGGCGGGCGAGATTCAGCGCCTCCACCCGGTCACCGGACTTCATCGTCTGGGTGAGCAGACCGCGCAAACCCAGGAACGCCGTCTCTGGACGGTCAAGCATCGCGTGAAAATAGTCACGGGCGGCTTGATCATCGCCCTGGAGCTGGGCGGCCTGGGCCGACAGAAGCATGGTGAGCGGCGGCTCGTTCAGCAGCCCATCGGCCTTGCGCGCCATCTTCCGAGCGGTGGCGGCGTCACCGGCGGCGACCGCAACCATGCCCTGGGTGAGCGCTTTGTAGCCTTTTTCCCGCCGGCGTGAACGGCTGTAACGCTGCAAGCCCCTTGGCGCGCCGATGACAGCGCGCCAGAAACGATAGATCAAGGCGGCGGCGCCCAGCGCGGCGACGGCGAACAGCACCATCATGCCAAAGCTCGTCTCAATGACGTAACCTTGCCAGTTAAGGGTGATGTAGCCTGGATGCGCGTTCAGCCAGACGGCGATCGCAACGAGAATTGCAACCTTGATGATGAACCAGAGCGCCCGGATCATGGCGACACCTTTCCGCCCGAGGCCCCGGTCAGGGCTGTAATGGACCGGTTGGTCAGTTGCTGGCCGGCGGCGTTGGCGGTCAGGCGCGCCTTGGCGTCAGCCAGCCAACCGGCGGCGGTCTGCGCCGATGGGCCCTGGAGTTTGGACATCTCGCCCACCGCTTCCTCCAGATTCCCCTTATCCATGGCCGCCTGGCTGCGGGCGACGATGGCTTCCGGCGTATCGCCAACCACGTCGCCACCCTGGCGGCGCACGATGACCAGCGTCGCAAGCGTGCCGGTCACCTGCTGGACCCAGGAGCCACCTTCACCCTTCAGCGCCGCACGGACGATGCCAGTGCCTTCACGCTGCAAGCGATCGGCAAGCTGCACCTGCGTCGGAATGCCCTTGGCGGCGTAGGGAGCCACGGCGTCCAACGCCTGGGCGATCTGCGGATCATCGCCGCCCACCGCCTTGGCTGCCTGCAATTCGGACGGGAACGGGCCGCTGCCGGCCAGCACGCCCCGGAGCTGCCCGGTGGCGAGCACCAGCGCCTGGGCCTTGATCGCCGAATCCTGCTTGATATCGGTCTGCTGTTTCAGCGTCGAAACCTGCTGCTTGAGCGCCGTCAGGTCCTGGATGGTCTGGGGGTCGGGGCCGGTCTTGCCTTCCAGCGCGACGAGGCGATTCGTCAGGCTGGTGACCTCCGCCGGATCGACACTGGGGGCGGGGGGCGGCGGTGGGGGCTGATTCTCCAACGTGTTGAGACGCTCGGTCAGGGTCTTGATCGCAGCGGGGTCAACCGCGGACGCAGCAGCGGTCGAAGCGGGGGTGGGGCGCTTTTCCAGCGTGTCGAGGCGCTCGGCCAAGCTCTTGAGCGCAACGGAGTCAACCGCAGCCGTGGCTGGCGCGGTGGCGCCCGAAGCCGGGGCGGGGCGCTTTTCCAGCGCATCGATGCGCTCGGTCAGACTCTTGAGCGCGGTGGAGTCAACCGCCGCAGCGGTTGGCGCGGCGGCAAGCGGAGTCGGGGTAGGACGCTTTTCCAGCGCGTCGATGCGGCCAGCCAGAGTCTGCATATCCGCAGAGGACGCGCCGGTCGAGGCCGCCGGTCGCTGCTCCAGCTTGGTAAGGCGCTCGCTCACCTGTTGCATTTGGTCGCGCAGGGCAGGGGCGACCTGTGGGGCCGCCGCCGCAACCTGCGGCTTCTTCGGCCACCAGTCCGGTGCGGATGGCTGCCACCAGGGTTCGCTCAACGCGGCGCCGCCGACCAACAGCGCCAGCAGCGACACGGCGGTCGCGAAACCACCCCCTGATTGGGGTTTGGCGGGCGGAGGTGGCGTATAGGCTGGCCCGGTGCGCTCTACACTCGAAGACTCCACACTCGGGCGTTCCCCGTTCGGGGGCTCGGCGCTCGGAGACTCGGAAGCGATTGAAGCCGGTTTTGGCTCGATGGCGTGCGGCTCCGTCGCCGGGACGTCGAGCGCAGGCATCGGGGTTTGGGGAGGAGCTGTTGGGGCGTCGGCGCTGGACACGGGGGCCTCGATGGTATCCGTCTTGATCGGCTTGTCCTCGACGGAGAGTCGATCTTCCACAGGGGTTGCGGCTTCGAGATCGGTTTCGTCGAGGGAAATCTTGTGCTTGTCAGCGGCGGCGCGCAGGTCGGCGTGGCGCGACAAGGGGATGGCGCCCCGTTTCTTCCAGCCCTGCACGGTGGTCACTGGCGTATCACGGAGCTTATGGGCCATGGGGCGAATGCCGCCAAAGCGCTCGATAATGCGCTCGACCGCCGGGTTGCCGGGGGTGGGGGGAGTATCCGAAGCCGGTTGGGAGTTCGGATTTGTCTCGGGCTGTTCGGAGCCTGGGCGAGGGGTCATGAAAGCCTTCTTAGTCGCGATTTTTCGTTATGGGCGACGCCGTTTCCTCAGATACCTGGACAGCGCCGTTCCCGCGGAACGCTGTAAGCGGCGACAAACCATACGGTTGCAGCCGGCTGTCGAAACCGTGCCCTTAGGCTCCACTGCGGCCCCGACCGAGGAGCAGAGCGATCAGGCTGTCCTGTTCCGGCCGTTCGGCGACCTGTACGCTTCTCCAGGGAACGAGCCCTGCAGGACACGTACGGGCGGCCTCCGCGACAGCCGGACTGAGGCAGAGAATATCGACGGCACGACACCGCTCGATCAACCCCGCCTCGTACACCAGCCTAACAAACGAACAGGCGGTGCGGGGAGAAAAAATGAGCACGGCGTCGATCTGGCTTTCGATCATTCCCGCCGCCGTTTCACCGCCCAGCCGCAGGGAAGGAAGGGCTTCGTACATGGTTGTTCGCTGTACGATGAAACCCTTTTCCCCGAGCATTCCCGCCAGATCCCCGGCCACCGTCGTACCCGCGACATGAAGAAGCACCCCCGCCTCGGGCCGGCAGCGTTCAGTCACCAGAGCGGCCAGCGCGTACACATCCCCCTGGGCGCTTGCGACGGACTCGAAGCCGGCTTCGCGCGCGGCCCGCGCGGTGGCGTCGACGACCGCGTAAACGGTGCTCTTGCGGTGTTCCGTACGCCGGACAAAGGCGCGCACGCCGTTGGCGCTGGTGAAGAGCAGAGCCTGCACATCATCAAATTCCGGCGCCGGTCCGTCCAGCCACACCATATCCAGCATCGGTTCGATTCGCGGGATATGGCCCAGGCTGCGCAAGCGTTCAGCCAGCGGACCGGCGTCCTCCGCCGGTCGCGTGATCAGAAGGCGAAGGCCTTCATTGCTCATGGCAGGAAGAAATCCGGGGGCAACTGCGCCTTGATCTCCGCTCCGGCGTCGGCGCCGAGCGCGGCGGCGTCCTTTGCCTTACCCTTGCGGTAGGCGGTGAACACCTGCCGTCCATCTGGGGACAACACCTTGGTGTTCAGCGTCAATTCGTCCCCATCCAACAGGGCCAACGCCGCAATCGGCGTCCGGCAGGAACCATCGAGCATGGCGAGCAACGCCCGCTCGGCTGCCACGCGGGCCGCCGTTTCGGCGCAGTGCAGCGGGGCAAGCAGCGCGCGGGTTTTGTCGTCAGCACGGCGGATCTCGATGCCGATGGCGCCTTGCGCCACGGCGGGGAGCATGGTTTCAGGCTCCAGGATGACGGTGATGCGGTCGGTCAGGCCCAGGCGACGCAACCCGGCCAGCGCCAGCAGTGTGGCATCCACCTCACCGGCTTCAAGCTTCTTCAGGCGGGTCTGCACGTTGCCGCGCAAGGGGATGACCTTGAGGTCCGGTCGGCGTTCGAGGATCTGCGCCTGCCGGCGCAAGCCAGCGGTGCCGACCACCGCCCCGGCGGGCAGTTCGTCCAGTCCGACGCCCGAGCGCGAGAAGAAAGCATCGCGCGGGTCCTCTCGCGGCAGCAGAGTGGCGATCTCCAGCCCCTCCGGCAGCCATGTCGGCACGTCCTTCATCGAGTGCACGGCAAGATCGATGCGATCACCGAGCAGGGCGTCTTCCAGCTCTTTGGTGAACAGGCCCTTGCCGCCCGCTTCCGATAAGGTGCGGTCGAGGATCTGGTCCCCCGTGGTCTTGATCACCACGATGTCGATGGCCCCTGGCGCTGCCAGATGCGGGTGCGCCGCCATCAGGCGGTCGCGGGTTTCGTGGGCCTGCGCCAACGCCAGCGGGCTGCCGCGCGTGCCAATGCGAAGTGAGAGCGTCATGAGCCGTTTTTTAAGCTCTTCGTGCGACTTTGCAAGCCTTCCCGGAAAGCGGTGACGCACCGGCCATGAAAAAAGCTTTGGGCCTGTTAAGGCCCAAAGCTTTTCGCCGATTCCAGAAATGGCCGGAGCAACAAGATGCGACTCTACAGAACGTATTTGAAATAAGAAGATGACATACAGTATTTGATCAACACTGGATATGATGGCGGGTGGCTATCTTCCCGATGCCCTTCTCGTATTTGCACTCAAATTTCTGAACTTGGATGGCGTCAATATACTTCCCGTTGCCATCAATAAATCTAGCGCATCTCCACACTAGAAGAAACTACACCTTGAAAAGGCGTTTCAAGTCATCCTCTAGCCATCTTATCGCCACCCTAACGATGGTCGACTCATGTCTGTGTTGTCGCCATCTTTCTGCACCGGAAATTACCCCACTCCACCCAGTCCAATACAGAAATCGCGTTGCATTGTCCTTCCCATACTTAAGGTAGCTTCTTTCCATTTCCTTGAACAGCTTATCCAGATCGCTATTGATCGGAGAATTTTCGGGAAGAATGTCCACCCCGCACTCATCCCAACTGGATGCTGCGCTCCAATACATTTTTATATGCCATTTCTCAAGAAATCTTTCAAATTTAATATTCACGCGAGCCGGAAACAAGTTGAAATGGCGTAGTTCTGCTGAAATTTTGAGAAAGTTATTCTCAACAATTTCTTTGTATAAATGCTGTGCATCTGTGAATATTCGAATAACTATATCGACGATTTTGTCGTGCGGCATCTGCTGAATGTCCCATTCATTATTTGGTGCACTCTCTCTTTCGTCAATATGTTCAATACCAATATTCTTCAAGTAACGTAGGTATTCAATAATTTCGATAACATCTTCCGTGGAGACGCTGCCGGCAAACCCATGATATGAAAAGTTACGTGTTGTGTGCCTTTCTAGGCTATCTGCAATTGCCGTCACGTCAGTCGTATTTGGAACTTCGAAATAACTTCCATTTTTCAACACACGAAGCCATCCGCAAACCACTTCCCGCCGCCACATTAGTCCACCGGACAATTTGCCTTTTCTCACGAGATCGAGAACAGCACGCTCGACGTTGTTTATTCCAATAGTACAACCACGCATCCAATCAATAGGCCCTCCTGAGCTTTGCCAGCCGTGGCGAGCGTTTTTCAAGTCTAGTTGAGCTACCATAGTCCTCGGGCTTCGATCAGTACGTGGCAGAAAGCTAATCGCGTAACTTATCGAATCTGCCTCTCCTGCTACACACACATGCTGGGAGTGATTCCAGGTGATGCTTCTTAGGATGGCGCTGCGCATTTGCGGTAGAAAGCTCTCAACCATGAGATCAATACCGTCAGCAACGCCTGTCAGGAATTCCTGAAGCCGTGAAGGGTCCAAATCTCCCGTGTACCAATCTCTGGAGTTGAACGCGACGACGCCGTTAATGGTCTCCAACGAGGTAGCTCCCAACCGACTCCACAGCATGGCCTTCCGCTCGGGATCACGGAAAAGACTCATCAATAGAATCGGGAACAGGGAGTCGGTTGCTAGATCAGCCGCTTCAACGACTTGCTTTGCACTTGCCAAATCAAGTTCCTTAATAGATAGGGCTTTCAGATAGTCGCGTAGCGACTCATGACTAAAACTCACTACACGATTGTGAACCTCAATTGCGTCACGATGGACTAGAACATCCAAATAATTGATGGGAAGTCCGTTGGACTGAAGAATTATCAACGCGGCTGATATTGACAATTGGTCAGGAGCCTGTGCCAACGCTATCATGGCATGCAGTAGCATTTCCCGTTCACTGGGTTGCGTTGTTTGGGGCCGAAGAATGCGGTCAAGCCATGTCTGAAATAGCTGCGCAAGATCATTTGGCAGCCTATCGTGAGTTCGCCAGTGTTCGACGAACAATGAAAGCAGAAGGGGGTTTTCACAGAGGCGCTTCGCCACTTCTGGTATTCTATGTAATACCCGCCACATATCCCCCGCTACCTCGTGCTGTTCCTGATGGCTGAGGGGCAGGAGTTCGTAGATGGGAAGTCCAATTTCGGGAGCACTGGATCGCCGAGTAAGCACGATGAGGCGGAGTTTGTCGTATCGCGTTAACAGCTTCCTGAACTCGGCAGCGAGAATATCATGCTCTTGAGCCTGATCAAATGTATCGCAAATAATAGTGACAGATCTTTCACGAAGAAGGCTCTCAAAACTGTGCATCGACAGTGCAGGATAAGCTGATCGAATTGCGGACAGCGCATATTCCAGGAGAGTTTCATGTCCAACATCAACTAGGTTAATATAAAACGGCATTACCTCACCGGCCGTATCAAGATGGTCTTGGAGAAGTTGACGAAATATGCGATAGCCGACCACAGTCTTTCCCATTCCAGAAGAACCGATGATGACGGCGCCTTTACATTCAGTCAAAAAATTCAGGTCTGATGTTTGCACCCCTTTATCTGAATCGTATGGCTTATGCAGTCGGCGTGCAGACGTACTTTGATATTTATTTGATTTTTCAATCTGTTTGTCAACATAATCACGAAATACAATAAGTGGAGTGAAAACCCATTCACGTTCAATTTTGCGCGCATACGCGAGCGTTGCCTCTTTGCCTATGCAACTTTCAAGTTGACCAAATCGTGTTGAGACATCACAGATATCCATTGAAATAATTAGCTCATTCTCCATTGTTGGTCGGAGTCGCCAAACCTCAAAATTCACACCATTTGTCAGAATAATAAAAGGAGCTTTTAGAGCAATCGCGTAGGATTCGGCCTGCGCTCTAGCAGTCGAAATATTTTCAGACGCCCGCTTGGCTTCCACCACGATTATTGAGCTATTCCTGTCGTGTGGTTTTCCTCCGAAGACAACAAAGTCCGCCTCGGATGGTCGCCCGCTCTTTCGGCCTTGTTGAAAGGACACAGAATATTTTGGAACAATGTCATCTTCGTCGTATCCAAGCAATTGGAGAAGCGGTTGAACGACTTTCTGTTCCACGATCGCTTCGCTTGCCGAAGGCTCAACTGGCACGATGGTTGCGGGCGGCTTCACAAATGATACGCTCCTATCCGCGTCAGCTTAACGTCGTGGAACGGATGATATCCCATCCTTCAGACTGATCAATCGCCTGGTGTTTAGTCCCGGCATTTGATGGTTTGGATCGAGCCTGAATCGTTCAGGCTCGGAAGCCCAGGTTTTGCCGATGTATTCGTAGGGAGTTAAGCCTTGCAGGGTCTTCAATCTTCGCCCGAAGTTATAGGCTGTAATAAAGTCCCCGAGATGTTTTTCGAACTGGGCGTGATCGTCATAGTGGAAGCGCTTGACGGTGGCTTCCTTGATCGTCCGGTTCATGCGTTCAACCAGTCCGTTATCGCCAAGGCGATATTGTCATGGTTTGTCCGCCCAGTTGCTAGCCAGTTGCTAGGCCTATTTCCAAACGTGGCCCAGACATGGCGAAGGCCGCTAACCCGTTGAGTTAGCGGCCTTCATGGATGGTGGGCGCGACAGGGATTGAACCTGTGACCCCTACGATGTCAACGTAGTGCTCTCCCGCTGAGCTACGCGCCCATCCAACTGTCCGACCGTGTTCCGTCCGGCAGTGAGCGGGGGGTTTATCATTATCCGGGGGGTGTGGCAAGCCCTACGTTCACTTTTTTTCAAGCGCATTTCCCCCTTTATGGGCAGGGACCGCCAGGCCCGCGCCGCTGTTGTGTCTACGCAAAGGTCACGCGACCGCGTGACAGCGGGCTTCCGGTCAGTTACATCACTCTTGTCATGGATGCGCATTTCGACGCCGACACCACCTGCAATCACGTGTGCGACACCCAAGCGCCGCCCGAACAGACTCTGCCTGTGGTGGTCGCCTCCCCGCACAGCGGGCGGTGCTACGCGCCGGAGTTTCTATCCGCCGCACGCCTGGACGGGCAGGCTCTGCGCAAGTCCGAAGACGCCTTCGTCGATGAAATCTTCGCCTTCGCCCCGCAGCTCGGCGCGCCGCTGCTGCGGGCGCTGTTTCCCCGGGCCTTCCTCGACGTCAACCGTGAGGCGTACGAGTTGGACCCGGATATGTTTGCCGACAGGCTGCCGAACTACGTCAACACCCGCTCGCCACGGGTGGCCGCCGGCTTGGGCACGATCGCCCGCGTGGTCGCGAATGGCGAGGAAATCTACCGCACCAAGCTGCATTTCTGCGACGCCGTGCAGCGCGTCACCCACTTCTACCATCCTTACCACGACGCGCTGAAGGCGCTGATCGAGGCGACGGCCAAGCGCTTTGGCCATTGCATCCTCATCGACAGCCACTCCATGCCATCGGCGGCCTCACCCGAACGGCGGCGCGACGGGCGGCGTGTCGACCTTGTGCTCGGGGACCGTTTCGGCAGCGCGTGCGATCCCATCGTCATCGATACGGCGGAAACCCTGCTGCGCGCGAAGGGCTATGCGGTGAACCGAAACACGCCCTATGCCGGGGGCTTCACCACCCGCCACTACGGGCAGCCACGCACCGGCGTGCACGCGCTGCAAATTGAAATCAACCGCGGGCTCTATATGGACGAAGCAACGCTCGCCCGCCGGTCTTACTTGCCCGTGCTGGGTGAACACATGGCCGAACTGATCGCCACCCTCGGTCGGATCGATGGCAAACAACTGCGCAAGCGCTGAGGCGGCATCGGCTTGTCCTTGATGCTATGCACAAAGTTTTCAAATTATCGATAATGTCCGTGAAGATTTTTACAAGTTTGCACTGTTTTAATCTTCACAGGGCTCACAGTGGATTGCCGTGTCCTGGATCTTGTGAATAACTCCCGCCACCTGGGAGACACTCCGGTGTCGAAAAGCCATCGTTTACGTGGGAAACGCCGAATGCAAGAAATCCTGGCCCGGTTGGAATCCATGCGCGCTGGCGCGCGTTTGGGTGGTGGTGAGAAGCGCATCGCTTCACAGCACGAAAAGGGCAAGCTGACCGCCCGCGAGCGCATCGAGTTGCTGGTCGATGATGGTTCGTTTGAGGAGTTCGACATGTTCGTCGAACACCGCTGCATCGACTTCGGTATGGAAAAGCAAAAAATCCCTGGTGATGGCGTCGTTATCGGGCATGGGACGGTCAATGGCCGTCTGATCTTCATCTTCAGCCAGGATTTCACCGTGTTCGGCGGTTCGCTGTCCGAAGCGCAGGCTGAAAAGATGTGCAAGATCATGGATCTCGCCATGAAGGCGGGGGCCCCGATGATCGGCCTGAACGATTCCGGCGGGGCGCGCATCCAGGAAGGCGTGGCCTCGCTGGGCGGTTACGCCGAAGTGTTTCAGCGCAATGTGATGGCCTCCGGCGTCATCCCGCAGATCTCGATGATCATGGGGCCGTGCGCGGGCGGGGCGGTGTATTCACCGGCGATGACGGACTTCATCTTCATGGTGCGGGACACGTCCTACATGTTCGTGACCGGCCCGGATGTGGTGAAAACCGTCACGCATGAGGTGGTCACCGCTGAGGAATTGGGCGGTGCGATCACCCACACCACCAAATCCTCCGTCGCCGATCTCGGTTTTGAAAATGATGTCGAGGCGATTTTGCAACTGCGCCGCTTCATCGACTTTCTGCCGGCCAACAACCGGGAAAAGCCGCCTGCCAGGCCGACCATCGACCCGCCCAACCGCTATGATTATTCGCTCGACACCCTGGTGCCGGAAAGCACCAACACGCCTTACGACATGAAGGAATTGATCCTGAAGGTTGTGGATGAGGGTGATTTCTTCGAGCTGCAGGCCGAGCACGCCAAGAACATCATCATTGGTTTTGGGCGCATGAACGGCTCGACGGTGGGTTTCGTCGCCAACCAGCCGCTGGTGCTGGCCGGTTGTCTGGACATCGCCAGCGCGATCAAGGCGGCGCGGTTCGTACGTTTTTGCGACGCCTTCAACATCCCGATCGTCACCTTCGTGGACGTTCCCGGCTTCATGCCGGGCACCGCGCAGGAATATGGCGGCATCATCAAGCACGGCGCCAAGCTGCTGTTCGCCTTTGCCGAAGCCACGGTGCCGAAGGTCACGGTGATCACCCGCAAGGCTTACGGCGGCGCTTACGACGTTATGAGCTCCAAACACCTGCGCGGCGACGTCAACTATGCATGGCCGTCGGCGGAAATCGCGGTGATGGGCCCGAAGGGGGCTGTCGAGATCATCTTCCGCAGCGACCTTGGCGACCAGGAAAAGATTGAGACGCGCACCGAGGAATACCGGCAGAAATTCGCCAACCCCTTCGTTGCGGCCTCGCGCGGCTATCTGGACGACGTGATCTACCCGTTCGGCACCCGCAAGCGGATCTGCCATGCGCTGGCGATGCTGCGCAACAAGCAGCTCGAAAACCCGTGGCGCAAGCACGACAACATTCCGCTTTGAGAACGGCTTCCCGTTCCATTTGAACCGGGATCCACTCCAGGTCTTTGATTTAACGAGTTGATTCACGCGATACCGATTTTCAAGTCGATCGCGATCCGCTCTAAAGACGAGGTCGGTGTCATGTTTTCCAAAATTCTTATCGCCAACCGTGGCGAGATCGCCTGCCGGGTCATCCGTACCGCCAAGCGTATGGGCATCAAGACGGTGGCGGTCTATTCGGATGCCGACAAGACGGCGTTGCACGTTGATATGGCCGACGAGGCGGTGCACATCGGCCCGTCACCCTCGGGACAAAGCTATCTGCTGATCGATCGTATCGTCGAGGCGTGCAAGAAAACCGGCGCTCAGGCCGTGCACCCCGGCTATGGATTCCTGTCGGAAAAAGGGGAATTCCAAGAGGCCTTGACCAAGGCCGGCATCGCCTTCATCGGCCCGGATGCGCGCGCCATGCGGGCGATGGGCGATAAGATCGAATCGAAGAAGCTCGCCAAGAAGGCCGGCGTCTCGACCGTGCCCGGCTATCTTGGCGTCATCGAAACCGACGATGAAGCGGTCCGCATCGCCCGTGACGTCGGCTATCCGGTGATGATCAAGGCTTCGGCGGGCGGCGGCGGCAAGGGCATGCGCGTGGCCTGGAACGACGAAGAAGCGCGTGAGGGCTTCCAGTCGGCCCGCAACGAGGCGCGCTCCAGCTTCGCCGACGACCGCGTCTTCATCGAGAAATACATCCAGCAGCCGCGCCATATCGAGATCCAGGTGCTGGCCGACAGCCACGGCAACACCTTGTATCTGGGGGAGCGCGAATGCTCGATCCAGCGCCGTCACCAGAAGGTCATCGAAGAAGCGCCGTCACCGTTTCTCGACGCCGCCACCCGCAAGGCGATGGGCAAGCAGGCGGTGGCTCTGGCGCGCGCCGTGGACTACGCCTCGGCTGGCACGGTGGAGTTCATCGTCGACGCCGAGCGCAATTTCTATTTCCTCGAGATGAACACCCGTTTGCAGGTGGAGCACCCGGTCACGGAGCTGGTCACCGGCCTCGATCTGGTGGAGCTGATGATCCGCGTGGCGGCGGGCGAGGCCCTGCCCATCCGGCAGGAGGACGTGCGGTTGCAGGGATGGGCGCTGGAGGCCCGCGTCTACGCCGAGGACCCGTTCCGCAACTTCCTGCCCTCCACGGGCCGCCTCACCCATTACCAGCCGCCGGCCAGCGGTGGGGATAAGCATGTGCGCGTCGATACCGGCGTCTATGAGGGCGGCGCGATTTCCATGTTCTACGACCCGATGATCGCCAAGCTGTGCACCTGGGGGGTGACGCGCGACGCGGCTATCGTCCGCATGCGTGAGGCGTTGGACCAGTATTACATCCGTGGCGTCAGCCACAATATTCCCTTCCTGGCGTCATTGATGGCCAACCCGCGCTTTGAGGAAGGCCGGCTGACCACCAACTTCATCGCCGAGGAATACCCGGACGGCTTCCGCGCCGCCGATCTGCCGCCCGACAACCCGGCCACCCTCATCTCGGTCGCGGCGGTGATCCACCGTTGCCTGTACGACCGCGACATCCAGATCAGCGGCAAGATGATGGGCAACACCGCCCGCGTGCGCAGCGACTGGGTCGTCGTGCTGAACGGCGTCCCGCATCCCGTACATGTGGATCCCATGGCGAGCGACCCGTGGCGTATCGGCTATGCGGTCGACATCGACGGCGCGAATCACACGGTCCTTAGTGACTGGCAGATTGGCGACCCGCTGTTCCGCGGCACGGTCAATGGCCGGCATGTCTGCGTCCAGGTCGACCGGCAAGGCGTGGGCTATACGCTGTTCCATTCCGGCAGCCAGGCGAGTGTCCGGGTGCTGACGGCGCGCGGGGCGGAGCTGTTTGCGCTGATGCCCAAGAAAGCGCCGCCGGACATGTCCAAATTCCTGCTGTCGCCGATGCCCGGCCTGCTGGTTTCGTTGGCTGTGGCCGAGGGACAGGAGGTCAAGGCCGGCGAAGTGTTGGCTGTGGTTGAGGCGATGAAGATGGAGAATATCTTGCGGGCGGCCCAGGATGGGACTGTTTCCAAGGTGCTCGCCGCGCCGGGCGGCAGCCTGGCGGTGGACCAGAAGATCATCGAATTCGCCTGATGTTGAGCCTGATGTTGAAATTGGTTGGAACGGAAGAGTCCTTTGCCCCTGTCGCCTGATGTTTCGCGTACGGCTCACCCGGCTCTGCTGCTCAGCGCCGCGCCGCCGCGCGATGGCCTCGTCAAAACGATGGTGGCGGTGATCCTCGGCAGCGCGCTGCTGGTCCTTTCGGCCAAGGTGCAGGCGCCGTTCTGGCCGGTGCCGATGACGATGCAAAGCATGGTCGTGCTGCTGCTCGGCATGGCCTATGGCAGCCGCCTCGGCCTGGCGGTCGTGCTGCTGTATCTCGCTGAAGGCTTGTTCGGTCTGCCGGTGTTCGCCGGTTCGAACACCGGCCCGGCCTATATGGCCGGCGCGACGGGTGGCTATCTTGCCGGCTTCATGCTTGGCGTCGTGGTCACCGGTTGGCTGGCCGAGCGTGGCTGGGACCGCACCCCGTTGCGGGCGTTCGCCGCCATGGCCATTGGCCATGCGGTGCTGCTCGCCTCTGGCGTGTCGTGGCTGGCATGGCTGTTTGGCATGGAAAAGGCCATCGCCATTGGTTTGACGCCTTTCTGGGCCGCCGCGCTGCTGAAGACCGCTCTGGGCGCTCTGCTGATGCAGGCCGCCTGGAAGGTCGTTGCACGCCGTTCATTCATGTAATACCAAAGTCTCGAAGAGAGCGCCGTCCGTGGAGGCACCTGATGACTGACTTTCCAAAGAAAACCTGGGCTGATTGGGAAAATCTGGCCCTTAAGGATATTGGCGCCGCCAAGGACAGCAGCGCTGCGGCGCTGTCCGGCTTGACCTGGCGCACGCCAGAAGGTCTGGACGTGAAGCCGCTTTATACGGCTGCCGATTTGGAAGGGTTGGAGCTGGACACGCTGCCGGGGTTCGCGCCGTTCACCCGCGGTCCCCGCGCCACCATGTACGCGCACCGCCCGTGGACGATCCGCCAATACGCCGGTTTTTCCACGGCTGAGGAGTCGAACGCCTTCTACCGCGCCAATCTGAAGGCCGGGCAGATGGGCTTGTCCGTGGCCTTCGACCTCGCTACGCATCGCGGCTATGACAGCGATCATCCGCGTGTCGTCGGCGATGTCGGGAAGGCGGGGGTGGCCATCGACTCGGTCGAGGACATGAAGGTGTTGTTCGACGGCATCCCGCTCGACAAAATGTCGGTGTCGATGACCATGAACGGGGCGGTTCTGCCGATCCTGGCCGGCTACATCGTCGCGGCGGAAGAGCAGGGGGTGGCTCAGGACAAGCTGTCCGGCACCATCCAGAACGATATCCTCAAGGAGTTCATGGTCCGCAACACCTACATCTACCCCCCCGAGCCCTCGATGCGGATCATCGCCGATATCATCGAGTACACGGCGCTGAACATGCCGAAGTTCAACTCGATCTCCATCTCCGGCTATCACATGCAAGAGGCCGGGGCGACGGCGGTGCAGGAACTGGCCTTCACCATCGCCGATGGTCTGGAATACGTGCGGGCCGCCATGTCCAAAGGCTTGGCGGTCGATACATTCGCGCCGCGCCTGTCGTTCTTCTTCTCCATCGGCATGAATTTCTTCATGGAGATCGCCAAGCTGCGCGCCGCCCGCCTGTTGTGGGCGCGGCTGATGCAGGAGAACTTCCAGCCCAAGGACGCGCGCTCGCTGGCGCTGCGCACGCATTGCCAGACCTCAGGCGTCAGCCTGACCGAGCAGGACCCGCACAACAACATCATCCGCACCACCATCGAGGCATTGGCGGCGGTGCTCGGCGGCACGCAGTCGCTGCACACCAACGCCTTTGACGAGGCGCTGGGCTTGCCGACGCCGTTCTCGGCCCGTGTCGCCCGCAACACGCAGTTGATCATCGCCGAAGAGGCGGGGATCACCAATGTGGTCGATCCGCTGGGCGGTTCCTATTACATCGAGAATTTGACGCACGCGCTGGCGCATGCCGCTCTGGAGTTGATCACCAAGGTTGAAGGCATGGGCGGCATGACCAAGGCCGTCGAGTCCGGCATGCCCAAGCTGCTGATTGAAGAAGCCGCCGCCCGCCGCCAGGCCCGCATCGACCGCAGCGAGGAGGTGATTGTCGGCGTCAACAAGTACCGTGTCGAGAATCCCGAGAAGGTCGATGTTCTCGACATCGACAACAGCTTTGTTCGTGACGGGCAAATCGCCCGCCTCAACCAGATGCGCGCGACGCGCGATGAAGCCGCTTGCCGCGCCGCGCTCGACGCGCTGACCAGGGCGGCGGCGGAAAAGTCCGGCAATCTGCTTGACCTTTCCATCAAGGCGACCCGCGCTCGCGCCAGCATTGGTGAGATTTCCACGGCGCTGGAAAAAGTCTTCACCCGCCATGTGGCGCACACCCGCTCGGTCTCGGGTGTGTATGGCGCCGCCTATGAGGGTGACGCCGCCTTCAAGGCCATTCAGGATGAGGTCAACCGCTTCGCCGCGGAGGAAGGCCGCCGCCCGCGCATTCTGGTGGTCAAGATGGGCCAGGACGGCCACGACCGTGGAGCCAAGGTGATCGCCACCTCCTTCGCCGACATCGGCTTCGATGTGGACATCGGCCCGCTGTTCCAAACCCCCGACGAAGCGGCCCGCCAAGCCGTTGAAAACGACGTGCACATCATTGGCGTGTCATCACAGGCCGCCGGGCATAAGACGCTGGTGCCGCAGCTCATCGAGGAACTGCGCAAGCAGGGGGCCAGCGACATTCTGGTGGTGTGTGGCGGGGTGATTCCGCCGCAGGACTATGATTATCTCACCAAGGCCGGCGTATCGGCCATTTATGGACCGGGAACCAATATCCCCAAGGCCGCCGCCGAGATCATCGGCATCCTGCTCAAGCAGAAGGCCGCCGCCTGACCCAGGCGAAGAGTGAATGGAAGTAGGGCTGGAAGGTCGAGTAATCAGAGGTACTCATGGCATCTTTGCCAAGCGCCACATACAGTGCAATATTATCCATCTTGATCCGTGCTGCGCCTTCACGAATCGTGAGGCCTTGGGTGGTGAACATCCTAGTTGGACGGAATTCTTGTTCACTTTCTACTTGGAAAGCCATCCAGACAATGATGTGTCTAGAAAGCCACGGTCAAGGTAAGTTAGCGGGCAGAGCGGTAGTTAAATTTAGAGAGCTATGATAATGATTCACACGATAGCTCAACAGAAATTCGAATATCAGGACATTGTATGCATCGAGATGATGCTGCGCTTCTGGGATATGGATGGGGCACGATTCCAGGTTGAACCAGAAGGCGGTGAGGATGGTGAGCTTATTTTCCCAGAAACCAATGTTCCATGGCGATTCGAGATCCAAGTCAAGGGTACAAAACACCCAGTTGGTCTTGATCTTGTCGCTACCTGTCTCGCGCATACACCTGCTCACATGGTGGCCAACACTCTGCTTGAACGGCTAATAGCTGACCCCTGTCGGTTAGCTGTTCTGGTAGTGTC
>JAVBJZ010000090.1:0-18272 GCA_031546725.1 Azospirillum sp.
CTGCACGATGGGCGAGTATTTCCGTGACAACGGGATGCACGCGGTGATCGTGTATGACGATCTGTCCAAGCAGGCCGTCGCCTACCGCCAGATGTCGCTGCTGCTGCGCCGCCCGCCGGGCCGTGAAGCCTATCCCGGCGACGTTTTCTATCTGCACTCCCGTCTGCTGGAGCGCGCGGCCAAGATGAACGACGCCCACGGCGCCGGTTCGCTGACCGCCCTGCCGATCATCGAGACGCAGGCCGGCGACGTTTCCGCTTACATCCCGACCAACGTGATTTCGATCACCGATGGTCAGATCTTCCTTGAGACGACGCTGTTCTATCGGGGCATCCGCCCCGCCATCAACGTCGGCCTGTCGGTGTCCCGCGTGGGTTCCGCCGCGCAGATCAAGGCGATGAAGCAGGTTGCCGGCTCGATCAAGCTCGAACTCGCCCAATACCGCGAGATGGCGGCCTTCGCCCAGTTCTCCTCCGATCTCGACGCCGCCACCCAGCGTCTTCTCGCCCGTGGCGCCCGTTTGACCGAGTTGCTGAAGCAGGGGCAGTTCCAGCCACTGCCGATCGAAGAACAGGTCGTGGCGATCTTCGCTGGCGTGAAGGGCTTCCTCGACAGGATCAAGGCCGAGGACGTGACCCGCTTCGAGAAGAAGTATCTTGAAGAGATCCGCGTGAAGGGGGCCGATATCCTGGCCGCCATTCGCAACGAGAAGGCGATCAGCCCGGCCACCGAGGAGAAACTCAAGGCCTTCCTTGAGAACTTCACCAAGGTGTTTGTCTGATCTGAGAACAAGGAGTCCGGGGCTGCGAGGCCCCGGATTTTCGGCCAGAAACTTTCAGGCGCAGAACTCTCGCGGGATGAAGGGCCGGTATGCCTAACCTCAAGGACCTTAAGAACCGGATCGCCAGCGTCCAATCGACGCGGAAGATCACGTCGGCCATGAAGATGGTGGCTGCCTCCAAGCTCCGCCGCGCGCAGGAGCAAGCCGAGGCGTCACGTCCCTACGCCGAGCGCATGGGCCGCATGCTGACGTCGCTGGCCGCCAACGTCCAGGCCGGCGCCGGTGGCCCGAAGATGATGACGGGCACGGGTTCCGACCAGGTGCACCTTCTCGTCGTCATCTCCTCTGACCGTGGCCTGTGCGGCGGCTTCAACAGCACCGTCGTCCGCGAGGCGCGCCGTCAGATCCAACGCCTGCAAGGCGAAGGCAAGACGGTGAAGGTGCTGACCGTGGGCCGCAAGGGCCGCGATCAGCTTCGCCGTGACGTCGCATCGCTGATTGTGGCGGGCTACGAGGATATCGGTCGCCGCAAGCTGTCGTTCACCGACGCCGATCTGATCGCCAAGAAGCTTAATGACATGTACGAGGCGGGCGAATTCGACGTCTGCTCGGTGATTTACAACAAGTTCAAGTCGGCGATTTCACAGATCATCACCCTTCAGCAGCTTATTCCATTCGCGGCGCCTGAGGCGACCGCCGTGGAAGAAGAGACGGGAGAGGTGAAGCCGGTCTACGAATTTGAGCCCAACGAGGAGCAAATCCTCGCCGAGCTGTTGCCGCGCAACCTGTCGATCCAGGTCTACCGCGCCCTCTTGGAGAGCGCCGCTTCCGAGCAAGGGGCCCGGATGACCGCGATGGACAACGCGACCCGCAACGCCGGTGACATGATCACTCGCTTGACGCTGACCTACAACCGGACGCGCCAGGCGTACATCACCAAGGAGCTGATCGAGATCATCTCCGGCGCCGAGGCGATCTGAAGCACTGCGTGATCCGCGGTTTCGTTTGACATTTTCGAGTTCCGAGGGAGCTTTACCCCATGGCTAAGAAGACCGAGGTCCAAGCCGCTACTGTTGCAGTCGGCCGGATCACCCAGGTGCTGGGCGCCGTCATCGATGTGCACTTTGAAGGCGAACTGCCGGCGATCTTGAACGCGCTGCACACCAAGAACGAAGGCAAGACCTTGGTGCTCGAAGTCGCCCAGCATCTGGGCGAGAACACCGTGCGCACCATCGCCATGGATTCGACGGACGGCCTCGTTCGTGGTGGCGAGGTGGTGGACACCGGCGCCCCCATCTCCGTGCCGGTCGGCCCGGAGACGCTGGGGCGCATCATCAACGTCATCGGTGAGCCGATCGACGAGCGTGGCCCGGTCGGCCACAAGAGCGTCGCCCCGATTCACAAATCGGCCCCGGAGTTCACCGAGCAATCGACGGAAGCCCAGATGCTGGTCACCGGCATCAAGGTCGTGGATCTGCTGGCTCCCTACGCCAAGGGGGGCAAGATCGGCCTGTTCGGTGGCGCCGGCGTGGGTAAGACCGTGATCATCATGGAGCTTATCAACAACGTCGCCAAGGCGCATGGCGGCTATTCGGTGTTCGCCGGCGTCGGTGAGCGCACCCGTGAGGGCAACGACCTCTATCACGAAATGATCGAGTCGGGCATCATCAAGCTCGATGGTCCGGGCTCCAAGGTCGCCTTGGTGTACGGCCAGATGAACGAGCCGCCGGGCGCCCGCGCCCGCGTCGCCTTGACCGGCCTGTCGGTTGCGGAGTATTTCCGCGACGAGGAAGGCCAGGACGTGCTGTTCTTCGTGGACAACATCTTCCGCTTCACGCAGGCGGGGTCCGAGGTGTCGGCGCTGCTGGGCCGCATCCCCTCGGCGGTGGGTTACCAGCCGACGCTGGCGACCGACATGGGCGCTCTGCAAGAGCGCATCACCACCACCAAGAAGGGCTCGATCACCTCGGTCCAGGCCATTTACGTGCCTGCCGACGATCTGACCGACCCGGCTCCGGCGACATCCTTCGCCCATTTGGACGCCACGACGGTGCTGTCGCGCCAGATCGCCGAGCTGGGCATCTACCCCGCCGTGGACCCGCTTGACTCGACCTCGCGCATTCTCGACCCGCGCGTCGTCGGTGAGGAGCACTACCGCGTTGCCCGCGACGTGCAGCGCGTCTTGCAGACCTATAAGTCATTGCAGGACATCATCGCGATCTTGGGCATGGACGAGCTGTCGGAAGACGATAAGCTGGTCGTGACCCGCGCCCGCAAGATTCAGCGCTTCTTGTCGCAGCCCTTCCACGTCGCCGAGGTGTTCACCGGATCGCCCGGCGTGCTGGTGTCGATCGAAGAGACCATCAGGGGCTTCCGCGGCATCGTGAACGGTGATTACGACCATCTGCCGGAGGCTGCCTTCTACATGGTCGGCACCATCGACGATGCGGTCGCCAAAGCCAAGAAGATGGCCGCTGAAGCCGCCTGATCTCGCGTCTGCGCACTCGTTGAAACGGCAACCCTCTCCCGTTCATCAAGGACGGGAGAGCCGGTTGAGGGAGCCAACACCCTATGGCCGATAAAGTCGAATTTGAACTGGTGTCACCGGAAAAGCTGCTGACCGCGCAGTTGGTGGACATGGTGGTGGTGCCGGGAACCGAAGGTGACTTCGGCGTTCTGGCCGGTCACGCGCCGCTGATCTCCACCGTACGTCCGGGCGTTATCGACGTGTACGAGGGTGACCGCGTGGTCGACCGTATCTTCGTCGCGGGCGGCTTCGCCGAAGTGACTGCAACCCGCTGCACGGTGCTGGCCGAACAGGCCGTGGCGCTGGCTGAGATTGACCGTGGCAAAGCTGAGCAAGACGTCAAGGATCTCAGCGAGGATCTGGACGACGCCAAGGACGACGCCGAACGCGCCGAGGTGGAGGCCAAGCTGGTCATTGCCCGCGCGAAACTCGACGCCGTGGTGACCGTGCATTGATGTGCCCTCTCGCTTCCCTGGGAAGCGGGCTTGCTGTGATGTAACGTGCAAACCACATAGTTGCACGTGATGACCCACCCTCTGGCCCTTGCCAGAGGGTGACGTCTTTCAGGCATCGGGAGCGACCATGACCAATCTGCGCTGGCGGTATGAAGAGCTTCCCTGGGATAGCCTCGATCGCAGCAAGGTCGATGCCGATCTGGCGCCGCTGATCAAGGCGGCGGCCCTGGTTGAATACAACGCCAACGATTACACCGCCTATCTCTGCAACATCTTCGCAGATGACCCGATTTTTCAAGAAGTGGCCCGAGACTGGGCGGTCGAAGAGGTGCAGCACGGTCGCGCCCTTGGCAAATGGGCCGAGCTGGTGGACCCGGCGTTCAATTTCGAGCACGCCGTCGCCCGCTTTCGCGCCGGTTACCGCGTGCCCATCGATCTGAACAAATCCGTTCGCGGCTCGCTGAGCGGCGAATTGATCGCCCGCTGTATGGTGGAAACCGGCACCAGCTCCTACTACACCGCCATTGGCGACTCAACCGAGGAGCCCTTGCTGAAGCTGATCTGCCAGCGCATCGCCGCCGATGAGTTGCGGCACTACAAGCTCTTCTACACGCACGCCAAGCGCTATTTGGAGATCGAACGCCTCAGCAAATGGCAACGCCTGAAGGTGGCGCTCGCCCGGATCGGCGAGAGCGAGGATGATGAGCTGGCGTACGCCTATTATGCGGCGAACGCGCCGGAGGATGCGCCTTACGACCGCAAGATCTTCAATGCGGCCTACGCCAGGCGCGCCTGGGGGCGTTATCAGCAGCCGCATGTGGAACGGGCCATCGCCATGGTCTTCAAAGCCTGCGGGCTAAAACCACACAGCACCCCGTTCAAGCTGGCGGCTAAGGTGGCGTGGTGGCTGATCGAAGGAAAAGCCAGGCGTTCGGCGCGCGCTGAGGCGTAGGCCGGCGCTTATCCACACGCACAAGCCGCCGCATGTTCCCTTCCTCTGTTCGAGCAACTATGGCCAACATCGGCAAAATCGTCTTCATCGGCGCCGGCAGCGCATCCTTTGGGCTGAGTCTGTTCCAGGACATGTTCTCCACCAAGGCGCTTGCGGGCTGCACACTCACCCTGGTGGACACCGACGCCGAGGCGCTGGAGCGTATGGCGGCGCTGGCCACGGTGCTGAATCGTAAGAGTGAGGCCGGTATCCTCATCGAGAAGACGACGGATCGCCGGGCGGCCCTCGATGGCGCTCATTTTGTGATCAACGCCATCGCCATCGACCGCAACCGGCTGTGGAAGCTGGATTTCGCGGTGCCGAAAGCTCACGGCGTCCGGCATACGCTGGGTGAAAACGGCGGCCCTGGCGGGCTGTTCTTCACGCTGCGCACGCTGCCAGTGATCTTTGACATCGCCCGCGATATCGAGGACCTTTGCCCCAACGCCCTGTTCATCAACCTGTCAAATCCTGAGAGCCGGGTCATCCTGGCGTTGAGCAAATACAGCAAGGTCAAGGCGCTGGGCCTGTGCCACGGCATCTTTATGGCGCGCGATCTGGTCAGCGAAATCCTCGACATCGATGAGGATGAGATCGACGTCTGGGGCGCCGGACTCAATCACTTCCAATGGCTGATGCACATCCGTGAGAAGGCGACGGGACGCGATCTCTACCCGCTGCTGCGCCAGCGCGAAGCGGCGCATGACCCTGGCTTCGCGCCCCTGACGCGCCGGTTGTTCCGGTCCTTTGGCCTGTGGCCGACGTGCAGCGATGACCACACCGGCGAGTATCTGTCGTATGGCTGGGAAGCCGGTGAGCGCGGTTTCGACTTTGCCGAGGACGAGCGCGAGCGCGCCAGCCTCAAAGAACAGATGGATGGCGTCCTCAAGGGCGGCATGCCCATCCCGGAAGAATGGATGGAGCCTTCCTGGGGGGAGCGGGTGGTCGCCGTGATCGAGGGCGTCCTGCACAACCGCAAGAATTTTATCGAAGCCGGCGTCGTCTACAACCAGGGCGCTATCCCCAATTTGCCGGCGGATCTGGCGGTCGAGCTGCCGGTGATCGCCGATGCCGCCGGTGTTCACCCCGTCTCGCTGGGCCCCCTGCCCGACCCGATCGCCAAGCTTCTGCACACGCAGGCCAGCGTGCAGCAATTGTCCGTTGAAGCAGCGGTGCACGCCTCCAAGGAACTGGCGTTGCAGGCCCTGCTGATCGACCCGGTGGTCAATTCCTCCACCGCAGCCTTGCGTATCCTTGATGAACTGTGGGATGTGAACAAGGCCTATATCCGGCCATGCGTATAAAAGGTGGGGCCATCTGTTGACCTGAACCGTTCTCTTCTCATGGTGGGGCGGTCTTGCCGCATTTTGGGCCATATTTCAGATGGAAACGACGTTGAAGCTCTTGATTGTTGAGGACGATCCGCTGATCGGGCCGGCCATGAAAGCCGTGCTCGAAAAGGCCGGCTACACGACCATTGGGCCCTTGCGCGACGCCACCAAGGCGATGCGCGTGGCTCAGCGCGAACAACCGGCGTTGGCGCTGGTGGATATGTTGCTGGCTGGCGGTGAGGACGGCGCCTCCTTATGCCGCCGTTTGCGGGATGAGCTGGGCATTCGTTCTTTGCTGGTCACCGGCTATGAGCATTTGACCGATGAGGTCCGCGATACCGCGCTGGGTTTTCTGCACAAGCCCTTCGCGCCGCAGTCGCTGCTAGACGCTGTGGGTGTGGCGGGTGAGGTGCTGAACGGCCTGCGTCCCTCCTCCATCCCCCGTGAATTGGAGCTGTTCGTGAGTTCAGCGCACTTGTACGCCTGATGAGGCCATTCAGCTTCGCACAATGAGGCTCTGCGGATAGTGGCGCAGCAGATCGTCCGGATCGCGCCACACTTCGCGGCAACCGGCGGCGCGCAGCCCCTTCTCGGAAAAGCCGCCACACAGCACGCCGATCATCGTGATCCCGGCCTTGGCGGCGGTCTTGGCGTCCCAGGGCGTGCCGCCAACCGCAACCGCCTCTTCGGGTTTGAGCTTGAGCGTGTCGAGAGCGGCCTGGAGGATGTCGGGAGAGGGCTGGGAATGGTCGATGTCCTCCAACACGGTCTCGGCGTCAATGAGGTCATCGATATCGGCGGCGCGCTTGCAATAGGCCAATTCATCGCTCTTGGCTGAGGACGCCAGGGCGATACGCTTGCCATCATGATGCAAACGCTGGAACAGCGCCCGCGTGCGATGGAAGCCGCGGACCTGATGCAGGTATTTGCGCATGTACAGCTCATGACGAAAGGCGTCGATCGCGTCATGACGCCGCTTCAGGTCTTCTTTGGGGACGAAAACCGGGATGAGCTGGTCACCCCCTTTACCGATCTGCGCACGCAGCGCATCGAAGTCAACCGGATAGCCGAAGTGCCGGAACGCCTCCTGCCATGCGTGGGCGTGCAGATCGATCGAATCGACCAACGTCCCATCCACATCGAAGATCACCGCCTTAACCATGCCAGCCCCCGAACACCGCTTTTACTTCAACCGTCGATTTGTTTTTTCTGCACAAAAATCTGTGGAGTCCCCCCTGAATCCGCTGTCTTTTCCCTCTCTGCGCGCGTTGCGCCTCTTCGGGACGCGGGAACAGGCCCGGTCGATGGCCTGACCTCCGGTTTGCACGAGAGGAGCCTCTAGAGATGAATCGGCATGACGCAGCACTGTGCTTATAAAAAAACAATTACCAATTATTAACCGCGATCTTGTACGTATGTGATACGGTGCACTTTACGTTGAGTGCTCCACACAACTGATGTTGCTCTGCTTTTCAGATTTCCATTACGTAGGAATGGTAAGGTCATGAGAAATAAATATTGTATCGTCACTCCGTATTATAAAGAAGATCGATCTTTACTTGAGCGTTGCATTAAAAGTGTGCGCGAGCAAACCATTGCAGCGGATCACATCATGATTGCCGATGGATTTCCTCAGGATTGGCTGGACGCCGAGCCCGTTCGGCATATCAAATTGGACCGAAGCCATGGAGACTACGGCAATGCGGCCCGGGGACTTGGCGCTTTGCTGGCCGTGGCTGAAAAATACGAAGGCATCGCGTTCCTCGACGCGGATAACTGGTATGACAACGACCATATCGAAACCTGCCTGATGGCGGCGCAAAACCATCCCAAACGCGCCGATTTCGTCGCCGCCCAGCGCCGGCTCGTTCGCCCGGATGGCAGTGTATTGCCAGGAGTAGCTGGGGACGACCTCCCGAAGGAAGGAGGGCATATCGACACGAACTGCCTCTTCTTCCTACCGATGGCGTTCCACATGATTTACCGGTGGTGCACCATACCTCAGGAAATGTCGATCGTTGGCGACCGTCTTTTCTATTATATATGCCGCAGCGAATCGTTGGAAATTGCAATCGCTGAGAAAAGAACAGTCAACTACACATGGATGTTTTCCGACAGCTATGTTGGATTGGGCGAGACTCCGCCGGCTGGCGCAAAACCATCCGTGAACTGGAATGGCGTTCAGAATTGGCTGGATTCTCTCTCGCCGGAATATTTTGCCGTCGTGCAGCGGTTGACTGGTCTTCATCTAAAGAAATAAGCCACAACCGGCTGCCGCTTGATCATATCCCCTAAAATCCATCTCCGACTCCCCCACCCCCTATTCTCCCGTTTCAGCGGGAAGGGGTGGGGGTAGAGCCGACTGGATCAATCAGTCCCGCAGATTGCCGCAGGCCCGTTGGATGCGCACACAGGCTTCTTCCAGCTCCTGGGTGCTGGTGGCGTAGGAGATGCGGAAATACGGGGCCAGACCGAAGGCTGAACCCTGGACGACGGCGACGCCTTCGCTTTCCAGCAGATAGGTGACGAAGTCCTCGTCGGTGGCGATGATTTTGCCATCCGGGGTCTTCTTACCGATGGAGCCGGCGCAGGACGGGTAGACGTAGAACGCCCCCTCCGGCTTCGGGCAGGTGATGCCCTTGGCCTGGTTCAGCATCGACACCACCAGATCGCGACGCTGCTTGAACTCCGCAGCGCGCGTCTTGATGAAGTCCTGCGGCCCATTCAACGCTTCGACAGCGGCGGCCTGGCTGATCGACGCCGGGTTCGAGGTTGACTGGCTCTGGATCACCCCCATGGCCTTGATCAGCGCCGCTGGGCCACCGGCGTAGCCGATGCGCCAGCCGGTCATGGCGTAAGCCTTCGACACGCCGTTCACCGTCAAGGTGCGATCGAACAGCTTCGGCTCAACCTGCGCCGGCGTGCAGAAGGTCAGGCCGTCATAGAGCAGATGCTCATACATGTCGTCGCTCATGACCAGGACATGCGGATGCCTGAGCAGCACGTCGGTGAGCGCCTTCATTTCAGCGTGGGTATAGGCCGCCCCCGTTGGGTTGGACGGCGAGTTGAGGATCAGCCATTTGGTCTTCGGCGTGATCGCCTTTTCCAGGTCGGCGGCCTGCAACTTGAAGCCCTGTTCCGCCGGGCACGGGATGGTGACAGGCTTTCCCTCGGCCAGTTCGACCATGTCGGGGTAGGACACCCAGTACGGCGCCGGAATGATCACCTCATCACCGGGGTTCAGCGTGGCCATCAGCGCGTTGTAGAGCACCTGCTTGCCGCCGACGCCGACGGTGATCTGCTCGGGCGTGTATTTCAGGCCGTTCTCGCGCTCGAACTTGGCGCAGATCGCCTTTTTCAGCGCCGGGGTTCCATCGACGGCGGTGTATTTGGTGTCGCCGTTCTGGATGGCCCGGATGGCGGCGTCCTTGATGGTGTCCGGCGTGTCGAAGTCCGGTTCGCCGGCGCCAAGCCCGATCACATCCCGGCCAGCCGCCTTCAATTCGCGGGCTTTGTTGGACACGGCGATGGTCGGTGACGGTTTGATGCGCGACAAACGGGAAGCGAGGATCAACATGGCGCAGCCCTTGAATCGATATGAGGAAAATTGAGCCCGAAAAAGCGGCTCGCGATAGTACGTTCGCCACCGGATCGATGCAAGCGCGCCCGGACGCAAAGGGATGGAAAGCCAGGAATGAACAAGTTTCCGCGGAATCATTGTTCTTGAAGACGAAGGGCGGCGCGGCTAAGAGGGTTTGAAAAACACATCTCCCAGTAAAATCAGAGGATACGCTGCTCATGCCCAGCAAACAGTTGCTCCACCTCGTCTTTGGCGGCCAGTTGGTGAAACCCAACAGCCAGGAATTTGTCGATCCATCCAAGCTCCACATCGTTGGGATTTTTCCTAACTATGAAGAGGCCAAAAAGGCGTGGCGCGGCGCCACCGGCGCCACCGTCGATGACGCGCACATGCGTTACTTCATCGTGCACATGCACCGCATGCTCGACCCCGCCAACGACCTGTCGGAGAGCGACCACAAGCACTGATCGCCTGAGTGCTCTATCCGTCGTGATCTGAGAATCACGACGGATAGAGCACTCGGCTTTTTCTTTTCCCTCGGCGGGCGGGCGCATCCGCGCCCTTGCCTCCGCGGGCACGAGCCCGCGGGGCCTCAACGGCCCAGTCGCGCGCTCCGTAAATCATGAATGACAGAACATTAGCCTGAGGCATCGATAAACACGGGTGCGGGGTCCGGTTCTGTTTAACCCGGACCCCACCTTGCCTATCAGCTGTGCGTCAGCGCCGCCTTACGCTGTTCGACGGCCTTATCGGCCATTTTCCCGGTCAGCTCCTGCAAGCGCTCAAACGTCCAGGTGAAGGTCCCGACGCCAAGCGATAGGGAGCGCAACTCAACGATCAAATCGTGGATCTCGGCCTGGGGCATATAGCCGTTCACCTCGTCCCAGCCCTGCCAGCCCGGTCGCGCATCGAAGCCCAGAATCTGTCCACGCCGGCCACTGACCAGGCGCTGGACCTTTGGCGTGAACTCGCTGGGCACGGCGATACAGACGTTCAAGATCGGCTCGAGAAGCACCGGCTCGCAGGTAGGAAGGGCCTCGTGCATGGCTTGACGGGCCACGGTCTTGAAGGCCATTTCGGAGCTGTCCACCGCGTGGTACTGGCCGCCCACCAGAGTGACGGCGAAGTCCACGACCGGGAAGCCAAACGGTCCTTGAACCATGGATTCGCGGATGCCCGCCTCCACCGCTGGAATAAAGTTGCGCGGCACGACACCCCCGACGACGGCGTCGTTGAAGTGGAAGCCGTCCCCCCGTGGCGTTGGCTTGACCTCGACATGGATGTCGGCGAACTGCCCATGCCCGCCGGTTTGGCGTTTGAAACGCGCGTGGTGAGCGGTATTCTTACGGATGGTTTCCTTGAAGGGGACTTGCGGCGTCTTACCCTTCACCACCACGTTGTATTTTGAGCGCAGCCGGTCCATCGCAATTTGCAGATGGATGTCGCCATGCCCCCAGATCACCAATTCCCCGGTGTCGGGGGACAGCTCGAACCGCAGGGACGGGTCTTCCTCGATCAGCCTTTGGATCGCGCCGGTCAGCTTCACTTCATCGTTGCGATTCTCGGCGTGCACGGCCAGCCCGAACACCGGCGCGGGCACCTCCGGCCAAAAGCCTGGCCGGCCCAGATTGCCCTTGTCGGTCAGGATATCACCGGCGACCACCTTTTCCAAACGGCCCAGCGCCACCACCTCGCCAGCGTTGGCTTGGGTCAGCTTCTGCTGCTCATGGCCTTGCATGCGGTAGACGCCGGCCACGCGCTCGTTGCCCACCATCATGCCATCGCTCACCGCGCCATGCCAGACTCGGGCGAAGCTCAGCTTGCCGGCATGCAGGGCGTTCAGGTTCTTGAAAACCTGGGCGACCACGCCGCTCTTGGCGATCCCCCACCGCTCAGCGGTGCTCGCCACCTCCGGCCCTTCGTGGCGCAAGGCTTTAAGCAGACGGCGGATGCCACCGTCGTTTTCAGCGGAGCCAAGAAACACCGGAACGATCAGATCCTGCGCAAGATCCCTGGCGAAATCCTCATAGACGGCGCCGGGATTCGGCTTCACGTCTTCCAACAATTGTTCGAGCAGCGAATCGTCGAAGTCGGACAACGCCTCCAGCATTTCCAGCCGCGCCTCGGCCTGCCTTTCCTTGGCGGAATCCGGCATCTGGACCAGGTTGGAGGGCTTGTGCGGGTTGAAGTGGTAAGCGCGTTCGCTGACCAGATCGATATAGCCGGTGATCGCGTCGCCTTCACGAATCGGCACTTCGCGCAGCACCAGCGGGCGTGATGAGACGGCCTGATACGCCTGGACCACGTCGCGGACTCGCAAATCGCCCAGCGTGTCCACCTTGTTGATGAACAGGACGTGCGGAATCTGGTTGTCATCCAGGAACTTGAACAGCGGGGCCAACAGCACCGCCCGCTCGGCCGAAGGTTCCGCGACGATGACGGCCACGTCGCAGGCCATCAGCGCGCACTGCGACTCATACGTCAACTCCACCGAGCCGGGGCAATCGAGAAAGTGCCAGCGCTCCCCCAGATACTCTGCGGTGGCGAGATTGATCTCAACGCTCATCCGACGGGCTTTGGCCTCTGGCGCGCTGTCGCCCACCATGTTGGCGTCGCGTACGTTGCCCTTACGGTTGATGGCGCCGGTCGCGAACAGAAGGCTTTCCAAAAGTGTCGTTTTACCGCTGAGGTACGGACCAACCAATGCGGCGCAGCGCGCCGTCGGCACTTGAGTATGGGGCATGAACACCTCCCGATGATTTTGCCGAAAGCTGCGGCGCCCATACCTGAGAGGGCCGCGCCACAGCCTGCTCCTGATAGCGGAACATCAGAAATTCAAAGGAATGCTCCACCCGAAATGGGCGGACTGTCGATGGAAAAAGGAGCGACACGGCGTCACGCCTACGCGCCTCAGCGGTCGCGTAGGGCGAATTATGATCGACCGCGACGGTCGATCATATGAATATTCTTGTTGAATCAAAGGCTTACAGTGGGTTCCCGCACGCATCGAACCGGAACCCACCGTCATAAAAATTATTACATCGGCTGCCCATCCACATAGGGCGCCAGCGCCGCAGCGATGGCCCGGTGCACGGGAGTGGGAATCCCCAATTCGGTTCCCATGCGGACGACCGCGCCGGACAGCCAGGGCAACTCCAGCCGGCCGCCGCGGCTCAGGTCGTTGAGCATGGAGGATTTCATTTCCGACGCCAGCGCATCGATCAGCGTATCGATGCGCTGCACGATGTCGGCGTTGAGCGTCACGCCTTTGGCGTGAGCGATGTCCACCACCTCCCTTACCGCATCAAGAAACAACGCGCGGGTTTCCGGCACGGCGCGCAGCATCCCCACGGGGTGCCGGATCAACGAGGTCACGCCGCTGAAGGGGGCGAGGAAGGCGAATTTCTCCCAGATCATCTCCAGGATATCATTGCTGAAAAGAGCATCGAATCCGGCCTCGATGGCCAAAGAGTGGAACTGGGTCAGACGTTCGGATGAACGCCCGTCCAACTCACCAAAGCTCATGCGCGCCAGGGTTCCGGTATGATGGATAACCCCCGGAGCGGTAATTTGCGCCGCGATATGGGCGACGCCACCCACCACATGGTCTTCACCCAACACGCGGCTCAGCATGTCCGGGATAGTGACCCCGTTTTGCAGGGTGATCACCGCCGTCTGCGGCCCGATCAGCGGGCGGATGGCCTCAGCGGCGTCCTCGGCGTCCCACAACTTGACGGCGAACAGAACGATATCCACCGGACCAATGGCGGCAGGGGAATCGGTGGCGGTCACCCCCGTGAGGTGAATATCGCCGGCGGCGCTGTCGACGCGCAGGCCATGGTTGAGGATAGCCTCCAAATGACGGCCACGCGCCACAAACGCCACATCGTTTCCAGCCGCCGAAAGCCGAGCGCCAAAATAGCCTCCCACAGCGCCGGTACCCATCACTGCGATGCGCATGCTGTTCTCCACCAGGTTGGCTGCGGTTGTCGTGTACGGCTCGCAGCGTTCTTTCCGTAGATGTTCATAGTGAACCTGCGGGCATTATGCGGCAATAGGCCGCGATGGCCGATTGCCATCAAGGATACCAGGGTTGTTTGATTGTCTGAGGTGAATGGGGCATGTCCGATGGACAGGGTTTTGGCTACAAGAGGATTGACTTAGGGCCCTTCCGTCCAAAAGTCTAAGCGGCTGACCAACGAATGGAGGGACAGGATGCAGATCGACATCGGTATTACGGAAACGAATCGCAAAGCCATCGCCGAAGGGCTGGGCAAAGTCCTTGCCGATACCTTCGGGCTGTACATAAAGACCCACAGCTTCCACTGGAACGTAACGGGCCCGATGTTCAACACGCTCCACACCATGTTCATGGAGCAGTACACTGAATTGTGGACCTCTCTGGACGAGGTTGCCGAGCGTATCCGGGCCCTGGGCTATCCGGCGCCGGGCAGCGTCTCACAATTCGCCACGCTGAGCAGCATCAAGGAAGAAACGACGGTGCCACGGGCAACCGACATGATCCGCCAATTGGTTGAGGGTCACGAGGCGGTCGCCCGCACCGCGCGCGCGGCGTTCTCAACCGCCGAGGAAGCCAACGACCAGCCAACCGCCGATCTTCTGACCCAGCGGCTGCAAATCCACGAGAAGACCGCCTGGATGCTCCGCAGCCTGTTGGAGCATTGATCGAGGCGCAAGGATTGGGAACAAGGGTAGGAAAGAGGGTTGCGTGATCCGAAGTCCTCATGCTATACGGCCCACCTCGACGCCGTAGTGAGGCGTCGATGACGTGACGCCGACTTAGCTCAGTGGTAGAGCAACGGTTTCGTAAACCGTAGGTCGTCAGTTCAATCCTGACAGTCGGCACCACCCCCCCGAAATTTGACGCACAGTCGTTTTACGCGCCGTTATGCGCGCATGAAAAAGACCGCCGCCAAGCCGCCGATCGGCTTGGCGGCGGTCTCTTCACCGTAACGACACCATCGCTCCTTCAGGGGCGACGAATCGTCATCCTCAACTCACCAGTTTTTGTTCCAGCGCGGTGCTGCGGATGGCTTTTTGCAGCTTTTCAAAAGCGCGCACTTCGATCTGGCGGACACGTTCACGGCTGATGCCGTATTTTTGCGACAAATCTTCGAGTGTCGTCGGGTTCTCCCGCAGGCGACGCTCCGTCAGGATGTCACGCTCACGCTCGTTCAGATCAACCATCGCCCGCGTCAGCAGCGTGCGGCGCTTGCTCAACTCCTCATGCTCGGCGAGGCTGATTTCCTGATTGGCGGATTCATCGACCAGCCAATCCTGCCATTCGCCCTCACCATCGACGCGCAACGGCGCGTTCAGCGAATGGTCAGGGGCGGACAGCCGCCGATTCATGTTGATGACGTCTTGTTCCGGCACCTCGAGCTTGGTGGCGATGGCCTGCACCTGTTCGGGGCTGAGGTCGCCTTCCTCGATAGCCTGCATCTGCCCCTTCAGCTTGCGCAGATTGAAGAACAATTTCTTCTGCGCCGCCGTGGTGCCCATCTTCACCAGGGACCAGGAATGCAGGATGTATTCCTGGATGGCGGCCCTGATCCACCACATGGCGTAGGTCGCCAGGCGGAAGCCACGGTCGGGGTCGAAGCGCTTGACTGCCTGCATCATCCCGACATTGCCTTCCGAAATCAGCTCGGACAGCGGCAACCCATAGCCGCGATAGCCCATGGCGATCTTGGCCACGAGACGCAGATGGCTGGTCACCAGCTTATGCGCCGCCTGCGTGTCTTCATGCTCCTGCCAGCGCTTGGCGAGCATGAATTCCTCTTCGGGCGCCAGCATCGGAAATTTGCGGATTTCCTGCAGATAGCGCGAGAGATTGCTTTCCGCATTGATGACCGGAAGTGCCGCCATGTCTAAACCTTCTCCTACGGTCCTCTTGGCTCAGCCTTCTTACTAGCCATGAACCGCTGTGAATCTTGACTATGCCACGTCCTGGCTTTCTTGCCAGCCCCTATAATACCCGACTAAACTCAATCGGTATAGGTTTTATAATTATTCTAAAATTTGCAGTATACCCTGCAAATCCTCCGCCAGATCGACAGAGAAACACAGCCGCTGACGGGTGCGCGGGTGCAGGAAAGACAGGCCAACGGCGTGCAGGGCTTGCCTGGGGAAGCCCACAAGGGTGGGCCGGATGGATTCCGCCAACAGGGCGGCCTTCGAGCCGCGCAGGCGCGTTGCGCGGCTGAGGCCGTACAAGGGATCCCCGACGAGCGGATGACCGATGTGCGTCATATGCACCCGGATCTGGTGGGTCCGCCCGGTTTCCAGCGTGCATTCCACCAGCGTTGCGGCGCCGTGGAAGGCCCGCACGATGGTGTAGCGCGTGGCGGCGGGCTTGCCGCCGGCGACCACCGCCATCTTCTTGCGGTCGTTGGGACAGCGCCCGATGTTGCCCTCGATACGGCCTGTCTTGGGGGTGGGAACGCCCCACACCAGCGCCTGATAGGTGCGACTCAAGGAACGATCGGAGAATTGCTCGGTAAGGCCATGGTGAGCGCGGTCGTTCTTTGCGACCACCATCAGCCCGCTGGTGTCCTTATCCAGCCGGTGAACGATGCCTGGCCGCCGCACGCCGCCAATGCCCGACAGGCTGTCGCCGCAATGGGCAAGCAAGGCGTTGACCAGCGTGTTGTCCGGGTTGCCGGCGGCGGGGTGAACCACCAAGCCGGCGGGTTTGTCGAGCACCAGCACGTCTTCGTCTTCGTAGACCACGGTGAGCGGAAGCGCCTGCGCCTGAGGAATGGCCGGTTCAGCCTCGGGGATGAACAGAGTGAATGTCTGGCCGGGTTTGACCCTCTGCGAGGGGTCGGTTATGGTCCGTCCGCCGGCTTGAACGTGGCCTTGCTCCAGCAAGGCCTGGACGCGCGAGCGTGACAACCCGTCAACGCCCGCCGCGAGCACCTTATCGAGGCGCTCGGTCGCAACGGCGTCGGGAAGAGGGGCGGCGGGAACAGTAACAATGTGCAGCTGTCCGCCGGCAAGGGGTCGATTGTCGTTCTGCATATCTCTAGCAAAGAGTGGACCGGAACTGTGCGCGTTCTCAAAGCGGCCCTGATCATCATGGGCATATTTATCCTGGCCGGCTACGTCTATCTGGGCGTTGAGGTTACCAAGCGCTTTTTCCGCCATGCGTCGGAGCCGCCGCGCGAAACCGTCGACGAACGGTCGCCGTCCTCCGCCACGACCCACAGCATGGTGGCGCTTGGCCTGCCCAATGGCGCCCGCATCGGCTCCCTGACGCCCGTCGGCAACCGTGTGGTGTTCCACGTGAGCGTGCCGGAAGGCCCGGACCAACTCTATATTCTCGATCCGCGCTCCGGCGAGGTTATTCAAGCGGTGACCACGGGCCAAGCGGTGACCACGGGTAAAACAGGAGGCACGCCGCAATGACCGATTTGGGGACCGATTCCGGCTATGATTTTCGCAGCGACAACGTAGCGGGCGCCGCGCCCGAGGTGGTCGACGCCCTGGCCCGGGCCGCCTGCGGCACGGCCAGCTCCTACGGTGAGGATGCCTGGACAGCGCGCCTCAAGGAGCGGTTGGCCGGGTTGTTCGAAGCCACGGTGGCGGTGTTTCCCGTCGCCACGGGAACAGCGGCGAACGCGCTGGCGCTGGCGGCGGTGACGCCTCCCTATGGCGCCGTCTACTGCCACGAGGAAGCGCACATCAACGTCGACGAGTGCGGCGCACCGGAATTGTTCACCGGCGGCGCCAAGCTGGTGGGGCTGAAGGGGATGGGCGGCAAGCTGACTCCGGCGTCGCTCGAATCGGCGCTGGCCGGAGCCGGGATCGGCTCTGTGCACCGGGTGCAACCCGCTGTCCTGAGTCTGTCGCAGGCGACGGAATGCGGCACGCTCTACAGCCCGGATGATGTCACGGCGCTGTGCGATATGGCGCATCGCGCCGGCATGGCCGTGCACATGGACGGAGCACGGTTCGCCAACGCCGTGGCGCGCCTGGGCTGCACCCCCGCTGAACTGACGTGGAAGGCGGGTGTGGACGTGCTGGCGCTGGGGGGCACCAAGGGCGGCTGTCTGGCGGCAGAAGCCGTGGTGATCTTCAACCCCGCCCTGGCTGATGATTTCGGCTATCTGCGCAAGCGTGGCGGCCATTTGCTGTCAAAGATGCGGTTTATCTCCGCCCAGCTCGATTCCTGGTTGGCCGAGGATTTATGGCTGCGTCTGGCGCGTCACGCCAACGCCATGGCCGACCGCATGGCCGCGGGGCTCACCGCGCTGCCGGGCGTGGAGCTCGCCTACCCCGTCGAGGCCAATGAGGTGTTCGTTCGCCTATCGGAAGCGGCGATCGCCGCGGCGCAAGCCGCTCATTTTCACTTCCACCGCTGGGACGGCCCGGTGCTGCGTCTGGTGACGGCGTTCGACACACCGGCATGGGCGGTGGACGCCTTTGTAAAAAACGTAGCAGACACCTACGAAAAAGCTTGATCTCGTTCCGGCGTGTCGGTACATAACCGCCCACGCCGAGCGATGTCCCCATCGTCTAGAGGCCTAGGACACCGCCCTCTCACGGCGGGAACAGGGGTTCGACTCCCCTTGGGGACGCCAA
>JAVBJZ010000089.1:0-31838 GCA_031546725.1 Azospirillum sp.
ATAGGCGTCGCCACCGATCGAATTGAGCCCTGGCAGCGGCGTCCCCGACAGGATCTCGTAACGCTCACCAAGCTTGATGATGTTATCCGACTTGGGGGGCGGCGCCGCTGGAGCGTCGAACGACGTGTCGACCGGCCCGGACGACGTGTCGATGGGCATATCGTCTGACGCGCTGGACGACATGGTGGAGGGTGTGCCGGAAGCAGCGTGAGCGTCAGATGGCATGGCGGGTGCTCTTCCTCGATCTCAGCACGCGATAAGACGTCACGTGACCATCGAAACAAAAATAACCTGTTGATCGTGCGGGGACGCGTGGGCGCCGAAAGAGAATACCGCAGCTTCGCAAGCCCTATCCTCTCTTTCGGAGTCAAAAACCATCGTCCGCCTTAGGGTAAAAGTAAAGAAATCCGTGCATCCCCACACCTTTCACGAAAAAGCGCTCCATTTTTTCGTGAAAGGGATGAGGATCGGACAAAGAGCCGCAAACCCTGCTCTCAATCCGAGAAGGGGTCATGCATCAAAATAGTGTCATCACGCTCGGGGCTGGTGGACAACAGCGCCACCGGGCATTGAATCAATTCCTCGATGTGGCGGACGTATTTGACCGCTTGCGCCGGCAGTTGCGCCCAGGAGCGCGCGCCTTGCGTGCTTCCCCCCCAGCCCTCGAAGGTTTCGTAGATCGGCTCGACACGGGCTTGAGCGGATTGGCTGGCGGGGTAATGATCCAGCACCTGGCCATCGAGGTGATAGCCAACGCACACCTTGATCTCATCGAAGCCGTCCAGCACGTCCAGCTTGGTCAGCGCGATGCCGTCGATGCCGCCGGTCTTGACCGCCTGACGCACCATCACGGCGTCAAACCAACCACAGCGGCGCTTGCGTCCGGTAACCACACCGAACTCCTTGCCGCGTTGCCCAAGCCGCTCACCGACATCGTCTTTCAGTTCGGTTGGAAACGGGCCGGAACCGACCCGCGTCGTGTAGGCCTTGCAGATGCCCAGCACATAACCCACCGCTCTCGGCCCCATGCCACAGCCCGTGGCGGCGTTGCCAGCCACGGTGTTGGAGGAGGTGACGAACGGGTAGGTCCCATGATCGACGTCCAGCATGGCCCCCTGGGCGCCCTCGAACAGGATGCGCTTGCCCGCGCGGCGCAGCTCATCCAGGCGCTTCCAGACCACCGCGCTGTAGGGAAGAATCCTGGGCGCGATTTCCTTGAGCGGGTTCAGCAGCTCTTCGGGCTGGATTTCGGTCGCCCCCAGACCGCGCAGCGAGGCGTTGTGGTGGAACAGCAACTGCTCGACCTTGTCAACCAGCAGCGCCTCATCGGCAAGGTCGCACAGGCGGATGGCGCGGCGCGCCACCTTATCCTCATAAGCCGGCCCAATGCCGCGTCCGGTCGTGCCGATCTTGGAGGCGCCACGGGCCTCCTCGCGGGCACGGTCGACGGCGCCGTGAATGGGCAGGATCAGCGGCACATTCTCGGCCACCAGCAGCTTCTCGGGGGTGATATCGACGCCCTTCTCGCGAATGGCCTCGACTTCCCGAAGAAAGGCCCAGGGGTCGAAGACAAGGCCGTTGCCGATAATCGACAGCTTGTCCTGCCGCACCACCCCTGAAGGCAGCAGGCTGAGCTTGTAGGTGACGCCGTTGATCACCAGGGTATGACCAGCGTTGTGGCCACCCTGGAAACGGACGACGACGTCGGCCCGGCTGGACAGCCAGTCGACGATCTTGCCCTTGCCCTCATCGCCCCACTGGGCGCCGACCACCGCCACGTTGGCCATATCAGTCTCCGCAATAAAACCGCTGTGTTCCCATTCGAAAAGAATGGGGCTGCTACACCACCGCCGACACCATGCCGCCGGTATAAACATGGCCACAAGACAGGCGCTTGGCCTCAGCCTTCGCGTCCGCCGCCGGGGCCAGCCCCGCCACCGTCACCCAGCCCTGAGCGCGTAAACCCGCACTCACCCCGGCTGGCGCGCCGTGCGGCACGAAGATGCGTTCAGGCTCGGCTGGCGCCGGCACGGCGCGCAGCACACTGTCCATATAGAGCGTGAAGCCGGTCGCCGGCTCCCCCTCTTCGTCCACACCGCCGCCCGCGCCCCGGTTGTTGATCCGGCTGCCGACGCGGTAGCGCCCGCCGCCGCCCAACTCACCACGCACCCCCCGCGCAAACAGCGTGAAGCTGAGGCCGGTCTGGTATTCGAAGCCGCGATGCTCGACAAAATCCACGGTCACCGTCAGGTCGGGCTGTGCGGTGCGGATCAGACGCAGCACGTCGGTGAGACGGCGACGGTCTTTCTCGGCGACGGCGGGCAGCGCCAGGGTCGCCAGCGCCGCCATGGCGCGCTCCGCCGGACCGGACGCCTCGATCAGCTTTTTCAAGAGATCCCCCGCCGGGCCGCCGACCGCCGACACCGCGGCGGCGTCCTTGCGATCCAGAGCCGCGCGCAGAAGAGCGGTCTCGCTGTCGTCCAGGCCCAAGGCCTGGCAAACCAGCGGCGCCATGGTGGGCACGCAGAGATCGACGCAGAGATTCGTCACCCCCACCGCCGTCAGCGCGCTTGCCGCCAGCAGGATGACCTCAGCGTCGGCTTCCGGTTGGAGAGCGCCGATGGTCTCCACGCCGACCTGGGCGAATTGCCGCTCGGGACGGAGTTGCGAGCCCTTCACCCGCAGCACCTGCCCGGCGTAGCACAGGCGTAAAGGCCGCTCCGCGTTGCCGAGGCGTGTGGAGGCGATGCGGGCGATTTGCGGCGTCATATCGGCGCGCACCGCCATCATCCGCTGCGACAGCGGGTCCATGAGACGAAAGGTTTGCTTCGCCATAGCCGCGCCCGAGCCGGACAGCAGGCTTTCTTCAAATTCCACCAGCGGCGGCTTCACACGTTCATAGCCATAGGCGGCGAACGCGGCCATCAGGCGTTCGATCGTCGCGGCTTCGTGCGCCGCCTCGAGCGGCAGCACGTCGTGCAGACCTGCGGGCAGCAACGCATAGGTGGACGGGGTGGGCATGGCTCAAGCTGAATCGTTTATGGGGACGCCCACGGCATGGGCGCACAATGCCGGTCAATAGCCGACGCGCCCACGGCGTGCAAACGGAAAAGCCCCCATGCGACTATAAAGCCCCGCTCAGCACGCGGTCGTTGTCGATGGGTTGACCGCGACAATCTGATCGATGCGGCAGGTCATGACCGGCTCAGCGCGCTGGTTGAGCGTCGTGTAGGCGCAGCGCACGATACCCCGGAGACCATTGCGCGACGGCCGCAGCTCGATCACCTCCATGCGCACACGCAAGGTGTCGCCGGGGCGCACGGGCTTCAGCCAGCGCACCTCATCCATGGCGCCGCTGCCCAGGCTGGTTCCCTCGAACACACCCGTCGCCAGCAGCAAACGGAAGGTCAAGCCCAGCGTCTGAAACCCACTGGCGATCAGGCCGCCGAACGGTCCGCCTTCCGCAGCCTGGACGTCGGTGTGGAACGCCTGCGGATCGAACATCAACGCGAAGTCGATGATCTGGGCTTCGGTCACCGTGACGCCGCGCGTCTCAACGACGTCACCAACCTTGAAGTCCTCGAACCAGCGTCCCGTCATCTCATGAACTCTCTTTATGCGGCGATCTCAGTACATCTTCTCGTAGTACAGAGCGCCGGGCAATGGGTTGTCGTAATAGGCCTCGATTTCCTGAAACCCGAGACGCTCATACAGCCTTCGCGCCGCCGTCATGGAGGAAAGCGAGTCCAACCGCATGGCCTGATAGCCACGCTCCCCACCGATCGCCACGATCCGCTCAGCCAAGACGCGCCCGGCGCCGGTTCGGCGGAACGCCGGGCGCACGTAGAGGCGCTTCATCTCGCAGACGCCATCGTCCAGCGGGCGCAGGCCAACCACACCGACGGCCTCACCCCCAACCCAGGCGAGCAGAAGTCCCCCACCGGGCGGGGCGTAGGCGCCGGGCAGCCCCGCCAGTTCCTCGTCAAAGCCTTGAAAATCCAACGAAACGTTCAGCGACCGGGCGTATTCCAGGAACAAGGCGCGGACATGCGCAAGGTCTTCCAGACTCTCAGCCGGCGCGATGGTGGCGGCCAGGGTCATGGCGTCAGACATGGATGATTCCTTCCAGATACAAAACAGCCGTCCCGCCGATCTTCACGCGATCTCCCGCCAATGCACAAGTGAGATTACCACCACGCGCCGATACTTGCCGCGCGGACAGCGTCGTCTTGTTCAAGCGCTTGGCCCAATAGGGAATCAGCATGCAATGGGTGGAGCCGGTGACTGGATCTTCTGGGATCCCCTGCGCCGGAGCAAAGAAGCGTGAGACGAAATCCACGCCGCCCACCCCCGGCGCCGTGATGCACACGCCGAAACCACTCAACGCGGCAAGCCGAATCATATCCGGGCGAAGCGCCAGCACCGTCTCGGAATCCTCATAGACAACGATGATGTCGCGTCCACCCAGCACCGCTACCGGCGGCGGCCCGCCCAAGGCCAAGGCCAGATCGTGCGGTAGCTCCAGGGGGACCGGCGGGCGAGCGGGAAAGTCCAGGACATATAGATCGTCCCGGCGCGTCACCGTCAGTTCCCCGGCCTGACGGGTGGTGAACACCATGTGATTGCGTCCAGGTTCTTGAACGGTTGACAGCACGAAGGCGGTAGCCAACGTCGCGTGGCCACACAAATCCACCTCGACCGTTGGGGTGAACCAGCGCAATGCGCACCCGTCGCCGTCCCGCACGAAGAAAGCTGTTTCAGCCAGATTGTTCTCCGCCGCGATGGCGAGCAGCGTCTCATCGGGAAGCCATGCCTCCAAAGGAACAACAGCCGCCGGGTTGCCGGTGAAGACCGCGTCGGCAAAAGCATCCACTTGGTAGAGTGGCAGTCGCATGGCCTTATTTCCTCCAGAAGGGTTTGGCTCTTTCTTGTTCAACATCGGCGCGGCTAAGGCCGATGTCCTTCAGCAGGGAATCATCCAGCGCCCCCAGCATCTGACGCTGCCGCCAACGCTCACGCCAGAGCATGGCGCCCTCTGCAATAAACCAAGAGGCGATGCCGACGCCAGAGGCCGCTCCACGCAGAGCGGACAGGACAGTCGATAAGAACGATCCGGTCGGGCGTGTTAGGTCACGTGCGTTCATGACAAAGCCTCCATTGTATCCATAATTAAGCCGCATAAATCGATACAATAGTAATTATGAAGGCGTGAACAATGAGGTCAATGACGATATTGTCACCATTACATTATCGCCACCACCGCGCGGGCGCAAAGGGAGATGCGTTCGCCTCTCTTGCGTCAACCAAGCCCGATTGTGTAAATTGTCCGCATGACACTGTGGGTTCCCGACCTCGCCGGCCGCACAGGCCCACGCTACCGCGCCATTGCCGATGCTCTGGCGGACGATATCGTCCATGGCCGCTTGCCCGCCGGAACCCGCCTTCCGACACACCGCGATCTGGCGTACCGGCTGGGCGTCACCGTCGGCACCGTCACCCGCGCCTATGCGGAAGCGGAACAGCGCGGCCTGATCGGGGGGGAAGTCGGGCGCGGCACCTTCGTGCAGGATAGCCGGAGATCCACAGCGAATAATCCGCTGTCCTGGCATCGGCCACCGGAGAGTTCGCTCCCGGAGAGTTCGGTCATCGATATGACGACGATCACGCCGTTTCAGACCGCCGCCGAGGCGGCGATCCGCCAAACTCTGATGGCCATCGCTACCTCGAACATGGCGGAGACGCTGCTCGCCTACCCGCCGCACGCCGGCTTGGCGGCGCATCGTATCGCGGCGGCGCAGTGGCTCGCCCGCCAGCATCGGGTGACGGCGAGCCCGGACTCCATCCTGCTCTGCACCGGCGTGCAGAACGCCATGGCGGTGGCGATGATGGCGATGCTGCGGCCCGGCGAGGTGATTCTGACGGAGCGGCTGACCAATTACGGCATGCGCGCGCTGGCGACCACCGTGCATCTGCACGTGGAGGGCGTGGCGCTGGATGACTATGGGCTGATACCGGATTCGCTGGACGCCGCCTGCCGGCGGCTGGCGCCCAAGGTGCTTTACACCGTGCCGACGCTGCAAAACCCGACGGCCTCGGTTATGCCCCGAGCCCGGCGGGAGGAAGTCGTCGCCATCTGCCGCCGTTACGGCGTAACCATCATCGAGGATGATATCTTTGGCTTCCTGGTGAAGGACGCCGCCCCGATCCAGACCATCGCCCCGGACATCACCGTCTATCTCAGCGGCGTGTCAAAAAGCATCGCGGCGGGTCTGCGCGTCGGCTACATGGTCGCTCCGCCGGCCTTGGTCGGTCGGCTGGAATCGACGATCCGGGCCCTGCACTATTCCGCCCCCTCTCTGCCCTCGGAAGTCGTCACCCGCTGGATTTCCGATGGCCACGCCGACCGCCTGGCCGAGCTTCAGCGTGTCGAGGGCGCCGCCCGGCAGGCTCTTGCCCGCGCCGCGCTGCCAGCCTCGGCGGTGTGCGGCCACCCGGCGGGATTGCACCTGTGGCTGATGTTGCCCGAGCCCTGGCGCTCTGATGAATTCGTCACTGAAACGCGCCGGCGTGGCGTCGCCGTCATCGGCAGCGACGCCTTCACCGTCGCCCGTAGCGGAGCGCCGCACGCGGTGCGCATTGGCTTGTGCATGCCCCGCACCCACGACGAAGTCGCTCGTGGCGCCGGCATCCTCGCCGACACTCTGGCGAACCCGGTCGGAGCCGCGCTGTCCATCGTGTAGGAGTGAATACCGGGGATTCGCTCCGAGGAATTAAAGCACCGTCACGGGAATGGCCGCACCGTGTGCAGGTGGTTGAGCGGCCCGTGGCCACGGCCCAGGCCGGGGGCGGTCTGGATGGCCTTCACCACGAAGGCGTGCGCCCGCTCCACCGCGTCGCGGACGGTCAGGCCCTGGGCGATGCCGGCGGCAATGGCCGAGGCCAGCGTGCAGCCGGTGCCGTGCGTGTGCCGGGACTCCACGCGCGCGCTCTCGAACACCTCTTCCTTGCCATCCTCGGTGATGAGCAGATCCTGCACCTGGTCACCGGCCATGTGCCCGCCCTTGAACAGCACCGCCTTGGAGCCGAAGGTCAAGATCAGGTCGGCGGCGCGGCGCATATCGTCCAGGTCACGGATATCGATTCCCGTCAACGTCTGCGCCTCGGGCAGGTTGGGCGTGACGATGGTCGCCAGCGGCAGCAGATATTTTTTCAGCGCCAAGCCCGCGTTCTCCTCCAGCAGCGGGTAGCCGCTCTTGGAAAACATCACCGGATCGATGACCAGCGGAATGTTCGCCGCGCTTCGGCTGTATTCCTCGGCGACGGCCTCGGCCATTTCCGCTGTCCCCAGCATGCCGACCTTGATGGCGTCGGCGCCGAAATCCTCAAGCACGACATGCATCTGCTGCCTGACGAAGGCCGGATCGATGGGGCAGACGCCATAAACGCCAAGGCTGTTCTGCGCGGTCAGCGCCGTGATCGCCGTCATGGCGTAGGCGTCCAAGGCGCTTACCGCCTTGATGTCGGCCTGTATTCCAGCGCCCCCGCCCGAATCCGACCCGGCGACGATTAGAACCCGTCCGTTCATACCAACGCTCCCGCTGCCTGATTGGCGACACTTTGGATGGCCGTGACGATATCAGCGACCACCTGGTCCACCAAGCCCGAATCATCGCCCTCCGCCATGACGCGGATCAAGGGCTCCGTGCCCGATTTGCGGATGAGCAGCCGCCCGGAGCCGCTCAGCCGCCCTTCACCCTCGCGAATCGCCTCTTTCACTACAGAGGATTCCAAAGGTTTCGAGCCGGCGGTGAAGCGCACGTTGGTCAGCCTCTGCGGCACCGGCTCGAACAGATGGCAAGCCTCGCTGGCCACTTTGCCCGAGGCTTGAATGCAGGCCAGCACCTGAAGCGCCGCGATCAGCCCGTCGCCGGTGGTGGAATAATCCGACAGCACGACGTGGCCGGACTGCTCCCCGCCGACATTGAAGCCGCGCGCGCGCATGTGTTCGACCACATAGCGATCACCGACAGGGGTGCGGATCAGCTCCAGGCCCAGGCCGTTCAGCGCCCGCTCCAGCCCAAGGTTCGACATGACGGTGGCGACCACGCCTCCCCCCTTCAGGCGCTGCTCCATCGCCCAGGCGCAGGCGACCAGACCCATCACCTGATCGCCATCCACCAGCCGCCCGCCCTCATCCACCATGATCAAGCGATCGGCGTCGCCGTCCAGCGCGATGCCCAGATGGGCGCCTTGCGCCACCACGGTGTCTTGCAGGAGCCGGGTGGCCGTGGCGCCGCATTCCTTGTTGATGTTCAAGCCGTCCGGCTGCACGCCGATCGGCACGACATCGGCGCCCAATTCGTACAGCACCTTGGGCGCCACCTTGTAGGCGGCGCCGTGGGCGCAATCGACGACGATCTTCAGTCCGTCCAGGCGCCGTCCGCGCGGGAAGGTGTTCTTGACATATTCGATGTAGCGCCCCGCCGCATCGTCCATCCGGCTGGCGCGTCCAAGATCGGGTGAGCTGGCGAGATCCGGCCCAAAGGGCTGGTCCATGCGCGTCTCGATGGCCCCCTCAACCTCATCGGAGAGCTTGTAGCCATCCGGTCCGAACAGCTTGATCCCATTGTCCTGGTAGGGATTGTGCGAAGCCGAGATCACCACGCCGAGGTCGGCGCGCAAGGACCGCGTCAGCATGGCCACCGCCGGAGTCGGCAGCGGCCCGACCAGCACCACCTCCATCCCCATGGAGATGAAGCCCGCCGTCAGCGCCGGCTCCAGCAGATAGCCGGAAAGCCGTGTATCCTTGCCGATCACCACGCGGTGACGATGATCGCCACGGCGGAATTGCAAGGCCGACGCCATCGCCACGCGCAACGCCGTCTCGGCGGTCATCGGCTCAGTGTTGGCTTTGCCGCGAATGCCGTCGGTGCCGAACAGATGTCGAGTCATCAAAAAAAACCTCGGAGAAGCCTGCACGCCGCCTCTTCTTCGCCGCAACCGTGACCCCGGTCAAGTATCCCTTGGCGTTGGCTTCAAAGGATTACAGGCCGCCCGCCAGCGCAAACGGGGCAGCCCCTGGGCGAAACACCGTACCCACGCCGTTGTTCACAACAGAAAGCGACTGAAGCCCAAAGGTTCCCATGCAACCGCAAGCGACACAACCTCAAGCGATGGCCGACCCCCGTTTCGAGGACCGCAGCCTGCACCCCCACCCCATCACCGGGATCCTGGAAGGCGCGCCGGGCGACGCCAGCCATCACGCTTCACGTTTGCCGGCGCTGATGCTGGCGGCGCTGGGCATCGTCTACGGCGACATCGGCACCAGCCCGATCTACACATTGCGCGAATGCTTCGGCCGTACTTTGGGCACACCGCTGTCGACGCCCAATGTGCTGGGTTTCCTGTCGCTGATCGCCTGGGCCTTGTTTCTTGTCGTTACGATAAAATACGTGGTCTTCGTCATGCGGGCTGACAACCGCGGCGAAGGAGGCATCCTGGCGCTGACCGTTCTGGCGCTGCGTGGAGCGGAGAGCGGAGCGGCGGGGGGGCGTTACCCGCGCACGCTGCTGCTCGCCCTGGGCGTCTTTGGCGCGGCGTTGTTCTTTGGCGACGGCATGATCACGCCGGCCATCTCGGTGCTGTCGGCCATCGAAGGGCTGGAGGTGATGGCCCCGCATCTCGAACGTTTCGTGGCGCCGATCGCCATCGTGATCCTGGTTGGTTTGTTCATGATGCAGCGCGGCGGGACCGCCCGCGTCGGGCGCTTGTTCGGCCCGGTGATGGTGCTGTGGTTTTTGACGCTGGGCGTCCTGGGCGCTTATCAGGTGGCGCAGGAACCGCAGGTGCTGTGGGCCTTGTCGCCGACCTACGCCCTGAGCTTCCTGACGGCGAACGGCTGGCATTCCTTTCTTGGGCTCGGCACGGTCGTGCTGGCGATCACCGGGGCCGAGGCGCTGTACGCCGACATGGGGCATCTGGGCCGACCGGCCATCCGCTACGCCTGGGTGGGCTTCGTATTGCCGGCGCTGCTGCTCAACTATTTCGGTCAGGGCGCGTTGCTGATCCGCGATCCGTCGGCCCTGGCGCACCCGTTCTTCCATCTGGCGCCGGAATGGGGATTGCCGCCGCTGTTGCTGCTGGCCACGGCGGCGACGATCATCGCCAGCCAGGCGATGATCTCCGGGGCCTTTTCCGTGGCGCGTGAGGCCATCCAGATTGGCCTGATGCCGCGCCAGGAAATCCGCCACACGTCGGAGCGGGAAATCGGGCAGATCTACATCCCACGGGTCAACTGGTTCTTGCTGGCGGCGGTGATCCTGCTGGTGATCGGTTTTCAGTCATCGAGCAACCTGGCCGCCGCCTATGGCATCGCCGTCATGGGGACGATGACCTGCACCAGCGTGCTGTTCTTCACCGTCGCCCGCCGTTTGTGGAAGTGGTCGATGGCCGCGGCGCTGGTGGTGTCGGGCCTGATGCTGTGCATCGACCTGCCCTTCCTCGCCGCCAATGTGCTGAAGGTGCCCGAGGGCGGCTGGTTCCCGCTGCTGATGGGCGTGCTGATGTTCTATTTGATGTGGATCTGGCGGCAAGGGCGTCAGGTGGTGTCCCAGCGGTTGAACGAAGCCGGGATGGATGTCGATGACTTCCTCGCCTCGATCAGCCGGCGTGGCCCGCACCGGGTGCCGGGAACCGCCATCTTCCTGACCTCCGAGCCCGGCCGCGTGCCGCACGCCTTGCTGCATAATTTGAAGCACAACATGGTGCTGCACGAGCGCGTCGTCCTGCTGACCGTGATGACCCGCGACGTGCCCTGGGTGCGCCCGGAAAACCGGGTCGAATTGATGCCGCTTGGCCACGAATTCTACCGCGTGGTGCTGCGTTATGGCTTCAAGGAGACGCCTCACGTGCCCGACGGGCTGGAACACAGCCGTCCCCTGGGGCTGGAGCTGGACCCGATGCGCACCTCCTATTTCCTGGGCCGGGAGACCTTGGTGGCGTCGCCGCACCCCGATATGTCGGTGGTGGCTGAACGGGTCTTCATCATCTTGTCGGCCAACGCGCTGTCGGCATCGGATTTCTTCTGCATCCCACCGAACCGGGTGGTTGAACTGGGCACGCAGATCGAGATTTGACTTCTACGCCGGGTGCAGCCCTTCCCACACCGCCCGCGCCTGGAAGGTTTCCGCAACATCGTGGACGCGCAGGATCTGCACGCCCTGGTTGAGGGAGTCCAGCCCGGCGGCCAGCGAGCCGGGGAGGCGATGCTTCGGCGCCTCGCCTTGCGACAGATGGCCGATGAAGCTCTTGCGCGACACGCCGACCACCAGCGCGCAGCCCAATCCATGATACAGCGCCAGATGCCGCAGGATTTGCAGATTGTGCTCAACCGTCTTGCCAAAGCCGATGCCCGGATCGACGGCGATGCGTTCCAACGGCACGCCGGCGGCGGCGCACGCCCCTACCCGCTTCTCCAGCCAGTCGAAGACGTCCAAGGCCACGTCCTCATAGCGGGGGTTTTGCTGCATGCTGCCGGGCTGCCCCTGCATGTGCATGAGCACCACCGACGCCGGGGACGAGGCCACCAGAGCTAAACTATCGGAATCGCCGGTCAACCCGCTGATGTCGTTGACGATGCGCGCCCCACCCGCCAAGGCCGCGCGCATCACCGGGGCGTGGCGGGTGTCGACTGACACACACATTCCCTGGACCGCCCCATGACGGATCACCGGCAGGACCCGCCCCTCCTCCTCTTCCGGCGCCACCGGAGCGGCGCCGGGACGGGTTGACTCACCGCCCACGTCCAGGATCTCCGCCCCCGCGCTCAGCAAAGAATCCGCGTGGGCGATGGCGGAGGTGGGATCGTAAAAATCGCCGCCGTCGGAGAAACTGTCCGGGGTCACGTTGACGATGCCCATGATGCGCGGTCGCTCCAGCGTCAAGCCGCCGAACGGCGCGCGCGGGCGGGTGAGCGCCGCCAAGCGCTGGTCGAGCACCGAGGCTATCTCCCGACCGCGCTCCCAGCCCCAGGCCATGATCTCGGCCAAGGGCGCGTAGGCGCGCTCGATGCGGTTTTCCTTACGGACGATCAGTTCCGCCATGGAGAAGGAGAAGCGCCCTCCAGCCAGCGGCACGGCTGCCCCCTTGGCCCACACGTCGACAGGCAGCAGACCGACGGGGCGCAGATACGCGCACACCCCCTCTTCCCCGCCCCATGGGGCAAAGCCGGTGAGCGATCCGGCAGCGGAGCGTGTCTTGGACATGGCGGGATCTCCGGCAAGGATAAGCGGATCAGGGGATGAGCGGGCGGCCATAGCGGGCCAGGAAAATTGTCACCGCGTTCTCGATCACGATTCCTGGCTCGTGCAACGTTTCGAGACCCAGCAGGCGCGGCCAGAACAAAGGTTCCTTGATGCTGCCGAAAAACTGCTGGGCGGCCAATGTCGGGTTGTCCACGGCAAGGCGACCGGCCCGCGCTTCTTCCGCCAGCCAGGTGGACAGCCGACCGACAGCGGGCTCCTTGCCGGCGGCGAAATAGATGGAGGTGATCTCGGGAAACCGCACGTTCTCGGCGATCACCAAACGGATCAGCGCTTGAAAGCGCGGCCTGGTCATATGCGCCACGACCGCCTCAGCGAAGCCTCGCAACACCTCAGCCGCCGTGCCACCCACCGCAGGAACAGCAGCGCCGTCCAGCACCGCCGTATACAGGCGCTCGACCACCGCACGGAACAGTTCTTCCTTGGTGGCGAAGTGGTTGTAGACGGTGCGTTTGGACGCCGCCGCTTCGGCGGCGATGCGATCCATGCTGATCGCGCCGTACCCCTCACCCAGGAACAGCCGCTCGGCGGCGTCCACGATATCCGCCCGTTTCCGGTCGCTGCGGCTAAAAGTGGACATACATGTTTCGATCATGCTTGCACCTGTTCCCCTGCGTATGTACACTGCACAGTGTAGTGCATATTTGCTTCTTGTGGGAGATTATCATGGATCGACGCATCTTGGGTACGACGGGACTGAACGTTTCGGCGATGGGTCTCGGCTGCATGGGAATGTCGGAATTCTACGGCCCTCGTGACGATGCGGAGTCGCTGGCGACGCTGGAAGCCGCGGTGGAAGAGCATGGCGTCACCTTTTTCGACACCGCCGACATGTATGGCGTCGGTCACAACGAGGAGCTTCTGAGCGGCTTCCTCAAAAGCCGGCGCAATCGCGTGCAGATCGCGACCAAATTCGGCATCCGCCGCACAGGCGAAGAAGAAACAAGCTATGTGCGGGTGGTCGATAGCTCCCCCGCCTATCTGCGCAGCGCTGTCGAGGACAGTTTGCGCCGGTTGGGGGTGGAGGTCATCGATTTGTACTACGCCCACCGTCTCAATCCCGACGTGCCGGTCGAGGACACCGTCGGGGCCATGGCGGATTTGGTGCGGCAGGGCAAGGTGCGCCATCTCGGCCTTTCGGAAGTGCGCGGCGAAACGTTGCGCCGCGCCCATGCCGTGCACCCCATCGCCGCCGTGCAGAGCGAATACTCGCTGTGGTCGCGGGATGTGGAAACCGATGTGTTGCCGGTCTGCCGCGCCTTGGGCGTCGGCTTTGTCGCCTATTCGCCACTTGGCCGCGGCTTCCTGACGGAAACGGTGACGAAAGAGGGCGGTTTGGCGGCGGATGATTTCCGGCGTCTGTTCCCGCGCTTTCAGCCGGACGCCCTCGAAACGAACCGCCACCTCACCGAGGCTCTGGCTGGCATCGCCAAGGATCTCGGCTGCACACCGGCCCAGCTCTCGCTGGCCTGGGTCCTCAGCCGTGGCGAGGGCATCGTTCCCATTCCCGGCACCAAGCGCCGCAAATACCTTGCTGAAAACACCGCAGCCGCTTCGTTGGCTGTTTCCGCGGATATTCTCGCCCGCCTGGACGCTCTGTTCCCGCTGGGCGTCGCGGCGGGTGAGCGTTATCCCGAAGCCGGAATGAAGACCCTAAACATCTAACCTCGACCGCATGAAAAAAGCCGGCGCTTTATGGCGCCGGCTTTTCTACGTCACGCCCCGTGCGGTTCGGGGTCCATGCCGCCACCCGTGGTCGGTGGGACCGAGGCTCGGCGGCCCGGCGTGGCCGGCTTGGGCGCCGGCGGCTTGGGCGCCGCATCCCGGTCTTCCCGAATGATGGGATCACCCCGCAGCAGCGTCTGAATGTCGTCGCCGCTGAGCGTCTCGTATTCGAGCAGACCCTTCGCCACCGCGTGCAGCTGGTCGATGTTCTCGGTCAGGATCAGACGAGCCTCACCATAGGCTTCCTCGACGATGCGGCGGATTTCCTCATCGACGGTCTGGGCCGTATGGTCCGACATGTTCTTATGCTGCGTGACGGAGTGGCCCAGGAAGACTTCCTGCGTCGGCTCGCCATACAGCAGCGGCCCCAGCTTCTCGCTCATGCCCCATTCGGTGACCATGCGGCGCGACATCTCGGTGGCCATCTTGATGTCGCCCGAGGCGCCCGTGGTGACGCGTGACGCGCCAAAGATCAGCTCTTCGGCGATGCGGCCACCCATGGCGACCCGCAGATCGGCCAGAAGCTTGGCTTTGGAGAGGGAGATGCGGTCGCCTTCCGGCAGGCGCATCACCATGCCCAGCGCACGACCGCGCGGGATGATGGTGGCCTTGTGGATCGGGTCGCTGTCCGAGCAATGCAACGCCACCACCGCGTGACCGGATTCGTGGTAGGCGGTCAGCTTCTTCTCGTCTTCGGTCATCACCATGGAGCGGCGTTCCGCCCCCATCATGACCTTGTCCTTGGCGGCTTCAAACTCAGCCATGCCGACGACACGCTTGCCGAAACGAGCCGCCAGCAACGCCGCCTCGTTCACCAGATTGGCGAGATCAGCGCCCGAGAAGCCTGGCGTGCCACGGGCGATGATGCGCGCGTCCACATCGGTGGCCAACGGCACCTTACGCATGTGGACCTTGAGGATCTTCTCGCGGCCGAGCACGTCGGGATTCGGCACCACGACCTGGCGGTCGAAGCGACCGGGACGCAGCAGCGCCGGATCGAGCACGTCGGGGCGGTTGGTGGCGGCGATGAGGATGACGCCTTCGTTGGCCTCGAAACCATCCATCTCAACCAGCAACTGGTTCAGCGTCTGCTCACGCTCATCGTTGCCGCCGCCCAGGCCCGCGCCACGATGGCGGCCCACCGCGTCGATTTCGTCGATGAAGATGATGCAGGGCGCGTTCTTCTTGCCTTGCTCGAACATGTCGCGGACACGGCTGGCGCCCACGCCGACGAACATCTCGACAAAGTCGGAGCCGGAGATGGTGAAGAAGGGCACGTTGGCTTCACCCGCCACCGCCCGCGCGGTCAGCGTCTTGCCCGTGCCCGGAGGACCCACCAGCAGCACGCCCTTGGGAATTTTACCGCCCAGACGCTGGAATTTCTGCGGGTCCTTGAGAAACTCGACGATCTCCGCCAGTTCCTGCTTGGCCTCATCGATGCCGGCGACGTCATCAAAGGTGACGCGACCGACCTTCTCGGTCAGCAGCCGGGCGCGTGACTTGCCGAACCCCATGGCCTTGCCGCCACCGGACTGCATCTGGCGCATGAAGAAGACCCACACACCGATCAGCAACAGCATCGGGAACCAGTTCAGCAGAATCGAGAACAGCGACGGTACGTTGCTGTCATCCGGCATGGCGTTGATGGTCACGTTCTTGGCGGCCAGCCGTTCGACCAAATTCGCCCCAGCCGGGATGTAGGTGCTGAACGGCGGGCGTCCATCCTTATAGCGGCCGGTGACCTGATTGCCCTTGATGGTGACCTCGGCCACTTGCGCGTGATCCACCTCCGACAGCAGCTCGCTGAACGCGATCGTCGTCTGTGGGCCACGGGTGGAAGAACTCTGAAAAAGATTGAACAGCGCCACCAGCAAGAGGCCGATGATGATCCAGAGCGCGAGGTTTTTGCCGAAGTTGTTCACGTGTGCGTGCCTTTCTGCGAACCCTACCGGTCGAAACAGTGGACCAGAGGGCCACCCCCTCAAATCCCGCAGGCCCAAATCGCCGGGGCCCGCTTCCAGATTAAATAATGTCAGTCTGGCCTTTAACAACCGGAAAAGCAGCTCCAGCCAGAGGGTAGGCTGGAACAAATCGGGTTTCAGCGTGAATCGGTGATGGCGGCAGGCCAGGAACGCTCACAAGCGTGCCGCCATCCCACAGCGCCGGCAACGCCATCCGCACCGGCTCTGGCAGGGTTAGGCGGGGCGCCTCCTGCTCCCTGGCCGGCTGGCCGATGATGGAGGATTCCCGTTCAGCCCGAAGCGGAACGCGTTGCGTTTCTTTCATTTTACAGGCGGATTTCCATCCCTCCGCCCCCAGACAGGCCACCGTCAGCGGCTTTGGCGCGTCGAGTCCGAGTCGGACGCGGAAACGGTGATCCCACCACACCTCCCCGCCGGGCGGCAGAAGGAGACGCTCACGGACCGCTCCGGGTTCACGCGTGATCAACAGGCCGTCGCCACGCGGTATGATCCGGCAGCCACCCAGCGTCCGCCCCGTTATCCGCCCGGTTGTCAGCCCGGCGCACAGCTCTTCAAACAGCCGCTCCAACCGTTCTATGCGGGGCGGGTATGCAGCGCCGCCGACGCACGCCAGAATGCGGGCCAGAGCCCGCAGCCCCAGCTCCTCCGGAGCATTGACCAACCCTGCGGGGTCAAGGCGGACCCAGCCTTCCGGGTAAAGCTGCGCGGTCCGGGCGAGCAGGTCAGCGGTGAGCGTTTCCAAGGTGTTGCGGGCACGCCCGGCGCGGCGCGCGGTGGCGCACACGCTCTCGTGGCTTAACCCCTCAGCGCCCAAAACACTGGCGGCGGCGCGCAAGCGTCCGCGGGCATAGGCGGGCGCGTGATTCGAGGGGTCTTCGATCCATTCCTGGCCAAACCCCTGGCAGGTGGCGACAAGCCGGGTGTGCCGCACATCGAGCAAGGGCCGGATCAGACGCACGTCGCCATCCCAGCGCACCGACGCCATGCCGGCAAGACCGTCAACCCCACTGCCACGGGAAAAGCGCAGCAGCACGGTTTCCACCTGATCGTCAGCGTGGTGGGCGAGCGCCAGATGCAGGATGCCTTCGCTCCGGCAGCGTTCAGCCAGCAGCCGGTGGCGCGCCTCACGGGCGGCGGCCTGGATGCCGGCGCTGGGCTTGTCACCGTCCCAGCGCAGCGCCGCATGCGGGATGCTGCGGGCGGCCATCCAGGCGGCGACACGGCGTGTCTCGTCAGCGGATTCGGGCCGTAGCCCATGGTCGACGGTAAGCGCCAAAATCGCCCCGCCCCGCCCTGCCGCCCAGCCCCGCGCCAGCAGCGCCAACGCCAGAGAATCGGCGCCGCCGGACACACCAACGGCGATGCGCGGGGCGGCCTCAAAGCCACCCAGCCGGGCCATGCGGGCGGCGAAGGCTTCGGCGGTCAGAGCGTCGGTCAGCTGGGGCAGTTGAGCTTCCTGCGTTCCGTTTCGGAGCGGCGTTTCACGCTGGCGGCGGCGTCGGGATAGCGCTTATTGATTTGACCATACGCCGTGCACGCCTCGTTCTTCTTGTTGAGCGAGGCCAAAGATTGACCAAGCCGCAAGAGCGCTTCCGGCGCCTTGGCGCCCTTTGGGTATTTCTGAATGACCTCGCCATAATTGGTCGCCGCCTCGGCAAAGCGATTGCGGACGAAATAGCTCTCACCCAGCCAGTATTGCGCGCTGCCCGCCAAGTTGTGGCTTTTATTTTTAGCAATAAAAGTCGAAAATTCTTTTTCCGATTGATCGTAACTGCCGGTGCGAAGCAGCTCAAAGGCGTGCTCATACTGCTTTTCCGGGGTGGCGTTGGTCGGCAGAGCAGCGACCTGCGTGCCTTTCTCGGCTGGTCTTTCCGTCGGCTTGGTGGCGGCTTGAGGGGGGCTGTCGGGTCTTTCCGCCACCCTGGCGGGTTGCTCGGCGGGTCGGCTGGCGACAGAAGCGCCGTTCTTTTCCAACTGTTGGATGCGGAAATCGATATCGGCGTTTACACGCTCCAGCCTGTCCTTGAGCTGGCTGACCTGATGGGTGCTCTCTTCATAGCGCCCGGTCAGTTCGGACATGCTGCGCTCCAGGCGCTGAAGACGCACCTCAAAGTCGGCGGCGAGCGACGGCGCTATCTGAGCGACCTGATAGGAGGATTCGGCCACCTGCACGGGAAATCCCGCCTGCGACTCCAGGTGCTCCAGCCGTTCCATCATGCTGGAGCTTTGCGCGGCGGCGGGGCCACACCAAAACACCCCGCCCAGCAGGATAGCGAAAACCGTCTTTGTCGTCTTCATCGCATGCTCACCTTAAAGACCGGCGCAAACCCGCGTATCCCTTTGCGGTCGCAACGGGGCGAAAATATGGCGGTGGACGCGCAAAGAAAAGCGGCATCTTGCTTAAATGCAAAGCGCCGCTTCGGTTACCCAAAGCAGCGCTTGCATTCAATGCCGATCGTGAACGGTCGATTAGTCGACGACGGTCACGCCACGACGGTTCTGGGCCCAAGTCGCCTCGTTCGAACCGACCACTGCCGGACGCTCCTTGCCGTAGGAAACGGTCTTGACGCGCGACGGGTTGGTGCCCTGCGCGACCAGATAGCTCTTGGCGGCGTTCGCACGACGCTCGCCCAAGGCAAGGTTGTACTCACGCGTACCGCGCTCGTCGCTGTGGCCTTCGACGGTCACGTTGACGTTCGGGTACTGCTTCAGCCAAGCGGCCTGACGGTCGAGAGTGGAGCGGGCCTCCGGAGACAGGTCATAGCGGTCGAAGCCGTAGAACACGCGGTCACCGACGTTGACCACCAGATCTTCCTGCGAGCCCGGACGAGCGGTCGACTGCGACCCCGTGCCATTGGCGCCTGAGCCATCCTTTGGCGTGGTGTCGCAAGCAGAAAGAAGAGCCAGGGCGGCGCAAAGGCCCACAATCTTAAGATTCATTATTTAGACCCCTTAAAGCGGTGCTTAGTTTTGGATGGTGCGCCAAGAGACGTTTCCGCCAAGCCCCGACGGAGCCGCCCGGCGCCCAGCCTCTTGGTCTTGCCAAGATCAGCCAAGCGTCATAGGCGCGCCGCGCAAAATAGGGCTAGTTCTCTAGGGAATCAAGGGCGACCACGCAGGATCCGATGCATCCAAAGGTGTCGACACACGCCGCTCGTTCGCGCCGGTCACGTCGATGGAATACAATTTGGCGCTTCGCCCATTGCCCGCCGGCACGTCTTTGAAGAACATCAAGACGCGGCCATTGGGGGCCCAGGTCGGGCCCTCCACATGGAATCCTTCGCTCAGGATGCGTTCGCCGGTGCCATCCGGGCGAACGACGCCGATGCCGAAGCTTGAGCCGCGCTGACGGGTGAAGGCGATCAGATCGCCACGCGGTGACCACACCGGCGTGCCATGGCGGCCTTCGCCAAAGGACAGACGCTTCACACCCGAACCATCGGCGTTCATGATGTAGAGCTGCTGGCTGCCGCCGCGATCCGACTCGAAGACGATCCGCTGCCCATCCGGCGAATAGCTGGGACTGGTGTCGATGCCCGGATCATCGGTCAACTGCGTTTGACGGCGGGTCCGCAAGTCAAGGGTATAGATATCGGTATTGCCGTTCTGCGCCATGCTCATGACAACCTTCTTGCCGTCCGGCGAGAAGCGCGGCGCGAAGGTCATGCCGGGAAAATCACCCAGCACTTCCTGGCGGCCGGTGTCGATGTTGAACAGGTACACCCGCGGTCGTTTGTTGAAATACGACATGTAGGTGATTTCCTGCGCCGTCGGCGAGAAGCGCGGGGTCAGCACCAGCGTCTGTCCATCGGTGAGGAACTGATGATTCTCGCCATCCTGGTCCATGATGGCCAGGCGCTTCTTACGGACGTTCGACGGACCCGACTCGGAAATATACACGACGCGGGTGTCAAAATAGCCATCCTCGCCAGTCAGGCGCTTGTAGATGGCGTCGGCGATGATGTGCGCGATGCGCCGCCAGCTGTCGTTGGTGGCGGTATAGCTCAGGCCCGCCATGTACTGGCCGGCGCTTATATCCCACAGGCGGAAATTAACGCTCACCCCACCGTTCGCCGACGGCTGCACGCCGCCGGCCACCAGCGCCTGGGCGCCGATGGCGCGCCAGTCGGCATAGCGTGGATCGCCGCTTTGCAACTGCTGCGGCGTTTGCAGGAAGGCCGCCGGGTTGACCGGCTTGAACAGACCGGAACGCTCCAGATCGGCGGAAATGACACGGGTTATGTCGTTGCCGATCTGCGCCTCACGCCCGCCAGCACCATGAAAAGTGGTGATGGCGATGGGCAGAGGTTCGCTCACCCCCTTGGTGATGTCGATGTGCAGCTCAGCGCGCGCCGGAGTCGGAGCCACCACACCGGCAGCCAGCAGCATCGCTCCGGCAATGCTGGCGAGCCGCAACAAAAGCCTAGTCTTCATCATGGTCAGAACATGTCCCTCGGATCGAAGGTGAATATGATTGTGCGCCATTTATCATAGCTGTCAGGCGTAAACTCGCTTGAAAGAAGATCCAACTTTTGTGTCCGCAATACGGCGCGCAACGCCGCCTCGGCCGCCGCGCGGTAATGCGTGTCCGAGCCCATGCGGGCGCGGGTCTCCGGCTCGAAGTCCGCTTTCAAGACAGAGCCGTCAAGCGCCACGTCGATGCGCAGTTGCACCTTCATGTTGCTGGAGTCCTTGCGGCCCGCGTCGAAGTTCCAGTTCTTGCTGACCTGCCCGCGAATGGCGTCGATGGCGCGGCCCGAAGGCTTGAACGGCTTGTCCGGCCCCTGCACCGCCTTGGCGGCCCCGCTCGGCGCTGCGGAAGCCTGGCGCGGCTGCGGCGTGGAGCTGGGACTCGCGTTCGTCGGCTTCAGCTTGGCCACGTCGGTCAGCAGGCTGGCCAGCGGGTCCGTCTTTTCAGCAGGCGGCTTCGGCTTCGCTTGCGACGGCTTGGGCGGCTGAGGCGAAGGCGGGGTTGCCGGCTGAGTCTGAGGCTTTGCCGGCTCCGGTTTTGCCGGCTCAGGTTTTGCTGGCTCAGGCTTAGGGGGCTCTGGCGGCTTGGGCGGCTCAGGCTTCGGCGGCTCCGGCCTGGGGGGCGGAGGTTTCGGCGGTGGTGGCGTCGGCGCCGGAGTCGGGTCCGGTGGCGGCGGTGGGGGTGGATCACGCCTGGGCTGTTCCGGCTCGCGCGGCGGCGGCGGAGGAAGCTGGGCGACTTTGGGGGGTTCGGGCGCCTTGGGAGGCGGCGGCGGCGGCGGCGGCGCGGTCTCCGGTTCGGGCGGCGGCGGGGCCGGAGGCGTGGGCTTGGCCGGGGGCATCGGCGGCGTGGGTGGTTGCTCCGGTCGGGGCTCGCCCTGATCGACGCGCGCGGCCTCGGTGACCTCCCCGAGATTGACGATCTCGATAGGAATTGACGGGGGAATATCCAGTTTACGATCGCTGGGCGGCAGACCAAGCACGATCAGCGCGATCAGCGCGACGTGCATCACCACCGAAGCGATCAGGGGTTCTTGCATGGTGGACGGATCCGTCTCAGCGCGTGGCGGCTGGGCGGGCCGCCGGAGCGGGCGAACCGGCGTTCGGCAATTCAGCCACCAGACCGACCTTCTTGAAGCCGGCGCCACTCATGGTTCCCATCACTTCAAGCATCTTGCCGTAGGCGATTTTGGCGTCGCCACGCACGAAAATCCGCGCCTCTGGGTTTGAATTGGTGACGGCGACCAACAACGCGACGAGGTTGGTCATGTCGGTGCGCTGTTCTTGCACAAAGACGGTTCCATCCGCCTGCACGGTCACGAACAGCGGGTCCTTCTGGGCCTCGAGCGGTGCTGCGTTGGTCTTCGGCAGATCCACCGGCACGCCGACGGTCAGCAGCGGGGCCGCCACCATGAATACGATCAGCAGGACCAGCATGACGTCGATGAACGGCGTCATGTTGATCTCGGCCATGGCGCGGTGACCACGCCGGCGGCCACGACCGCCGCCCTTGCTTCCTAGCTGGACCCCCATCTCAGGCGGCCCCCCGTTCCTCGAGATGGCGCGACAAGATGGCGGTGAACTCACCCGAGAAGGTCTCCAGCCGTTCGGCGTAGCGTGACAAATCGGTGGAGAACTTGTTGTAGGCGATCACCGCCGGAATGGCGGCCAGCAGGCCCATGGCGGTGGCGAACAGCGCCTCGGCGATGCCCGGCGCCACCACGGCGAGGCTGGTGTTGTTCGATGCGGCGATGGAGGTGAACGAATTCATGATGCCCCACACCGTGCCGAACAAACCAACGAACGGCGCCGTCGATCCGACCGAGGCGAGAAGCGTCATGTAGCGTTCAGCCCGCGCCATCTCGCGGCCAATGGTGACGGACATCACCCGTTCAACCCGCTGCTGAAGCGAGGTCTTGGGAGCGTCCAGCCCACGGTCGGAGGCGTGCCGCCATTCCCGCATGCCGGCGGCGAAGGTGGCCGACATCGGGTCCTCCGGTCGTTGGCCGATGCGGTCATACAGCGTGTCCAGAGAGCCGCCCGACCAGAACGCCTCCTCAAAGGCGTCGGCTTGCGCGTTCAAGTGGCGGATACGCATGACTTTTTCAATAATGACGGCCCAGCACCACACCGAGGCCGTAAGCAACAGCAGCATGACCAGCTTCACCAGCAGATCGGCCTGCCAGAACATGCCCCAGAGGGTGATCGGGTGCGCCGTGGCCACCACACCAGCCGCGTTCATCGCATGCTCCACTTCATTTCTCGCACTTCATTTGTCGTTCCTGCAGATCCCGAAGCGCACTGCGGACAGCCACCCCAAGGCGGGCGGGCCGCCCGGCCCGGTTTATCGTCGCCAACGTCAGCGCCGCACGCACCAATTCCCGGCCCGGTTCCTGGCCCGGTTCCTGAGCATCATCGCGCCGGATCGTCTGTTCGACGATAAAGGAAGCGCCGCCGATATCGACGATTCGCGTCACCACTTCAAGCGTGTCATCGAGCCGGGCAGGAGCGACAAAATCGATATTGACCCGCCGCACCGCGAAGGCCACGCCGTGTTCTTCCAGAAGCGCGGTGTGCCGCCAGCCGAGCAGCCGCAGCATACCCGTGCGCGCACGCTCCATAAAGCGCAGATAGTTGGCGTGGTAGACGATCCCGCCGGCGTCGGTGTCCTCGTAATAGACACGAACCGGGAATCGGTGCACCCCCGCCTTATCGAAAGAGCCGGCCAGGTTGATTTTCGGATCGGTTTGCGGCGGCTCAGCCATCGCTTCCCTCCTCCGCATCGCCGTTCAGCTTGTCCAGCAGATCCAACTGCCGCACCGTCGCAGCCGGCGGGTTGAGGCCAAGATAGCGGAATCCATGGTCGGTCAGCATGCGCCCGCGCGGCGTGCGCTGAAGGAAGCCTTGCTGGATCAGATAGGGTTCCACAACTTCCTCAAGCACGTCGCGCTGCTCGCCCAGCGCCGCGCCCAGCGTCTCCACACCAACCGGGCCACCATTATAGTTCCGCGCGATGAGGCCAAGATAACGCCGGTCCATGCTGTCGAGACCCAGGCGATCGACCTCCAGCCGGGTGAGCGCCGCATCGGCGACGCGCGCGTCCACCTCGGCCACCTCGGCCACGGCGGCGATGTCACGCACCCGGCGCAGCAGACGACCGGCGACCCGGGGCGTCCCGCGTGAGCGGTTGGCCACCTCCCGCGCGCCCTGCGGCGTGATCGCCATGCCGAGAACGCGGGCGGCGCGGCTGACGATCAGCTCCAACTCCTCCGGCTCATAGAATTGCAGGCGCACAGGGATGCCAAAGCGCTCCCGCAGCGGACGGGTGATCAGGCCTGAGCGCGTGGTGGCGCCAACCAGGGTGAACGGCGGCAGGTCGATGCGAATCGAGCGCGCCGCCGGCCCTTCGCCAATGATCAGGTCGAGCTGGTAATCCTCCATGGCCGGGTAGAGGATCTCTTCCACCGCCGGGTTGAGGCGGTGGATTTCATCGATGAACAGCACGTCTTGTGGTTGCAGATTGGTCAACAGCGCCGCCAAATCGCCGGCCCGCGCGATCACCGGCCCGGATGTGGCGCGGAAACCCACCCCCAGCTCACGCGCGACGATTTGCGCCAGCGTCGTCTTGCCCAAGCCCGGCGGGCCGAACAGCAGCACATGGTCCAGCGCCTCGCCACGCCCACGCGCGGCCTGGATGAAGATGGACAGGTTCTCGCGCGCTTGGCGTTGGCCGATGAATTCAGAGAGCGTCAGCGGACGGATCGAGGTTTCGGCTCCGTCGCCTGGCGCCTGGCCCGCCTGAATCAGGCGGTCTTTTTCAGGAGAGCCGTTCACGCGCTCAAGTCCTTGAGGCCGAGGCGGATCAGCTCGGCGACTTTGGCGCCCTCACCCAGAGTGCGCTCAGCCGCGACCACCGCGCCGAACGCCTCTGAACGGCCATAGCCAAGGTTGACCAACGCCGAGACGGCGTCCGCCATGGCGGTGTTGTTCGGTGTTGCCCCGGCAACAGCGGCGCCCTTGATCGATGCCGCCGCGCCGGTGGTAGCGGTCACACCCAGCGTCAAAGCGCCGATCTTGTCCTTCAATTCGTTGAGGATGCGCGTGGCGACCTTGGCGCCCACCCCTTCGGCGCGGATCAACGCGGATTTATCCTGCGAGGCGATGGCGCGGGTCAACTGATCGGCGTCCAGCACGCCGAGGATGGATTGCGCCAGACGCGCCCCCACCCCCTGTATGGTGGTGAGCCGCCGGAACCAATCCCGCTCGGCGGCGTCGGCAAAGCCGTACAGCACGATGCGATCGTCACGCACGAAGGTCTCGACAACCAGCGAGGCCGGCTCCCCCCCCGTCAGACGCGCCAGCATACGGGACGAGCAGGTGAGCTGGTACCCCACCCCGCCGACATCGATCACCACCCAGTCGAGACCGACCGAATCCACGACCCCTGTCAGCTTGGCGATCATCGTGATGTCTCCTTGACCGAGAGGCGCGCTGGCTTGGGAACGATGGCCCGTGACGCCGGTAGAGGATCGATGATCGCAGTCCCCTTGCGCCACAGCACCCATGTTGCGCGATGATGCGCGTGGCAAACCGCCACCGCCAGCGCGTCAGCGGCGTCGGGCGTGGTGATGGCGCAGCCCGGCAGCAGCACGCGGATCATCATTTGCACCTGCCCCTTGTCGGCGCGTCCGCTTCCGACGACGGCCTGTTTGACCATGCTGTTGGTGTATTCGGCCACGGCCAACCCGGCCAGCGCCGGGACGAGCAGCGACACCGCCCGCGCCTGCCCCAGCTTCAGCGTCGACGCCGCGTTGCTGTTGACAAAAGTCTCCTCCACCGCCGCTTCATCGGGGTGATAGCGCTCGAGGACCTCCGTCAGACCGGCGTGCAACTGGCACAGGCGCTCAGCCAGCGGGGCGCCATCCGTGGAGTGGACGGCGCCGTCGGCCACATGGGAAAGGCGGTTTCCAGACACGTCGATAATGCCCCAGCCAGTGTGCCGAAGCCCGGGATCGAGCCCCAGCAACCGTACTGTCATCATGCCTGCGCCGCCCCCATCCACACCTGTACCCTCACGCGGTCAACCGCTCCATGAGATCGGTTGGAATATCGAAGTTTCCTTCGACGACCTGAACGTCGTCATTGTCTTCCAACACGTCCAGCAGCTTCAAAAGCGTCGTCGCCGCAGCCTCGTCCGGCTCCACGGTGTTGAGCGGCTTCCAGCTCAACCGCGCGCTCTCCGGTGCGCCGAATTTAGCGTCCAGCGCGTTACGGACGATGGCGAAGTTCTCGACCGAGGATGTCACTTCGTGCCCTTGCTCGTCGGATTCCACCTCATCGGCGCCGGCTTCCAACGCCGCTTCGAACATGGAATCAGCATCCGCAGTTGAAACCGGGTAGTAGATGGCCCCGACGCGGTTGAACATGAAGCTCACCGAATTGGTTTCCCCCAATGACCCACCATATTTGGTGAAGGCGGAGCGCACCTCGGCGGCGGTGCGGTTGCGGTTGTCGGTCAACGCCTCAACGATCAGCGCCACACCGCCGGGGCCATAGCCCTCGTACCGCACCTCTTCATAGTTGGTGTCGTCGCCACCACCCGGCGTGCCCTGCTTGATGGCGCGGTCGATGCGATCACGCGGCATGTTTTGACCACGAGCCGCCATGATCGCCGCGCGCAGACGCGGGTTGAGCGCAGGGTCGGGCATGCCCGCCTTGGCCGCGACGGTGATTTCGCGCGCCAGCTTGTTGAAGATCTTCGACCGCTTGGCGTCCTGCGCGCCTTTGCGGTGCATAATGTTCTTGAACTGTGAATGACCGGCCATGCGTCGGACAAGCCCCAGATAGCGTCAGCGGATAAGATTTGTGAGACCGGCGGAGGCGGCGCCACACATGCAAAAACGAGTGCGCCCGCATGCCGGTGTACGGTGCAGACGACACCCAACGGCTTAGAAAGTCAATATGGCGAGATTGCGGCGAGTCCCTGGCGATGCTGTGATGCGGGATGCAGCGTTGCGTGATGGGCTATGGATATGCCGGGTGGGGCAAGGCTTAGCATTATAGTTGTGCGCTCCATTCTTATCCAGACCCCCTGGTGCTCCGCGCAATGATCCGGTAAGAGTTTGGGCAATGAAGCGCCTTCCGCCCTCGTTCGATAGAGGCGTAACACCGTGATCTAAGACCAAATCGATGGAAGCAACTGTAATGCTAAATCTGGCATGCTCTGTATAAGTTGCTGTCCACAACCAATCATATCTGTGAATGGGCCTTTCCACAGTGGAAGGCTGGTTCTCTCGGGCTACCCATTGAGCGAGAAGGAGTATGATTGAGTCGGTCGAACGTTGACTTACACGCTCAGCAGGACCGAGCCGACCCAACCATATACTTCTGCCAGTTTTACTCTCAGAGGCATAAGAAGACGACGATCATGAGGATTCGCCGACTATTGAGCTAAAACTAAGTAGAACTCCCTGCTTACACTATGAAAAGTTTCGTTTCTGAATGATTCCAATAGAATTACGGTATCTACGGCCAGGAGCTTCGAGGCCGGTAACAACCACTGCGGAGGAAATGAGCGATTGCAATGCTTCTATATCTTTCTCATTCCATATAGCAGAACAATGTTTTTTTCCAGTGCATAGCCCTCTAAGAAAAAGCTCTGTCTTTGGCACTGATGGAAGTGATATTTCTAAATCATCTGGCTGCCAATGTAGGTCTTCAATAATATAGAGTCCTCCTGGCTTTACTTTGTTAAAGAGTACCCTAAGCGCAAGCTGCTGATGGAACGAAGCATGAGATGCATCATCAATGATAATATCCATGTTATCTGGCATAAAATCGCAAAATTTATTCAAAGAATCAATAGACCCTGAATCTCCACGGAAAAAATGAAATCGATCGGATAATTGGTGCGAAAAATCTGAAATATCAAATCCGTATAATATTCCTTTAGGAAAATAGTCAAGCCACATCTTCACACTTGGAGAACTAACAACACGGTTCACCAAATCAGAATTATTCTGCTCGATAAATGCAAGCCCAAGCTCTGCTATATTTATTGCAGATCCGCGCATGCTTGAGAATAATATATCATATAGAAATGTATAACAGTGACGATCGCCAACCAAAAATCCTTTGTCAGAACCATAGGAATCAGCTAAAGTTGTAAGAAGTGATTTATACATATCTCGTCACCCTCCATCTCATTTGTATTTGATAGCAAAAAGGTTTGATCGTTCATCTTAATTTCTAAATATATCTACTTTATGACCTCCTCTCAATGCGAACTTTTTTTCATGTCCCTCTTGGAGGCTGACCGAAAAAGAGTTGACGGATTTCAGTATCTTGCGATTCGTTCGCGGCTGCGAGCGACGAAGGCTTCCCAAGATGGCTTGGACTGAAATCACCCGGCAAAAGTATCGCTGAGACGCGCTTCGGTATGCAAGCGATCTGACGGATGCGTAATAGGCGGCGCTTACGCCGCTCCTCCCACCGGCGCGGCGACTCGGTCGTCCGCGCAAGACGGACCTTCGTGCAATTGTGAACGGCATTTTGCACCTGGTGATGACCGGTTGCCAATGGCGGCGCCGCCCAAGGATTTTCCAGCCTTCCCACATGATGCAGGGCGACTTCCACCACTGGTGCGATAACGGGCTTTGGGGAACGATCAATCAGCATCTGCCGATGGCGGCTCGGGAGGCGTTGGGGTGCGAGACCAGTCCGACGGCGGGCGTCATCGACAGCCAGTCAGGGGCGACCCTCGGATCGGTACCCGGATCTGGAAATCATCAAGCGACTCGACACCACAGAGGACTCCAAACTCTTGCCGCAGCGGTGAGTGATGGAAAGAAGCATCGCCTGGATCAATCGCAATCGCAATCTTGCCAAGGACTTCAAGGCCACCATCGAAAGCATCCTCGCCTGGATCATGATCACCGGCATCAAGCTGCTTTCACGATATCTCGCAAGAGCTTGATCAACGATAGCGAGTCCGAGTCCAACTTGAACGACGGTTACGCACCATGGGTAGCTCCTGCGAACCGCGCTGTCTTATATTTGACTCGCTACAATCCGCCCTAGTAAGATATCCATCTTCTATGTAGATTAGTCAACTATCCAGCCAGATAGCAGATTTTTGCATACGGCACATGAAGCCTACGATTAACCCCAGCTTATTATTTTATACGAGGAGTGAAAATTTTGACAAGCCAAGCGATCACTGCGCCGAATGTGTTCATTCAATATGAATGTGGAAGAAATGAAATTTCTTCAACTGAAATCACCGCAAATATTTATGAGACCTATGAGAAGCACAATGAAGATGTGATCGTTGACGCACTTCTCTGCAGTGCCCTGAGCCAAACGGGGCGCACCATGAGCAGTGTTTTTTATCTTGAGATCGGTGTGAATCACCCCATACAAAGTAGCACTTATCTATTCTACCGGAGACATGAGGCATCTGGTGTCCTCGTCGGAACCAGCAGACTTCTGATCGACAACCTGCGACGCATTCGTCCGCGTGATACTGTGCTGGAATTCACCATTCTTGCTCAGCCTACTGTCTCATACGCCGAATCCTTCGACGCACACTCCCCTGATTCCGAGGGAGCTATCCCCAACATTCATATCAACGCTTTTCTGGAAACCTATGCCACTCGTTCCATCGACTTCCTATCAATCGCCGTAGAGGGAAGAAATGCGGAAATCCTGGAGGCTCTGGATTTTATCCGCTTCCGCCCCCTAGCGATACAATGTGAGCTCAGCGAGCACTTACACCCAGGCTTGGCGGCACGCATGACTGCTCTGCTACAGGCAAAGGGTTACACACTCGCCGCACGCACTGATTGCAATCTTATCTTCACGGACAACGCCACAGCAGGAACGATCGACAGCCGCCCTCGGGTCAATAGCTTCGATGTTTTCGACACGCTGATCGCCCGTCGGTGCATTGAGCCAACGCTGATCTTCCAGCAAGTCGAAGCCGAGACACAAGTTCCTGATTTCGCTTCTCATCGCCGTGCGGCGGAGACTGCCTTACTCAGTGGGCCCTACACCCTGGACGATGTCTATGCGCGGCTCTCTCAAGTTCTTGGATTGGACGAGGCTGCGACGGCAGCATTGAAAACAGCGGAGATCACAGCAGAACTGAATGCGGTCATTCCTATTGCAGAAAATATAACATGCGTGCAAGACGGCGATTTGCTACTTTCAGACATGTATCTGAGCGAAGATATGATTCGCCAACTACTAGCCAAGGCTGGACTAGATAAAAAAGTTGGACTTGTAGTTACCACTGGCGGAAAATATTGGGGAACACTGTGGCCGGAAGTACTGTCTCGTTTTTCGATCAATCAACATATGGGTGATAACCAACACTCTGATGTCGCAATGCCAACTAAGTTCGGCATTAACTGCGCTCACACCACAGTTTCATCTCCATCGCATGTTGAGAAGTGGTTGTTGGATTTGGGATTGCACGATTTAGCCCGATTGTTGCGTGAGGCGCGGCTCAGAACATGGCATCCAGACCCAATTACACGCCAACTGCAGCTAATCCAGACCCAGCTAAACTTCCCGATCCTTGTCCTTTCCTCCTTACGGCTGCTGCGCCTTGCCCGGAATGTTGACGCTTCCCACCTACTGTTTGTTAGTCGGGACTGCAACATGTGGCTGCCCCTTTATCAGGCTCTGGCCAAACAGGTTGGCGACAACACTTGTCCGGCAGAGTATTTCTATACCAGCCGCCAAACTCAGACTCGCCCATCCTCCAATTTCCTTACCTATGCACGCAACCGCTTGGGCGAGCGCGGCTTAGTGGTGGATATCTGCGGTTCGGGATGGTCAATGGCACATCTTCTGCAATCCTTGGAGCTGAACGACCGCCACCTCTTCTTTATCCAACGCTTGGCAACCGTGCACAACTATCAACTGAAAAAGCCGATGCCGCAGAACTGCACTATCCATACCATCTTCGATGCAGAGAAGCGGCAATTCAACAATATGTTCCTGGAGATGTGTAACTATGCCGAGCACGGCCTCGTTTGTGATATACAGTACATTCGGGACACAGCGTTACCAGTCTTCAAAAGCGACAACCGCTCTGTAGCAGCCTTGAATATGGTCAAGGAACAGCGTCGCTGCTTTACTAGTATTATCAACCTGATGGCCGAGGCGCCTCTTAACAAAACACTAACATTGAGAGATGATGTCATCTCCGAAATCATTGCCAACCTCTATGGCGCCCTGTCCGAACAGAAGATACTTTCTAGTGTTTACGGTGAGGCGCATACTGAGGAGAATTTTAAAGTTGGCAAATTAATGGAGTGGTACTGATCTACGTAAATGCTATTATTTTCCAGCAAGACCAGCAGGATTAGAGGATCCTATATAATTTTCTTCAGAAGAAGTGTGTTGATTTGCTTCCAACACACTGTAGATAATGGAAAAACTCTTGTTAGCGGTCATTTTTGACTGCACCGATGATCAAGGGGCTGAATGGAGCGGGATGCTTCAACAATCTCTTGATCCACTCGGCTTAGAGCGCCGAACAGAACCATCTCTGGACGAATTTCCAGCAGATGAGGCAGGCGGTGATGAGGTAGAAGGTGGTGAATATATCGGCGCGGCCCTTGTAGCGAACGGCAAGGCGGCGGAAGCAGGCAAACCAAGCGAGGGCGCGCTTCACCACCCATCGGTGTCGGCCCAAGCATTCGCTGCTCTCGACGCCTCGGCGAGCAAGGATCGCTCACCGCCACAACACCTGTCGGCAGAAGGCAAAGTCGTAGCCTTTGTCGGCGTGCAGTTTGGCCGGTCGCCGCCGTGGCCGGCCGGCAGATTGGCGGATTGCCGGCACGGCATCCACCAGCGCCTCCAGTAGTTTGCTGTCGTGGCAATTGGCCGGCAAGATTTTTTCAAGGCGAGTAGGATGCCGTTGGCATCGACGAAGGTTGTGCCGCTTGGAGCCCGATTCGCCACAGTCCGTCGGGTTTGGGCCGAACTCCTCACCCTCCCTTTTTATCGGGACGGGGGCGCTGCCCACGGCGGCTCGCTCCCAAGTGATCGCGTTGGCCGAGCCCAGCCAACGTTCCCAGACGCCGGCTTGACGCCAGTCGTGCAAGCGCCGCCAGCAAGTAATACCGGCGAGCCTAAGCGTTGACACATGGCAACCACGGATAGCTGGTCAGAGAGCGTAGCCGATCCGGTGTCGCGGTAAGGGTGTTCCAGGCGTGGCAACACGCTTCGACGACAGCGTCGTCGTCGTCCAGGAGCCTGTGGGACAGAAAGCGCTCGCGTAGGTACAACCAGACGCGCTCGACCGGGTTGAGCTCGGGACTGTAGGGCG
>JAVBJZ010000066.1:0-33547 GCA_031546725.1 Azospirillum sp.
GCAGGTGTCGGTTGGCGTGTCTCTGGCCGATTTGTCGCGTTTCCTGTCGAATCTGTATGTCGAGCAGCAGGTCAACGCCTTTGTGCTCTACGACAGCGACCATGTGCTGGCGCACCCCTCGCTGGGGGGGCTGAAGTTCGACTTTTCGGACAAGACGGATGGCCCACCGCTGCCGCGCGTCGATCAGGTCGGGGATCCGGTGCTGTCGGCGTTGCGAACCGCCGAACGACCGATGGAGAACCTGTCCAAACGCACTGAACTGCGCATGGTGCGCGTGGGTGGCGAGGATATGCTATTCCTCATGCGCGCCATGGCCGGCTATGGCCGCCAGGAATGGACCGTCGGCATCGCCGTGCATGCCGAACAGGCGGTGACGGAGGTGAAGCGCCTGAAAAGAACCGGGCTGGCGGGGCTTGCCATCCTGCTGGTCTCCGTGGGGGTGGCGCTGCTGGTTGGCCGGCGCATCAGCCGGCAGGTGGCCCGCCTGGCGGAAGCCGCCGACCAAGTGCGTTCCCTTGATTTCCGTACGGTGGCGGAGCTGCCCGATTCACATCTGCGGGAGTTGAGCCGGGCATCCGCCGCCTTCAACGCCATGGTCGCCGGCCTGCAATGGTTTGAGACCTATGTGCCGAAATCGCTGGTTCTGCGTCTCATGCACCGGCGGGATAGCATGGCCGCCGGCCTGGACTCGCAAGAACGCGAGGTGACGGTGATGTTCACCGACATCCGCGGCTTTTCGCGCATGGCGAAGCACTTGGGCGCGGCTGAAACCGCCGCGCTGCTGAACGAGCATTTCACCATCGTCGCGACCTGCATCGAGGCGGAGGGGGGCACGGTGGATAAATTCATCGGCGACGCCATCATGGCCTTCTGGGGGGCGCCTGATGAGCAGGTGGACCATGCCGCCCGGGCGTTGCGCGCGGCGCACGCCATCGCCCGCACCATTCACCAGGACAACGCGCAACGCGCGGCGTCCGGCCTGGCGCCGATCCGCATGCGCATTGGCCTGCATTCCGGCCCGGTGGTGGTGGGCAACATCGGTTCGGCCAACCGGATCAATTACACCATCGTCGGCGATACGGTGAACGTCGCGTCGCGCATCGAGGAACTGGCCGCCACCCTGCAAAGCGACGCGGAAGTGTTCACCCTGACCAGCGGCGCCACCGCCGCGCAAGGACGCGGCGCGGCGCCTTTGGAAAGCCTGGGCAGCTATCCGTTGCGCGGCCACACCAGCACCACGGGAATCTGGCGGTTGAACCCGGACGTTGAGGAGCCCCCTGTGGATCAAAGCGCACGAACAAATGAGATCCGGCCAGATGAGACCCGGCCAGATGAGACCAAGCTGCCTCACGACAGTCTTCTTGTGGAATAGACACAAGGGGCCTGTTGAAATCCAGGGTAATCACGGTTGGGTATGGCCTATTCCTCAAGGAATCCCAGATCATGTTCACGATCCGGCAAAATTCCTGAGGAATTCCATGCGCCTCACACCCTCCGCCCTATTCTTTTTCACCGCCCCCCTGTTCTTGGGCGCCTGCGCAAACAATTTCGAGGTGATGGAACCAGAGCCGGTCAGCTCATTGACGCCTTTGGAAATGCTGGGCCGGCAAGTGTTGTCCTCCACCGGGCGTGACGTGGGTTGGGTGGAGGATGTGGTCCTGGATGGGAGTCGCCGGCCTGAACAGGTCGTCGTCACCATCGGCTCCCCCATGACGATGCACCGCCGGCATGTTCCCCTGGGTCTCGACGAAGGCGTTTTTTCAGCCCCGCAGAACGCCATTATCCTGAATGAAACCATAACGCCGGAACAACTGGCCATGCGACCGGACGTCCGCTTCGACGGCGCCGCGGCCCTTCGCCAAACCCCAAGAATAAGCCCCATGCCAACGGACTGGCGGCGGGCGACCGTGCCCCGATAAAAGGCGCGGCCTCATGCCTCCACCAGCAGATCCTCATAGCCCTCGACGCGCTTCAGCATGGATTGGCGGAGCTTCAGCAGCGCACGGTGCTCCAACTGGCGCACGCGTTCCTTGCTCACCCCCAGCTCACGCCCCAATTCCTCAAGCGTCGCGCCTTCCTCGCGCAGGCGGCGTTCCTGGATGATGGTGCGCTCCCGCGGCGACAGCTCACCCAACGCCTCGGCCAGCCAGGCCGAGCGCGTCCGGGAATCGCGCATGCCGATGACCACATCCTCCGGGCTTGGCCGCTGGTCAGCCAGAAAATCCTGCCAATCCTCGTCAGAACCATCGGCCACCGGGGCGTTCAAGGATTGATCGGTGGCGGAAAGACGCATCTCCATCGCCTCCACCTCAGTCACATCGACTTGAAGCTGGCCGGCGATCCATTCCCGCCCTTCCTTGCTCATGCTGGCGCCGGAGGTGGCGTTCTCGATGCGGGCGCGCAGGCGGCGGAGGTTGAAGAACAGGGATTTTTGCGCCGCCGTCGTCCCGGTGCGCACGATCGACCAGTTGCGCAGGATATAATCCTGCATCGCCGAGCGTATCCACCACGCCGCGTAGGTGGAAAAGCGCACCTCGCGGTCCGGCTCGAAACGGCTGGCCGCCTGCATCAGACCGACATTGCCTTCCTGCACCAGATCGCCCATCGGCAGACCATAATTACGAAACCGGGCGGCGGTGGCGACGACCAGCCGGGTGTAGGCGCGAACCAGTTCGTGCAGCGCCCGTTCGTTTCCCTGCTCACGCCATCGGCGGGCAAGATCGAATTCATGGTCGCGCGTGAGCAGCGGCTCACGCATCGACGCCTTGATGAAGCTCAGATTGGCTCTTTGCGTTTCTGGATCGTCAATGTACGCCATCCCGCATTCCTTCCGTCTCGGCGGCTCGCGCGCGGGGATTTGCATCCCTGCTCTTTCCTTGACTGTCGCCGCCGCAATCCAAGGCTCGACGATCTGGACAACAGCCAGGCCCCTGCCCTGTTGCGCCCCCATACGATAGAGAACGGGTAGGCTGGATCTCAGGCGCATGACGAAAAAGGAGAACAGCCGCTTGCGTCCGGCGTTCCGTCAAGCGGCGGCGCACGGATGCCCTTGTGCACTCTCGGGCTTGCGCCCATACATAGAGTCACCCATTAGCGAAGCGTATCCATGTCCAACATCTATGAACTGCGGCGTTCCAAGCCGCCCCGCCGGCCCGGCCTGCACCGTGATACGCTCGCCTGGCTGATGCTGCTGGCTGGGGCGGCGGCGGCGTTTTTGACCGTCTTCGTGCCGGGGCTGGACGGGATGGACACACTGGTCGGGCTGGCGGTGATGCTCGCCGGCTATATGGCGCTGTACGACCGTGGGCACGGTTAGAACGGATGCGTTCGATCAAGCGGGATGGCGAAAAGCTGTTTGCAAGGCCATGAGGCCGCCGGCCCCTACCCGATTTTCACCCCTTTGCGGAACACCGCCATTTCGCCGCTCTTCATCACGGTCCAGGGCTCGTCTTTGGTCAGGGGGCGGGTAGCGATGACGGAGACCACGTCGCTGGCGGTCGTCTCCTTCTCAAAATCCACGGTCATGTCTTCGTCCAGCAGCGTTGCGGCGCCGAAGGGGGAGCGGCGGGTGATCCAGGCGAGGTTGGTGGCGCAATGGCACCAGAGATGCTGTCCATCCGACAACAGCATGTTGAAGACACCCATCCCGCCGAGTTCGGCGGCCAACGCCTTCACCAGCGTGGACACCGCCGCCATACGGCGCTTGGGTGGTTCTGGAAACGCCTCGCGGATACGCCCGAGGAGCCAGCAAAAAGCGTGCTCGCTGTCGGTCGCCCCGACCGGGCGGTAGAAGCCCAGCGGCATTTTCTTGTTGCCCTTGAGCTGGCCGTTGTGGGCGAAACTCCACACCCGCCCCCACAGCTCACGGGTGAAGGGATGGGTGTTTTCCAGCGCCACACAGCCACGGTTGGCGCGGCGGATGTGCGAGATGACCACATGCGATTTGATGGGATAGGCACGCACCAGCGCGGCGAGCTTGGACTCGGAGCTTGGGGTCGGGTCATGGAAGGTGCGGCATCCCTTGCCCTCGTAGAAGGCGATGCCCCAGCCGTCACGGTGCGGGCCGGTCCGCCCGCCGCGATTCATCAGCCCGGCGAAGCTGAAGCAAATATCCGTGGGCACATTGGCGCTCATGCCCAAGAGTTCGCACATGCCATCCGTCCATGAAGTGAGGGTGGTGACGAAGCGTCAATAGAGCAGGGTCAAGGGGCCTTATCCCGGCGGTCGTCGGCGCGGCAGAAGCGGCGCAACGCCTCCAAATCGGCGATGGACACGGCGGAGCCGTGCGCCTCCACGCCCACGGCGCGCAGCTTGGCGAGCGCGCGGGAAAAGGTCTCCGGCTGCATGCCCAGGCGGCGCGCGATCAGCGCCTTGTCGAAGGGCAGCGCAAACATGGCGGAGCCCGGCCCCTCGGGACAGAAATGCAGCAGGAAGGAGCCGACGCGCTGGGGCGTCGGCTGCACTTGCAGTTCCTCGATGGCTTGCACGAGATGGCGCAGGCGCAACGACAACGACCCCAGCATGGCGAAAGCGATCTGGTCGTCTTCGCGCAAGCAGCGGGCGAACCCGTCCGCCGTCAGCGTCATCAGCCGCGCATCGGCGACCGCCTCGGCGCAGACCGGGAATTTACCGCTGGCGAACATGGCGGCCTCGGCAAAGGTTTCACCCGGAGCCACCACCTTGACCACAGCCTCCACCCCATCGCGGGTGACGCGGTAGAGCTTCACCCAGCCTTCCAGCAGGACGAAGAAACGGTCAGCCGCCTCGTCCTGGACGAACAATATCGTGCTGCGAGGAACGGAGCGCACCTGAGCGGTGCCCACCAGCATCGCCAGCGCGCGGTCGGACAAGCGCTGGAACAAGGGGATGCCACGAATCGTCGCCGCGTCTTGCACCCGCAAGCCCGGGATGTCGGTCTTCATTCCTATTTTTCCTCAATCCGGCGCCGGGCGCCGCGGCGGCTATTCTACGCTGCGGCCAGCGGCGATGGTCAAGAGTCTGGCGTCGATTCATGTATTATGTTAATAACTGACTGGTAAGTTATTTATTAAGCCGTACATCTTTCCTGAGCCGCCTCTTTCCTGAGCCGCGCCATGGTCAATGACACCGCCTCGCCACGCTGGCGCCGCCGCAAGGGGGAACGGCCACAAGAAATTGTGGACGCCGCCTTGGATGTCTTCGCTGAACGCGGCTTCGCCGCCGCCCGGCTGGACGATGTGGCGAAGCGGGCCGGCATCAGCAAGGGCACGCTTTACCTCTACTTCCCGAACAAGGAAGAACTGTTCAAGGCGGTGGTCCGTTCCGCCATCGTGCCCAATTTGGAAAGGGCGGAGCAGCTTCTCAGCGCCTTTCCCGGCCCTTGCATCGCTATCATCGAGCACCTGCTGGAGCAGATCGGTGGCCGGATCATGGCCACGAAGACCGGCGGCATCCCCAAGCTGATGATCGCCGAAGCCGGCAATTTCCCCGACCTCGCCCGTTTCTACCTCGATGAGGTGATCAACCGTGGCTTCCGCATCCTAACGGGGGTGCTGGAGCGCGGCATCGCCCAGGGTGAATTCCATCCCGTCAACGTCGAGCACACCGTGCGCTTGATCATCGCGCCCCTCTTGATGATCGCGCTGTGGCGTTCCTCCTTCGAGCCGGTGGCGGGACAGCCGCTGGACGTGCCGGGCCTGCTTGCCGAACACCTCGACCATTTGCGCCGCACGCTGGTGCGGGAAGGCGCGCCATGACCTGGTTTGGCGACACGGCGACCGCGCTGGCGCTGTCCCTCGGACTCGGCTTTGGCGCGGGAGCGCCGACAATCCAAGGCTATGTGGAGGGTGAATATCTGCGCATGGCCGCCCCCGTGGGGGCGACGCTGGACACGCTGCTGGTGACGCGCGGGCAGAATGTGGCGGCGGGACAGCCCCTGTTCGCCCTTGACCTGACCACCGCCACGGCTGAGCGGGCGCGGCTGGCGGCGGCGCTGGCGCAAGCCACGGCGCAGCTTGCCGATCTCTCCATCGGCAAGCGACCGGAGGAAGTGGCAGTGATCGCCGCGCAAAAAGATCAGGTGGACGCCGCCCTGCGCTATTCCGAGGCCGAGTTGAAGCGGCAGGAGGCGTTGATCGCCACCCGCGTCAGCTCACCCGAAAGGCTCCAGGCCGCCCGCAGCGCCTTCGAGCATGATCGCGCCCGGCTGGACGAGCTGGTGGCGCAGCTTGCCGTCAGCCGCTTGGCGGCGCGTCCCGACCAGATCCAGGCGGCGCGCGGCGCCGTGGCCATGGCCGAGGCGGCGTTGGCCCAGCAGGACCGCCGTCTGGCGGAGATGGCCCCCACCGCGCCGGTTGCGGCGCTGGTGGATGACACGCTCTACAACCCGGGAGAATGGGTGCCTGCCGGCTCGCCCGTGGTGTCGTTGCTGCCGCCGGGCGCGGTGAAGGTGATCGCCTTCGTGCCGGAAACGCTGATGAGTCGCGTGAAGCCCGGTGATCGGCTGGCCCTGCGCTGCGACGGCTGCCCACCCCATCTGACGGCGCTTGTCCGCTTCGTCAGCGCGCGCGCCGAATACACCCCGCCGGTTATCTACAGCATCGGCAGCCGCGAAAAGCTGGTCTTCCGTATCGAGGCGAAGCCAGAGAATGGCGTCATGCTCAACCCCGGCCTGCCCGTGGATGTGGAGCTTCCACCATGACCCCGGAGTCCGCCCCGGAAGCAAAGGATCTGGTCATCGACGCGCGCGGCCTGGTTAAACGCTTTGGTGAGAAGACGGTGGTGGACGGCTTCTCCATCCAAGTGGCGCGGGGGGAGATCTACGGTTTCCTCGGGCCGAACGGGTCGGGCAAGACGACGACGATTCGCATGCTCTGCGGCCTGCTCACCCCCGACGCGGGGGAGGGAACCTGTCTTGGCCTGGACATCCGCCGCGACAGCGCCGCCATCAAGCGGCAAGTCGGTTACATGACCCAAAAGTTCAGCTTTTGGGAAGATCTGAGCATCACCGAAAACCTGGACTTCGTCGCCCGCGTGTACGGCCTGTCCGAGCGCCGGCGCCGGGTGGGCGAGGCGCTGGAGCGTCTGGGCCTGGGCAACCGGCGCAACCAGCTCGCCGGGGAATTGTCCGGCGGCTGGAAGCAACGGCTGGCGCTGGCCGCCTGCATCCTCCACGAACCCAAGCTGCTGCTGCTCGATGAGCCGACGGCTGGCGTCGATCCCAAGGCGCGCCGTGAATTCTGGGATGAGATCCACGCGCTGGCGCACGCCGGCCTGACCGTGCTGGTCAGCACCCATTACATGGATGAGGCGGAGCGCTGCCATCGCATCGCCTACATCGCCTATGGCGCGCTGATGGCCAGCGGCACGGTGGGTGAGGTGATCGCAGCGTCCCATCTGCACACCTGGGCGATCTCCGGCCCCGACCTCAACCGTGTGGAACGGGAGCTGGCGGGCAAGCCGGGCGTGGCGATGATCGCCGCCTTCGGGACCCGTTTGCACGTCAGCGGCGCCGACGCCACGGCGTTGCGCGCAACGCTGGATTCATTGATGCACCTACCCGGTGTGCGAATCACCCCGGAAGAGCCGACGCTCGAGGATGTGTTCATCCATTTGATGAACCGCAGCACGGATAATTTCGGATGAGCCACCGCTTTTCCTTCGCGCGCTTCGTCGCGGTGATGGTGAAGGAATTTATCCAGATGCGCCGCGACCGGCTGACCTTCGCCATGATGATCGCCATCCCGATCATGCAGCTCGTGCTGTTCGGCTTCGCCATCAATTCGGACCCCAAACGCCTGCCCGCCGCGGTTCTGTCGGCTGATGACAGCCCGTTCGCCCGCACGCTGGTGGCCGCCATGGTCAATTCCGGCTATTTCGCCATCACCCACGCCGTGCGTTCCGAGGCTGAACTGGACGATCTGCTGGTGCAGGGGCGCGTGCAGTTCGCCGTCACCATCCCCGCCGGCTTCGGTCGCGACGTGCAGCGCGGCGCCCGCCCGGCGCTGTTGGTGGAGGCTGACGCCACCGACCCCGCCGCCACGTCCAACGCACTGGCGAGCCTGCCGCAAATCGCCCGCTCGGCGCTCGATCCCGATTTGAGCGGGCCGCTCAAGGAGCTGCGCGCCACGCCCGACCCCATCGATCTGCGCATTCACCGCCGCTACAACCCCGAAGGCATCACCCAATACAATGTGGTGCCCGGCCTGATGGGAACGATCTTGACCATGACCATGGTGATGATGACGGCGCTGGCGGTCACCCGCGAGCGCGAGCGCGGCACCATGGAGAATTTGCTGGCCATGCCCGTTCGCCCGTTCGAGGTGATGCTGGGCAAGATCCTGCCTTACATCGGCGTCGGCTATGTGCAGGTGGTGATCATCGTGACGGCGGCCCGGCTGTTGTTCGGGGTCCCCATCATGGGAAGCCTGCTGTTGCTGTCGCTGGTGATGATCCTGTTCATCGCCGCCAATCTGGCGGTTGGCTTCACCTTCTCGACGGTGGCCAGGAACCAGTTGCAGGCCATGCAGATGTCGTTCTTCTTCTTCCTGCCCTCCCTCCTGCTGTCCGGCTTCATGTTTCCGTTCCGGGGCATGCCGGGCTGGGCGCAGGCGATCGGGGAGGTGTTGCCGCTGACTCATTTCCTGCGCATCGTTCGCGGCATTCTTTTGAAAGGCAACGGCCTGACGGATATCCTCGGCGAGTTGTGGCCGCTGACCGGCTTTTTGCTGGTTGTCACAGTCATCGCCCTAAAGCGCTACCGGCAAACGCTGGACTGATCACCACCATTAAGTTTAAATCGCCCCAGTCGATTCAAGCATGGAGACGGGGCGATGCGGCACTTGGTTGGGGGATTGCTGATGGCGGTAGGCGTCCTGGCGCTTATGGCCGCGGACGTCAACGCCAAGCCGAAGTCCACCCCTTCCTCCATCGCCTGGAGCCATGCCGCCAAACCGGCGCCGGGGCCGGCGCAATCCATCGGCGGCTATGCGGCGGGTTGTCTGGCGGGCGGCGTGACGCTGCCGGAAAAGGGCGCCGGCTATCAGGTCATCCGCCTGTCGCGTCACCGCAACTATGGCCATCCCACGCTGGTGGATTTCCTCAAAGGGTTCGGCAAGAAAATAGCCGCCGCCGGCCTGGGCGCCGCGCTGATCGGCGATATGGGGCAGGCGCGCGGCGGCCCCATGCCCTTTGGTCACGCCAGCCACCAGATCGGGCTGGACGCCGATGTCTGGCTGCGCCTCGACCTGCCGTCCCTGAGCCCGCGCGCCCGCGAATCGTTGGAAGAAATCAAATATGTCGATTACGACCGGAACAGCGTAACCGCGAAATGGTCGTCCAAGCAGGCGGCGATGATTCGCATCGCCGCCGGCGACCCGCGCGTGGCGCGCATCTTCGTCAGCCCGGTGATCAAGGCGGCGTTGTGCCATAAGGCTGAGGATTCCGACACCCGCTGGCTGCGCAAGATACGCCCCTGGTACGGCCATGATGGGCACATGCACATCCGCTTGAACTGCCCGCCGGGAAGCGCGCGGTGTGAGGACCAGCACGAACTGCCACCCGGAAACGGCTGTGATGAGGAGTTGACTTCCTGGCTCGACCGGGCCATGCCGGTCACCGAGACCCGGCCGGAGAACGCGACTCCGCGCAACACACGTCTTCCCGACTCCTGCCAGGCGGTGCTGCGCGCCACCAGCACCCGCGAGGCTTCAGCCGCCACCAAAAAGAAAGTGGCGGCGCGGTGAGGTTAAATTAAGCAGCGGTTAACCCTCCTGGCGTAGTATATTAGTCTCAACTCCGCTTCACCGTCAGCATTGTGCACGATCTGATTTTTCAAATGCCCCGCTCCAACCGGCTCTCCAGCCGAGATGTGTGTCAATGATCAACGCACTAAAATCCGGCGCATCGAAACCCAGCAGGCTGCCGGACCTGAGTTTGAAGACACGCCTGTACGCCTGGTGGGAGGGGTATGACCTCTCTGGCCTCAAGACCCGCCGGGGGCGCATGGCGGACGACGCGGCGGCGCGGCGAGACCAGGAGGCGGAGGCGGAAGCGGAGGCGGCGGAGACCGAGGAGGAAAACATCCTTGGCAAAGCCGCCAAATCTGGAGAAAACCGCTGGGGCAAGCCGCTGTGGACCCCGTCGCGAATCGATATAACGGAAAAACTATGGGGCGCCGGCTTCAGCTCGCCGGGCGGCGCCGAGCACATCTCCTATCTCGTCAGGCCCATCGGCCTCAACCCGGACAAGAGCGCGCTCGACCTCTCCGCCGGTCTTGGCGGCGGCGCCCGCTCCATGGCCACCGAATTCGGCTGCTGGGTCAATGGCTTGGAATCATCGCCGCTGCTCGCCGCAGCGGGGATGGAGCGCTCCCGCAAGGCGGGGCTGGAGAAGCGTGCGCCCGTCGAACTCTATGACCCCGAGCATTTCAGCTATCCCCGGCGGGTGGACGCCATTCTCTACAAGGAAGGGATGTTCGCGGTTCACGACAAGGAGCAACTCTTTGACGGAATCGAAGAGATTCTGAAACCGAAGGGGCATTTGCTGATCACCGATTACGTTCTTGCCCCAAAGGTCGCGCCTGATTCGCTCGCGGACTGGACCGTCAAGGAACCGCTGGAGCCGAATCTCTGGACGCTCGACCGGATGAAGAACGCCTTTGCGCAGCGCAACCTCGACCTGCGCATCAGCGAGGACATCACCAACGCCCATCAGCAGATGATCAAGACGCTCCTCTATGAATTCACCCAATATCTGGCGCAGATTTCGATGACGCCCGAAACCAGGGCGACGGTATTGCGCGAGGCGGAGCTGTGGGCCGGTCGTGTCACAGCGATGAATGAAGGCCTGCGCTGCTACCGTTTTTACGCCCTAAAGCCAGGGGAATAAGGCAAGGCGTTCCAGTTGACAGGCGGAGAACGCCACACTATGGTCCGCGCCCTAAGAACGCACCGCTGAAATATACTAGGAATTCGTATCATGAAGGTCGTGAACTCGCTGAAGTCGATGAAGATACGCCACAAGGCTTGCCGGGTGATTCGCCGCAAGGGCCGTGTCTACGTAATCAACAAGCAGAACCCGCGCTTCAAAGCCCGTCAGGGCTGATACCTGTCGCCGGTCGGTTCATCCGACCGCGATACAGCTGTGCGAGTTTGGGCCGCGCCGTTTTTTCGGCGCGGTTTTTACGTTTGGCCGTAAAACAATACGCTGTTTCCCTTGCCGACTTCTTGGGGTCGGTGTTACCTCTTGTGCAAACGCTCTAAAGACGTTGTCTGCATAAGGGAGGATGAGTCGGCATGAAAATGCCCGCGCCAGACTCAAACATCATTTCTCAGCGTCGCAAGATCGTCGAACGCCTGCGCGCCATCGTGCCCGGCGAAGGCGTCATCGCCGATGAAGAGGAATTGCGCGCCTATGAATGCGACGGCCTGACCGCCTACCGTCAACCGCCGCTTGTCGCCGTCCTTCCCAGCACCACCGCCCAAGTCGCCGAAATCCTCAAGACCTGCAAGGAAATGGGCGTCAAGATCGTGCCGCGCGGCGCCGGCACCTCGCTGTCCGGCGGCGCCTTGCCGTTGGCCGATGGCGTTCTGCTCGGCTTGGGCAAGTTCAACAAAATCCTCGACATCGATTATGACAACCGTTGCGTCACGGCGCAGCCGGGGGTCACCAACCTCGGTATCAGCAACGCGGTGGCGCACAAGGGGTTTTATTACGCCCCCGATCCTTCCAGCCAGATCGCCTGCACCATCGGCGGCAACATCGCCGAGAATTCCGGCGGCGTGCACTGCCTGAAATACGGCCTGACCACCAACAATGTGCTGGGCGTCGAGATGGTGCTGATCGACGGAACCATCCTGCGTCTGGGCGGCAAGCATCTGGAGGCCGGCGGGTACGATCTTCTGGGCGTCGTCACCGGCTCGGAGGGGCTCCTGGGTGTGGTCACCGAGGTGACGGTGCGCATCTTGAAGAAGCCGACGACGGCGCGGGCGGTGTTGTTGGGCTTCCCCACCAACGAAAGCGCCGGCGACTGCGTGGCCGCCATCATCGCCGCCGGCATCATTCCCGGCGGCATGGAGATGATGGACAAGCCCGCCATCCACGCCGCCGAGGCTTTTGTCCACGCCGGCTATCCGCTGGACGTCGAGGCCCTGCTGATCGTCGAATTGGACGGTCCATCGGCGGAAGTCGACCACCTCATCGCCGTGGTGGACGCCATCGCCAAGGAAAAGGGCGCCGTCTACGCCCGCGTCTCGAACAATGAGGACGAACGGCTGGTGTTCTGGGCCGGCCGCAAAGCCGCCTTCCCGGCGGTGGGCCGCATCAGCCCGGATTACTACTGCATGGACGGCACCATTCCTCGCAAGAAACTGCCGCTGGTCTTGCAGCGCATGCGAGAACTGTCGGCGCAGCATGGGCTGCGCGTCGCCAATGTCTTCCACGCCGGTGACGGCAATCTGCACCCGCTTATTCTCTATGACGCCAACATCCCCGGCGAGCTGGAGCGGGCGGAGGCGTTCGGCAACGACATCTTGCGCCTGTGCGTGGATGTCGGCGGGGTGCTGACCGGCGAGCATGGCGTGGGTGTGGAGAAGCGGGATTTGATGCCCCATCAATTCAGCGACGCCGATTTGAAGCAGCAGCAGCGTCTGAAATGCGCCTTCGACCCCGACGGCCTGCTGAACCCCGGCAAGGTCTTCCCCATACTGCACCGCTGCGCCGAGCTGGGCCGCCTGCATGTCTCCGGTGGAAAACTGCCGTTCCCCGATATTCCGCGCTTTTGAAGGGACGGCCATGACGATCACCGCGTTCAAGCCGCACAGCATTTTCAAGCCGGACACCGTGGCGCAGCTTGTCGACACGGTGCAATGGGCGCTGTCCAACGGCGAATCCCTGGAGGTGCTGGGCGGCGGCTCCAAGCGCGACCTGGGCCGCCCGGCGCCAGCCAACCATGTGCTGGATCTTTCCTCGCTGTCCGGTGTGGTGGCCTATGAACCGGAAGAGCTGGTGCTGACCGTCAGGGCCGCCACTCCCCTGGCCGAGCTGCTGCCTCTGCTGACCGAGCGGCATCAGCATTTCGCCTTTGAGCCGCAGGACCTCGGGCCGCTGTATGGCTTGCATGCCGGCAGCGGCACGGTGGGCGGCATGCTGGCGGCGGCGCTTACCGGCCCGCGCCGCATCCGCGCCGGTTCGGTGCGCGACCATGTCCTGGGGATGGAGGGCGTCTCGGGCCGTGGCGAGCTTTACAAGGGCGGCGGCAAAGTGGTGAAAAACGTCACCGGCTATGACATGCCCAAGCTGATGGCCGGCTCCATGGGCACGCTGACCGCTTTGACCGAAGTGACGCTGAAGGTGCTGCCGGCGCCCGAGGATGTCCGCACCGTGATTCTCACCGGCCTTGACGACGCGGCTGCGGTGCGGGCCTTGACGCTGGCGCTGCAAAGCCCGCATGAGGTCTCCGGCGCGGCGCATCTTCCCGCCCGCGTGGCCGCACGCTCAGGGGTGGGGGTCGTGGCGTCCATGGGCGCGTCGGTGACGGCGATGCGCCTGGAAGGTTTCGGCCCCTCGGTCGCCGCCCGCGTCGCCGCGCTCAGGGATGAGCTGGGCACGGACATCCTTTTGGATCGTGACGAGTCGCAGCGCCTCTGGCAGGAGATCCGCGATGCGACGTTCCATTGCGCGCTCCCTGCGTCTTACCGCATCTGGAAGCTTTCAGTCGCCCCGTCCGATGGCCCGCATGCCGCTGCGGCGATTCAGCGTTTGACCCAAGCGGAGGTCATTTTTGACTGGGGCGGCGGTCTGTTGTGGGTCGCGGAGCCCGGTGACGCCGATATACGCCACGCTCTCAAGGGTTTCGGTGGCCATGCCACGCTGGTCCGCGCGCCTGAGGCGGTGCGGGCCTCGACGCCGGTCTACCCGCCACAACCAGAACCGCTGATGGCGCTGATGGCGCGGGTCAAGGAAAGCTTCGATCCAAAACATCTGTTGAACCCTGGCCGCCTCTACGCGGGGATGTAGATGCAGACCAATTTCACCCTCGCCCAACTTGCCCGGTCCGATATTCGGGAGGCCGATGGCATATTGCGCGCCTGCGTGCATTGCGGGTTCTGTACGGCGACCTGCCCGACCTACATCACGCTGGGCGATGAGCTGGATTCTCCACGCGGTCGCATCTACCAGATAAAGACCATGTTCGAGAAAGGCGGCGCGCCGTCACCCAAGACGGTCACGCATATCGACCGCTGCCTGTCCTGCCTGTCCTGCATGACCACCTGCCCGTCCGGCGTGGATTACATGCATCTGGTGGATCACGGGCGCGCCCATATCGAACAGACCCACACCCGCCCGTTCCTTGAGCGCACCCTGCGCGCGGCGCTGGCGCGCGTGCTGCCAAGCCCACGGCTGTTCCGGTTGGCCTTGCTCGCCGCCTGGGTGGGGCGACCGTTCCGTAAGCTGCTTCCCCACCAGCTCGGCGCCATGCTGGATTTGGCGCCCAAAGCGATGGCGCCGCAATCGATCATGAGGACGCACCCGGAGAACGCGCCGCAGGTGCATCCCGCGCTGGGGGTGCGGCGCAAACGTGTGGCGCTGCTGGCGGGCTGCGCGCAACAAGTGCTGGCTCCGGCGATCAACGCGGCGACCATCCGCTTGCTGACCCGCCTGGGGTGCGAGGTGGTGGTGGCCAAGGGAGCGGATTGCTGCGGAGCGCTAACCCACCACATGGGCAAGACCGGCCTGTCGCACGCCACCGCCGCCCGGACCATCGCCGCCTGGACGCGCGAGATGGCGCATGCCGGTGGTGATGGGCTGGACGCCATCATCATCACTGCCTCGGGGTGCGGCACGACGGTGAAGGACTATGCCCATATGTTCGCCGAGAGTGATGCGATCAGAGCGGATGCCGGGCGTGTCGCCGCTCTCGCCCGCGACGTCACCGAATTCCTGATGGAGATCGGCCTGACCGCGCCGTTGCGCCGCACCGGCCAGGTGATCGCTTATCACTCCGCCTGCTCCTTGCAGCATGGCCAACGCATCAAGGACCCGCCCCGCGCCTTGCTGCGCGCCGCCGGATTCACGGTGCGCGAGATCCCCGAAGGGCATATCTGCTGCGGTTCCGCCGGCACCTACAACATGCTTCAGCCGATATTGTCAGAAGCGTTGCGCGACCGCAAAGTCACCAACATCGCAAGCGTCGAACCGGACGCAATCACCGCCGGCAATCTGGGCTGCATCACCCAGATCGCCACCGGCACGGATCTTCCCATCCTGCACACCGTGGAATTGCTGGACTGGGCGACCGGCGGCCCGCTGCCTCATGCGCTGGAGGGACGGGACGCCTTCACCGTTGACCAAGCCTCATAGGCGCTCACTTTGCCTTATTCCCTGCTTCGGAGCGCTTGGCGTAGGCATGAATTGGCAAGGTTTCCTGGATCCCCATTTTCATGGGGATGACGGTATTTGGTAGCAAACCTCCCCTATCGTCATCCCCGCGAAAGCGGGGACCCAGTCACAGTTGTTTGGCTTCGCAAGAAAAGTAATTTCAGAGCGCGGAGGAAATGTGGACGGGGGCTATGGAATAGGCCAACGGCTCGCCGGTTGGGCGGCGCATCTCTTTACGGCCACAGGCGTGGTGTTCGGCTTGGCCGCGCTGCTGGCGGCTGGCCGTGGGGAGGCGGTGGCCTGTTTTGCCTTTCTTGGGTTGGCCCTGCTGGTGGACGCTCTTGACGGCGCCTTCGCCCGGCTTGTGCGCGTGCGTGAAGTGGTGCCGCGCATCGACGGCGCCGTGCTCGATCTGGTGGTTGATTATCTAACCTATGTGTTGGTGCCGGCGGTCTTCGTCATTTACTACGCCCTGCTGCCGGATGGATTTGGTGGGGTGGGGGCGGCGTGGATGCTGCTCACCGCCCTGTACTGCTTCGCCAACACACGAATGAAGAGCGCCGACCATTACTTCGTTGGCTTTCCAGCGATCTGGAACGTGGTGGTTCTGTATCTGTGGATTCTTGAGCTGAACCCCTGGATCAACGCCGGGGTGGTGGTGCTGTTAGGCTTGCTGACCTTCACGCGGGTGACGTTCCTGCATCCCCTGCGGGTGCGCGCGCTGTTGCCGCTGAACATCGTGATCATGGCGGGATGGCTCGCGTCCGCCGCCTGGCTGGTGGCGGCGCACCCCACACGCCCCATGCTGCCCTTTGTCGTGTGGCTGGGGGCGAGCGCCTATTATGCGGCGGTGTGCGCGTGGCGGACGGTACGGGGAAAACCGTAGGACTCAGCGCTGACGTGGCCTGGCGGGTGATTCGTTGGCCTCGGCGTCGTTGCTGTCGAGGATGCCCCGCAGTTGCGCCAGAGCCTCCTCGAGCGACCTTTCCTGTTCCGTGTAGATGGGCGGCTTTTCCTCATCATCCACACGTTCATTCTCACGAGCGGATTCGATAGCCGGCTTGGCTTTCTTGTTCGATTCCCTTGCCTCCGCCTGGGAGCGCGCGTTTTTGCGCCGCACTGGTTCGGGGTATTCCGCAGCCGCCTTTTCCACCAGCGTGCGCAACACAGCCAAGCTCTCGTCAAGAGATCCGGGAGGAGCCGACCGTTTGCGGGGTGGCTCGGGTTCAGGTTCGGGCCTGGATGGTGGCTTCGTCTGGGGCCGGGGTTGGGGCTCGGGCTGGGACTGTGCCGGCTTTGATCGAAAGTCCCTCTCCTCTGGGACGGGGAGAGGGTCGGGGGTCGAATCGAAGTCGAAGTCGGTGTCAAAGTCGAAATCGAGCGGCTCCCTTTCGGCGTTGCGCCGAAAATCGGGATCGCGGATGGCGAAGAAGGGAATATTTGCGTCCTCTTCTTCGTCTTCTTCCTGCCCTACCTCTATCCCTTCTTCTACCCCTCCCTCTTCCTTCTCCTCCTCCTTTGCAAGACTGTGCAAGGCGGCGGTGCTGAGGTGAAATTTCGTCTTCTCTACCGGCGGCTTTTTGGCTGGAGTCTTAAACGCCGCCGCGTCTTCCATCGGGTCGTGGGGGGTGAAGTCATCATCCGGCGACGGACCACGCACAGACTGCAATAGCCCTTGAAGCGCTTTGATGGCGTTCGCCATCCCTTGCTGGCTGGAATCCTGCTCTTCAAAGGCCGGTTCCGGCGCTTGCCTTGGCGCCCCGGGGCGACTTTCTATGTTCTTGGACGCGCATCGTGAGCAACGATACTGCGAAGCGATGGACAGCACCGGGTAGTTGTGCCCGAAGCGCCGCTCCAGATCCGAACGCGCAAGCAGCTTTTCATGCCCGCAGTTGCGGCACTGCATCTGGATATCGACTTTGATGTCGCGAAGGTACAGCATGCGTGACATTGCGACAGTATACGCATCCCTGCCCTCTTACCCAACCGAAATGCCGCCGGTTCTGGAAGCTTATTGGGTAAGTTGTGGATTTTGCCGCTGGATCATAGGGATAAGCATGCTATAAGCGGCGCGCGGGCGATCGTGAAGGATTGGCCCGTTGAAGATGGGTTGATGTCCGCGTAGCTCAGCAGGATAGAGCACAGGATTCCTTGTTTCATAACTGGGCGTTGCGCTCGGAAACGGCGCAACGGATTCGCTCAAAGTCGGGGAAAGCTACGGCGCGCTTGCGTCTTGCCAATCCCGAGCCAAGCCCCGATAAGGGGAAGGTGTAGAGACTGGATGGGCGACACCTACGGGCTTTGACGCCTAGGGTGAAGGGACAGTCCAGACCACGAACGCCGAAGGCGGCGGCGAAAGCCGAAGTGGTATGAATCCTGGGGCCGTGGGTTCGAATCCCGCCGCGGACACCATCTTTTATCATGCCTAATCCCCACGCGACGCCGGCTGGCCAAGCAGGCCGTGCGGGCGGAAGACCAGGAACAAGGCAAGCAAGCCAAAAGCGACGATGTCCTTGTAGGCGATGGCGAAATACGCCGACCAGAAGGTCTCCACCAGGCCCAGCAGCACGCCGCCGAGCATGGCGCCGGGAACCGAGCCAATACCGCCGACCACCGCCGCCGCCAACGCCTTGAAGCCCAGAAAATAGCCGGTGAGAAAGTTTACCCCACCGTAGTACAGGGCGATCACATAGCCAGCCGCCGCAGCATACGCGCTGCCGATGACAAAGGTGGTCGCCACGGTGCGGTTGATGTCCAATCCCATCAGCGCCGCCGTCGCGGCGTCATCGGCGCAGGCGCGGTGCGCGCGGCCATAAGCGGTGTTTCGCATGATCCACCGCAAGGCGCCATACAACACCGCCGTCAACGCCATCACCAGGATTTGTGATGTCAGCGCGGTCACGGTGAAGCCACCGGCTGTCGCCAGATCATGACGGGTGGTGAACACCGACGGCGGCCACCAATCGCGCGTCCCGTGCAGCAGCCGAACCCCCTCCTGGCCGGCGATGGTAAGACCGACAGCGGCGATCAAGGGCGTGTGTGCGCGCATGATCCGAAGCGGGCGGAACACCAGCCGCTCCATGGCCCAGCCCTGCAGCGCCGTGAAGCCCATCACCGCCAGCAGCAGAATCACCGTGGTCCCTTGCGTGCTCAGCATGATCAACCCGGCGCTGCCGACCGCCGTGGTCATGGCCCCGACCATGGTCAAGGCGCCCATGGCCAGATTGATTTGGCCGAGGATGCTGTAAACCAACGTGTAGCCGATCGCCAGCAGCCCATACACACAGCCCACCGTAGCGGCGTTGATCGCCTGCTGAAGAAAGAACAGAACCGGCGTCCAGGAGGACGGAGCCGGGGTGTCGCCGCGCTCCGGCGCATCGGGAAGCTCCCATCGTTTACCCAGCCCAGCCCAGATGCGCAGCATGGTCATCTGCACCGGGCTGAGAGCGCCGGTCCGGTCGGTGATGGTTTGTTCCACCTCATCCCGCCCCGCGTCGAAGGCGCGGTTGGTGAAACGGCAGGCTATCCACCGCTGCTCATCCCCGGCCTGGTAGCGGATGGTCAAGGTGCGTTCGTCCGCGCCATAGGACTCCTCGAGAACCCGCACGCGCTCGGAATGCGCTTCAAAGGCGGGAATCAGCCGGCGGCACAGCGCCGACTGCTGGGCGTCCACACCGCAGGACACCAAAAGCGGCGTCACGCAGACCAACAGCGAAAACCGGAGCAGGCGCGCAACGATGGTCACGGCAGAGCCTCCTCCCGTTCAATGGGCAGGCATCATTCCGTGGGAGTCCGGTGAGTCGCAAGAAATTTTAGGAATGCTATCCGTTTGAAGGAAACCCTCCCTTCAATCACGCCACGGGCATGTTTGGGAAGCAAAGCTCCTGCCGGGCCCGCCATTCAGGGCCGGCATCGTTCACGCTGATCGGCGTGCGGATACCCTTGATCGGTCGTTTGGCGAAACCATGACCCGAAGAACGCTTAGAAATCAGAGCAGCGGCCCTTGATCTCCCAATCGCCATAGCGGGTTGGCTCCGGTCCTTGTGGCCCGCCGATCTCACCGGGTTTTTGCTCCGGCGCCTTGCTTTTGACCGCAGTGGCCTGGGGGGTGGTCTGGGATTTGGTCTGGGCCGGCGTTTGGTCGCTCATGGTCAAGCTCACGCGCATCGTGACAAAACGGGAAGCGGCGGAAACTCTGGCGCACCAGGATTTCCGCCGCCTCGAATATTCAGCGGTCTGCTTCTTAGAAATCCGCTTTTTTCGTGAAGTTGTGAGATGCTTCGATGTAGCGGACGGTGCCGGATTTGGAGCGCATGATCACCGAGTGAGTCTCGGCCCCGCCGGGATAACGACGCACGCCGCGCAGCATGGCGCCGTTGGTGACGCCCGTGGCGGCGAACATGACGTTGCCCTTGGCCAATTCGGTCAGAGAGTATTTCTTGGTGAGATCGGTGATGCCCCAGCGTGCGGCGCGGCTCTTTTCATCGTCGTTGCGGAACAGCAACCGCCCTTGGAACTGGCCGCCGATGCAGCGCAGCGCCGCCGCCGCCAGAACACCCTCGGGCGCACCGCCGGCGCCGATGTACATATCCACCCCGGCCTCCGTTTGGCTGGTGGCGATCACGCCTGACACGTCACCGTCGGAGATCAGCATGATGCGGGCCCCGGCTTCACGAACCCGGGCGATCAACTCGGCATGGCGTGGGCGGTCGAGGATGCAGACCACCAGATCCGACACCTCGGTGCCCTTGGCCTTGGCCAAGGCTTTCAGATTGTTGAGCGGCGTCTCATCAAGATCCACGAGATCCGCCGGCAAGCCGCCACCAACGGCGATCTTGTCCATGTAGACATCGGGGGCGTTCAAGAACCCGCCCTCTTCCGCCATGGCGACGACGGCCAGGGCGTTGGGGCCGCCCTTGGCGGTGATGGTGGTGCCTTCCAAGGGGTCAAGCGCGATGTCGACCTTCGGCCCCTTGCCGATGGCGGCGCCAACCCTTTCACCGATGTAAAGCATCGGCGCTTCGTCGCGCTCACCCTCACCGATCACCACGGTGCCATCGATGGTCAAGGTGTTGAGCGCCTGGCGCATGGCGTCGACAGCGGCCTGATCAGCAAGCTTCTCATCGCCCCGCCCCATCAGCAGCGATGCGGAGAGAGCCGCCGCCTCGGTGACACGCACGGCCTCAAGCGCCAAGTTCCGGTCCATACCGGAGAGGTCGACACGAACTGACATGGTTGCTGTTCCCCTGAACGTCGGTCTTTAATCACGACAAAAGTGTTAGAATTGCTCGATGCGGATCATCCGCGGCTGTTCCAGAACGGCGGCTTGGGCGGCGATGGCGGCCAACGCCCTCTGCATGGACGCTTCGTCCGTGTCATGGGTGGTCAGCACCACCGGCACCGCTTCGCCGGGCGCCCGGCCGCGTTGCAGGAAACTTTCCATCGATACATTGTGGTCACGCAGCACCGATGCGACCTCCGCGATCACACCCGGTCGGTCGACGACCATGAGGCGGACATAATACGCCCCCCGGCGGCTCTCCATCGGTGATGCGTCAAGGTGGGTGAGGCGGGCCGTCGGCATGCCGAAGGTCGGCGTGCGGCGCTCGCGGGCGATATCCACGAGATCAGCGACGACGGCCGAGGCGGTCGGGCCAGCGCCAGCGCCACGGCCCACCAGACACACGCGATCGACGAAATCGCCCTGGGCGACCACGGCGTTGAACACGCCATCCACCACGGCGATGGGGGCGTCCTTCGGCACCATGCAGGGGTGCACGCGCTGTTCGACCCCATAACGGGTCAGGCGCGCGATGCCCAGCAGCTTGATCCGGTAACCCAGCTCTTCAGCGTATTTCAGGTCTATCGCCGAAATATGGCGGATGCCTTCAATCTGCACGCTGGGGAAATCTATCGGGCAGCCGAACGCCACCGATGTGAGGATCGCCAGCTTGTGCGCGGCGTCGACGCCGTCGATGTCGAAGCTCGGGTCCGCTTCGGCGTAGCCGAGCGCCTGCGCCTCCGCCAGCACGTCGGCGAACTCCCGCCCGGTCGTGCGCATCTCCGTCAGGATGTAGTTGCAGGTGCCGTTGAGGATGCCATGCACCTCGCTGATGCGGTTGGCGGCAAGCCCCTCGCGCAGGGTCTTGATGATGGGGACGCCACCGGCCACCGAAGCCTCGAACGCCAGCGTCAACCCGCGCGCCTCGGCCAGCATGGCCAGCGCGGTCCCATGGTTGGCGAGCAGCGCCTTGTTGGCGGTGACCACGTGCCGGTTGTTCTCCAGCGCCGTTTCGACGGTGGCTTTGGCGACGCCGTCGGAGCCGCCGATCAGTTCAACCACCACATCCACATCGGGCGCCGCCGCCATGGCGATGGGGTTTTCAAACCAGCGCATGCCATTCAGATCGACGCCGCGGTCCCTGGTGCGGTCACGGGCGCTGATCGCCGTCACCTGGATACGCCGACCGCAGCGTTGTTCGATCATCCTCTCGTGCGAGGCGAGAATCTTGAGCACACCGGCGCCGACCGTACCCAGGCCGGCGATGGCGATCTTAAGGGAAGCCGTCACGGGAGATCCGCCTTTTTCAAGGGTTGGATGATGTCTTCACTGTTGCCCCACATGGCGCCGTCACGACATTGGCCCCCGCGAAGACGTCAACCGCAGGATCAAGACACGAACGGACCAGCACCCTTTATCTACCGCCACGCTTGCTGATTGGCGAGGCAAATTTCAGGGGGGATACATGCTATCTGTGGTTCAGTGATGTCGCCGCGGCCCCGGCGTCCTCCACCGGCGGCAAGGCGATGATCTCCGCCCGCGTCATCCCGTCAATGCGTAAAGCGCCACCGTCCGGTTGGGAGCCGCCGTTCGATTGGAAACGCACGCGGTCGATGGCGATGGCCACCAGCTTCGAGCCTTCCCCGCCCCCCATCGACACGATGATGCTTGCCGGCGTTCGGCAGCGGTTGAGGACAATGTCTTCCACCGTACCGACCCAGCGCCCATCGGCGCTGATGACGTTGCGCTCGATCAAATCATCGGGATCCGACAGTTCGACGCCGCCAATGACGGGAAGGTCATTTCTCTCGGAACACGCCGCACCGGAAGCCCCTGTCACGCCAAGAAAGGAAGGGGTTAAGAACAGCATCAGCGTTCCAAAGAACATAAGCATGCGCACGACCGCTCTCCTGTGCTGTTGCGGGTATTGGCAACAACAGGAACGGGGCGGTCACCCTCTCGGTGGAAGGGACTGAAAAATCTGACTGTGAAACTTCCTACGGCTCATAGATATCAGTAGGATCCCACACCGCGCCGTGTTTGCGACGACGGCGGCGGGTGGTGGTGGTCTGCGGGGATGGCGATGGGGGCGGGGGTGGCCCTGATTCGGCCAAGTCGAAGCCGAACAGCGCGGAAAGATCCTCCACGTCCAGAAGCCTTTCCGACCCCGCCTCCAGCAATGGCATGTCCGGCTTCAGGTCAACCACCAGATCCTTTTCATCCACATCACGCAACCGGAACAAAAGCTCGGGCTGTGTGTCCAGCCGCGAACCAACGCCGTACAGCGCTGCAGCGATATGCTTGCACATCCAAGCCCCATCGAGGCAACTGCACGAGAAGTCGATTTCCGACGGCTTGGGAAACAGGCCATGCTCCTGGCGGCACATCCGCTCCATCACCGCTTTGGAAAACCGCCCTTGCAGCAACGCGACCAGGGAATCGACACCGCCCGTGCATTCCCGGCACAGGCTTCGCCATTGCGCTTGCGGCAGCGCCTTGATGCGGATGGCGACCTTATAAATCGTCGAACCGCTGACCAGCGCTTTCACCTCCCTCGGAGCAATCTGCAGATCGATCACCGAGCCGTTGCGGACATAGGTGCGACCGCGCGGCAGACGGCTTTCATAGTCTTGATAGCTCTCAATATTGTCGCACCACGCCTTGCCCCAGAAGGTGGTGGCGATACTGCGTCCCTCGATGCGGACCGGGGAGATTGCTTGACCTTTCCGGCGCAGCTTCGCCACCAGGCGTTCGGCCATCGTGCGGCGCTCGGCAACCGAAATATAAGGTCCCCAATCGTTCATCGGCGTCAGTCCTTCATCGCCGTGTTCAGATCAAGCGCCACCAGCCGCAGCAGATCGTCGTTGGTCATTTCCGTCAGGTTGATCTCTTCCGAGCCGGCCAGCATGTCCTCTGACAGGCGTTTCTTCGACTCGATCAAGGTTTCGATCTTCTCTTCAATCGTGCCCTGACAGACGAATTTGTGGACAAGGACATTCTTCTTCTGGCCGATGCGAAAGGCGCGGTCGGTCGCTTGGTTTTACACCGCCGGGTTCCACCCGCGATCGAAATGCACGACATGCGACGCCGCCGTCAGCGTCAACCCCGAGCCACCAGCCTTCAGTGACAAAACAAAAAATGGGATACTCTCGTCCTTCTGAAAAGTCTCGACCAACGCTTGGCGGTCCTTCACGGCGGTGTCGCCGTGCAGCATCAGCCCTGAGCGCCCAAAAATCCCAGCCAGAAACGCGGCCAACGGCGCCACCAGTTCGCGGAATTGGGTGAAGACCAGCATCTTTTCCTGCCGCCCTTCCACCACGGCGGCGATTTCCCGCAGACGACTCCATTTGCCGCTGTCGTCTTCGGCCCAGCGGTTGTCGCCCAGCCACTGCGAGGGATGGTTGCAGATCTGCTTCAGCCGCATCAGCATCGCCAAAACCAGGCCCTTGCGCTGGATTCCTTCGGTGTTCTGCAACTCTTCGGTCAGGTCGGCCACCGCCTGGGCATAAAGCGCGGCCTGCCGGCGGCTGAGGGAGCAATACGCCTTGACCTCGGTCTTATCGGGCAAATCGGTGATGACCGATCGATCCGTCTTCATCCGCCGCAGAATATAAGGGCGCACCAGATCCCGTAACGGGCCATAAGGGTTGTGTTCACGCGCGCTCAACCGTTTGACATAGCTGGTGAACTGCCGGGTGGTCCCAAGCAGGCCGGGATTGACGAAATCAAAGATTGACCACAGATCGCCCAAGTGATTCTCAACCGGCGTTCCGGTCAGGGCGATGCGCGCTGTTGCTTTAAGGGTCTTGGCCGCTTTGGTCTGCTTGGCCTGCGGGTTCTTGATCGCCTGCGCCTCATCCAGAACGGCAAGACGCCAGTTCACGGCGCTCAACGCTGGTGCGCGCCGCAATCCGCCATAGCTGGTGATCACCAGATCGACATCAGCGAACCGGTCCGCCGTTACCTGCTTCACCTGCTCCGACGGCATCGCTGAGGGATGAACGATCATCGCGGTCAGGCTTGGGGCGAATCGCTCGATTTCCACCGCCCAATTGGCTAGCAGCGACGCCGGGGCGACCAGCAGGCTTGGGCGCCGCTCGGCATGCCTGCGCCGCTGGACCAGCAGCAGCGCCAGAACCTGGATGGTCTTGCCAAGACCCATGTCATCGGCAAGGCAGGCCCCCAGGCCCAAGCCGGATAGAAGATGCATCCAATGCACACCGGCCTTTTGGTAGGGGCGCAACGTTCCTTTCAGGGCCGGACCGGGGTCGGCGCTCACCCCATCTGGGACAACGCCGTCTGGGGCACGCAACGCCGCCAGCGTCTTGGCGAGCCAGGGGCCCGCCGTCACCCGCGACCAGTCAGCCGTATCCAGGACGGTGTCGGTTCCGGTAATCGAAACCCCAGCCAGAAGGCGCATGGCTTCGGTAAAGCTCAGCCCATCGCGCGCGGCTAATGCCTGGGCCTCGTGGAATTGCCGCATGGCGCGCTCCAGGCGAGGGCGATCCACCTCAACCCATTGACCGCGCAACAGCACCAGCGCCTCGGTTCCCGCCAGCAGAGCGGCGATTTCCTCGGCCCCCAACGCCTCCCCGTCCAGCGTCATGTCCATGCGGAAATCGAGCACCCCTTCGAGACCAACCCCAGAGGGCGCCCGCGCTCCCACCGTCGCCGTGACCTGTGGACGGGCGGGCCGGTTGGCGCGCCATGCCGCCGGCATGCGCACGACCACACCCGCGCTTTCCAGGTCAGGCGCGCTGGACAAAAACCGCGCTGCTTCAGCCGGAGTCCAGCGCAGGGGATGGAAAATTTCCCCGGCTTCAACCATCGCCTTCAGCCAGCCGCACCGCTCGGCGGCGCGCTGCACCGGCAAAAGCAGCGAGAGCATCCGCTCCCGGTTCGCCGCCCCGGCATAGTCACGCAAGGCTTGGCCCAGCGGCACATGCTGAGCCCTGACCTGCGCCGATAAATGTGTGGTGTAAGTGGCCATGAAGGCGAAGGGGTAGTCTGGATCGCGCCAGTTTTCCGCAAGGTTGAAATGCACCCGTCCGACCAAATTCCAGGCGGGATTCAGCCCCTTGAGGAAGCTCTGAAGAGTAGCCCCGGAGATGGCCTGCGCGTGGGTGAACGCCTGCGCAAACGCCGTCCCCAGTTCCTCCCAAAGTATTCGCAAGACAGCCGCGTTGAGATATTCCGCTCCAGGCATCATCGGCGCGGTTAACACAAGCGCAGCAATGTCCTCGTCCCCCGGCGGCGCCACGGGCGGAATCGGCGCTTCCTCCGAGACGTGGCGCACGCTCTCTATGTACCGCGCCGCAAAATCACGCCACCAGATGAAGGCGGGAGGCATCGCCCGCCCAATCTCACCCGCTCCAAGCCGCAGGAGCCCGTGCCCAGAGCCTTGGTTGAAAGCCGTGATAAGACGCTGCGCAACCGCCGCCTCCAACAAGGGGGCGTCTTCGGCGGCATCAGGTAAAAGACGGCCTTGAGGCGTCAGGCGTAGACCGAGGCGCTGCATGGTCGACGTGTCACTCTCTTGATTTTATCAAAGCACCGATGCCGTCTTATCTGTTCGATTGAGCTTTTCCTTGCCGGGAATCATCGGTGATTTGCTCGAAAGCAAGCGGAGCATCGGTTACGCCATAGATCTCATCTTCCCTGCGGCCACAGCCTTCACAGCGACCGTCTTCGCCGATCCGGCATAGTCCCACGCAAGGATTTTCCTCATCATCCATAATCTGTCGCTCGATGAAAATTATGAACCGGAACAAGCAAAAGGCGGGAAAGCCATGCTTCCCCGCCTTTGCATATCCTCCCGAAGTTCCGAATGATCATCGAATTCTCCGGGGGGTGTGGGCCGCCTGAGGCACTCCACCTGCATAGAGCAAGTGTGGCTATGACGTTTTATGCCCGTTGTTGCGTTCCTCCCCAACTCGGGCCGTGTGGCGCCTGTGCAGCGCCTTTTCGATACTTCTTTAAGCAGAGAGAAACCGCAAGCAAAATTACGCTGACTCTGTCAGATCCCTTAATAATAAAGCGAGCCCTCTTGGCCAGCCCGCGCTCGCATGCATACCCATGTTGACAAGGCTGCGACACCCAGCCCATGGTTCGCCGCTTCACAGCCCATCCGACCGGAAATTGTCATGCCGCATACTCGCCTGGAAATCGCTATCAACGCCGCTTGGGAAACCCGCGACACGCTGAACACCAGCACCGTGGGCGCCGTCCGCGACTCGGTGGAGGAGGCTTTGGCCGGCCTCGACGCCGGCGCCTTCCGCGTCGCCGAAAAAACAGACGGCGCCTGGCGCGTCAATCAATGGCTGAAGAAAGCCGTTCTGTTGTCGTTTCGCTTGAACGGCAACGAAATGATCCCCGGCGGACCGGGCGGCTCCGCCTGGTACGACAAGGTGACGCCAAAGTTCAATGGCTGGTCCGAGAAGCAGTTCCAGGACGCCGGCTTCCGCACCGTGCCGGGCGCCGTGGTGCGCCGCTCCGCCTATATCGCGCCGGGCGTCATCCTGATGCCGAGTTTCGTCAATCTCGGCGCCTATGTGGACAGCGGCACGATGGTCGACACTTGGTCGACCGTCGGCTCCTGTGCGCAGATTGGCCGCAACGTGCATCTCTCCGGCGGGGTCGGCATCGGCGGCGTTCTCGAGCCGTTGCAGGCCGGCCCGGTGATCATCGAGGATGATTGCTTCATCGGCGCCCGCTCCGAGGTGGCCGAGGGGGTGATCGTCGAGCGCGGCGCCGTGGTGTCGATGGGCTGCTACATCGGCGCCTCAACCAAGATCATCGACCGCGTGACGGGCGAGGTGTTCATGGGCCGGGTGCCAGCCTATTCGGTGGTGGTGCCCGGCACGTTGCCGGGTAAAGCATTGCCCGATGGAACGCCCGGTCCGGGCCTGTACTGCTGCGTGATCGTCAAGCGGGTGGACGAGAAGACCCGCTCGAAGACCTCGGTCAACGAATTGCTGCGCGACTGATATGACCATCCTGGCGACTGATGCGTTGGCGCTGGCGCAAGCCCTGATTCGCTGCCCAAGCGTGACCCCGGATGACGCCGGCGCGCTTGGCGTGCTGGAAGCGGTGCTGGCGCCGCTGGGCTTCGTCTGCCATCGCCTGCGCTTTGGGGAGCCGGGCGCGGCGCCCGTGGAAAATCTGTACGCGCGCCTCGGCGTCAGCGGAAAGAATTTCTGCTTCGCCGGGCACACCGATGTGGTGCCGCCCGGCGACCGCGGGGCATGGTCAGCCGATCCCTTCGGCGGCGCGGTGCTGGACGGCAAACTGTACGGTCGCGGCGCTGCGGACATGAAGGGCGGGATCGCCGCCTTCGTCGCTGCGGTGGCGCGGGAGCTGGAGGCCGGACGCCCCCCTCAGGGTTCGATCAGCCTGCTGATCACCGGCGATGAAGAAGGGGTGGCGATCAACGGCACGAAGAAGGTGCTGGATTGGCTGGCCGCGCGCGGTGAGCGGCTGGACGCCTGTGTGGTGGGGGAGCCGACCAACCCCGCCACGCTTGGCGACATGATCAAAATCGGTCGGCGCGGCAGCACCACCGGGCGGTTGACGGTCCATGGCGCGCAGGGGCATACGGCATACCCGCATCTTGCCGACAACCCGCTGCCCAGGCTGATGCGCATGCTCACCGCCATTACCGAGGAGCCGCTCGACCAGGGAACGGAGCATTTCCAGGCATCGACACTGGCCCTGACCAGCGTCGATGTGGGCAATCCGGCCAGCAACGTGATTCCCGCCCGGGGCACGGGAGTGTTCAACATCCGCTTCAACGACGCCCACACCCCCGCTTCATTGGAAGCGTGGCTGCGCACCCGCTTTGACGCGGTCGGCGGCTCGTATGATCTGGTCATGAACACCAGCGGGGAATCCTTCCTGACGCCACCCGGCCCGCTGACCGAGCTGGTCGCGGATGCTGTGGAGCGCGTCACCGGCCACCGCCCGGAATACTCGACCACCGGCGGTACGTCGGATGCGCGCTTCATCAAGAATCATTGCCCGGTGGTAGAATTCGGCCTCGTTGGGCAGACGATTCACAAGGTTGACGAGCACATAGCCCTCGACGATCTCGCCGGCCTTACCGACATCTATGGGACGATCATCCAGAATGTCTTCACCCGGCTGGCCTAACCAATCAATTTCACGTTTTGGATGCGCATGACGCTGACCGCACGGGACGTGGCCTCTTCGGTATTCGGCGCTTACCGGCTCGCCCGGTTTGACCCGACCGGGCTTGATTACATCGACCGCACACCGGAAGGCGCGCTGAAGTCGTTCTACGCCGCGGTTATTCTGCTGCCGGCTTACGCGCTGTTGCAAACATTCCGGCTGTGGGGACAGGAGATCGAAGCGCCGCTGCTCCAGGTGGTGCTGGTCCAGCTCATCGCCTATGTGATGAACTGGACGGCCTTCCCGCTGGTGATACACCGGGTGGCGGGCATGATCGGCAAGCAGGCGCGCTTCACCGACACGGTGGCCGCGAACAACTGGGCCGCCGTGGTGCAGATGGTCGTCTATCTGCCAGCCGTCGTGCTGAGCCAACTCGGCATTCTGCCCACGGCGCTGGTCTCCGTCCTGATGTTTGGCGTCATACTGGCCATGCTGGGCTACCAATGGTTCGTGCTGCGCACCGCTTTGGGCAGCGGCGGCATACCCGCCGCGGTGCTGGTGCTGCTGGACCTCTTCCTCTCCGCACTGATCGGCGATCTTGCGGACACGATCATGTAGTGTTCCGTCAGCCATGATTTGCGGAGCGCGCGGATGGACTATCGCGTTCCAGCGCTGGCGGCAGGCGGGTCCTTTGGACCCCGGCGGCGGCACTGTGCGAGAGCTGTGGCTGAGAGCCCCCGCCGAGGGAAAAGAACAAGGTTATTTGTTTTTGACACCGGCCTCGGCGAAGGTCGCCATGCCCGCGTGGCAGGCGGCGGCGGCCTTGACCAAGCCAATCGCCAGCGCCGCGCCCGAGCCCTCGCCAAGGCGCATGCCAAGGTCGAGCAGGGGTTTTTTGCCGATGATCTCCAGCACATGCGTGTGTCCCGGCTCAACCGAGCGGTGGGCGACCATGCAATGGTCAAGCGCGCGGCGGTCGGCCTTGTGCAACACGGCGGCGGCGACCGTGCAGGCGTAGCCGTCCAGCAGCACGGGCACCCGCGCCATGCGCGCCGCCAGCACCGCGCCGGCGATAGCCGCCAACTCAAACCCACCCAGGCAGCGCAACGCCTCGAACGGGTCGTCCCTGGCCTGTGGGTTGGCCTCCAGACCGGTGTGCACGGCGCTGACCTTGCGGCGGAAACCGGCCTCATCCACGCCGGTGCCATGGCCGACCCACTGCTCGGGATCGCCGCCGAACAACGCGCAGGCTATGGCCGCCGCCGACGTCGAATTGGCGATGCCCATCTCACCCAGCGCCAGGAGATGCACGCCCATCTCCACCGCCATCATGCCATAGGCCATGGCGTGGCAGCATTCCTGCTCGTCCATCGCCGGACCGCTGGTGAAGTCGCGCGTCGGGTTGTCCAGATCCAGTTCGTAGACGCGCAGATCAGCGTCCACGGCCTTGCAGAGCTGGTTCACCGCAGCCCCGCCACCCTGGAAGTTGGCGACCATCTGCGCCGTCACCTCCGCCGGATAGGCGGAGACGCCGCGCGCCGCCACGCCATGGTTGCCGGCGAAGACCGCCACGCGCGGGCGCTGCACGACCGGCGGGTGCTGGCCCTGCCAGGTGGAAAGCCACTCCGCCACCTCTTCCAGCCGGCCAAGCGCTCCCGGCGGCTTGGTCAGTTCCCGTTCACGCTGCACGGCGGCGGTGCCGGCGTCCAGGTCGGGGCCGGGAAGGTTGCGCACAAGCGCGCGGATTTCCTCGAAGGTCAGGGCGGGCTGCGGAGAGCTCATGATGCGAAAACCACATGGGATAGAGCGGAAACTGGCCGGGACATTGGCAGGTATCGGGCAGGGCGTAAAGCACCGGCTTAGCCGCGTGGGGTCGCCGTTATTCCCGATTCAGCAGCCGGTCGACCAGGGTGTTCGCCCATTCGCGGGAGCGGAAGCTTTGCTTCGCCGATTCCGGGTCATAGACGGAATCCACCCAGTCCCAGAAGTCGATGGGCCGGCGCTCGTTATAGGCGCGGTAGAGGTCAAAGAAATAATCGAGGATGCCCGTCTTCGCCTGACGGAAGTGACCGTATTTCCAATGCAGTTGCTGAACCGCTTCGTCCAGCGGCGCGTGCTCATGCGCGAACATGTAGAAGGCGGCCATGAAGCCGGCGCGGTCGGCGCCGGACTTGCAGTGCATCAGGGCTGGATACTCGATGCTCTCGAACAGGCGCCGGGCGGCGTGCAGCTTGTCCTTGCTTGGCATGTCACGGGAGCTGATGGGGAAGCTCACCAGCGCAATACCGGCTTCCTGGCAGGCTTTCACCTCCATGAGATAGGAGGCGCAGTTGCGCACGCCGCGCAGATTGACAATGGTCTTGACGCCTTCCCCGGCCCAGCGGCGGATGTGCGAGGGGGAGGGTTGCGCCGCGCGCTGCATGCGCGGCGCGATCTGATAGCGATTCGCGTAGATCAGCCGAAAGCAGGCATGGTCGATGAAGACGCTTTCAAAATGACCCAGGGCGCGTTGCCAGGGGGTCTCCATCTGTCCACGGCCTTGCTTGATCCCATCGGCCAGCCCGGCGACGTACCGGCGCAACAGCCATTTCTTCGCCAAAATCCACCTCGTCTTCTACCAATTCCAGGGATGATTCATACCAGATCCCCCTCAGGCAAGCAGCAGGACCGTCAGCACGAAAACCGCCAGGAAAAGCGTCTCCAGGATCATCAGCAGGATGGGACGCCACCCGACGGCGGCCAGATCTTCGAGTGAGGTCTTCACCCCCAGCGCCGCAATCGCCGTCACCAGGCACCAGCGCGACAAATCATTCAACACACCGGCGACTGCCGTCGGCACGAGGCCAAGGCTGTTGACGATGACCAGGGCGACGAACGCCACCAGGAAACCCGGCAGGGAGGCGGAGCCGCGTGACGCCGTATGCCCGACCTCCCCCCGGAAAAGCCAACTGATGACAAGAACGGCCGGCACTAAGGTAGCCACGCGCATCAACTTGACGAAGGTCGCTATGGTCTCGGTCTGTTCGGAGATGAGATGCCCCGCCCCGGCGACCTGGGCCACGTCGTGGATCGTGCCGCCAAGAAAGATGCCGGCGGCGCGGTGGTCGAGATGCAGCATCGCGGCGATGAGAGGATAAAGGATCATCGCCACCGTGCTCAGGGTGGTCACCGCGAGGATGGTGAAGAGCGTGTTGCGTTCGGAATCCTTGTCGCGCGGCAGCACGGATGAGATCGCCAGGGCCGCCGAGGCCCCGCAGATCCCCACGGACCCGCCGGTCAGGATGCCTTGGGCGCGGCTCAAGCCCAGCGCGCTGGCCATCACCCGACCGAAGCAGATGGTCAAGGTGACGCCGAAGACGGCGATGAAAACCGGCAAAAGGCCCAAATCGATGATCTGCGCGACGCTGATGCGGACCCCAAGCAAAGCCACGCCGATGCGCAGAACGCTGCGGGCGGAGAAGGCGACGCCCTCCACGGCTTTGCCTTCCTTTGAAAGGGAATGCAGCGCCATTCCGAACAGCAAGGCGAACAGCAGCGTCGGACCGCCGTAGTGATCCGAAATAAAGGTGGACGCCATGGCCAGGGCCAGGCAGGTCATGAATCCGGGAAACCGGCGGCGGGCAAGAGAAAGCGCCGCTGAAAGCGAGGACATGATGGGCATGGGTTCCGGTTCGTTGATGATCGCAGAAGAAAAATCTAAAGACCGAAGGGATTTCCTGGCCGCACTTCGGCGCTGAACCGCCAGGAGTCATCCTTCTCGCTGTAAGCGTGCAGCACACCCGGCGCGATTGTGACCTTAGCGCAGTTTTCCTGCCGCAGATCCTCATCGCGCAAACACAGCCGTCCAGCGTCGACCCGCCAGACACCCCGCATGAAAATCCATTGCCGCCCCCTGGTGGGTGGGGTCTTCGCAAAGGTGTAGCCGGTGACATAACCACCCGGCTTGATATACCGCACCCAGCGTTGGCCATCTTGGTGAGTGGTGACCAAAGTATTGCCGGTCAGCGCCTTGGCGATGTCCTCGGCGTTTGCCGGGGCAAGCGCATCGAGGCTTGGCGGGGCCGATGGCCCCGCGTAGCGATAGGGATCCGTTGAGGTTCCGCATCCAGCAACCAGGGCGAGCATGGCGAAAAGGGCGATTCGGCGCAAGGTTTCAGACCTTCGGCTGTGGGGGGCCATCAAAGGAACATGCACGCCCCGGAGCGCTCTGGCAAACTGAACCTTAATCCGCATCCTTGCCCAGGCGTGAGCCAGGGCAAGGATGCGTCAACGCTTCCAACGCATCACCGAACAGCAGCGCGCGATGCGATGGCCGGTGCGCGCCTCGATCTCCCGCACCAAGCGCGGCAAGGTCCAGTTCAGGCGATCCATGGTCCGCCTTCGAAAGTCAACCGCCTCAGGGAATCACATCGCCTTTCTGTTGGTCAGTCCTCTGAACTTTGCTTAGGGTGAGGATAGATTATTTCGTAAGGCGCTCTCTCCCATGTCTGTCCCCGCTCATCCCACAAAAGCCCCCCTCACCCCGGCCCCGCCAAAGCTGCTCTATCTCGTCACCGAGGACTGGTATTTCTGGTCGCACCGCCTGCCTCAGGCGCGGGCAGCGCGGGAAAATGGCTTTGAGGTGGTGGTGGCGACGCGCGTCGATCAGCACCGTGAGCGCATCGAGGCGGAAGGGTTTCGCGTCGTGCCGCTGTCCTGGCGGCGCAGCAGCGTCAGCCCCACCCAGGCGCTGGCCGCCATCCGCGAGATCGATGCGGTCTACCGGCGTGAACGACCGGCCAT
>JAVBJZ010000005.1:0-9272 GCA_031546725.1 Azospirillum sp.
TTCTGCATTTTTGAGAGGGTCTCTGCATGGCTCGCCTGTTCGCGCCGTTCTGGCTATTCGTGTTGGTTTTGCTGTCCACGAGCACCGCCTGGGCGTCCTTCGCCCCCCAAGGACTGGATGCTGACGCCAGCACCTATGCGACCGAACTGCGGTTGAAGATGCCGCCGCAGGTCAGCCCGCAGCAAAAGAGCAAGGCGTTGAAGGCCGCCCAGGAGGCGCTTGCCAAGCGCGACTGGCCAAAAATCGTGGCCACGTTCGAGGCGGTGGTGGCGTTGGGCGCAGAGGACACCGCCACCTGGATGACGCTGTCGGAGGCATGGCTGGCTCTGCCCAAGCCAAACCGCGACCGTGCGCTTCACGCCGCCTACACCGCCTACGCCATAGCCCAGACCCCAACCGACCAAGTGACCGCGTTGTGGCGACTCGTCACATTGCTGGATGAAACCTTCGACCGACCGGAAACCGCGTTGCTGGCCGCGCGGGAGATCACCCGGCTGGCCCAGAACGCCAACACGCCCATCGATCTGGACGCCAAGGCGCCAGGGCTGAGCGCGCGGATAACCGCGTTGCGGCAAAAGGTCGGGCTGGCGGTCAAGGCGGTGCAAGTCGATTTGGATCAGACGGCGCCGCGCGCCTGCGTCCGCTTTTCCGACACGCTCAGCACGCAAAAAGACGTCCGCTTCGCCGATTTCGTCAGCATCGATCCAGCGATGCCGCAAGCTTCCGTGGAAGCGCGCGGGGACACGCTGTGCATCGGTGGCCTGACGCATGGAAACGCCTATGCCATCACCCTGCGCCAAGGGCTGCCGGGGACGGACGGCATGGCCTTGAAGGCCGACGCCACTCAGCGTCTGCGTGTGTCCGATCGCAAGCCGCAGGTGGGTTTTCGTGGCAACGGTTTCCTCCTGCCGCGCAACAGCGGTGAGGGGATTCCGCTGACCACCGTCAACGTGCCGGTGGTCGCGCTGACAGTGTTGCGCGTCAATGACCGCGGGCTGGCGCCCCGGATCCGCAACAGGACGTTGATGGACGCGCTTGCCTCCTACGACATCAGCAGAATCACCGAAGATCAGGGTGAGGTGGTGTGGAAGGGTCACATGGATGCGACCGGCGAGCGCAACCGCGAGACCAGCACCATCATTCCTTTCCACGATCTGGTCCCTTCCCCCAAACCCGGCCTCTACATTATCGCCGCCGTGCCCGAAGACCTGCCGCAAGCCGAGAAATACGACAGCCTCGTCACACAATGGGTGCTGGTCACCGACATGGCGCTCACCAGCTTCCAGGGCGCGGATGGCGTCACGGTCTTCGCCCGCGCGCTCTCCACAGCCCAGCCCATGCCGAATGTCGAGGTGACGCTGGTCGCCCGCAACAACGCTGAACTGGCGCGGACCACCACCGACGCGCTCGGTCGCGCCCGCTTCGCGCCGGGGCTGACGCGCGGCAGCGGTGGCAATGCGCCCGTGGCGGTGATGGCTTACGCCGGAGCCGACTACGCCATGCAGGATCTGACCGCGGCAGCGTTCGATCTGTCCGACCGTGGGGTTGGCGGTCGGGAGGCGCCGGGGCCGATGGAGGGCTTCGTCTACACCGATCGCGGGGTTTATCGGCAGGGGGAAACGGTCAATCTCGGCATCCTGCTGCGCGATGAGCGCACGGAAGCGGTGGAAAATTTCCCCCTCACCGTCAAGGTGCTGCGCCCCAGCGGCACGGAATACTACTCCGGCCCAGCGCCGGGCGGACCGCAGGGCGGTTTTTTCCTGCCCATCCATCTGTCGCGCACCGCGCCTCTGGGCGGCTGGACTGTCCAGGTCTTTACCGACCCGAAAGGCCCGCCGGTTGGCCACGCGTCCTTCCAAGTCGATGATTTCGTGCCGGAGCGCCTTGCGGTCGATCTCAGCGCTTCCGCCCCCTTCATCGAACCTGGCAAAGCCTTCGATCTGCTGGTCAAGGGCCGCTTCCTCTACGGCCCGCCCGCCGCCGGCCTGCCCGGCACAGCGGAGATCGCGGTGCAGGCGGACCCGGCGCCCTATCCACAGCACAAAGGATTCCGCTTCGGTCTGGTGACGGAAACGGTCAGCGCCAAGCTCGAAGAGCTTGTCTTCCCGGTCACCGACGCCAAGGGCGAGGCGCACATCGCTGTCACGCTCAAGGATCTGCCGGACGTGACCCGTCCGTTGCGCGCCAAACTCCGTGTCACCATGTCAGAGCCCGGCGGTCGCCCAACGCGCGCCAGCCTGACCGTGCCCGTGCGTGCGCACGCCTATGACATCGGCATCCGTCCGGGCTTCGAGAGCGCGCATCTGACAGAAGGACAGGAGGCGGCTTTCGACCTTATCGCCGTCGCTCCCGATGGCGCGCTTATCGCCAAAGCCGCGCTGGCGTGGGAGTTGATCGAAGAAGACACCTCCTTTCAATGGTATATGCAGAACGGTCGCTACAGCTATCGGGCGACCACCCGCGACATCCCGCGCCAGTCCGGTGCGGTGGATGTGACGGCGGACGCACCGGCGCGGCTGTCCTTTGGCGCTCAACCCCTTGGCCGTTACCGGCTGGAGATAAGTGATAAGGCGACGGGCGTCGCCAGCTCGGTCCGTTTCTATTCCGGCTGGGGGATGGCGGAGGATTCCGCCGATACGCCCGACCGATTGGAGCTGGTGGCCGACAAACCCGCCTACCGCCCCGGTGAGACGGCGAAGCTGCGTCTTACCCCGCCTTTCGCGGGTGAGGTGTTGTTGACCGTCGCCACCGACCGGCTGTTCGACACCCGCACCTTCAGCCTGCCAGCCGGTGGCGCGACGGTGGAGGTGCCGATCGATGCCGCCTGGGGGGCCGGCGCCTATGTCACCGCCACGCTTTATCGCCCGCCCGTCAAAGGCAAGGAACGCCAACCCGTGCGCGCGCTGGGTGTGGCGTGGCTGGGGATCGATCCGGCGACGCGCCGGCTTGATGTGACGCTGTCCACACCGCCGGTTGTCCAGCCACGCGGCGCGGTGACGGTGGATGTGACCGTGTCTCCCGCCGTCGGTGACGCCAAGGAGGGGGCGGAAGAGACCTATGTGACCCTCGCCGCCGTGGACGAAGGCATCTTGCGCCTTACCGGCTTCCAGTCGCCTGATCCAGCCGGGCAATTCTTCGGCAAGCGGCTGCTCGGCCTTGACATCCGCGACGATTACGGGCGGCTGATCGACACGGCTGACGGCCCCTATGGCAAGCTGCGGGAGGGGGGTGATTCCAGCGGCGCCGCGCTGCCGGTGGTGCCCTTCACGGTGGTCTCTCTTTTCCAGGGGCCGCTGAAAGTGGGAGCGGACGGCAAACTGCGCGTCACCCTCGACATCCCCGATTTCAGCGGTGAGCTGCGGCTGATGGCGGTGGCCTTCTCCAAGACCCGCGTCGGTTCGGCGACGGGCAAGCTCACCGTGCGTGATCCCTTAGTGGCGGAAGCCATCATGCCGCGCTTTCTCGCCCCCGGCGATGACAGCCGGTTGACCCTGGCGTTGCACAATGTCGACGGCCCTGCCGGCACTTTTAAAGTGACGGTGACCGGCGATGATGTGGTGGCGGTGGAGAACGGCGCGCTGACGCTTGACCTCGCGGCGGGTGAGCGGCGCGCTATCCCCTTGCCTTTCAAGGGTGTTGCGCCGGGCATCGGCCATGTCACGCTGACGGCGACCCCCCCGGACGGGGCCGCCGTGCAGCACGCCTATGATATCACAGTCCGCCCCTCGCGCCCGGTCGAGACACAATTCCTGACACGCGAATTGCCGCCGGGCGGCGCGGTGACGTTCACCGCCGCCGACATCGCCGGCTATGTGCCCGGCACGGCCACCCTGGCGGCCAATTTCGGCACGGCGCCGCCGTTCGACGTAGCCGGCACGTTGCGCGCGCTGGATCGTTACCCCTTCGGGTGCCTGGAGCAAACCATCAGCCGGGCGTTGCCCCTGCTGGTCGTACGCGATGTCGAATTGGCCATTGGCGCCGCCGCCAAGCCGGACGACACGCTTGAGGCGCGCGTCACCATGGCCATCGCCAACACCCTGGACAAGCAGCGCTATGACGGCGCCTTCAGCCTATGGGGGGCGCGCGGCAAGGAAGAGCCGTGGTTGACCGCCTACGCGGTGGAGTTCCTGGCGCGCGCCAAGAGCAAGGGGTATCCAGTGCCGGAGAAGCCCTTCGCCGACGCGCTGGCGTGGCTGCGTCAGCACGCCATCGACGGCGGCCAGGACAAAGAGCAACTCGCCAGCCGCGCCTATGCGCTGCATGCCCTGGCGCTGGCCGGCGCGTTAACGCCCGGACCCGCGCGCTATCTCCACGACGCCTTCCTCGACCAATTGCCGACCCCTTTGGCCAAGGGGCAACTCGCTGCGGCGCTGGCCCGACTGGGGGACCGCGAAAGGGCGGAAAGCGCGTTTGCGGCAGCCACCGAACAGCTGACGCGCAATTCCTGGAACGGGGATTATGGTTCCACCATCCGTGACGCCGCGGCGCTGATCACCCTGCTGGGTGAGGCCGGCATGATGGAAAAGCGCCTGCCAGCGCTGATCGACCAGTTGCCCGGCCCCACCACCGCGGCGAAGCTGACCAACACACAGGAAAAAGCCTGGATCGTCATGGCCGCCGAGACCTTGAACCGCAACAACGGCCCGCTGGAGCTGACCGTTACCGGCGCAACAAGGCCCAAGGGGAATCCCTTCACCCTGCTGCCCAGCGTCGCTCAACTCAACCAGGGCGTCACGGTCAGCAATTCCGGCAAGGCGGCGGTGTGGCAGGCGGTTTCCCTGTCCGGCGTCCCCACCAAGCCTTCACCGGCGGCGCGCGAGGGGATGCGCATCAAGCGCAACTTTTTCACCCGCGATGGCCAGCCGCTGAATCTCGAACAGGTCCGGCAGAATGACGTGTTCGTCATCCTGCTGGAGGGCGAGGCGAACACCAAGCTGTCCCACCAGGCCATAATCACCCATGGGCTACCGGCGGGCTGGGAGATCGAGAATCCGCAATTGGGCGCCGCCGACGCCAACGGCCTGTCCTGGTTGACCGATCTGACGGAGGCTCTCACCATCGAGGCGCGCGATGACCGCTACGTGGCCGCCGTGGATCTGACGGAGGGCGCGCCGACGTTCAAGCTCGCTTATCTCGTGCGCGCGGTGACTCCCGGCTCCTATGAAATACCCGGCGCCGTGGTTGAGGACATGTACAAGCCCCACTTCTTCGCCCGCCAAGCGGTGGCGCGCATCACCGTTCTTCCGGTGGACTGATGGAAAGGAGGCGGCGCGCGCATCCAAGGCTTCGCGCCACCCTTTTCGTGGGAGGATGGGGAATTCTCCTCCTCACCCTCCTTCTTTTTGCTCTCGACCGTCTGTTCCCACCCGATTTATCGCGCCTGAACGATGTGTCGGTCACCGTTACCGACCGCGCTGACGCGCCGTTGCGCCTGTTCACCAACCGTGCGGGCGCATGGCGTCTGCCCGCCACGGCGGATGACGTGGCGGCGTCGTTCACCGACCTGCTCCTCGCCTATGAAGACCGGCGCTTCTACGCCCATTACGGCGTCGACCCTGTAGCGGTTCTGCGCGCGGCGGCGCAGAACCTCACCAGCGGGCGGGTGGTGTCGGGGGCCTCGACGCTCACCATGCAGGTGGCGCGGTTGCTGGAACCCCGGCCGCGCACTCTGCGCGCCAAGCTGATCGAGGCGGCGCGCGCCGTACAGTTGGAGGCGCGCTTCTCGAAGCGCGAGATCCTCGGCATGTATCTGACGCTGGCGCCTTATGGCGGCAACGTCGAAGGCGTCCGGGCGGCGTCGCTGCTGCTGTTCGGGAAGAGACCGGCGGCGATGAGCGCGGCGGAGGCGGCGCTTCTGGTGGCGTTGCCGCAATCCCCCACCCGCCTGCGCCCGGACCGTGCGCCCGAGCGCGCGCGGGCGGCGCGCGACAAGGTTCTGGACCGCGCCATCGAAGCGGGCGTTCTCTCTCCACACGCGGCGGCGGAGGCGAAAGCCGAGCCGGCGCCCGACCACCGCCAGACGATGCCGATGCTGGCCGCCCATCTTGCCGATCACCTGCGGGCGCGTCACCCGGACCAGCCGGTTCTGCCGACGACCATCGACGCCCGACTCCAGGCCGCCGTCGAGGCTCTGGCGCGGCGCGCCTTGCCCGGTTTGCACGAACGCGCCGGCGTGGCGGTGCTGGTGGTGGAAAACCACAGCCGCACGGTGCTGGCCTATCTCGGCGGGCCGGACTATTTCGATGACCGGCGTGAAGGCAGGGTGGACATGGTGCGTGCGGTGCGCTCCCCCGGCTCGGCGCTCAAGCCCTTCATTTACGGGCTGGGCTTTGACGACGGGTTGATCCACCCGGCGACGCACATCGCCGATGTCTCCACCCGCTTTGGCGATTACGCGCCGCGCAACTTCGATCGCGACTTTACCGGCGAACTGACCGTGCGCGAGGCGTTGCAGCGCTCGCTGAACGTGCCGGCGGTGCTGGTGCTGGACAAGGTCGGGCCAATACGGTTCGCCGACGCGCTGCGCCGGGCCGGCGCGCGGCTGGTGTTTCCGGTCGGCACGACCGTGCCAGGGCTGCCGGTGGCCCTGGGCGGCGCCTCCATCAATTTGTGGGACATGGCCGGGCTCTACACGGCGCTGGCCCACGAGGGACAGGCGACGGCGTTGCGGGTGGAGCGGAACGAGGTGGAAGGCGTTCCAGTGTCACTGCTGTCCCCTGCCTCCGCCCGGCAGGTGCTGGACATCCTGGAGGGCACGCCGCCGCCAACCGGCGTGGTGCAGGCGGCTGAGGTGCGGCGCTCAGCCCCGGTGGCGCTGAAAACAGGCACCAGCTATGGTTTCCGCGACGCCTGGGCCTTCGGGGTGACCGGGCGTTTCACCGTGGGGGTATGGGTCGGCAGGCCGGATGGCACGCCCAGCCCCGACCGTTTCGGCCGGAATACCGCAGCGCCTCTGCTGTTGCAGGTTTTCGACCTCCTGCCCGAGGAACCCGCCCCCAACCGGCGACCAACCGAAGCGGCCCCCGATCTGCTGCGGCGCGTCACCACCCGTTCTCAGGCTGGGGCAGCGGAGCGGGTGCGCCTGGTCTTCCCCACCGAGTCCATGGTGGTTGACGCTGGCGCCGCGCAGGGCGCCGTGACGCCGCTTACCCTCTCCGCCGTGGGTGGACGCCGCCCTCTCTCCTGGCTGGTAAATGGCCGGCGCATCGCCCTGTCTCCGGTTCGCCGCAACGCTGTCTGGCTGCCGGACGGACCGGGCTTCGCTCGCATCACAGTGGTGGACGCCGATGGGCGCAGTGACAGCGCGATGATCGAGGTGTGCTGAAGAGGAAAGCCCTCTCCGCTCAATCAAAACCGGCACTCGTGACCCGTGAAGACGCTGCGTAAGAGCGGTCATTTTTGATGCGCTCTCGGCACGATCGAATTTATTGCGTTGCAACATCAAACTGCTTGCTACACCACCTATCTCTCGCTATGTACGGCGCGTGGAAGTTCACAGCATTTTGTGAGGCTGAATGCGGTTCCAAGCTCTATCGCCGGCACTGCTCGCGGCACTGGTTTTCGCCACGGGCTTTGCCTCTGCTCCTGCGGTAGCACGGGATCAAATCCGGGTCGTCGGTTCTTCGACGGTCTATCCTTTCATCACCACGACCGCCGAACGCTTCGGCAAGGGAAAGTCCTTCAAAACCCCCGTGGTCGAAAGCACGGGGACGGGCGGAGGCTTCAAGCTGTTCTGCAGCGGCGTCGGCCCCAGCTTTCCCGACATCGCCAACGCCTCGCGCCCGATCAAGGCGTCGGAGCGTGCGGCCTGCGCCGCGAACGGCGTCACCGCCATCGTTGAAATCAAGATCGGCTACGACGGCATCGTGCTCGCCAACGCGCAGCAATCGGCAAAGCTGGCGCTGACCCGCGCGCAACTCTACCGCGCCCTGGCCAAGAACGTTCCCCTCAACGGGGCCTTCGTCCCAAACCCGTACAAGCGCTGGTCGGAGATCGACCCCTCCCTGCCGAACGAAAAGATCGAAGTGATGGGCCCGCCCCCGACCTCGGGAACGCGGGACGCCTTCGTCGAGCACGTGCTGGAGCCCTCCTGCGCGGCGACACCCGAAGGCAAGGCTTTGCAAAGCGGCTCCGACGCCTTCCGCGCCAGTTGTCTTTCGGTGCGCGAGGATGGCGCTTATGTGGAAGCGGGCGAGAACGATAACCTCATCGTCCAGAAGCTGAAGGCCAACCCCGCGAGCCATGGTATTTTCGGGTTCAGCTATCTTGAGCAGAACACCGACCAGATCCAAGGCGCCGCCATTGATGGTGTGGTTCCAACCTTCGAGACCATCGCCTCTGGTCAATACCCTCTCTCACGCCCCTTGTTCATCTACGTCAAGAAAGCCCATGTCGAGCAAGTCCCCGGCATTGCGGCGTTTCTGGCCGAACTGACCAGCGAAAACGCCTGGGGCCCGTCGGGCTATCTGGTGGATAAGGGACTGATCCCCCTGGCCGATTCCGAACGTCCGGCGTGGGCGGCCAAGGCTGCGGCTTTGACCGAGATGGAGAAATAGGATGGGACGGCGGCGCCGGCCTGTCCAGCGCTTGGTGATGGGGATGCTGGCCGCCGCCTCGGCCATCGCCATCCTCACCACCTTCGGCATCATCCTGTCGCTGGTGTTTGAATCAATCCGCTTCTTCCAGGCCGTGCCGGTGGGCAATTTCCTGTTCGGCCTGGAGTGGAGCCCACAAACCGCCCTTCGCGCCGATCAGGTGGGAAGTTCCGGGGCGTTCGGCGCGGTCCCCTTGTTTACCGGAACACTCCTGATCGCCGGCATCGCCATGGCGGTGGCGGTCCCGGTCGGGTTGCTCTCGGCCATCGCCATGGCGGAGTATTCCCACCCGCGCTTTCGCGCGGTGGGCAAGCCCATGCTGGAGATTCTCGCCGGGATTCCCACCGTCGTTTACGGCTTCCTCGCCGCCTTGATCGTCGCGCCGGTGGTGCGGGATCTGGGCCAGGGGATGGGGCTGACGGTGGCCTCGGAAAGCGCCCTGGCGGCGGGGGTGGTGATGGGAATCATGATCGTTCCCTTCATCTCATCGCTTTCCGATGACATCATCACCGCGGTCCCTTCCTCGCTGCGCGAGGGGGCGCTCAGCCTGGGCGCCACCCGCAGCGAGACGATCATTCAGGTGGTTCTTCCCGCGGCGTTGCCGGGCATCGCCGCCGGGATTCTGCTGGCGGTGAGCCGGGCCATCGGTGAGACGATGATCGTCGTCATGGCCGCCGG
>JAVBJZ010000037.1:0-39146 GCA_031546725.1 Azospirillum sp.
CTCGCTTGAACCGCCAGTTGCCGGGTCGATTCCAAGACCTCATAAGCCATCTTTCCGCTCTTCCCAGCCGCCGCATTGACCCCCTCGATGCTGCCCAACACCGCCTGGGTGCCCTGAGAAGCCTGTTGGATGTTGCGCGAGATTTCCCGCGTCGCCGCGCCTTGTTCCTCAACCGCCGAGGCGATGGAGGTCGCAACCTCGTTGACCTGGCCGATCACCCGGGCGACCTCTTGGATTTCGTGCACCGCCTCGCCCGTCGCCGTCTGGATGCTGGACACCTGAACCGCGATGTCTTCGGTCGCCTTGGCGGTCTGATTGGCCAGAGCCTTGACCTCGCTCGCCACCACGGCGAAGCCTTTACCCGCCTCACCGGCCCGCGCCGCCTCGATGGTGGCGTTGAGCGCCAGAAGATTGGTCTGGCTGGCGATCGAGTTGATCAGTTCGACCACCGCGCCGATGCGCTCCACGGCAGACGCAAGCCCCTCCACCTTATTGTTGGCGCGTTCAGCGCTCACCACCGCTTCACGGGCGATCTGTGAGGATTGTCCCACCTGACGGCTGATTTCGTTAATGGAGCCGGACAACTCCTCGGTCGCCGAAGCGACGGATTGCACGTTGGACGAGGTCTCTTGCGTGATCGTGGTAACATTCCCCGACAATTGGCCGGTCTGGTCGGCGGCGCGGGTCATTTCCTGCGTGCGCAGTTCCATGCCTTCGGTTTCGGCGTTAAGCGAGCGGATCACCCCGCCAACGGTCTGCTCGAAGCTGTCGGCAAGCTGCGCCATGCTTTTGCGCTTATCTTCCTCGGCGCGGTGGGCCACTTCAGCCTGCTGGGCCTCAAGGCGGATCTTGGTCGTCGCATTTTCCTTGAACACCTGGGCAGCTTTCCCCATGGCGCCAAGTTCATCATGGCGGTCCGCTTCGGGAAAAGTGCAGGACAGGTCACCCGCCGCCAAGTCTTCCATCTTCCTGGCCAGCCCTCGCGTGGTCGACGCGATGCTTTGCCCGGTGATAGCCAGCAAAACAATGGCCGGAAGCGCTATGACGGCAATCACCGCCAATAACATCCACAATTGATTAATAAATTTTGACCATATATCACCGACGAAAACACCCGTACCGATGAATATTTTCCAAGGATCAAAACCTTTTACGTAAGACAGCTTAATATCTGTCTCAGTGCCGTTCGGCGTCACGGGCCAATCATAGGTATAAGTACCTTCACCTTTATCCCTTGCTATACTGACCAAAGGAGGAATAACCGGTGAGCCCTTGGCATCTTTAAGTCCAGATACATCCTTGCCCACCAGCTTGTCATTGGGGTGAACAAAACCTACCAAATCGTAAGTGTGGGAAAACAAATACTCTTTACCATTATAGCTCATCGCCGCAAGCGCTTGTTTAAATCTTGCCTGCGCTTCCTCCCGGGATAGGCGTCCGGCAGCGGCTTCAGCTTCGAATTTCACGGCCATGCCGTGCCCTGTTTCAACCAGGAAGCGCAAAGCATCGACCCGTTGTTGATACATGCTGCTGTAACTCAGATAGAGTCCAGTTCCAGCAATGGTGAAGCACGCCAAGCTGGCCAACAAAGTGAGGCACCAGAGCTTGGCCCGGATGGAAAGATTGCTGAAGGGCATGAGGCACCATTAAAAAACGGTGAACGTCCTCTGCTTTGGCAAGCACAGGCGCAAAGGTTTATTATTTTTACATACCCGAGCAATTTTGTCAGCAGTTTCCTGCCGTACACCAATGAAAAGAGCTTACCGCCGCTCTATCCAGGGATACGCGAAGGGCCGCCGGGCCCTTCGCTTCCTTTGCCTTGGCGCTCCTTACGCCACCAGCTTTCGCAACACGAAATTCAACACGCCACCATTTCTGTAATACTCGATCTCATCCAGCGTATCGATGCGCAGAAAAAGCGTATGCTCTTCCCTGCGCCCATCAGCACGGATGATCGTCAAGGCCACATCCTTGCGCGGCCGCAAATCCTGTTCGATTCCGGAAACATCAAACATCTCCGAACCGTCAAGCTTCAGGTCGTGGCGGGTTAAGCCATCCTTGAACTGCAAGGGCAGAATTCCCATTCCCACCAGATTCGAGCGATGGATACGCTCAAAACTCTCAGCAATCACCGCGCGGACGCCCAGCAGCTTGGTTCCCTTGGCCGCCCAGTCGCGCGAGGAGCCGGTGCCGTACTCCTTGCCGGCGATCACCACCAACGGCACACCCTCCTGAATGTAGCGCATCGCCGCCGTGTAGATCGGCATGGGCTCGCCCGAGGGCATGTGCCTGGTTTCACCACCCTCCACCCCTGAAAGCATTTCATTTTTGATACGAATATTAGCGAATGTACCGCGCATCATCACCTGATGATTGCCACGCCTGGCTCCATAGGAATTGAAGTCTTGCAGACGCACCTGATGACTCAGCAGATAGTCGCCAGCTGGGCTGGTTTTCTTGATGGAGCCCGCCGGTGAAATATGGTCGGTGGTGATGGAATCGCCCAACACCGCCAATGCCCGCGCGCCGCGCAGGTCGGACACCGCGCCGGGGACCGGCGGCATACCCTGGAAAAACGGCGGCAGCTTCACATAGGTCGATGATTCTTGCCACTGGTAGGTCTGGCCTTCAGCGATAGCGATTTTCCGCCATTCCGGCGGCCCCTCGAACACGTCGCGGTAGCGCGTGCGAAACATCTCCGGCGACAAGGAGGCGTTGATGGTGTCGCTCACCTCCTCGCTGGTGGGCCAGATGTCCTTCAGATACACCGGCTGGCCGTCGCTGCCGACGCCCAGAGAGTCCCTGCTCAGATCGATGTTCATGCTGCCCGCCAGGGCGTAGGCGACGCACAGCGGCGGGCTCGCCAGGTAATTGGCGCGGGTGTGCGGGTTGACGCGGCCCTCAAAATTGCGGTTGCCGGACAGCACCGCCGCCGCGACCAGATCGCCCTCCTCCACCGCGGCGGCGATCGCCTCCGGCAAGGGGCCGGAGTTGCCAATGCAGGTGGTGCACCCATAGCCGACAATGGCGAAGCCGAGCTGGTCCAGGTACGGCTGCAACCCGGCCTTGGCGAGATAGTCGGTAACCACCTGCGAGCCCGGCGCCAGGGAGGTCTTGACCCATGGCTTGCTGGTCAACCCCTTTTCCACCGCCTTGCGGGCGACAAGGCCAGCGGCGATCAACACCGCCGGGTTGGATGTGTTGGTGCATGAAGTGATCGCCGCGATCACCACCGCCCCATGCCCCAGCGCGTAGCCCGCGCCCTGGACCTGAACCGAGCGCTTTGGGTCGTCAACATTGAAGACGTCGTGGAGATCCCTGCCGAACGCCACCGCCGCCGTCGACAGGGGGACACGGTCTTGTGGCCGCTTCGGACCGGCCAGCGACGGCTCGACAGTGGAAAGGTCAAGCTCAAGGCTGTCGGTGAACAGCGGGTCTGGCGTGTTCGCCTCACGCCACATGCCCTGCGCCTTGGCGTAAGCCTCGACCAGGGCGATGCGGTCGGGATCCCGCCCGGTGAAGGTGAGAAACCTGATGGTCTCAGCGTCGATTGGGAAAATACCGCAGGTGGCGCCATACTCGGGCGCCATGTTGGCGATGGTGGCGCGATCCGCCAGGGTCAGCCCGTCGAGACCGGGGCCATAAAATTCGACGAACTTGCCGACCACGCCCTTCCGGCGCAGCATCTGCGTGACGGTCAGCACCAGATCGGTGGCGGTTGATCCCTCCTTCAAGCGGTCCGTCAGCCTGAAGCCGACCACCTCGGGGATCAGCATGGAAATCGGCTGGCCCAGCATGGCGGCCTCAGCCTCGATACCGCCGACGCCCCACCCCAGCACACCTTGGCCGTTGACCATGGTGGTGTGGCTGTCGGTGCCGACCAGCGTGTCCGGATAAGCCAGTTGCACACCGACTTGATCGGTGTCGGACCATACGGTCTGCGCTAGATATTCGACGTTGACCTGATGGCAGATGCCGGTGCCCGGCGGCACGACGCGGAAATTATCGAACGCCTTCTGGCCCCAGCGCAGAAAGGCGTAGCGTTCGCCGTTGCGCTCGAACTCCAGCGCAACATTGCGCTTGAAGGAGTCCGCGGAACCGAAATGATCGACCATCACGGAATGGTCGATGACCAGATCCACGGGCACCAGCGGGTTGATCTTCGTGGGATCGCCGCCCAACGCCACCATCGCCTCACGCATCGCCGCCAGATCGCACACCGCCGGGACGCCGGTGAAATCCTGCATCAGCACACGCGCCGGGCGATAGGCGATCTCGCGGTTTGAGCGCTTGTCCTTCAGCCATTGCGCCATGGCCTTTATGTCGTCGACACTGACCGAGCGACCGTCCTCGAAGCGCAGCAGATTCTCCAGCAACACCTTCATCGAATAGGGCAGACGCGACAGATCACCCAGCCCCCCGTCCTCAGCGGCCTTGATGCTGTAGTAGTCATAACGTTTGCCGTTCACCGTAAGAGTACGGCGGGTCTTCAGCGTGTCCTGGCCGGCGACTATTGTCACGATATGCCTCCTTGATCGCTCCGATGGGCGTTTCACCTGCACCGTCAAGGGTGATGTGGGGTGATTGCCGCTCTGGAGAAGAGGCAATAGGGTGTGGCGCCGCCTAAACCGAAGCGGTGCATTGCGGCCTCAGGCGCGGCTGCTATAGTTGGCTGAACCGAACGGAGGCCCCCTCGTGCCGAATAAGATCGCCAATCCCCAGGGCAATCCCTGGACGATCCTGTGCACAAAGCCGATTTATGAGAATCCATGGATCAAGGTGATCGAGCATGACGTGCTCAATCCCAAGGGAAAACCCGGCATCTACGGGGTGGTGCAGTTCCAGAGCATCGCCACCGGCATCGTTCCCATTGATGAGAATGGCTGCACGACGCTGATCGGGCAGTACCGCCTCCCGCTCAAGCAGTACAGTTGGGAGATCCCGGAAGGCGGCGGCAAGCTCGGCGTCGATACGTTGGAATCGGCGCAGCGCGAACTGGCCGAAGAGACGGGCCTGACCGCCCGCCAATGGCGCCCGCTGTTGAAGATGCATTTGTCGAACAGTGTCAGCGACGAGATGGCGCACTGCTTCCTTGCCTGGGAACTTGAACAGGGAATTGCCGAGCCCGAGGAAACGGAAGAGCTGCAAGTGCGCCGCCTGCCTTTTCGCGAGGCTTTCGACATGGTGATGCGCGGTGAGATCACCGACGCCATAGCGGTCGCCAGCCTGATGAAAACCCGCCTCCTGGCGTTGGAAGGGGCCCTGCCAAAGGATTTAGCGAAGCTGCTGGCGAAGTAGCGCCATAGCGACGGCCCTGCCACCACCGGACAGGGCCGCCAGAGACCGAAGTCGAGGACGGGTCAGGCCCCGCAGCACTTCTTGTGTTTCTTGCCGCTGCCGCAAGGACACGGCTCGTTACGGCCGACCTTGGGCGCGACGCGCGGGCGCGTGCCCATGATGCCGTCCACATAGAACCAGCGCCCATCCTGTTTGGTGAAGGTGCTGGTTTCGTGGTGGAAATAATCCTTACCCTCCACCTTGAAGCGGGCGACGAACTCGACTACGCCTTGCGTATCGCCTTCGCCCCCCTCCTTGGTCGAACGCACGTCAAGCCCGATCCACTCGCTGTTGCCGGCCCATTCCGTGACCTGTTCACGGTTGAAATCATCCCGTGTGTCGGGCCGCAGCGTCTGTTCCAGATAGTCGATATTCTTGGTGGCGAACGCGGAATAGCGCGAGCGCATCAGCGCCTCGGCCGTCGGCGCCGGCGCGGCGCCGGACAGGTAAGGGCCGCAGCAGGCGTCCAGGGTCTTGCCAGAGCCACAGGGGCAGTCGGTCATGGGTCATAAGCCTCCGTCTTGAGGGGCCTTGCATAGCGCAAGCCGCCGCCGCCGCCAAGGCCTCACACCGCCGCACACCGCTCTGGGAAGAGGCTCAGCAGGCCGTCAGGGGTGGCGGGGCAGATTCCGCGTTCAGTGATCAGTTTGCTCACCAAACGCGCGGGCGTCACGTCAAAGGCGAAATTCGCCACGCCGCTGCCCTCTGGCGTCACGCGGACCGTCTCGACGCGGCCATCGCGGGTGAGGCCGGTCACCTCAGCCACCTCGGCGCCTGAACGCTCCTCGATGGGAATGTCCTTGACGCCGTCATGGATGCGCCAGTCGATGGTCGGCGATGGCAGCGCCACATAGAACGGCACGCCGTTGTCATGCGCGGCCAGCGCCTTGAGATAGGTTCCGATCTTGTTGCACACATCGCCGCCGGCGGTTGTACGATCCGTGCCGACGATGCACAAATCCACAAGGCCATGCTGCATCAAATGCCCACCGGCGTTGTCGACAATGACCGTATGCGGCACGCCGTGCTGCTGCAACTCCCACGCGGTCAGACTGGCGCCCTGGTTGCGCGGGCGTGTCTCATCCACCCAGACATGCAAGGGGATGCCGGCCTCAAAGGCGACATAGACCGGAGCCAGGGCGGTTCCCCAATCCACCGTCGCCAGCCAGCCGGCGTTGCAATGGGTCAACACATGCACGGTCTCATCCCCGGCCTTCCCCTTGGCGGCCTTCCCCTTGGCGGCATCGCGGATCAGGGACGCCCCATGCTCTCCAATGGCGCGGCACAGAGCGACATCCTCGTCGGCGATGAGGCCCGCCTCGGCATAGGCGGCCTCGACGCGCTGATTCTCTGGGAGAGGAAGCAGACGCCGACGCATGCGCTCCAGCGCCCAGCGCAGGTTGACCGCCGTCGGTCGGGTGGCGAGCAGCGTCTCACAGGCGGTCGCCAGCGCCGCGTCGGACGCATCGGCGCGGATCGCCAACGCCACCCCATAGGCCGCCGTAACCCCGATGAGCGGCGCTCCGCGCACCAGCATGGCGTGGATGGCGTGCGCCACCGCCTTCAATGTGGTCAGCCGGACCGTGGCGAAGGCATGCGGCAATTTGGTCTGGTCAATGATCTCGACCGATCGACCATCCTCCGCCAGCCAGATCGTGCGGCAGGCTGCGCCATTCACCTTCATGGAAGAGTCCCTTTTTTGTCCGGCTGACGCCCCATGGGCCGCAGCCGCAGGTAAATCATGGCGGAGGCCAGGGCCTTGGAAGAGGCGTCCTTACCGCCGCAAGCCGGCAGATTCAACGCTTTGATGATCGATGTCAGGCGCAAATCCAGCGCGTTCTTACCGGGAACCTTCGGCTTGCTCTCATAGTACAGGCTCGACACCTCGATGCGCTCGTTGGGCAGTGGGGCGCCGATGATCGGTTGGAGGTGGCGGTTCAACAGAGCGACGGTGAAATCCAGGTAATAGCCAACCAGGGGCCGGTCGCCGATGACGCGCAGCAGTGTGGACAACGCCGGCTCAGCCTGTTCCGATTGGCCCGGTTCCAATTGGGTTTCGATCAGCGGGAATGACAGCATCAGGCGCTGGCTCGTCAGAATGCGGTTGCCGCGAATAGGCGTCACGGCGACAGCCCGCAGTTCCGCCCCGGCGACATCGTAGGAGGAGGCATCGGCGTGAATCGCCACCACGTCATAAAGGCCCATCTTGGAAAAATCCGCCTTAGAGCTGGCTTGCATCATCCGGCCATCAGCGTTGGTTGAGACGGAAATGGTAGGCGATGAACTCCTTGAACCGCTTCACCACAGCCAGACAGTCGTTGAACTGGTCACGCTCCAGCCTGGTCATCTCGGCGGGACGCACAGTGTTGTCGATCTTCACCTCATGCCCTGTGGCGATGCGCGCCTTAAGGCGTTGCGTGCACAGGAAAACAAACGCCTCGACCAACTCACTGGCCAGGGCGCGGTCGATCACCCTCTTGTCAGCCAGCCCCCAGATGCGTTCGATGCTGTTGGTTTCCACCATGCGCTTTTCCAGCGCCAAGGCGCGGACACCATGCACGATGGGGAAGACGCCGGCTTTCTTGATATCGATGGCCGGTGCGTTCTTGCGTTCAAACAACCCGGCGAACCGGCCCGAAGGCGTGTCGAAGGACAGCACCGGGCGGGCGAAATGTGAGAAGAAGTTGTGGTTGTCCGATAACTGGGCCAGCAAATACCCCCTGGCCTCCGCCAGCAACCCGGCGTCACCGGCCACCGCCGCGGCGTCATAGAAGATGGCGAGGTTGAGCTGCGCCTCCTCATTCGGCTGGTGAATCCAATAGAAGATGGCGTCCTTATAGGCGGCCAGCGGCTTCGCCCACGCCGGATTCGACAGCATGATGTCGCCGGGGCACGGCGGATAACCGAACGCGATCAACTCCCGGGTGAAGGCGGCGGTGACGCCCGGCAAATCCGGGCAATGGTAACCGTCGCGCAGGATCAAGCCGTTGTCCTGGTCGGTCTTCAGCAATTGCTCACCGCGCCCTTCACTGCCCATGACCAGCAGGCAGGAATTGGCCAGCAAATCCGGCGGGGCCAGCAACGCGAACAGGCGGTGGAAGATCTTGCGGTTCAGCTCCGTCACCAGATCGGCGATGAACGGCGCCTTGACCCCGGTGGTGTGCAACGTGCGGATCAGGTTGACGATGTCAGCGCTGGCCTTGCGCAAAGCGGCGATGTCCGCAGCACGCTCCACCTGCAAGGCGATCACCTGGCTGTGGTTGGACAGCGCCGACAACAGGTCGATCTGCTCGAGAACACCGGCGATGGCGCCGTCCTCGGTGATGATGATCCGCCGCACCGAATGCTTGATCATCAAAAGCAAGGCGTTGAACAGCAAGGCGTCACGGTCCAGCGTAATCAGCTCATAACGCGCCATCGGTCCGACCGGCGTGCCCACCGGCGCACCGTCGAGCACCACGCGATCACGCAGATCGGTGCCGGTGATGATGCCCGTGCGGTCGCCATCCCGCACCAGGACGGAGGTCGATTTCTGCGTCTTCATCGCCAGCGCGGCGTCGCGCAAGGTGGCGGTGGCGGCGACGAAGACCGCCGGCTGCACATACGCCTGCCGGACCCGCGCCATGGTCAGCGCCGCCATCTCGCGATTGGAACGCTCATCGGCGAAGGCCCGCAGTTTTTTGGCGAAGGCTTCGCCGATGCATGCGCCAAACGCCGGGTTGGCGCGCGCCAATTCGACCAGAACCGGACGCGGCGCCAGATAACAGACGCTATCCTCGGTCGCGATGAAGCTGTGATTGCGCCCACCGCCGAACAGGGCGTTCAGCTCGAAATCATCGCCCGGCCCATAGACCGCGACCACCTCATCACCGTGGCGTTCCCGCACCAGACCCGTCATGACGATGAAAAGGCTATCAAACGGCTCATCCCCACCGAGGATCACCGTGTCCTTGGAGTAGACGCCAAGATCAAGGGATCGCGCGAATTTTTCCTGCTCGTCCACCGAGAGACGATCGAACGGCGGCGCAGAAAAATTGAACGCTTCGAGCACGATGATCTCCGCCCGACAAAGAAAAAGGCGCCCCAAGACCAAAAGTCTTGGAGCGCCTTGGAGATTACCTCACCTTTCTAACGAGCGAAAGGCTGTGTGATTTTTACTCTCAGTGGGCCGAGGCGCCTTCCGCACCCAGGCCGGTTTGCGACCGGATATACTGGGCGTCGAACGCCCGCTGCTCATCCTTGGCCGCCTGGCTGTTGTCGGTGATCGAGAAGAACCAGATGGCGAAGAACGACAGGAGGATCGAGAACAGGCCGGGGTTTTCGTAGGGAATGATCGCCGTCGGGTTGCCCAGAACCGTCTTCCACACCGTCGGGCCTAGGATGACCATCACCACCGCCGAAATCAGGCCGATCCAGCCGCCCATCACCGCGCCGCGCGTGGTCATGCGCTTCCAGAACATCGACATCAGCAGGATCGGGAAGTTCGCCGACGCCGCGATGGCGAAGGCGAGACCGACCATGAAGGCCACGTTCTGGTTCTCGAAGGCGATGCCGAGGAAGATGGCGACAATGCCGATAACCACGGTGGTGATCTTCGACACACGGATCTCGTCACGCTCGGACACGCGGCCCTTGGCGAAGACCGAAGCGTACAGATCATGCGACACCGCCGAAGCGCCGGCCAGCGTCAGACCAGACACCACCGCCAGGATGGTGGCGAAGGCCACGGCCGAGATGAAGCCATAGAAGAGGTTGCCGCCCACCGCATGCGCGGTGTGGATGGCCGCCATATTGGTGCCGCCAATGATCATCGCCGGGCTGACCTTGCCGCCCGCCGCCGCGACCTTGGCCGCATCGAGGAACGGATAGGCGCCGCTGGCGTCCGGGGACAGGATCAGCACGATAGCGCCGAAACCGATGGTGAAGGTCAAGATGTAGAAGTAGCCGATGAAGCCCGTGGCGTAGAACACCGACTTGCGCGCTTCCTTGGCGTCGGACACCGTGAAGAAGCGCATCAGGATGTGCGGCAGACCGGCGGTGCCGAACATCAGCGCCATACCCAGCGAGATGGCCGAGATCGGGTCGCTGACCAGCCCACCCGGCTTCATGATGTCGATGCCCTTGGTGTGCACTTCCGTGGCGCGCTTGAACAGCGCTTCCGGGCTGAAGCCGAACTTGGCGAGGATCATGACGGCCATGAAGCTCGCGCCAAACAGCAAAAGCACGGCCTTGATGATCTGCACCCAGGTGGTGGCGAGCATGCCGCCGAAGGTCACATAGGCGATCATCAATATGCCGACGATCACCACAGCCCAAAGATAATCCATGCCGAACAGCAATTGGATCAGCTTGCCGGCCCCGACCATCTGGGCGATGAGGTAGAACGTCACCGTGGCCAGCGAACCACAGGCCGCCATCGTGCGGATCGGCGTCTGCTGGAAGCGGTAGGAAGCAACATCGGCAAAGGTGTATTTGCCAAGGTTGCGCAAACGCTCGGCGATGAGGAAGAGGATGAGCGGCCAACCGGCCAACCAGCCCACCGAGTAGATCAGGCCATCGAAGCCCGACGTGTACACCAGCCCGGCGATGCCGAGAAACGATGCCGCCGACATGAAGTCGCCGGCGATAGCCAGACCATTCTGGAAACCGGTGATGCCACCGCCGGCGGCGTAGAAATCCTTCGCCGACTTCGTGCGGCGGGCAGCCCAATAGGTGATGCCCAAAGTCCCGGCCACGAAGGCCGCGAACATGATGATGGCTTCGTAGTTCGTCGCCTGCTTTTCGATGACGCCTTCAACAGCCGCCGCCAGGGCCGCGGTGGGCAGCAGGGCTACGGCCAGAGCCGCGCCAAGACGTGTAAACATGGACCGCATTACTTCGACTCCTCCAGGATCTGACGATTCAGATCATCAAACTCACCATTCGCCCGCCGGACATAGATGCCCGTCAGAGTGAAAGCCGAGACAATCGTGAACACGCCGATCGGAACCCCCCATGTGGTGACGCCAGAGCCTATGGGCGTGCCCAGAAACTCTTTGCCAAAGGCCACCAACAGGATGAAGCCGAAGTAGATAACGAGCATGATTACCGATAACGTCCATGCGAATGCAGAGCGTTTGGCGATCAACTCCTGAAATTTTGGATTAGACAGAATTTTTTGCGCTTTTGTTTGCATCGTGCGTCCCCTCTCGAGTGCCACAGAATTTTATCATAACGAGTTACGACACTCGCTACACATGGTCTTTGCATTATCGCTGTCCGTCAACCCTTTTGACGATAGAGCAATCAGAAATAGCGTTTGATGAAAGAGCAAGTATTGCTTTGGATAGCATATGCCGCTAACAATTAGCGAATAAACCATATGCGTAACGGAATTGTCGGGTGTCGGCGTTTGAAACACGCTCCGAATCCGCAGCTTGGCGGCTGTCAAAAATGATGAGCGCACGAATCGCAACGCCGCGCTTTTTTGTGAAATCGGCTTCACAAAAAGAGGCGCGGCGCGGTGACGGAAGAGAAAAAAAGGGCTTTATCGGTTCAGGCGACGGTGTCCGGGATATCCAGATCCAGCAGCGCCGACGCCAGGCATTTGCCATGCGCGTCAAGGGCAAGGGAACGGGTCACCCCACCGCCAAGCGCCTTTTGCATGACGAAGTTCAAAGCCCCGATGCTGGGGATCGCATACCGAACGACCTCGCCGTGCACGACCCCGGCGAATACTTGTTTCACCCGCTCGACGGTGACCTGCGCCTCCAGAAGCGGGTAATCCTTCTGATCGAAGGCGATCACCGAGATATTGGAAATGTCGCCCTTGTCGCCCGTGCGGGAATGGGCAAGCTCACGAAGCTTCATGTCAGGCCTCCACGTAATCGACGGCGGGTTTCACCAGGGTGCGCGGAAGCAGCGCCGACAGCATGGCGACAACTTCCCGAGCGGATTTGACCGCGCCGCCACCGCTTGCCGGCCCGTTGGTGTAGAGGGTCTCCACCTCATTGCCGATGCGCACCGCTTCCTTCATGGAATCGGTGCGGCCCACGACACGGACACGCACTTCATAGGGCTGGTGTTCGTTCCCGGCGGCAAGCGCGTGGCCATGGATGGAATCGACGCCGATCAGGTCGAACCGTAGCTCGCTCGTCTGCACGCCGGTCAGCTCAAGCCGTTCACGGACGATATCCAGCGCCAATCGCCCTCGGGCGACGGCGCTCGGTCCGGCATACGACATCTGCCCTTCACCGATGTAGCCGTCGACGTAACCGACGGACACCTTCAGCGTGTCGGGCCGCGCCCGCCCTGTGGCGCCGGACACCTGCACCTGGTCCGGCCCGATCTGTTCAAAGGTGACCCGCGAAAAATCGGCCACCACGTCGGGGGTGTAATAGGCGCTGGGATCGTGGATCTCATAGAGCAACTGCTCCTTGCAGGTGGCGGTGGTCACCGCCCCGCCGGAGCCTTCAACCTTGGTGATGACGGCGCCGCCGTCCTCCCGCACCTCGGCGATGGGAAAGCCCAGCCGGGCGAGGTTTTCCACATCCTTGGGGCCAGGGTCGGCAAAATAGCCGCCGGTTATCTGGCCGGCGCATTCAAGCAGGTGACCAACCGCCGTGCCCTTGCCAAGACGATCCCAATCCTCCATCGACCAGCCGAATTCGTGGATCTGCGGCGCCAGGAACAGCGCCGGATCGGCGACGCGCCCGGTGATGATCACGTCGGCCCCGTTGCGCAACGCCTCGACGATGGGGGCGGCGCCAAGATACGCGTTGGCGGAGACCAGGGTGTTGGCCATCGCCGACGCCTCGACGCCGGTCTCCTCGATGCGGTGTCCGCCGGAAGTCAGGGTCTTCAGCACATCGTCGCCGGACACGGCGGCGATCTTGAGATTCCGCAACCCAAGGGCGTGGGCGATCTCCTTGATTTTGGCGGCGCCGGCGGCAGGGTTCGCCGCGCCCATGTTGGTGATGATCTTGATGCCCTTGTCGTGGCACAGGCGCAGCACTGCCTGCATACGATCCGCCAGCAGCGGGTCATAGCCCTTGGACGGGTCCTTGAGCTTGGCCTGCTGGGCGATGGCGATGGTGCGTTCGGCCAGACATTCGAAGACGAGATATTGGATGTCGCCTTTTTCAGCCAGCTCGACCGCCGGCTCAATACGGTCGCCGGAGTAGCCGGCGCCCGACCCGATACGGATGGTTTTCATGATATTCTCACTATCGAGATACTGCGGGCATCAGAAAGGGCCAGATACCGCAGGTATCAAAAGGGTATGACGCCGATGAGGGCGGCGGTGATGGTCATGACCACGGAAGCCGCGAAGAGGAAGGGGATGGCGAACTTCTGGTGTTCACCCAGCCCGATGCCGGTAAGGCCAACCACCAGGAAGGTCGCGGGGGTCAGCGGGCTCACCGGGAAGCCGACCGTCATCTGCCCGAGGATCGACGCCTGGGCGACCTGGATCGGCGCGCCGCCCAGCGTCTTGTAGACCTCCGCCACGACCGGCATGACGCCGAAGTAGAAGGAGTCAGGATCGAACAGCAGGCTCAGCGGCATGGAAATGAGGCCGAGGCCGAAGGGTATGTGCTGCGCCATCTCCGGCGGCACGAAGGCGACGGCGGCTTGCGCCATGGCGGCCAGCATCTTGGTGCCGCTCATGATGCCGGTGAACACGCCGGCGGCCAGCAGGATGCTCGCCATCATCAGCGCCGCCTTGGCGTGCGCGTCAACGCGCTCCTTCTGCATCGTGACGTCGGGGTAGTTGATCATCAGCGCCACCACGGTGCCAATCATGAACATCACCACCGGGTCCACCGCGCCTTCGATCATCACACCCATGATGACGACGGTGACCGCCAGATTGGCCCAGAACAGCTTCGGACGGCGGATCTTGAGCTGTTCCGGGGTCAGGACGCGCGGGGCGGGACCGATCGGCGCTTCAGCCGTGTTGCTCGCCACGCCACCCAGACCCAGACGGCGTTCCTCACGCTTGCCCAGCAGGAAAGCGACGGTGAAGATGAACACCAGGCCGACGATCTGCACGGGGATAAGCGGGTTGAAGATATCGGTCACCGGCAGCTTCAAGGCCGCGGCGGAGCGAATTGTCGGGCCGGTCCAGGGCAGGAAATTCACCCCCGCGGCCATCGACACACACAAGGCGAGGATGCGCTTGTCCATGCCCAACCGCTCGAACAACGGCAGCATGGCGGGAATGGTGATCAAGAAGCACACGGCGCCAGAGCCATCGAGATGGATCAGCAACGCCAGCAGCGTCGTGCCCATGGTGATCCGCGCAGGCCGAACGCCGACAACGCGCAGGATACGATCGATGATCGGGTCCATCATCCCCGCATCGGTGACGACGCCGAAGAAGATGATGGCGAAAACGAACATGCCGGCTGTCGGCGCCAGCGCCTTGATGCCGTCGATGATGAATTTGCTGGTCCCAAGGCCAAAACCACCGACAAGAGCGGCAATGATGGGGATGGCGATCAGCGCCACCAGAGGCGACATCTTGTTGGTCATGATGACCACCAGCAACAAAACAATGGTGGCCAATCCAAGGAGAGCGAGCATAATACCTCCACGCTTTTGATGATGCGCCGCCATTCCCGGTAAAGTTGTCTTCCAGGTTCGGCCAACAAATCAACCGTTGGCGGACCTTTCCTACTCCCGGAATGACGCCAGGACGCCTTTTGAATTCCTTTGCTCTTGGCCGGTGACTTTCTCGCTCTGGATCGGATGGCGTCCTTACTTGACACTGTACGAATCAACAATTAGATAAGTAAAATGAATTTGTTGTATAATGGTATTCCGTTTTTTTTATGAGACAGCATGCTTCAAGGGCTCCGGCATATCAGCGCCTTCCTCGCCGTCGCGCGGCTGGGCAGCTTCACCAAGGCGGCGGCGGAGTTGCACGTGTCGCAGCCCGCGCTGACCGTGCAGATTCGTCAGTTGGAAGAATCCCTGGGGGTGCGCCTGTTCGACCGCACCAAGCGCCTGGTCATTTTGACGCAGGCCGGGCGCGACCTCCTGGCGCCGCTGCAACGGGTGCTCACCGATCTCGAGGCGGTGATGAACACCAGCCACGATCTGGCGGGGCTGCGGCGCGGTTCGGTCGCCGTCGCCACACTGCCTTCGATCGCCGCAAGCCTGCTGCCGATCGTCATCCGCCGCTTTACCGCCGGGCATCCGGGGATCGACGTGACCGTCAGCGATGTGATCGGTGAAAGAGTCGTTCAACTGGTCAAAGCCGAGGAGGTGGACTTTGGCATTGGCAGCCGGATGGGACCGGATCGTGACGTCGAGGTGGTCGACTTCCTCACCGACCGCATGTGCGCCTTCCTTCCCGAGGATCATCCCCTGGCGGCGCAGGGCCCCTTGTTGCTGCACGATATTGTGGAGTTCCCGTTGATCCTGACCGCCCGGGGCACCAGCGTGCGCACGCTGATCGAGCGTGTCCTGGAAAAAGAAAATCTGGAAATCAGCCTGGCGTGCGAGGCGAACTATATGTCGACGGCGGTTGGCATGGTGCGCGCTGGATTGGGGATATCCGTCCTGCCGGAATCCGCCATCGATTCCACGTCGTGTGAAGGCATCGCCATCACGCCGATCCGAACCCCCGGCTTGACCCGCAAGATCGGCTTCATCCGCAAGACCAACCGCTCCCTCTCGCCGGCGGCGGAGCGGTTTATCCAGGTGCTGCAAGAGGTGGCCTGGAAACCCCTGGCCCATTTCTCCAGCACCGGGGCGCGGTCACGCAGGGATGACCCCGCTTGATACGCCTTTTCGCAATGATTAAGGAATGAGGTCAGGAATCGGTTCGCGGCAACCAGGGGATGTGGTGAATGACCACCCCCTCTTCCTGCAATTCGGCCACATCGCCGGCGCTGGCTTCGCCGTAGATTCCGCGCGGATCGGCTTCACCGTAATGGATTCGCCGCGCCTCTTCGGTGAAACGGTCACCGACATAGTCGCAGTTTTCCTCAACCTTGCGCCGCAATTCGCCGAGTTGGCGCATCACGTCAGCCTGCTGGTCTTTTGCCGTCTTGGATTCAGGAACCGCCATGGATTCCTCACCCTTGCCGCGCGATCTGGCGATGCGGGGCGCCATCGGCGCCTTCGATACGCGCGCGTCACCACAGTGCGGGCAAACGATCGTGCCCGCCACCGCCTGCGCCTCATAGGCGCCGCCATCGCGGAACCATGCCTCGAAATGGTGCTCGGAGGCGCATTTCAACTCGAAGAGGATCATATCCCCGGTAAAACCTTGCTCATTGCGCGAACGCAAACATCACTATAGTTCAAGAATCGACCTTGCTACAGTTCAAGCATAGGACAACGTCTGCGTCAAATATCTGGACCTGCCCGCCGGCAAATCTTTTGATCCCCCCTCGATCACCCCCAGCTCAAGGAGGCTTTGATGAGCACCGCGCCATCACCGGATCATGCCACAACGCCGCCGCTCCCGACGCCGCCACCTTCGGCCTGGGTGGAGCGCTTTGCATCCCTGGTTCCGGCGGGGGGAGCGGTGCTCGACCTCGCCTGCGGATCGGGCCGGCATCTGCGGCTGTTCCACCGCCGCAACCACCCCGTCGTCGGCGTCGACATCGACCTGCGCGGCGTCGCCGACCTGACCGGCGCACCGGGCGTGGAGCTTTTGTCCGCCGATTTGGAACAGGAAACCCCCTGGCCCTTGCCAGCGGAGCGGCGCTTTGCCGGAATCATCGTCGCCAATTATTTGCATCGCCCGCTGTTTCCCGCCATTCTCGCGGCGCTGGCGCCCGGTGGGGCGCTGCTCTATGAGACGTTCGCCGCCGGCAACGAGCGCTTCGGTAAGCCTTCGTCCCCCCGATTCCTCCTCCATCCCGGCGAATTGCTGGAGGTGACGCGCGGTCGCCTTCAGGTGGTCGCCTACGAACATGGTGAGGTTGCAATCCCGCGCGCGGCGGTGGTACAGCGTCTGGCGGCCGTGCGCGTCCCCCACCCACCTGAAGCATAGAACATCCATTCACCTTGCGTCTGTGGAGAGTTCGTTAGACCATCTTTAGCGGTTCCTCCTCATCACAGCGAGGTCATGGATGGATGGCGCCGGGGTTCACCGGGGAGCGGCGGGTTTCAGCGTGCGGCGTCTGAGCAATTGGTTGCGCGCCAACGGCCCCCTGGTGTCGTGGGCGCTGCTCAACATCCTTATCGCGGGGCTGGTCTTCATGCAGGGCTGGCCGTTCCTGCTGCCCAGCTGGGACTACACACGAACGGCGCTGCACTGGTGGGCGGGGGAGCCCATCTACAACGTCCCCCTCCAGAGTTTCCCGCATTTTCCTATAGCAGCCGTGCTGTTCAGCCCCTTCGCGCTGCTGCCGCCGATTCTGGCGGATCAACTCTGGCGGCTGCTCTCCGTCCTGGTGTTCACGCTGTCCATTTACCGCGCAGCGGGGCTGGTGCGACCGGATGCGGGCAAGCGGGTGGCCCCCTATGTGCTGCTGCTCGCGTTTCCGTCCGCCTCCATCGACATTATCGGCGGCCATTGGGATGTGATGGCGTTTGCCGTGCTGTTGCACGCAACCGTGGACATCGCCCTTGGACGCAAGGCGCGCGGCGGGCTGCTGTTGGCTCTGGCGGTGGCCCTGAGACCAGAAGCGCTGGCGCCGGCGCTGCTGTTCGCCGCGTTGCGCTGGTCGTTGCTGCCTTGGCTTTTGCTGGGATTGGCGGCGGTGTTTCTCGGGCCATTTCTGCACGAGAACCCCGCCTATGTCACACACCAGTACACCACGATGGTCCAGGCGTTGCTGGACGCCCTCGGCCCGATCGGCTCCTGGCCCAACGCGGCGACCTTGCTGTGGAAACTGGGCCTGACACCCACCTACATCTCGATCACCGCCATCCGCGTCATAGCCACCATCGTTACGGTATGGGCCGGCATGCAGGCGTACAAACGGCTCGACCGACCGAGCGCCGCGGTGGTTGTGCTGATGTTGTCGGTCAACGGCGTGCTGTTGTTTGGCCTGTTGACCGAGCCCGCCGACTATGTCGGCCTCGCCGCGCTGGCGGGGCTCGCCGCCTTCGTCGAAGCCGCGCGGCGGCCCCTGACGGCGCTGCCGGTGCTGTTGGGCGCGCTGGCGCTGGCGCTGGGCCTCCACCTCTATGGCGCCTGGCTCAGCCAACCCCTGGAGGGGTGGTTGAGGCCGGTCCTGGCGATGGTGTTTTATGGCTATGCGGCGATGCTGATCATCACTGGCCGCTCCCTCGCCGATCCCCCGCCTGAACCCGTTCGTATCCACGAATGGCTGCCCAACCGGGTGGCGCTGGTGATGTGCCTGGCGACGCCACCGGCCATCGGCCTTTACCGGCTGTCCACCGCCGCCTCCTTGCGCAACCGGCTGACCGGCTTCACCACCATTGATTTTCTGATTCTGGTGATCGCCTTGAATCTGGTGGTCTTCGCCCTGGTCTGGGCGTCCGGCCCAATCCTTGCTTGGATGCGCGGCCAGCGATCATGAAGCCGGCCCCATCCGCACCACCGTGAACGCCCGGTCATGCTTGAGCGCGGGAACCATGCCACGAGCCTCGGCGACCTGATCGAGGGTGAGATCGGCGGTGACAAAACCAACCTCCTCACCGCCATCGGCGAGAATCTCACCCCACGGGCTGACGATCAGGGAATGGCCGTAGGTGCGACGACCGGCGTCATGCGCGCCGGTTTGGGCTGGGGCGATCACAAAACACCCCGTCTCGATGGCCCGGGCCCGCAGCAACACATGCCAGTGCGCGCGCCCCGTCGGCACGGTAAACGCCGCCGGCACGGTGAGGATCGACGCTCCGGCCTGGGCCAGCGCCCGGTAGAGCGCGGCGAAGCGTAAATCATAACAGACGCTCATCCCCACCCCACCCCAGGGCGTCGACGCCAGAACAGCGCGATCACCCGGACGGAAAATCGCCGATTCGCGGTAGCTCTCACCACCGCTCAGATCGACATCGAACATGTGGATCTTGTCATACCGCGCGACCACTTGGCCCTCGGCGTTGAACAGCAGGCTGCGGTTCGCCACCCGCCCATCGTCAAGCAGAACGCCCAGCGACCCGGCCAGCAACCACGCGCCGGTCTCACGCGCCAAAGCGGCGAAGAACGGCAGGCCGGGGTGCTCGGCCTCTGGTTTCACACGGGCCAGAACCTTATCGCGGCCCTGGACGATCATGCCGACATTCTCGGGCGTGGTGATGAATGTGGCGCCGGCGTCGCGGGCGCGGCGGATCAGATCACCGGCGACGCTCAGATTCGCCGCGATCTCCGTACCCGCGTTGACCTGAACGCAAGCAACCGTCAGGCGCCCCTCCATCAGCGCAACCCCAGAACCGGATCGAGTTCACCGGCGCTGTCCATCGCGTGAATATCGTCGCTGCCGCCGTAGGGGACGCCGTCGATGAAGATCTGCGGCACCGTCGTGCGCCCTTGCGCGCGCTGGATCATCTCCTCACGGCGTCCGGGATTTACATACAGGTCGATCTCCTCATACGCAGCGCCTTTGCCATCAAGCAACCGCTTGGCCCGCGCGCAATAAGGGCAGAAGGGGGTGGTGTAGATCACGATGTCGGCCATGGGCTGATCTCCTGATGATTCCCGGTAGATATGGGGCCATGATATGGGAGAATTGAGGGGCGCATACCAGACATCACCCCTTCACGACGCGCGCCAAAGCCAGCACATCCACCCGCGCCGCGCCCGCTTCCAGCAACACCCTGGCGCATTCGTTCACCGTCGCCCCGGTGGTCAGCACATCGTCCACCAGCACGATGCGCTTGCCTTCCACCACACGGCCCTGGCGCAGGGTGAAGGCGCCGGCGACGTTGCGCCGCCGCCCGGTGCGATCAAGACCGCCTTGCGAGCGCGTGCGCCGCCGGCGCACCAGCAAATCGGGCGTAACGGGCACACCGGCCTGCCGCCCGGTCTCCCACGCCAGCAAGGCCGCCTGATTGTAGCGGCGCGTGAACAGACGCCAGCGGTGCAGCGGCACCGGGGCCAGAAAATCGGCCCCGTCCAGCACCTCCGCCCCGGCGCGCGCCAGCCAGACGCCGAATGGTTTGGCGGCGTGCGTCCGGTCACCATGCTTGAACCCCATCAGCAAGGACCGGCTGGCGTCATCGTAAACCAGGGTGGAGCGGGCGCGGGCGTAGAGCGGTGGATCGGCGATGCAGGCCCCGCACACCATCGTCTCGCCCACCTCATACTCGAACGGCAGGCCGCAGCGGGCGCACAGCGGAGCGGCGATGAAGGTCAACGCCGTCCAGCATGCCGGACACAGCCCCCCCTGACGGTCGACAGCGCCGCCGCAGGACAGGCAGTGCGGCGGCAGCAGCGCGTCGAGCAGGGCGACAATGGCGCGGATAAAAATCTTCATCATCAAGATCGGTCACCACCCGCCTAATGCAGCGCGGCGATGCGTTCGAAGATGCTCATGGTGAAATCCCGAAGCGTGATGATGATCGCCGGCACCGTGATGAACAGCACGGCGAACGTCGCGCCGATCTTCAAGTTTTGCTGGATCGATTGCTCCTGGATCTGGGTCACCGATTGAAACAGCGTCACCACCAGACCAATGCTTGTGGTGACCATCAGCGACGGAAAGGCGATCTTGAGGATGAGCATCAGCGCCTCTTGCGTGGAGCCGATCACGTCTTCGATGCCCATGTCACACGCTCCGCTGAGGGGATTCGCATTCTAATACCGGAATCCACCGGGCTGTACCGGAATCCGCCGGGGAAGAACCACTTTCTGCTTGATCATGGTTCCTCCTGCGATACCATTTCCCCATGACCAGGGTCGACAAGCTCATAGCGCGGATGCGCAATGCCCCCCGCGACTGGCGGATTGAGGACCTGAAAGCCTTGGCTGACCGATACGGTATCGACTACCGCCAGCCCGGCACCAGCCATGTGACCTTCAGTTATCCGGGCTTACCCCCGCTGCCGGTCCCGGCCCATAAGCCAATCAAGCCGATCTATATTCGGCTATTCCTGGAATTGCTGGACAAGGTTGAGGATTTGGAAGATGGCGACCGAGATTGAGACGCTGCCGCGGTTCGAAATCCGGCCTTTGACCGAAGAGGAAGGCGGTGGTTATTTGGTCGAGTTCCCCGATTATCCCGGCTGCGTTGCAGACGGAGAAACGGCGGAAGAGGCGATCAAGGAGGGGCGCGATGCGCTGACATCCTACCTGCACACCTTGGCTGAGCTTGGCCGCTCCGTCCCAAAGCCGGGCAATGACGCCTATACCGGGCAGTGGCGCCAACGGGTCCCAAAGTCGCTCCACGCCGCCTTGGCGCGCCGGGCCGACCGCGAGGGCGTGTCGCTGAACACCTTGGTTACGGCGCTGCTGGCCGAAGGACTTGGCCGGCGCGCGGACAGATAACGAGGGGGGGCCAAGCTTGATAATCAGGGACCTGCACCATGGCGAAGACCAAGGCGAAGAAGATCAGTGCCGACCCCATCGCCAACCAGTTCACGTTCGTAGCACAGCAAACCCACATCGTCGCCGAACGACTCCACGCGGCTGGCTTTGATGAAATCGGCGCTGAGGTGTTGACCCTGGCGAACAGCATCGAGTTCTTCGCCGAGGAGTTTGACCGTCAACGCCATACTGCCCAGTCGGCTAAGCAATAAAAATTGTTTGAGTAAAGGAAATCGCATGGAAAAACTTAAAGAAGGTGGCGTCACATCATGGGAGATTCTGAAAGAAGTTGCTGACCAAGGTTATTCAGATGGACTTTCTATCCTCAAATTGATTGAGACAATCGAACGCTCAAATAAACCACTACTATTAGAAAAACTTGAGGAAAATGGCATTGCTGAAGTCAATTTTCTGCTAAGATACGCGGCACTTATAAGTATTCACATCATTGTTGTCAGGGCTTTTTCTCTATCAATACGTACAGACGATTTGCATCTTCGCCCCGCAATCGACTTCTTGCGTCACCGCCTGGATGAAGCCAAGAATGAAGGATGCTGCGGCACGAACTTGGCGGAAGCAATCAAGCTCTTCGATGTCGCGGATAAAGACCCACGCCTGCCTATTCTGCGGCATATGCGAAATAAGGAGCTGGCTCATTTGGCGCGATACGGTGACACCGTAAAGCGTTCTACGTACAATGAGCTTTTTGGATTTTGCAGAGATACAAGCAAAATATGGGAGGAGCTTTCCGCCGGCTTGGTATTCGTTGATCTCATCGACCCAATGGACGATGAGATCAACGAATACCGAGAAGTGGCAGATACCTTTTGGTCGAAATGGGAATGACTTTTCCTCGCCTCATGCCGCCAGCGTATCCGAGCCGGCAGCGGTGGCCACACATACCTGCCCCAACTCCATCACGGCGGCTGGCGACATTTTCTCCACCACATCCCAGGGTACGGGCATGAGCCAACACGATACGATGACCGTCTTCGATCGCGCTCTGGTGCGTCGCCGCCGTGACCGCGCCGCCGCCGCCAACTTCGCCGGAAATAATTTCCTGTTCGAGGAAATATCCCTGCGCCTTGCCGATCGGCTGCTGGATGTCCGGCGCGACTTCCCCCTGGCCCTTGATCTCGGCAGCCATGACGGCGTGATGCGCCGGGCGCTGGACGGGCTGAAGGGGATCGAGACGTTGATCACCGGCGATTTGTCACCGGCCTTCACCCGCATGGCCGGATCGCCCGCCGTGGCGATGGATGAAGAGTTCCTGCCCTTCGCACCCTCCAGCTTCGATCTGGTGGTCAGCAATCTTAACCTGCATTGGGTGAACGACCTGCCCGGCGTCCTTCTCCAGATCAAACAGGCGCTGAAGCCCGATGGATTCCTGTGCGCCTCCATGTTGGGAGGAGAAACCTTGGTCGAGTTGCGGCACTGCCTGATGGAGGCGGAACAGAACATCGCCGGGGGCGTCTCGCCGCGCGTCTCGCCTTTTGCCGATGTGCGCGATGCCGGGCATTTGCTGCAACGCGCTGGCTTCGCACTGCCGGTGGTGGACAGCGACACCATCACCGTCACCTACGCGGACGCCTTTGCGCTGATGCGCGACCTGCGCGGTATGGGCGAAACCAACGCTGTGCTGGCGCGGCGCAAAGTGCCGGCCACCCGCGCCTTGCTGTTTGAGGCGGCGCGTCTTTACGCCGAACGCTTCGCTGAACCGGATGGCCGAATCCCGGCGACATTCCAGGTGCTTTACCTCGCCGCCTGGGCGCCGCACGAGAGCCAGCAACAACCCCTCAAGCCCGGCAGCGCCAAGGCTAAATTGGCGGATGCGCTGAAGGGAGAAGTCACCCCGGACGCAAATCCATAGACAACAGCACTCCCCCATCCGGCTTTAACGGCGCGGCGGCCCCAACCAATCCGTCGCCATCGGATGGGGGGGCGTGGAAGGGGAGGACGCCTTCTTAGGCCGGTTTTCCGCATCGTTGCTTCGGGGCGGCGTGCTGCCGGGCGCCGCCAGCCACGGCGCTGGGGAGGGTGGCGGAATGTAAGGAGTGACGGTGGGAGGCTGCCGCGAGGAAGAGGATGCCGAGGCCACGATCTGCGGTGAGGGTGACGCCGGAGCCGGGGCCAGGATCTGCGGTGGAGGCGCTACCGGAGCCGGGACTACGATCTGCGGCGGGGCAGCGACCGGAGCCGGGGGCGCGTTCCGCGAGGGAGGCGCGTTGGTCGCAAACAGCGATTCCGACAGCGGAATCGCCGGCGGCAACACGATTGGCGGTGGGTTGGCGCGGTCAGCATCGGGCACCGGGCCGGACTGCACCTCGATGCGACGAACCGCGTCACGGATGTTCATCAGCGTCTTTATCGCCAACTGCAAAATTGGCGCCATGCAGTTGGCGTCGGCCAGCTCTTCGGGGGTCATCGCCGCGAATCGTACGCGCACCAGTTCCACCGTATCCTCGATGTGGGTGCGCAACCCTTCCGTCTCCTGGGCGACGCGCTCCATGTCCTGCTTGAGAGAGGAAATCTCCAACGCCTGGCGAAGTTCATGAAAGCCAACGGATTGCATTCCGCCACGCGACGACTGGAAGTCCTGGGCCATCCCCGCCAAACCCTCGAAATGCTGATTTATGACGCACTCTTGCTAAAGCCTCCAAAGAACGGGTCGGCATCATGCCGGACGTTTCACCCCGTTCCAGAGTCGTTGGAAACCGTTTGCGCCTAGAGGTTGCTTGTACTATTTTTCGCTGGCGCTGGGAAGGGTCCCTTATGCCCAACGCTCCGTCTCTAAAATCCCCTGAAACACTTATTTTGTTTGAGTTGCCCCCGGTGTCGATCGATCGTATGGAACTCGAGAGGCTCCTGGCCGATCGCCCGCACAGCAATCGCAGCGCGATGCAGGTGGTGCGCGACTCCTATAATGATATCAGCGTGATGCGCGAGCGGGGCCTGTCCTGGGCTCAAATCTCGGAATTTCTGGCGCAGCATGGCGTCACGGCGCGCGACGACCTGCCCATTTCACCGATTACGCTGCGTTCCGCCTTCTTTCTGGTGGGTATCGAACTGCGTAACGGCTCCGATCCAGCCAATGAGGGCGACGAACCCGGCTCGCCTGAAGCTCTTGCCGCTCTTCACAAGGCCGCCATGACCTTCATCGACTCCGTCGAGGGTATGGAGCCCGAGGCAACGCCCCTCCCGGAGAGTGTGGCGGCCAACGATCCGGTTCATGGAAACGGCGCGCCCTCTTCACCCGAGACTCTCGACGCCGTTGACACGGCGGTCATGGCCGTCGCCAACCCGGCTGAAGACCTTGCACAAAGAGAGCCCGACGTGATCCCCGGTGCGCCAGCCTCGGTGGCTGAGGTCGAACCGACGCTGGACACCAAGGCTCCCGCCCCGGAAAATGTGGTGGTTATTGAGCCGGAGCCCAAGCCTCTCCCCATGCCGGAAGAAAGCCCGCCTTCAGTGGCAGGCGACAATTCGGTCAAGGAAGACGGCGCTCCCGCCTCATCCGGGCCTTTCCCCACCGTCGATGCGGTGGCCATAGCCCTCGTCATCCCCACCGAAAATATGCCAAAAGAGCCCGACGGGGTGTCTTGTGACCTGGCATTGGCGGTCGAGAGCGAGCCGGCGCGGGAAATCGTGCCGCCCGACCCGACAAGCGAGGCGGCCACGGAGCCAAAACCAGAGCCGGAGCCAACCCCGGCGCCGGCGGAAAAACCATCTTCGGCGGCAGAAATGCTGGCGCTGTCCCCCCAAACGCCCGTCTGCACCGCGTCCGTCGGCGCTGCGGAAGACATAAGCAACTCCAATACGACGAGCAGATTTTTGAAAGGCGATTGCATGTTGGGAACAATCTTTGTCCTTAATGACCGTGGTGGTGTCGGCAAGACGCTGCTGTCCCATCACTTGATGGCGACCGCTATGCTGGAAGGTCTTCAGCTTAAAGTTGTCGAATATGAAGTCAATGAGCGCCTTGCCCGCTTGTTCGGCCCGGAGGTGGTCGAACACCGCCGCATCACGCAAGATTTTATCAATATGATGGGCTCCGCCGATGGCTTTTATGAGTTCTGGGACTTGATCGGCCCTGAACTTCAGCGTGGCGGACGCCTCTATGACTTTGGCGGCAACATCAGCCAGTGGTTCTTCAATTGGGCGGAAGTGTCGGGTTTCGACTATTACGTCGGTGAAGGCGAACGGCTGACGTTTATGGTGCCGGTCACGGTGGATCTCGCGTCCTTGTCGACCGGCATGGCGACGCTGGAGCGCATCGCCGCCATCGCGCCGAAGGCCAAGCGTATTCTGGTGGAAAACGGCACCTCCGGTCCCTTCAGCCAGCTGGAGGATTCCAACTACGCCCGCCGCAAGGCGGAAATGGTGGAGCGTGAAGGGCTGCACGTCATCGCCATGGCGCCGTGCACCGCGCCGGCCTGGGCGCGGCTGACCGGCCATCGCCTGGATCAGGTGGCGAAGATGACCCGCGAGGATCTGGTGAAGCTCGGCATGACCCCGCCGGTGGCTTCGCGGTCGCTGATCATCATCCATGAATGGCTGCGCGGCATGCGCCAAGCCTTGGCGCCCTACATCGTCGAAGCCTTCCGCCAAACGCCGGGCTCGGCGGTCAAGAGCAAGCAAAGCGCTATCTGATCATCGGTAACGGCCGCGAGAGCTGAGTTAAGCTTCTCGTGGCCGTTCCGGGAAATGCCTGGCCAACCGGAATCCGCCTTTAAAGAAACATCTCCACCAACGCCGCGAACTCTTCCGGGCGCTCGGCGTGCAGCCAGTGACCGGCGTCCATGATCATCTCGATCTGGGCAGCGGGAAAGTGGTGGTGGATGGCCGAGGCGTGTTCGGGCGTGATGTAGTCCGACTTCGTGCCCCCGATGAACAAGGCCGGCCCGTTGTAATGGGCCTTCCCCAGATCTGGAAACCCGATCAGCTCATCCATGCCCGCGGCGATGGCCTCCAGATTGAGTCGCCAGCGAAAACGCCCCTGTTCCATCGCCAGATTCTGCAACAGGAAAGACCGCAATGGCGCCTCCGGCACGGCGTCGGCAAGCTGCGCCTCCACCTCGGAACGGCGGGTGCATCCTTCCAGATCAGCGCGTTTCATCGCGGCGACGTAAGGGGCGTGGGTGTGGCTATAGCCAACCGGCGCGATATCCACCACCACCAGCCTCTCCACCCGCTCGGGATGCTTGAGGGCGAAGGCCATGGCCGCCTTGCCACCCATGCTGTGCCCGATCACCGCGGCGCGCGGATAGCCGCGATCATCGAGAAAGCGCAGGAGGTCGTCGGCCATTTCCGCATAGCTCATAGTCGCGGCCCAAGGCGCGCCACCATGGTTGCGCAGGTCGAGCGCATAGACATGGCGACGCTCGCCAAAGCGCTTGGCAAGCGATTGCCAGTTGCGCGCCGAGCCGAACAACCCGTGCAGCACAAGCAACGGAGCGCCGCCGACGGACTCCCCGGCTTCGAGGTAGGAGAGCGAAAGACCCTGTGACATGGTGGTCCCGTGCGGTGATGCTGACGAGGCGCAATCTTACAGTGAATTCCCGTGCGAACAGAACGGAATCCACCGTTAAGCGCGGTGGCCCGTGATGGTGCAGGACGGCCAATCCGTGTATGCATCCACGCCGCGTCTCAAGAGCGACAGGACCAACCATGCGGCTCGTTACCATCGTGATCGTCGCGGCTCTTCTCCTGGTCTGCTCTGGTGGACGGGGCGAGGCGCACGCCATCTTGCGGGAAACAACGCCCATCGACGGCGCCCGGCTGGAGGCCCCACCGGCTGAGGTGCGGTTGCGGTTCAATGAGCCCATCACCCCCATTGTCGTCCAGGTGCTCGACACGGCGGGCCGCCTTATCGCCGGAACAGAATCCGCCTCAGTGCAGAATGACGCCGTCCGGCTGCCGTTGCCAGGCACGCCCCCCACGGGCGTCTACGTGATCAACTACCGCGTGACCTCCGCCGATGGTCATCCGTCCGCCGGGTCGATCACCTTCGGAATCGGCGTCACGCCACCGCAAGCCGATGCCTTGGACGCCCCCCCCAACCGCCGGGAATACGCCACCGCCGCCGCGGTCGTGCTGCGCGCCCTGCATTACGCCGCGCTGCTGGCCAGCCTCGGTGGCGGGCTTTTCCTGGTCCTGGTGTCGGGTCCCTGGTCCGCGTTGAACCAGCAGCTGAAGCCGGGTCTGTGCTGTCTGCTGCTGACCGCCGGCGGGACGGCGGTGCTCTTAGTGGGGCTGAACGGTGTCGTGCTGGCCGGCGGCGCGCTCACCGATCTGGCGACGATTCCCGCGTGGACGACAGGGGTGAGCAGCACGGTTGGCTTCAGCATGGGCGTCGCGCTGGTGGCGCTGCTCGTGGCGGCGGTTGGTCTGGTGCTGGAACCACGCTACGCCACCGGCAGAGTCCTGCTGGTGCTCGGCGCGCTGCTGGGGGCGGTGTCGTTGACCCTCACCGGCCACGCGGCCACGGCGCCGCCGCGCTGGTTGAGCACACCGCTGGTCGCCCTGCATAGCCTGATGGCGGCGTATTGGCTGGGGTCGCTGTGGCCGCTGGCGATGGTGCTGCGAACCGAGCCCCCGAACGAAGCCGCCCGGATCACCCGGCGCTTCTCGCGCCTGGCCATCGGCGGCGTGGCGGTGTTGATCGCGGCGGGAGCCGGGCTCTCGGCGCTGCAAATCGGCGCACCAAAGGCGGTCCTGACCACGGAGTATGGCTGGAACTGGCTGGGTAAGATGCTGGTGGTGGCCGGGTTGCTGGCGATGGCGTTGCGCAACCGGCTCGTTTTGACGCCCGCTCTTGACCACCCCGCCGGAACCAGCGTGATGGCGCTGCGCCGCAGCGTATGGATGGAAATCGCCCTCGCCGTCCTGGTGCTTTTGCTGACCTCACGCTTCGCCCTGACCCCACCCCCGCGCGCGCTGAGCGAACAGGCCTCCTCATCCCAGGAGGCCGATTATACGGCGCTGATCACCCAGGGGAACCGCACCGCGCTGATCACCGTGACGCCGGCCCGCCCAGGGCGCAATCGGGTGACGATCCACCTCTCCCTGCCCGACGGTGCCCCCGTCACGCCGTCCGAAGCCGTGCTTGAATGGGAAACCACGGGGGTAGCGCCGCAGCGCCGCAGCGTATTGGCCTCCGGGCCGGGGGTGATCGAGGCGGATGACATCGAAATGCCGAGCGCCGGACGCTGGTCCCTTCGTCTTTCCATGCCAATCGACGGCCCTGACAAAACCGTGTTCCGCACCGAAATTCCTATAAGGGGTAGCCGAAGCGAGGCGGTATCATCCGCGCCCCATTGAAACCCTGATGCCGGAGAGGAAACCTCCAATGCTGCGTTCGACCGTTCTCGCCACCCTGTTCACCGTCGCCATGCTCGGCAGCGCTGCGGCCCACGGCTACAAGGCCGGCTCCATACAAATCGAACACCCCTGGGCCCGGGCCACGGCCGCAACCATGCCGAACGGCGCCGCCTATCTGGTCCTGAACGATCGTGGCGCGGAGCCGGATCGCCTGGTGTCCGTCGCCTCCCCCATCGCCGAGCGGGCGGAGTTGCACACGCACCTCATGGACAACGGCGTCATGAAGATGCGCCAGGTGGACGCCATCGAGATTTCACCGGGCTCACCAACGACCTTGGCGCCCGGCGGGCTGCACATCATGCTGTTCGGCCTGAAGCAGCCGCTCACCAAGGGAAAGGCTTTCCCGCTGACGCTGACCTTTGAAAAGGCCGGCTCCGTGACGGTTGAAGTCGACGTGCAAGCCGCAGGCGCCGGCGCGCCGGCGCATTGATCACCGCCAGAACCCCAGGCCAACCCCCGATCCGGTTGGCGAGGCGAAGAGCTTTTTGATGGAGGCGATGGAGAGGAAGAAACGCTCCTGTCCATCCTCCCGTTACATCCATCCTCCCGTTACGGCCGCAGGCCCCCTAATCCTCCTCTTGCGCCCTGCCGGGAACACCGTCACCTTGAGCCACAGCGCAAGATTAAGAAAGACGCGGTATGGAACGGGTGGAATGCGTGGTGGTCGGGGCCGGGGTGGTCGGATTGGCGGTGGCCCGGCGGTTGGCGTTGGCGGGCCGCGAGGTGATCCTGCTGGAGGCCGAAGGCGCCATCGGCACGGGCGCCAGCTCCCGCAATTCCGAAGTCATCCACGCCGGCGTCTACTACCCAACCGGCAGCCTGCGGGCCAAGCTGTGCGTCGCCGGGCGCGATGCGCTATACGCCTATTGTGTTGAGCACGGGATCGCCCACCAGCGCCTGGGCAAGCTGATCGTCGCCACCGACGACAGCCAGCGACCGAAATTCGACGCCATCCGCCAGCAAGCGGCGCTGAACGGGGTGAATGATCTGCGCCTGCTCACGGCGGCTGAGGCCAACGCCCTGGAACCGAATCTGCGTTGCGTGGCGGCGCTGTTGTCACCGTCCACAGGCATCATCGACAGCCATGGCCTGATGCTGTCCTTGCGCGGCGAGGCGGAGGAGTCCGACGCCATGCTGGCCTTCAAGAGCCCGCTGATCGGCGGGGCCATCAATTCGAACGGCATCGTGGTGGAGGTCGGCGGCGTGGAGCCGATGCGCATCGCCTGTGATGTGCTGGTGAATTGCGCCGGGCTTGGCGCTTGGGACGTGGCGCGCGCCCTCGATGGTTTTCCGACCGACCATGTACCCGCGCGCCATCTGGCCAAGGGCAATTACTATGCCCTGGCGCAAGGGCGTTCGCCCTTCTCACGGCTGGTCTACCCGATGCCGGTCGAGGGAGGGCTGGGCGTGCATATCACGCTGGACCTCGCCGGCCAGGCCCGGTTCGGCCCGGATGTGGAGTGGGTGGAGAGCGTCGATTACAGCGTCGATCCCCGACGCGCCGACGCCTTTTACGCATCGGTGCGTGCTTACTGGCCAGCCTTGCCGGACGGCGCGCTGGTCCCGGCCTACAGCGGTATCCGCTCAAAACTGACGGGCCCCGGCCAACCGCAAGCCGACTTCCTTATCCAGGGGCCGGCGGCGCACGGTGTGCCGGGGCTGGTCAATTTGTTCGGCATCGAATCCCCAGGCCTGACCTCCTGCCTGGCCATCGCTGAACATGTGGCGAAACACCTGACCCGATCGTCGGGCCGCCTCTTGTGAGTTCATCGCGTATGAAGGGGCTGCGGCGGCATGGCCGTGCGTGGTCTTGATCGCCGGAGATGGATTCCCCATCTATCGTATAAGGCGGCGCCGGAAGAGTCCGGGCTGCGTATATCCATCGGGCGCCGGCAATGGGCCCACGCGCGGCAACTCGCTCTCTCCTGAGGGGATGTCATGACCACACGCCTTTCCATGTTCAACAGCCCGTTGCTGCTCGGGTTCGATCAGTTCGAGCGCACGCTGGACCGCATCACCAAATCAGCGGAAGGCTATCCGCCCTACAACATCGAACAGACCGGGGAAGACGGTCTGCGCATCACGCTGGCGGTGGCTGGCTTTGCCGCCGATGCGCTGTCCGTACAGATCGAGGACAATCAACTGGTTGTCCGTGGCCGGCAACAGGATGACAAATCCCGCCTCTACCTGCACCGCGGCATCGCCGCACGGCAGTTCCAGCGCAGCTTCGTTCTGGCTGAGGGCATCGAAGTGATCGGCGCTTCGCTCGACAACGGGTTGCTGAACATCGACCTCAAACGACCCTTGCCGGAATCGAAGGTGCGCACCATCAAGATCGAGCAGCCGAAATCAAGCGGCGACACCGCCCGCACCATCGACGTCGCCCCGGATCGTGGCGAGATTTAGCGTTATACGCATCGCTCGCCTTCCGCGTGGCGTCACTCAAGGCTGCAAGGCCGAATTCCAAAGAGGTCTGAGATGAACACGACCATCCCGACTCTGGAGCTGTTCTCGCCAGAGGATTTCGCCGCTTTCGGCAACGGCAATATCGCTTATGTGAAGCCGGTCCTCGTCAACGGCGTCACCGCCTTTTCCGTTCACGCCGCCGATGGACGCCCCCTTACCGTGCTGCCGAACCGTGACGTCGCCTCCGCCGCCATCCGCCAGAACGATCTGGAACCCCTGAGCGCCCATTGATTTACCATACCCAGAGGGCCCATACCCCAGGGAAATCACATTAGATAGGAATACCGTCACCCCCGCGAAGGCGGGGATCCAGGCTTCGCAGGGGATAAAACTTTTGGAAACCCTGAATCCCCGCTTCCGCGGGGATGACGAATGCGTTAGAATATCAAAGACTTAAGTCTCTATATAAGAACGCAGTCTCTTTCCGCAATTGCCCTGCCATTTCCCCTGAAGGCGGTCACATCCCGTTGGGGACGGTGACCGCGTGCTCTTTGAGAACGGCGTCTGAAATGGCCGACACTTCGACAAGCTGCACCTCATAGCCCCAGAGATTGGCGATGTGGCGCAGCACCGCCTTGGTGTCGTTCTCGTCGAGCAGAACACCGTTGGTCACCCGGTGGTGCAGGATCAGTTTGCGGTCACCGGACAGATCAACATCGACAATCTGGATGTCCGGCTCAAGAAAACCTAAATCATACTGGCGCGCCAGCAGCTTGCGGATGTGGCGGAAGCCGCGCTCGTTATGGATGTGCTCGACCAGCAGATACGGGTCCTCGGCATCGTCGCGCACGCTGAACAGCTTCATCTTGCGGATAAGATGCGGGCTGAGATATTGCAAAATAAAGCTCTCATCGCGGAAATTCGCCCACGCCTCCCGCAGCGCCGCCATGCCGTCGCCGGACCCCGCAAGAGCGGGGAACCATTCCCGGTCCTCCTTGGTCGGCTTCTCGGCGATGCGCTGAATATCCTGCATCATGGCGAAGCCCAGCGCATAGGGATTGATGCCTGAAAAGCGCTGATCATCGAACTCCGGCTGGAAGACCACGGAGGTGTGCGAGTGCAGGAACTCCAGCATCGCCCCATCGCTGATCATCCCTTTCTGGTGCAGCCGGTTCATGATGGTGTAGTGGGTGTAGGTGGCGCACCCCTCGTTCATCAGCTTCGTCTGCTTTTGCGGGTAGAAATACTGAGCGATACGGCGGACGATCCTCAGGATTTCCCGTTGCCAATGCTCCAGACGCGGCGCTTTCTTTTCCAGGAAATACAGCAGATTCTCCTCAGGCAAACCCAGGAGCTTCTTGCGCTCGCTGATCGAGCGTGACTGGCCCTGCCCAATCAGCGGCTTCGGCACGGTGCGCCACAAATCGTTGAAGGTCTGCTCCTGGTATTCCTGGCGCTGGCGTTCACGCTTCTGCTCTTCGCGCAGATCGAGCGGGCGCTTCTTCGGGTATTTGTGCACACCCTGCCCCATCAGCGCGTGCGCCGGGTCCAGAACCCGTTCGACCGCGGCAAAACCATACCGCTCCTCACACTGCGAGATGAACGCTTTGGCGAATTCCAGATAATCGAGGATGCCCTTGGCGTCCGTCCATTGCTGGAAGAGCTGGTTGTTCTTGAAGAAGTGGTTGTGCCCGAACGCCGCGTGAGCAATCACCAGCGTCTGCATCGTCATGGTGTTTTCTTCCATGATGTAGCTGATGCAGGGGCTGGAATTGATGACGATCTCGTAGGCCAAGCCGCGATAGCCTTTGCGGTACATCATTTCATCGCGGGCGAAATGCTTGCCGAACGACCAGTGCTTGTACATCAACGGCATGCCGATCGAGGAATAGGCGTCAAGCATTTGCTCCGCCGTGATGACCTCGATCTGGTTGGGGTAGATGGTGAGGCCCATCTCCTTCAAGGCGATCTCTTCGATGGCGTCATAGACGCGCTTGATCTTGTCGTAATCCCAGTCGGCCCCGTCGTAGAGCAGGCGGCCTTCCGGCGATGCGAGGACGGCGGTCATGCAGGGCTCCTTAGGGAATAAGCGCCTTATCGCGGGCGAACAAATCGCGGAAGACGGGAAAGATCTCACGGCGCGACCGCACACGCCGCATAGCCAGCGGCAAGTCGGGGCGCTGAACCATCTTGTAGGTGCGCCACAGCTCGGTCTCACGACCCAGCGCCGAAAGGCCCATATTGTGCTCCGCCGCCACCTCGATGTAGGCGAAATACTGGCACATCGGCAAAATCACATCCCGCAGCAGCGTCGCCGAATGCGTGTTGTCCGATGACATGTTGTCGCCGTCCGACGCTTGGGCGGCGTAGATGTTCCACTCACTCTCGGGATAGCGCGCCTTGACGGCCTGCTGCATCGCTTCAAGCGCGGTGGACACCACGGTGCCGCCGGTCTCGGTGGAATAGAAGAAGGTCTCCTCATCCACCTCCTTGGCCTCGTGGGTGTGGCGGATGAAGACGATGTCGACCGAGCGGTAGCGCCGCTTCAAGAACAGGTACAGCAGCATGAAGAAACGCTTGGCGAGGTCCTTCATGTGCTCGGTCATCGAACCGGACACATCCATCAAGCAGAACATCACCGCCTGCGCGATGGGCTTGGGCACGGCGTCGAAGCGGTTGTAGCGGACGTCGATGGGGTCGATGAAGGGTATCCGCCGGGAACGCAGAAGCTTGTGCTCCAAATTCCGGCGCATCTCCTCCAGATCATCGAACGCATCGCCGCGCGCCTCGGCCTCGGCCAACAGGCGTTCCAGCTCCGCCAGCTCATCTGGCTTCGGGCGCTTCAGCGCGATGCGGCGGCTGAGGCTGTTGCGCATGGTGCGCACCAGATTGAGGTTCGACGGCGACCCGGACACGGTGAAGCCGGCCCTGGTCAGCGAGAAGGATTCCGACTGCTTGACCTTTTGCTTGATGAGGTCGGGAAGCTCCAGATCCTGAAGGAAGATATCGAGAAACTCCTCGCGGGACAGGACGAAGCGGAAATCATCATCCCCCTCCCCGTCCGGGGAGCCTTCATGGCCACGCCCGTCCTGGTCTTCGGGGCGCGCGATGGTGTCGCCTTCCACATATTCCTTGTTGCCGGGCACGACATAGTCGCGCAAGCCGCCGGAAGTGGCGCGGTGCAACGTCGGCTCCCGCACGCCACCCGTGGAGATGGAGATCTTGTCGCCGCTTTCGACGTCCTGGATCGAGCGCTTGGAGGAAGCGTCGCGCACCGCCTTGATCACCTGTTCCCTAGCGCGCCGCAAGAAGCGTTGGCGGTTGGCCAAGCTTTTGCCCTGCGGATTCAAGCGGCGGTCGATGATGTTCATCAATGGGAAGCCCTCGCGCTGCCGCACCTCTGTTGCGGCGGGTTCTCGTTCACGCCGAACGGGAACCCGCTGTCGCTCTTTTCGATCTCCGGCTGATCAGCCGGCCTGCTTCACCCGCATGTACCACTCGACCAGACGGCGGACCTGCCGCTCGGTGTAGCTGCGCGTCATCATGCGCGAGACGAATTCGGTGTGCTTCTTCTCGGTGTCGTTGTCCTTCTTCGAGCCGAAGGAGATCACCGGCAAGAGATCCTCCACCTGACTGAACATCCGCTTTTCGATGACTTCGCGGATCTTCTCATAGCTCGTCCAGGATGGGTTGCGCCCCCGGTTGGACGCCTTGGCGCGCAAGGCGAATTTGACGACCTCGTTGCGGAAGTCCTTCGGATTGGCGATGCCGGCGGGCTTCTCGATCTTGGTCAACTCCTGGTTCAGCAATTCACGGTTCATCAACTGGCCGGTGTCCGGGTCCTTGAAGTCCTGGTCCTCGATCCACGCGTCGGCGTAATCGACATAGCGGTCGAACAGATTCTGACCATAGTCGCTGTAGGATTCCAGGTAGGCTTTCTGGATCTCGTTACCAATGAATTCCGCATAGCGCGGCGCCAGATCCGCCTTGATGAACTCGATGTATTTTTTCTCAATTTCCTCCGGGAATTGCTCACGCTTGATCGACTGCTCAAGGATGTACATCAAATGCACGGGATCAGCGGAGATCTCGGTGGAATCATAGTTGAACGTGGCCGCCAGAACCTTGAAGGCAAAACGAGTGGAGATCCCGTCCATGCCTTCATCGACACCGGCCTGATCCTTGTATTCCTGCATGGACTTGGCCTTGGGATCGGTCTCCTTCAAGCTTTCCCCATCGTAGATGCGCATTTTCGAGTGCAGGCCGGAATTCGGATGCTCCCGCATGCGCGACAGCACCGAGAATTTCGCCAGCATCTCCAGCGTCGACGGGGCGCAGGGCGCGGTCGCCAGATCGGAGCTGGTGATCAGCTTCTGATAGATGTGCTGTTCTTCTTGAACGCGCAGGCAGTACGGCACCTTGATGACGCAGATGCGGTCGATGAAGGCTTCGTTGTTCTTGTTGTTCTTGAAGGTTTGCCATTCCGCCTCGTTGGAGTGCGCCAGGATGATGCCCTGGAACGGAATGGCCCCTATGTTTTCCGAGCCGACATAATTACCCTCCTGGGTCGCCGTCAGCAGAGGGTGCAGCATCTTGATCGGCGCCTTGAACATCTCGACGAATTCCATGATGCCCTGGCTCGATCGGTTCAAGCCGCCGGAGAAGGAATAGGCGTCGGGATCGTTCTGGCTGAAAATCTCTAGCTTGCGGATGTCCACCTTCCCGACCAGAGAGGAGATGTCCTGATTGTTCTCGTCGCCCGGCTCGGTCTTGGTGACGCAGATTTGCCGCAGTTTCGAGGGATGCACCTTGACGACGCGAAATTTGGAGATATCGCCGCCGAACTCGTCCAGGCGCTTGACCGCCCACGGGCTCATCAACCCGGTCAGGCGGCGGCGCGGCACGCCATAGCGCTCTTCCAGCAAATCGCCCATCTCATCGGGGTTGAACAGGCCGAGCGGGCTTTCAAAGACCGGGCTGATATCCTTGCCGGCCTTCAGCGCATAGACCGGGCATTTTTCCATCAACGATTTCAGCCGCTCGGCCAGCGATGATTTCCCGCCCCCCACCGGGCCCAGCAGATAGAGGATCTGCTTGCGCTCCTCCAACCCCTGGGCTGCGTGGCGGAAGAAGCCGACGATGCGCTCGATCGTCTCCTCCATGCCATAGAAGTCGGAAAAAGCCGGATAAACCTTGATCGTGCGGTTCATGAAGATCCGCCCGAGACGTTGATCCTTTGAGCTGTCCACCACGTCCGGCTCACCTATGGCGGCCAGGATTCGCTCTGAAGCGGTGGCGTACATCATCGGATCATCGCGGCAGCCCTCGAGATACTCCACAAGAGTGATCTCGCTCTCGCGGCGTCCTTCGTAGGACTGGGTGTATCGCGTGAACAGTTCATTGCTCGGGAACATGTCTCGCTCCGTATTCCTGGTCCGATGCGTCAGCGCCATCGGTGCAGCCGTCGACCGGCGCAAGCAGAAGGTGCTGAATTCCAAGGAGAGGCCCGGATGGACAAATCCCGCGCCACCTTCGCTCACCGCCGAAGCCCAAATTCATGGTCCGAACTTAAGGGCCAAATATATAGAATTGCCTACAAAATAGGACGGGTCGACCGCATTGACGCCCCTATTCAATGTAATGTTCGCTTCAACGCTTTCCAAGCATGCGTGAATAAGCGGTGCTTCATTCCTCTGACGCCACGTGTCATGCCCTTGCCCTCCAGAATTTTCCGAAACGCTTGGGCGCCAAAGCTCAACACCTCCTATGGCCCTGACGACAATAACGCCTGGGCGGCGCCCTTGATCCGCCCACCCCTAAGAGAGATGGCCGCCTAAGAGAGATGGGGACCCCCGCCCCCTGCCCGCAACGCAAAACGGGGAAGCGCATTGGAAGGCATCCCAAAGGTGAATGCCCAAAAGCGCCCAAAAGCCGTGTGTCTGACAGGAAGGGTTCTTGCACCCGTGTACGCCTGCTCTAAACTGCTCAGCATGTCTTTCCTTGATCACATCCGCGCGTGCAACACACGCGACTTCTCCGCCTACCGCCCCTTCGAGGTGGACGGCGTCCGCATCGGCTGGGTTCGTCATGCGCTGGCTGACCGTTTGCCCGAGGCCGATCCCGGCTTCGTGGTGACACCCACGCGCGTGACCCTGGCGCCGGAGGTGCGCGGCTTCGACGCGCGTTCAGCATTGCTCGCGCGCGCCGCCGCGTATCTCGTCAAACACGGCCTTGTCCAAAAACTGCGGGATGAGTTTTACCCCATCCTGCCTCGATGGGGGGCGGAGCCTCTGATGCGCATGGACCGCGCCGCGGTGGTGCATTTCGGCATTGCGGCTTACGGCGTGCATGTCAACGGCTTCGTTCGCACCCGCCAGGGCATCGAATTATGGGTCGCCAGGCGCGCCCGCGACCGCGCCATCGCGCCAGGGCAGCTTGACAGCCTGGTCGCCGGTGGCCAGCCCATCGGCCTGTCCCTGGCCGAAAACCTGATCAAGGAAGCATGGGAGGAAGCGGGCATCGGTCCCGAGCTGATCAGCCACGCCGTCCCCGTCGGCGCGCTGAGCTACCTCATGGAAAGCGGCCAGGGCCTGAAGCCGGACACGCTGTTCCTCTATGATCTGGAGGTGGACGCGAATTTCGTGCCCCGGAACACCGATGGGGAGGTTGAATCGTTTGAACGCTGGCCAATCGACATGGTGGCCGCTTCCGTGCGCGACAGCAGGGAGTGGAAGTTCAACGTCAATCTGGTGCTTATCGACTTCCTGATCCGCCACGGCTGGCTGAAGTCAGAGGAACCCGGCTATCTGGACATCGTCCATGGCCTGCGCCACAGCGCGGAATGGGGGTGGCTTGGCCCCGCGTAATTATCCCTTGAAGCAGGCGAACAGCACACAGGTATCGCCATAGCGGCGATCATCCAACGCCACGAAGCCAGGCGGCAATACGGGGGGGGATGCGGCGGATTCTTCGACCACGATAACCGCCTCCGGCGTCAGCCAGCCAGATCCCGCCAGCGCCGCCAGCGCCTTGGGGGCCAGATCCTGCCCATAGGGTGGGTCAAGAAACGCCAATGTCGCGGCGGCGCGCGCCGCCGGAGGGCGGGTGGCGTCGGCGCGCAGCACGATTGTCCGCTCCCCCTCACCCAAATCGGCGATGTTGGCGCGCACAGCGCTGAGAGACGCCGGTTCCAGATCAAGGAACAGCGCGCGCCGCGCGCCGCGCGACAGCGCCTCCAGCCCCAGCGCCCCGGTGCCGCAGAAGGCGTCGAGCACCACGGCGTCATCAAGCGGCGAGCCACCATCCACCCCCCAGCCGGAATGCGTGAGGATGCTGAAAACAGCCTCCCGCGTTCGGTCGGTGGTCGGTCGGGCGCCGCGCCCAGTCGGGGCGTGCAGCCGCCGGCCCCGGTGTTTACCGGCGACGATCCGCATGACCACCACCTCTGGGGCCGCCACCCCGGGAACCACCACCTCCACCCCTGGAATCAGGGTTGCCTCGACCAGCGCCGCCAGGCTTTGACGACGGCGGTGATGCATCCCGTGGCCGCTCGGAGGATTTGCGTGGAGGTTTGCCTGACGAACTCCGTTCT
>JAVBJZ010000086.1:0-10945 GCA_031546725.1 Azospirillum sp.
AGCCCCGAGCGTGATGACACTATTTTGATGCACGACCCCTTCTCGGATTGAGGGCAGGGTTGCGGCTCTTTGTCCAATCCTTACCCCTTTCTCGAAAAATGGAGCGCTTTTTCGTGAAAGGGGTGGGGTTGTACGGGTTTCTTTACTTTTACGCTAAGGCGGACGATGGTTTTGGGCTCTGAAAGAGAGGGTAGGGCTTGCGAAGCCGCGGCATTCTCTTTCGGCGCCCACTCGACCCCGCACGACCAACAGGTTATTTTTATTTCGATGGTCACGTGACGTCTTATCGCGTGCTGAGATCGAGGAAGAGCACCCGCCATGCCGTCTGACGCTCAAGCCGCTTCCGGTGCGCCCATGTCGTCCAGCGCGTCAGACGACATGCCCATCGACACGTCGTCCGGGCCGATCGATACGTCGTTCGATGCTCCAGCGGCGCCACCCCCCAAGTCGGATAACATCATCAAGCTTGGTGAGCGTTACGAGATCCTGTCGGGGACACCGCTGCCAGGGCTCAATTCGATCGGTGGCGAAGCCTATGCCGTGCGCACGTTGCGCGACAGACGGACCGAAGCCTTCGCCATCATCTGCTCTGGCGTGACGCAGCCACGCTCCGACCTGGCGGCGACCTTCGCCAATGTCGACAACACGGGGTTGATGAAGCTGCTGGATTGCGGTGTGATCGACTGGCCGCAAGAGCAGCGGCGGCGCTTTTGCATGATTTTTGAAAAACCAGCTGGTCGCCGGTTGATGGGTTCGCTGTCCGATAATATCGAACCCATGCCGGAAGAGCAGCTTACCCGTCAGGTGGTGCATCAGGTTGCTGGCGCGTTGCGCGATCTGTCGGCGCGCGGCGTGATGCATGGCGCCATCCGGCCCACCAATTTCTTCTACCGGGATGTGACGGCTGGCGGCGTTTTGATGCTGGGCGAGGGAATATCGACGCCGTCCGGCTATGGGCAGCCGGTGTTGCTGGAAACTGTCGAGCGCAGCATGGCCATGCCCTCTGGTCGTGGCGTTGGCGCCATGAGCGACGACCTCTATTCGCTGGGGGTGACGCTGCTGATCTTGTTGCTGGGCCGCAACCCGGTTGCTGGGCTGGACGACGAAGAACTGATTCAAGCGAAGGTTGAACGCGGCTCCTTTCCGGCGCTGGTCGGGCAGATACGCTTGCCGTTGGGCATTGGCGAGTTGATTCGCGGTCTCCTGGTGGATGATGTCAAGCAGCGCTGGACGCTTACTGATGTCGAACTTTGGTTGTCGGGCCGCCGGCTCTCACCCAAGCAACCGCAAGTTCCCAAGCGCGGCGCCCGGCCCATCGAATTTCAAGGGCAGGATTACTGGCACTGCCGCACGCTGGCGCGCGCCTTCATTCGCAACCCGATGGCCGCCACCACGGTTATCGAAACCGGCGAGTTGGACAAGTGGCTGCGCCGGAGCTTGGGCGAAGAAGCATGCGCCGATGCGGTCGCCAGCGCCATCCAGTCAGCCTCGGCAGGCAAGGGGGGGTCGGCGACCGACCGTTTGGTCTCGCGGGTGTGCATGGCGCTCGATCCACCGGCCCCCATTCGCTATCGCGGTAAGTCAATACTGCCTGACGGTTTTGGTACGGTGCTGGCCGAGGCGTTCTTGTGCGGTGATTCACCGCAAGCCATCGCCGAGGTGCTGACCAATCAATTGCCGATGTTCTGGGTGAACGTCCAAACCGACTTCCGGCCGGAATTCGTGCCTCTGGTGCACACGTTCGACCAGCTGCGCGGCTATCTCGACCGCACCTCCCCCGGTCTCGGGTTGGAGCGGGTTTTGTATGAGACGAATCCAACCTTGCCGTGCCTTGGCCCGCAGGTGTTGGATCAGTGCCCGTTGACGCCGCCGGATGTGCTGCGCGCTCTGGATCTGGCGGCGTCCCGTGGTGAGCGTGGCAAGGAGCCCATCGACCGCCACATCGCCGCTTTCCTGGCGGCGCGGCACAGGCGCACGGATGAGATGCTGTACAGCCAGCTCACCTCCACCGTCGATCCGGTGCGGCGCGCCATCGCTGTGTTGACCATTCTTTCCGACGTGCAAATGCGGACCAGCACCGAACCGCTGCCGCATCTGAGCGCCTGGGTGGCGTCGCTGCTTGAGCCGGCGTTCACTCGGTTCCACAACCGAAAGACGCAAAACCAGGTGCGGCGTCAAGCCGAGATCACCGCCCAACGCGGTCGTCTGGGTGAATTGCTGAAGATTGTCGATGATCCTGAGGCGTTGCATCAGGACAAGAGAGAGTTCATGGCGGCGCAAAACACGTACAGCGGCGCCAACACCGAGATCAACGCGCTTTATGAGCTGTTGAGCGATCGTACGGCCATCATCGAAACCACGGGCCGGCAGGTGGCGGCCATCGCATCAAGTCTGATGTCGACTGTGGCGGTGGCTGTCATCATCGTATTCCTCGCCTTTTAGGGAGAAAGAACAGGCTATGGCCCGGAAGCCCATTGCACCCAAGGTGAGGCGCAAGAAGAAAAGCCCGATGATGTTCATAATGCTCATCGCGCCGGCGGCGTTGGTGTTGTTGCCGATTGCTATTGTGTTTATCATAGGCATGATTCCGACTTTTGTTGCTTATGTCGTGGACCGGGATCCCGAGAAATCAGCGCCGATCACCGTCGGTGGCCCGAATCTTTGTGGTTGCCTGCCCTATGTTCTTGATTTGTGGAAGCATGGGCACACCACCATCGTCTCCTCCTTCGCCGGGTTGAAGGTGTTCTCCGATCCCATGGTGTGGCTGGTGACCTATGGCGCCGCGGCTGTGGGCTGGACACTTTATTTCGTCATACCGCCGTTGGTGGCGAACGCTGAAATAATGCGCTCGGAACGCCGGATTGAAGCACTGCGACAAAAGAAAATCACCCTGGTGCAGGAATGGGGGCCGGAAGTCTCTGGTGACGGTATTGAAGACAACTACACAACCGGCCTGATGTGACGCCAAAGGTGACGGTGCTGGAGGTGATCGGCCTCGAGCCTGATGACGAAGTGCTGGTGCGTCCACTGAAGTGGGACAGTGAAGAGGCTCCGCCGCGTATCTTCGTCATGCCACAGAAGAAGGGACAGCCGACGCTGGCTCTTGGCGACCGGGTGTCGGCCAAGCTCTTGCGTGTCAACGAGCGCCTGTACGAAGCGCGCCTTATCCGCCGCATCGATGAAAGGCCGAGGCGCGTGCTGGGGGTCTACCATTCCGGGCCGGAGGGTGGCCGTGTCGTGCCGACCGACCGCCGCAACACGACCCCATTGCTGGTCCTGCCGGCCAATGCAGGTGGCGCTGAACCCGGCGATCTGGTGTTGGCGGAGGTGGCGCCGGCGACCCGCGCCAATCCAGAGCGGATCCGGGTGATCGAGCGCATCGGGACGAGCGCTGAGCCGCGCGCGATCAGCCTGATCGCCCTTCATACGCACGGCCTGCCCACCCGCTTCTCCCACGCCGCGGAGCGGGAGGCGGGGCAGGCCAAGCCTCCACCCCTCCTCGGTCGGGAGGATTTGCGCGGCATCCCCTTGGTCACCATCGACGGCGCCGACGCCCGTGATTTTGACGACGCGGTTTTTGCCGAACCCGACACGGACTCCGGCAATCCCGGCGGCTGGCGCCTGATCGTCGCCATCGCCGATGTGGCTTATTCCGTGCGGCCCGGCTCGGCTCTCGATCGGGAAGCCTTCGAGCGTGGCAATTCCTGTTATTTTCCCGACCGTGTGGTTCCCATGTTGCCGGAACCCTTATCCAATGATGTCTGCTCGCTGCGCCCGCACGAGGATCGGGGGTGCTTGGCGGTGCATCTGTGGATCGGCGCTGATGGGGTGACGCGCCGGCATCGCTTCGTGCGCGCCATGATGCGCTCCGCCGCTCGCCTGACCTATGAACAGACTCAAGCCGCTCATGACGGCCAGCGGGATGAGACGACCGGCCCCCTGCTCAAGGTGATCGCGTCCTTGTACGGGGTGTACGCCTGCTTGTGGGCGGCGCGAAAGCGGCGTGGGGCGCTGGACCTTGGTATAGCAGAGCGGCACGTACAGCTGAACGAGGCCGGCGAGGTGCAGGCGATGGCGTTGCGCGAGCGCTTTGACAGCCACCGCCTGATTGAAGAGCTGATGATTTGCGCCAATGCCGCGGCGGCGGAAAGCCTGGAAGCGGCGCGCGTGCCCTTTTTATACCGGATTCACGCGCACCCCACCCCTGACAAGCAGGAGGTTCTGCGCGCATCCCTGAAAGAGCTTGGCTACAGCCTTCCCCCGGGTCCGCTGCACGCAGAACACCTTGCCGGGATCCTGAAGAAGGCGGAAGGGCGACTGGAATCGCGTCTGGTCAGCGAAGCGGTGCTGCGCAGTCAGGCGCAGGCGGAGTATGCGCCCGATAACGCCGGGCATTTCGGTCTGGCGCTGCCGCGCTATGCGCATTTCACCTCGCCAATCCGCCGCTACGCCGATCTGATCGTTCACCGGGCGTTGATCCGGGCGCATGGGCTGGGGGTTGGTGTGCTGGATGATGCAGCGATCACGCGCTTTGCCGGCATCACCGCTCACATCACGATGACTGAACGCCGCGCTGCCATGGCCGAACGTGACGCCATCGATCGATACAGGGCGTCCTTCCTGGCCAGGCAGGGAGAGAAAATATTCAACGGAAAGATCAGTGGCGTAACCCGCTCTGGCCTGTTCGTACGTCTGGACGAGAGTGATGCCGAAGGTTTTATTCCCGCCAGCGCCGCGCCCGTCAATGCCGCATCCAACACCCTGGGATCATCGGTGCGGGTGGTGGTGACGCAAGCCGATCCGCTCACTGGACGTACGCTGTTCACCTTGCTTTAAGCCGGACGGCATAAGGCTTGCGTCGTTTTTGAGCAACAATCCGGTCGATTCCGCACACGCATAAACTCTACGGGCCGCACCGATATCCCCGGCCTCGCTCTGGCATTCGTGCCTTTTAAGACACAGCGCGTGAGAAATAGAGCACGGCCCGGTCTGGTCGGAAATTTTGACCACCATCAACCCGCAAGGAAGGGTAATTCTTGCCTTGACGCAAGGTGTGTCGGGTTCGTGCGGACGGCGCGTACGGCCTGACGTACGGGTGGAGGGACGGTTTGTCCGTCATGGGATCGGGACATCGCAAAACACCCTTACGGGAAGGCGTCACCGCTTTCCTGACCACTCTTGCTTTCGTGGTCGGTTGCCTTGCTCCATCGGAATCCGCCGCCATTGGCGAGCCGGTGCTCGCCGCTGCGTATGGTCGCATCGTCGACGCCTATCTCGAGCCGGTGGACCTGCGTGTTCTTGGCATGGATGGCCTGAAAGAACTGGCCTCCATCGACCCTGCCATCACGGTTTCCCGTGACAAGGACATTGTACGCCTCTCCGTATCGGGAACTCCCGCCTTCACCGCCGTCATGCCGGCGGTTGATGACGCTGCTGGTTGGGCCTCGCTAACGGTTCGCGCCATCGAGCAGACATGGCAATACTCCCCATTGTTGAGCGCCGCCCCGGATGAGCGCCTCTACCAGACCATCTTCAACGGTGCGGTTTCCAGCCTGGATGGATACACCCGCTACACCGGCACGCAACGTGCGTCCAGCGAGCGCGCCGAGCGCGAAGGTTATGGCGGCGCCGGCCTGACGCTGACGGCGAACAATGGGCGTCTTCTGGTGACCGACGTGCTCAGCCACAGCTCCGCCGACCGCGCCGGTGTGCGTGTCGGCGACGTGTTGCTGAGCATCGATGGCAACGCCCCCATTGTCGACGAGACGGCGGTGAACGGACGCCTGCGCGGTCCGGTCGGGACGCTGGTGCTGGTCAGCATCGGGCGTGATGGGCAGAAGCCACGGCGCCTGCCGCTCCGCCGCGAACGGGTCATCGTGAATACGGTGGTGACCACGGTTGCGGCGCACACGGCCTTGATCAAGGTGGAGCGCTTCAACGCCGGCACTGTCGGCAATCTGCGCGAGGCGGTGCTGGCGGCGCGCGCCGCCCTGGGGGCCAACGCGCATGGTCTCGTGCTCGACTTGCGCGGCAATCCCGGTGGGTTGCTCGATCAGGCGGTGGCGGTGGCCGATTTGTTTATCCGCAACGGTCGGATCATCTCCACCGAAGGACGGCATCCCAACAGCAAGCAGCGCTTCGAAGCCGCGCCGGATGACGTCGCCGAGGGCTTGCCGCTGGTGGTGCTGGTGGATAACCGCACGGCCTCCTCCGCCGAAGTCGTGGCGGCGGCGTTGCAGGACAGCGGTCGGGCGGTGGTCATCGGTTCGGAGACTTATGGGAAAGGCAGCGTCCAGACGGTCACGCGGCTGCCCAATGACGGTGAGCTGTTCCTGACCTGGAGCCGAATCTACACCCCCGTCGGCTATTCGCTGCACCGCCAGGGCGTCCAGCCCACGGTGTGCACGAGCGTCGAGGGCTCCGCCGCTGACGCGCTGGTGGGGGAATTACGCGACGCCAGGGCTCTGTCGCACGCGGCGCAGCTCGCCAGTTGGCGCACCCAGGCGCCGCATGACGAAGCCGCGCTCGTCCGCTTGCGTGAGACCTGTCCTTGGAAAGAGCATGGGGCGGAATTGGATGTGGACGTTGCGCGCCGCCTGCTGGCCGATCCGAAGATTTATCAGCGCGCCATAGCGCTGGCCACCTTGTCGGCGGTGGCGGAACGCTAAAGCAAGAGTGCGCCGCTTGACATTGCAACGGATGTGCGTATCTTCGCGCGAACAATTGCCACGCCGCTGGGCGCCACCCCGCCGGGCTGGTGGGTCACGGGATTTTTGTCGGGATTTTCGATCATGGCTAAGCAGAACACGGTCCTCATCAAGCTGGTGAGCACGGCCGATACGGGCTTCTTCTACGTCAAGAAGAAGAATCCCAAGAAGACCACCGAAAAGCTGGCGTTCAGCAAGTATGATCCGGTGGTGCGCAAGCATGTCCAGTTCAAGGAAGCCAAGATCAAGTAATCTTCCACGGTTGCATGCCGCCAAACAGCAAAGGCCGCCCGGCGGGCGGCCTTTGCTGTTTGCTTGGTCTTGGCTTAAGTGGGGCTTTTTGCCCTAATCCAGCACGACGAGTTCGTCTTGAGGGGCCAGAGTGACGCGGTTGCGTCCCTGGCGCTTTGCTTGATAGAGAGCCAAATCCGAGCGTTTGATCAGGCTTTCAGCAAGATCACCACACCGGTTGCAGGCGGCGACCCCAATCGACACCGTCACGGGGATTTCCCCGATCGGCGCCGAAATCTTGAAGGGCGCGCCGCCGATGCGTTGGCGCAGGCGTTCGGCCACGGCCTGGGCATTCTCAAGAGTGGCGTCCGGCACGATGACGATGAACTCTTCGCCACCCAGCCGCGCCAGCAGATCGACCGACCGCAGGTTGCCGCCGGCTCGTAGCGCCACCTCCCGCAGCACCTCATCGCCGACATCATGGCCATAGGTGTCATTGACCATCTTGAAATGATCGATGTCGATCATCAGCACCGATACCGACTTATGGTCACTGACGGCGTGGTCGAGCAGGCGGGGCAGGTGAGCATTAATGTAACGGCGGTTGAACACACCCGTCAGGCTGTCAACCAGCGCCATTGACAAGCTTCGCGTGTAATTCGCTCGCAGCCGCTCCTGGTAACGCTTGCGGCGGATTTGCGTGCGCATGCGCGCCAGCAGTTCGTTGTGGTCAAGCGGCTTGATGGCGTAGTCATTGGCGCCCAGTTCCAGGCCTTTGACGATGTGGTGCAGGTCGTCACCGTCGACCACCAGCAGAATCGGCGTTTGCCGCGTGCGCTCGTGTGAGCGGATCTGGGAGACGAGGCGCAACCCGTCCTCGTTCAGCAAGGTCAGGCTGACCACCAGCAGATCGAATTCGTCGCCAAGCGCGCGTGACAGGGCCTCGGCGCCGGTCCGGACGGCGACCACATGGTTGCTGTCGCGGCTGAGTGTTTCGGTGATGATGTCCAGATCGGGGGGCGAATCCTCAAGAACCAGGGCCCGCGCGTTCTCGTGAGGCTCGGCCCGCAGCGTATCGCCGGTCGATTCGGTTACGCCCAAATGCACGGATGTGCTCTCGCGCAGCCGCCACTCGTCGATCATCATCTTAAGCCGCACCAGCGAGCGCACTCGGGCGAACAGGGCGGTGTCGTTTACGGGCTTGGTGAGGAAATCGTCAGCCCCCACCTCCAGCCCATGCACCCGATGGGCGGTGTCGGACAGCGCGGTGATCATCACCACGGGGATGTGCATGGTGGCGGGATCGGAACGGATCTTCTCGCAGACCTCAAAGCCGTTCATTCCCGGCATCATGACATCGAGAAGCACGATGTCAGGCATTTCCCGGCGCACCAATTCCAGCGCTTCGAGGCCATTGCTTGCGGTGATGACCTCGAAGTATTCGCGGGACAGTTTTGCCGCCAATACTTTTACGTTGGCAAGGACATCGTCGACAATGAGGATTCGTGCGGACATTGTGTCGCCAGCTTTCTCAACAGAATCACTTTCCCATACAGGGCGGAGGTTAAATTGTCCTTACGGTGATCGGAACAATGCGTAGGTGCATTCAGGCGACCCGGTCTGGCGGCTGCCGTCCCGCGAAGAACGCGTCGAGATTGTCAAGCGCGCGGAATCCCATGGCGTTGCGTGTCTCCACCGTGGCGCTGCCGAGGTGCGGCAACAGAAAAGTGTTCGGCAGATCCCGATAGGCTGGGTTCAAGGTGGGTTCATTCTCGAACACATCCAGCCCGGCGGCGGCAAGACGCCCTTGGCGAAGCGCGTCGATCAGGGCCGCGTCCTCTATCACCGCGCCACGCGCCGTATTGATGATGATGGCCCCGGCGGGAAGCCGGGCGATGCGGGTGGCGTTCAACCAGTGTCTGGTTTCCGGCGTCGCTGGAATGTGGAGGGAGAGCAGATCGGCGTGCTCCAGCATGGATTCAGGATCGGCGTGGAAGATGGCGCCGTGTTCCTTATCCGGGGCGAGCCGGTGGCGGTTTGAATAATGGATGCTCATGCCGAAGGCGCGGGCGCGTTGCGCCACCGCCTGTCCGATCCGCCCCATGCCAAAGATGGCGAGACGCTTGCCCCCGAGATGCGCGCCCAGAAGTTGCGTCGGCGCCCAGCCGGTCCAGGCGCCCGTGCGAATCATCCGTTCCCCTTCCGAAGCGCGTCGGGCGGCGCCCAGCATGAGCAGGATGGCGATGTCGGCGGTGGCGTCGGTCAGGACATCCGGTGTGTTGGTGACAATGACGCCACGCTCACGCGCCGCCGCAAGGTCGATGTGGTCGACACCCACGGAGAAGGTGGCGAGGATGCGCACGCTGTCGGGCAGCGCGGCGATGGTGGGGGCGTCCAAACGATCGACAGCGCTGCACAGCACCCCGTCAGCGCCTACGGCGCGTTGCGCCAGATGCGCGCCGGCCCACGGCGTATCATCGGCGTTGAGGATCGCCTGGTAATCACGCATGGCGCGCAATTCTACATCGCTTGGCAACTTACGGGTTAGAAACAGCGACGGCTTTGACACAGCGTACGACGAACGCATGTCTTCCCCTCTCCCTTTGTTGAAAAGAGCTTGGCGGCCTTTCCGATCCGCGCCACAACACCCATACTATCAAGAAGAATGATCGGTCCCAATGATCGTGGATGTCCCCTTGCCGAACCGTCGATCCGCTACCCGCCATGGCGCCTCTGTGGCGCTTGGCTTGTTTTTGCTGCTGGTCACCGGGGAAGCTCAGGCCCTCGACGCCGGCGTGATCACCGATATCCAGCCGCATCGGGCGATCTACAAGATGTCGCTTGCCTCGGTACGCAACAGCTCGAAAGTCAGCGACGTGCGGGGGCGGATGATGTTCGAATGGGCGGACGCCTGCGACGGCTGGACGACCGAACAGCGCTTCCAGCTTCGCTTCGCCTATTCTGAAGGCGACGAGATGGATATGAGCACCAACTACACCACGTGGGAGGCGAAGAACGGTCAGCGTTACCGCTTCAACGTGCGCAAGCTGGTGAATGGCGAAACCGACGAAGACATTCGCGGCGAAGCGCGGATCGACAAGGCTGACGCCGTCGGCAGCGCCCATTTCAACAAGCCCGAGCCGCAGGATATGGAGCTGCCGGTTGGCAGCCTGTTTCCCACCTCGCACACGCTGGGTATCCTTCAGCATGCGCTGGCGGGTGAGAAATTCTTCAACGCCGTGGTCTTCGATGGCGCCGATGCGGAAGGCTCCACCGAGGTGAACACCTTCATCAGCCAGGCGTCCTCCTCCGTGGCCGAAGCCGGCGGCGGCATGCTGAAGGATAAGAAGAGCTGGGCGGTGCGCATGGCCTTCTTCCCGCTGAACAGCGACTCCGCCCAGCCGGAGTATGAAATGAGTCTCAAGCTTCTGCAGAACGGGGTGGCGGAATCGATGCAAATCGACTACGGCGATTTCACCATCAAGGCGATCTTGGAATCGCTGCAGGCGCTTCCGAAATCAGGCTGTTGAGAGGGATGGGAAATTTCTTGTTGCAAATCCGACCGCCTCCAGCGTTCCCTGTTCCCCGCACTTGGAAGAGTACGGGTTTTGTTCGATTTTGAGATAAGGGTTTATGCGGGTGCGGAGGCCGGTAGGACGATGTTTGGCCACGGCCACATACCGCAACCGCTTTAGAAAAAAGAGGCATACATGCGCAGAAAGCATCAAGACGTTAGAATCGGTCAAGTCTACCAAGCCATCGACGGCGGAACTGGACGCTCCTGGCGGGTTAAGACTGTGCTGAATCTCCTCGGTATTCCGCATGCCCGCCTTGCCAATACAGAGGATGAAGGCGGCATGAAGACTCTAAGCTGCCACGTCTTGACCGATTCCAGTTGCTACCGGATGATCGAAGATTCCCCCGCTGCGTAACAGCACAGGGAATCGTCACTAAAAAAGCCCCTTTCCAGCGGAAAGGGGCTTTTTTAGTGAGCGCTGGAGGGGCGA
>JAVBJZ010000112.1:0-16066 GCA_031546725.1 Azospirillum sp.
TTGGATGGTGTCATACAGCGCGGTCGGGATGGAATCGCCACACTGAAGAAGCAGAAGTCGGACCCCGCCCTGAATTCAAAAATGCAGGAGATGGTGGCGAGACTCCTTGGGCTTCAACTCCTCGGCCAACAGAGCAAGGACGCCGACGGCGCGGAGCTGCGCACCTACAAGATCGAGGCGACGCCAACGGGTGCGATCCTGCTCAACGGGGGCGACATAAAAACGGTGAAGAGGCTGTGATTTCCAGGAAAGAGGTGTTTCATGCCGCCGCCGTCCTCTGTGCTGGCCATCGATCAAGGCACGACGTCGACGCGGGCGATCCTGTTCGACGGCAACGGAGCGCCGCTCGCGACGGCGCAGCGTGAGCTGCGGCAATTCTATCCAGCCGATGGGCAGGTTGAGCACGACCCGGAAGACATCTGGCGCGACACCGTCGCCGTCCTGCGCGGCGTCGTGGAAAAGGCGCGGATACCGGCGGCGTCCATCGCCGCCATTGGCGTCACCAACCAGCGCGAGACCACCGTGCTGTGGGATCGCCGGACCGGCGAGGCGGTGCACAACGCCATTGTCTGGCAGGACCGCCGCACCGCCGAACTCTGCCGCCGCCGGATCGCCGATGGCGCCGAAACACTGGTCACCGAGCGCACCGGCCTGCTGATCGATCCCTATTTTTCAGCCAGCAAGCTCCAGTGGCTGCTCGACGCCATTCCCGGCGTGCGGGATCGGGCGGAACGCGGTGAACTGGCCTTTGGCACGGTGGATTGTTTCCTGCTGAACCGTCTGACCGGCGGGCGGGTGCACGCCACCGACGCCACCAACGCAGCGCGCACGCTGCTGTTCGACATCCGCCGGCAGGACTGGGACGAGGAGTTGCTGCGCCTTTTCACCATACCCCGCTCGCTGTTGCCGGAGGTGCGGGACAACGCCGCCGCTTTCGGTGCGGTGGACGCGGCGATTCTCGGGGCATCCATCCCCATCACGGGTATGGCCGGCGACCAGCAGGCGGCCATTATCGGTCAGGCGTGCTTCCGACCGGGCATGATCAAATCCACCTACGGCACCGGCTGTTTCGCGTTGATGAACATCGGTGAGACGTTTGCGGCGTCGAAGCACCGCATGCTGACCACCGTCGCCTACCGTTTCGGCGGCAAGCCGACCTACGCCATCGAGGGATCGATCTTCGCAGCGGGGGCTGCGGTGCAGTGGCTGCGCGACGGGCTGCGCATCATTCCCGACGCCGGCTCAAGCGCGTTCCTTGCCGGGGAGACGGCTGATAATGGCGGCGTTTACATGGTGCCGGCCTTCACGGGGTTGGGGGCCCCGCACTGGGACCCGGACGCCCGTGGCGCGCTGCTTGGTCTGACGCGCGACAGCGGCGTTGGCCATATCGTACGCGCCGCGCTGGAGTCCGTCGGCTACCAGACGCGCGACCTGATGGAAGCCATGGCGGCGGATGGCGGCCGCGCACCGGAGGCGCTGCGGGTGGATGGCGGCATGGTCGCCAACAATTGGGTCTGTCAGTTCCTTGCCGATATCCTCGGCCTGCCTGTCGAACGCCCGGTGGTGACCGAGACGACGGCGCTTGGCGCCGCCTTTCTCGCCGGTGTGCAAGCGGGGGTCTATGACGGGCTGGATGCGCTTTCAGCCGCGTGGCGGTGCGAGCGGCGTTTTGAACCGCGGATGGACATACCCACCCGCCAGCGCCTGTACGATGGCTGGCGGGAGGCTGTCCACCGCGTGCGTTCCAATACTACGCCCGCAACTTGAAGCGAGTCACCAGCCGGTCCAGATCGGTGGCCAGAAGACCGAGCTGGTTGGCCGAAGACGAGGTCTCGGTCGCCCCACCGGCGGTATCGGCGGCGATGCGGGCCAGGACCTCCACCGCTTCCTTGATCACCTTGGCCTGCGTGGTCGTCTCTGCCGTATCCTTGGCCACTTCGGAGGCGGCGGAGGCGACTTGCGAGACGTTGCGGCCAATCTCAGCGGTGCTGCTGCTCTGCTCCTGCACTTCATGAGCGATCGACGCGGAAATCTGGTCGATCTGTTCGATGACGTGGTTGATCGAGGTGATGGACTCGCTCACCCGCACCATCATCTGCGCCACCTGGTCGATCGAGGCGACGCTGCGCTCGGTCTGTTCCTGGGTGGCGGTGATCTTTTGCGCGATCTCTTCGGTCGCCTTGGCCGATTGGGTGGCCAAATTCTTCACTTCGTTGGCGACCACGGCGAAGCCCTTGCCGGCTTCGCCGGCGCGCGCCGCCTCGATGGTGGCGTTCAGCGCCAGCAGATTGGTCTGGCTGGCGATGTCTTGAATGAGCTTGACCACCTCGCCGATCTCGTTGCTTGCCTGCGCCAGTCCGCGGATCGTGCTGACCGCCTCGTGGATGGTGCCGTCGGCGGCGCTCAGCGCCTTGCCGGCCTGCTCGGCGGCGGAAGAGGCGCGGCGCGCCACGTCGGAGCTGTCATTGGCGTGGCGGGCGACCTCGCCGATCGAGGCGTTCATCTGCTCGGCGGCGGCGGCGACGCCCTGGGCGTTGCTGGCCAGTTGCTCAGCCACCGTCGACAGGCCACCGACTGAGCGCGTCATCTCATGCACCGCGTGGGTGATGTTTTCGGCCCGCTCATTCATATTTTCGGCGTTGCGGCTCATGTCGCCGGCCGAGGCGTTCAACTCGACCGAGGCGGCGGCGACCGAGGCGCTCGCCTCACCGACATGGGAAATGCTGTCGTGCAAGGTATGGATCAGTCCGTTGAAGTCGCGCGCCATGTTCGCGATCTCGTCACGCCCATCGGCTTCGGCCTTGCGCGTCAGGTCGCCGTCACGGGCAGCGGCGATCACCGCCTGGATGCCGGGAATCGGCTTCACCACGGCCTGTCCGATCACCACCACAGCCGTCACGCCAAGCAGCAGGATGACAGCGCCGATCAAGCCCAGTTCCTTCGCCGCTGCGGCGAAGGCGATATCCACATCGTCGATGTAGATGCCGGTTACGAGAGTCCAGTCCCATTGGGGAAACCGGCGGACGAAGCTGATCTTCGGCTTTGGCGTCTGGTCGGCGCCGGAGCGGGAAAAGGAATAGGTGACATAACCGCCCTGAGGATTGTCGCGCGCGGTGGTCAGCATGTTGCGCAAGAAATAAACCCCATTGGGATCCGGCGTGCCGGTCAGATCTTGACCGATCACTTTCGGGTTCGCATGGGCGATGGTGATGCCTTTGTTATCGAAGACGGAGAAATAATCATTATCGCCGTAACGCAGGGAGGAGATCGCGGACAGGACTGTCGCCTGCGCCGCCTCGGTCGTCATACGCCCAGCCTTGGTCTCAGCCTCGTAATAGCTGACGAGACTGTAAGCGACGCCGACCATATCCTTCACTTTGTTTTGGCGGTCAGAATATATCTGCTCACGCATAATAAACAGGGAAACGGAGATGATCACCGCCAATCCGAGCAGAGTGACCACCAGAATCAGGCTGAGTTTTGCCTTGATGCTAAAATTCTTAAACATTGTTTCTCACAAACTATTATTGGCATTGACTATTGATAGCTAGTTGTTTTTTTACGTTAGATCGTATCATAATGCAAAATATTTTATTTACAATAAATTATAGTAAGATTGCCGGCGTAACCAAAAAGGCGCACGTGATTTACACGTTGTCCGATAGAGTCAGCCTGCCAATTGCCAAGACCCATCGGGTTGGCGGCAGGCTGTTCCTTTGGCGGTTTCAGCGTGGCCATCCACATAGATCGTATGGGTGTATTCACGGCACGTTTGCCCGTAGGAATTCTGGTAGGTGCGCTGCGGTTGGACGGAGCCACGGACGCCGGTCTCCGGGTTGTTCCAGGTGATCGGTGTGTTGTTGGCGATGGCGCGTTCTTCCGCATCCGATGCGCGGCGGCTGTCGTTGCCGGTGATGGCGCGCGACACCTCACGACCGGCCAAGGCGCCCAGCACCGTGCCGACGCCGATGGTCGCCACCTTCCCGGCGCCACCGCCGAAGCGTGAACCGAGAAGGGCGCCGGCGACGGCGCCGCCGATGGTTCCGACGGTTTCCGACGTGTTCATATTTTCCATGCCGCCACCTGGTGTCTGACAGGCGGCGAGCGATAGCGCCAGGGCGGTGCAGGTCAATGTTTTGCGGATCATCATAGCGCCTTTCCTCATCTCTTCGATGCCATGCTTTCGATGGTTAACGATTGCTTGGCATTGTCATCATCTGCTTGCAGGCGAAGATATGAACATTTCGTCGGCAATGCATAACACGGCGTATTGTCCTGTGCGAGAGGTGGTTGCGTGTGGCGTTCATCGCCTCTCTATTGCTCTCTATGATATAATTGGAAGGGAAGCATTTTTCCGCTTCATGTGATTACGGAAAAGCACCGCTCCATCAAGGAAGAGTAGCATATAAAATGTATAAATTTTCTTATGGTTGTTTTTGAGGCCATCATACCGCTTTCAGTCTGCAACACGGGCATCATGATTGATGGTGCTGGTGGTGGAGCTGCTTGGAAAGGCTGAGAGATTAATTCTCGTTAATGTGATGACAAGCCGTATGAGCGGTGGAGCGACCGAAAGGCGCCCACACACTGGGCGCCTGTGGATGATGGTGGTTTTTCGGGGGGCGTGACGGGGGCTACGGCGCAGTGGCTGCGCAATGGGCTGCGCCTCTCCCCGACGCCGGCTTAAGCGCGTTCCTTGCTGGTATGCAAGCAGGGGGCTATGGCGGGTTGGGCGCGCTTTCAGCCGCGTGGCGGTGTTGAAGAGCCGCGGATGGACGCACTCACCCACCAGCGCCTGTCGATGGCTGGTGGGAGACGGTCCCCCGCGTGCGTTTCCCAGGGGCGGCCTTACGCTCGTAGTTTGAAATGGGTCACCAGCCGGTCGAGATCGATGGCCAGGGAGCCGAGTTGGTTGGCCGCAGCCGACGTCTCGGTCGCCCCGCCGGCGGTATCGGAAGCGATGCGGGCCAGGACATGCACCGCATCTCTCAGCACTGTGGCCTGAGCGGTCGTCTCGGTCATATCCTTGGCGACATGTTTGGCGGCCTCGGCGACTTCCGAGACGTTGCGGCCAATCTCAGCGGTGGTGACGCTTTGCTCCTGCACTTCGTGGGCGATCGACGAGGAAATCTGGTCGATCTGCCCGATGACCTCATTGATCGACGCGATAGCCCCGCTTACCTGCACCATCATCTGCGCCACCTGGTCGATCGAAGCGACGCTGCGCTCGGTCTGTTCCTGGGTGGCGGTGATCTTTTGCGCGATCTCCTCGGTCGCCTTGGCCGATTGGGTGGCCAAATTCTTCACTTCGTTGGCGACCACGGCGAAGCCCTTGCCGGATTCACCGGCGCGCGCCGCCTCGATGGTGGCGTTCAGCGCCAGCAGATTGGTTTGGCTGGCGATGTCCCGGATGAGCTTGACCACCTCGCCGATCTCGTTGCTCGACTGCGCCAAGCCGCGAATCGTGCCAACCGCTTCGTGGATGGTGCCGTCGGCGGCGCTCAGCGCCTTGCCGGCCTGCTCGGCGGCGGAAGAGGCGCGGCGCGCCACGTCGGAGCTGTCATTGGCGTGGCGGGCGACCTCGCTGATCGAGGCGGTCATCTGCTCGGCGGCGGCGGCGACGCCCTGGGCGTTGCTGGCCAATTGCTCAGCCACCGAGGACAAGTCGTGGACCGCGTGCGCCACGCCTTGCACCGCACCGGAGATGTTCTCGACTCGCTCATTCATGCTTTCGGCGTTGCGACTCATGCCGTCAGCCGAGGCGTTCAATTCGACCGAGGCGGCGGAGACCGAGGCGCTCGCCTCACCGACACGGCTGATGCTGCTGTGCAGGGTGTGGATCAATCCATTGAAGTCACGCGCCATACCCGCGATCTCGTCACGTCCGTCGGCTTCGGCCTTGCGCGTCAGGTCGCCGTTGCTGGCGGCGGCGATGACCGCTTGCATGCCGGGAATCGGTTTGACCATGGCGCGCCCGATCAGCAGCACGGAGGCGGCGCCGAACAGCATGACGACAAGGCTCGTCAGGCCCAATTCCTGGGCCGCCCTCGCGAAGGCGGCATCCATATCGTCAATGTAGATGCCGGTTACGAGAGTCCAGTCCCATTCGGCAAAACGGCGGGTGAAGCTGGCCTTCGGCTTTGGCGTCTGGTCTGCGCCCGGGCGGATGAAGGAATAGGCGACATAATCACCCTGCGGCTTGCCGCGCGCCGCAGAGATCATATTACGCACGTAATAAACGCCATTGGGGTCGGGTGTGCCGGTCAGATCCTGGCCAAGCACTTTTGGATTCGGGTGAGCAATAACCAGGCCCTTGCCGTCGAGGACAAAGAAATAATCCTCACCATAGCGCAGAGATGTCAAGGCGGCCAAGGCTGTCTTCTGCGCTTCTTCGGTGGTCATGCGACCGGATTTGGCTTCAGCCTCGTAATACGCGACAAGACTGTAAGAAACACTGACCATGTCCTTTACTTTTTCACGGCGGTCAGAAAACATTTGGCTTCGCAGGCTAAGCAGTGAAATGGCGACGATCACCGCCAACCCAACGAGGGTAACCACCAGAATCAGGCTGAGTTTTGCCTTAATGCTAAGATTCTTAAACATTTTTTCCTCACAAATTGCTCGCGGCTCTGATTGCTGCCATCGGTCCCATTTTAAGCCTTAAATTAGAGTGTGGCATAAAATTTTGCATTTACAACAAATTGTAATGGGACACATGCGCGCACCCAAGAGAGTGGGATATGGATTGCACTTTGTTTAATGGAATCAAGCTGCTAGTTGCCTTCGGCCCATTGGGTTGGCGGCAGGCCGTTCCTTTGGTGGTTTCACCGCGGTCCTTCCCATGGATCATGTGGGCATTCATGGCGTCTTTACCCGTAGATGGGGTGCGTGGGGGTTGATCGCGCCACGGTCGCGCATGGCGACCGCAGCTTCTCTTCTTTTGGTGCGACCGGAAGGGAAGCATTTTGCCGGTTCAAGTGTTTAAGGGGGAAGGGCCTCACATCAAGGAAGAGTGACGCTATGAAACGCATAAATCTGCTTGCCGCTGTTCTCGCGGCCACCCTGACGCTTGCGGCTTGCAACACGGGCACTGTGATTGGCGGCGCCGGTGGAGCGGCGGGCGGCTATGCGCTGGATGGCAAGCGCGGAGCGATCATCGGTGGTCTGGGGGGAGCCGCCGTCGGCACCGCCCTGGGCGACTAAACCATGAACCACGTGGCTTGACCTCCTAAACGCCCTATATTCCTGTTTTGGCTTTTCCGGCGTTGCCCACAGGCAGGGGCGCTATGGCACGGTATCTGTTGCGGTTGTTTGTGTTCGCCGGTGCGATGATGCTGAACGCCATCCCGGCCTTGGCGGGTGGCGGCGGGCATGTCGGATTCGGGTTGAGCTTCGGCTTCCCCTTGTTCTTCTACGGCCCGCCAGCCTATTACGCGCCGCCCCCACCTTATTACGCGCCGCCGCCGGTCGTGTACGCTCCGGCGCCCACTCTCTACGCGACGCCGGCCTCACCGCCCTATGTCGGCTCGTCCGGCGCCTCTTGTCAGCAGTTCCAGAGCTTCGGTCTCATCAACGGTCGGCGGGAGCGGATTTATGGGACGGCGTGCCAGCAGCCGGATGGTTCCTGGCGGGTGGTGCGGTAGAGAGACGGTTATCCTGGCCGTTGATGGTCAGCGATCCCGCTTCGGCGGAAACCGTCACCGTGGCGCCATCGGCGATCGTCCCGTTGAGGATCAAGGTGGCGAGCGGGTTTTGCAATTCCCGCTGAATCACCCGCTTCAAGGGACGCGCCCCGTAGACCGGATCATAGCCGGCCTCGGCCAGCCAATCCGTGGCCGCCGGATCGAGCTCCAGGGTGATGTCGCGGTCGGCCAGCATCTTCTTCAGCCGGTTGAGCTGGATTTGCACGATACCGCCGATATGCGCGCGGCTCAGGCGGTGAAACAGCAAGATCTCATCCAAGCGGTTGAGGAATTCCGGCCGGAAATTGGCGCGCACCACCTCCATCACCTCACCGCGCACAGCGTCGATGTCCAGCCCCTCGGGCATGGCGGCGATGACGTCCGAACCGAGGTTCGAGGTCATGATGATCAGCGTGTTGCGGAAATCCACCGTGCGCCCCTGCCCATCGGTCAGGCGGCCATCGTCCAGCACCTGAAGCAGCACGTTGAAGACGTCCGGGTGGGCTTTTTCCACCTCGTCGAACAAGATGACCTGATAGGGCCGGCGCCGCACCGCCTCGGTCAGGGCGCCGCCCTGCTCATAGCCGACATAGCCGGGAGGTGCGCCGATCATGCGGGCGACGGAGTGCTTTTCCATGTATTCCGACATGTCCAGCCGGATCATGGCGGTCTCCGTGTCGAACAGGAATTCGGCCAGCGCCTTGGTCAGTTCGGTCTTGCCAACCCCCGTGGGGCCAAGAAACAGGAACGAGCCGATGGGCCGATTTGGGTCCTGCAAACCAGCGCGCGCCCGGCGAATGGCGTTGGACACCGCGACGATGGCCTCGTCCTGGCCGATCACGCGGGTTTGCAGCCGGTCCTCCATCGCCAAAAGCTTCTCGCGCTCGGCGGTCAGCATTTTATCCATCGGCACTCCGGTCCAGCGGCTGACCACGGCGGCGATGTCGGTGTCGCGTACTTCTTCATTCAGCATGCGGCTCAGCGACGCCCGCTCGGATTCCTTCAGCGCCTTTTCCAGGCCGGGAATGACCCCATAGGTCAACTCGCCCGCACGGGCCCAATTGCCGGCGCGCTGGGTGTTGTCCAACTCGGTGCGGGCGGTTTCCAGGTCTTCCTTGATCTTCTGCGCGCTGCTCAGCTTGTCCTTTTCGGCCTGCCAGCGGGCGGTCATCTCCATCGAGCGCTGCTCCAGATCGGCCAGTTCCTCCTCAAGACCGCTGAGACGATCCTTGGACGCTGTATCGGATTCACGCTTCAGCGCTTCCCGTTCGATCTTGAGCTGGATGATGCGGCGGTCGAGTTCGTCAATCTTCTCGGGCTTGGAATCCACCGCCATGCGCAGGCGGCTCGCCGCCTCGTCAACCAGATCGATGGCCTTGTCCGGCAAGAAGCGGTCGGTGATGTAGCGGTTCGACAGCGTGGCCGCCGCCACCAGAGCGTTGTCGGTGATGCGCACGCCGTGGTGCACCTCATAGCGCTCCTTCAGGCCGCGCAGGATGGAGATGGTGTCCTCCACCGTCGGCTCCGCCGCGAACACCGGCTGAAAGCGCCGGGCCAGCGCCGCGTCCTTTTCGATGTGCTTGCGGTATTCATCCAGGGTGGTGGCGCCGACACAGTGCAACTCACCACGGGCCAGCGCCGGCTTGAGCATGTTGGAGGCGTCCATAGCGCCTTCCGCCTTGCCCGCGCCGACCAGCGTGTGCAGCTCATCGATGAAGACGATGATTTCCCCGGCGGCGGCCTGGATTTCCTGAAGGACGGCCTTCAAGCGTTCCTCGAACTCACCACGGAACTTGGCGCCCGCCACCATGGCGCTGAGATCGAGCGACAAAAGCTTGCGGTTCTTCAACCCCTCCGGCACATCGCCTTTGACGATGCGCTGCGCCAGCCCTTCGACGATGGCCGTCTTGCCGACGCCGGGTTCGCCGATCAGCACGGGGTTGTTCTTGGTGCGCCGCGCCAGAACCTGGATCGTGCGCCGGATCTCCTCGTCGCGACCGATGACCGGGTCAAGTTTGCCCTCACGCGCCGCCTCGGTCAGGTCGCGGGCGTATTTTTTCAGCGCGTCATACCCCTGTTCGGCGCCCGCCGTGTCGGCGGTCCGGCCCTTGCGCAGGGTATTGATCGCGGCGTTGAGGGATTGCGGGGTGACGCCCGCTTGTTTGAGGATGTGGGCTGATGGAGAGCCTTCGGCCATGGTCAGGGCCAGCAGAACACGCTCAGCGGTGACGTAACTGTCCCCGGCCTTCTTGGAAATTGCCTCGGCCTGCTCGAAGACACGCGACAGTTCCGGTGACAGGTACAATTGGCCAGCGCCCGAGCCTTCGATCTTCGGCAGCTTGCCCAGCGCCGCATCGACGCCCGCCAGGGCCTGCACGGGGTCGCCGCCGGCCTGGCGGATCAAATTGGCGGCCAAGCCTTCCTTGTCGTCGAGCAAGACCTTGAGGAGATGCTCGGGCGTCAGGCGCTGGTGGCCCTGCCGTTGCGCAAGGGTCTGCGCCGCTTGAACGAAGCCACGGCTGCGTTCGGTGTAGGTATCGAAATCCATGTCCACTCTCCGCTCTGTGGCCGACCGCCCGCCAGGCGGCGCGCTCGGCCTGATCCACGCGCTCTGTGCGATTCAGGAGGAATGCTGCCGTAGATATGGAAGAAGGGGTAGGCCCGTGCAAGACCACTTCCAGCCCTTGGCGCGCCTCAAGATCATACGGTAGAATGGTGGAAATATGGGATTTTACTGAAAAATGAAATCAGTTGCAGTATCCTCTGATTTTTTACCGACTTGGCGTTTTAAAAAATAAAGTGAGCAAGAGCTACTCGTATATAATTTCCATTTATTAGTTAAATTTATTTAGAAATATTATTTCTTGTTATCTTATAAAATTGATTTTTTAATAAATTTAAGGCTGTTTATAAATTTAATTTGATTAATTACACAATTAATTTAAGTAATTATCTACATAATTGCTGTTAAAAAATTAATATTACTCTATTGAATATTCAGCAATTTCTGAGATTTCAGAGAGGTATCTCCAAAGACCGGTTGTTTTTAGGCGGTATCGCATCAAATTACTGGAAATGCAGGAAGTTTTTGACTTTCCTGATAGCTAAAACCCAAGGAAATAAGGCCGTCTAAAGTTGAATAGGTTTGGATGGTACCCGCCAAGCGCGCTGCCTCCGCACCCTTCAGCCCATCTAGGGCGTTGGAGTAGACCCATGCTGCCGCCCGATCGTTGCCGCAACGCCGCACCCATAACCGGAGCTCGGATGCTGTCATCTCTTTCAAGATCTTCAGATCTTACTGACATACTTGATCTCACCTCTCATGGAGATCAAGTAAATCAGCATCTAACAGATGGAGAATTAAAAACCACTGACCAAGAGTCAGGTCAGACGTGAGGCGATATAAATCATACCCGGTTACTGCTTTAGCTATATTAATTACTATACAGCAGATTTTAGCCATAATGCAAAATCATTGGGAATATTTATTTTCCTATTGAAAAACATTATTTCTGTTCCAACATAACGGCGTTGCACAGTATAATTCAGTCCATATCTGAGTGACTTGCTTAATTTGTACATAAGAGAAATTTCCTCAGCGTTATCATAAGATACAACCCAAGGCCATTGAAAATGGTCGCTCTGGAGCAGAGTGGCAATTTCATTATGATCGTCATGCTCGTAGTAATTACGATACAAACCTTTCCCTTTGACATAATAGGGAGGATCAAGATAGATTAGTGCTTTCTTTGGAAGAAAGCTCGCGCACTTCCCCAATAAATCAAGTGAATCTTCACAATACACAGAGATGCGAGATGCACATTCAGAGATTTTTTTTATTCTGGCAGCGATTACATCTTTTTTAAACCGCGCATCGAGCTTGTACGTACCAATTTGCTCTTTTCCCCCAATAACACCCGCCTTTAAAATTCCAGAACGATTCGTCCGATTTAGGAAGAGTGTTGCAAACCCTTTTTCCACTACGTTGGCTCCGTTTTCCCCGCGGAGCACCGAACGCCATTTAAACCATTGCTCCATGGTAATGGGCACAGATTCCAGCAGATCCAACAATTCATCCGCGTGCTCAGTCACGGATACCCAAAAAGCGTACACCGCAGGATCTATATCATTGATGTGAACATGACTGACGTGGCCCTGAAATAGCAACTCCAAAGCCACCCCAGCACCACCAGCGTAAGGTTCAAAGTAATGTCCGCCGAATAACCCGTTTGCCTCCATAATTTTCGCAATAAATGGAGAAAAAGGTGCCTTACCACCAGGGTAACGTAAGGGGCTATAGAGTTTATTTGAGTACACGTCTATGCTCCTTCAATTTTATATTTAATGAAGACAATTTTGACTCATCAATGAGATACCCATTTTTTATTACCATCTTCATAAGTGCCAAGAAATCTGTCAAAAATTTATCACAGGTCTTTTGATGGGCTTCAACCCAGGACTTCCACGGATTATAAGACTTGTTACCAGATTTCACCAATTTTTGAAAATTTTTGTCCTTATAAAAGCATTTAAACATCTCGCGCACCTTTGGGTTGCTATGACCTCTCTGATAGGCTGCTAAGCGCTCTTTGAGTTTTACGTCACCGCCGTTGATAGAAAGGTTTCCTATCAACTTACTGGCGCAGTTGGTAAAAACAGGTCGAGTAAACTGAAGATCATTTTTCCAGAAAGGATCATCTGCTGGAAGATTATATAGATACTCGAATATCAACTGGTCTGGGGGGAGATCTCCTGGTAAGAACAGGATTGTCTTGATTTTTTTTCCTTGAATGCTCTGAGCAACATCTGCATCAAGGCAAATGATACTCCTATCTGAGAATTCTGGAATTTTCTTTTGAGCCAATTGTATATAGTTGCTGCAGCCCAACGTTATATCGGAAAGTGGGTTCGTGTATTTGTTTAATGGTTGACGACTCATAATGGCCTTAAATAGATCAAAGCCTTCTTTATCTTCAAAGTAAACATTTATTTTTGGGCAAAATGATTTATTATTTATTATAGTTGGCTTTGTATGAATATCTGCATCTATTTCAGACCACGACATACCCGTCAATACACGAACAGAACCATAGCTATCACTTAAATATACTGTATTATATCGCCTTTTAAATTGTTTAGCTTTTTCAAAAGCATGTTCAATTAATGTTGGGGAATGAGATGTCATGATAACCTGAAGATTTAAGTCCCTACATTCTCGATCAAGCATATTTAATAAATTTATTTGAGCTGACGGAAATAATCCTGCGTCAGCCTCATCTATCAATAATAAACCACCTTTGTAATCAGAATATTCTTCCTTAAGCTTTCGGAAAGACATGATCGCCAGAATGATTTGACCAGCATTATCTTCTCCGGCAGAAACGGAATTTTGATCGTAATTATTACCATGCGCTACCGCGGAGCTAATTGTACCTTTTGTTCCTGTTGCTTGCGAAGAATCTCTATTCAACAATTCATTGGTTAATCCAATAAAATTAGACCTATGCTTTTTTAGGTAATCAAAATCATTAACAGCGTAATCTCTATTTGCAATAGGATAAAGACGTTTCAGACTTAAAAAAATTACGGGGTGCGTAAAATTTCTGCTTTTATTTTTTGAAGCTGTACTGTTATTTCTAACTACAGGTCTTGGTGAATCATTACGTTTCATCAATTCAAGTTTTGCTGTAGCCATTCCAGCAGTATATCCATCTTCTAAATGGATATCGACCTTCATTGAACCTGGTATATCAAATTTATCAGATATTCTGAAATGATCACTATATTGAGATTTAAATGATTCTCCAGTTATTTGACGGTAATTGAGTTTTTCATCTTTAATATAATCTGTGTCAAAGCTAAAAATCTGTGCTGCTATGCCAAGAATAGATGATTTTGATGTGCCGTTTTTCCCACAAATTACGGTAATACAATCGCTAAATTCTATCTCAATATTATCTAACGCTCGAAATTTTCCGATTTTTATTTTTTCCAATCGAGTTTTTGACATATTCACCCCCAAATATCTTCTGATGCGAAGCACAGCAGACTTATAAGGGAGAGATTGGCACATACTTAGCATTTTTTGCAAGAAGGTGTTGTGGAGATGCGTCTTAGAGCCTGTAAAGTGAACTGTGTACTTGCGAATTTGAGCCAATGCGAACAGGACCCGCGAGGAACAGGGACATAGGATTGTTGAAAGAGCAGCTTGAGGAACTGACGAAGGGCTACACCATACCGCAGGAGATGGAGGGTTTGTCCCTCACAAATGCTCTAGAACATGATCAACCGAGCGCTGGAAGGTGAAATGCAGACGCACCTGGGTTACGCACGCCAGGAGTCTGCGGTCGGGAAAAACCGGCGTATATGGAACGCGATCTGCTCTAATGCGGCTTTGCGCGGCATTCCCCTTCCAATTCCTGCCCCCTAATGAAGAGGCCGCTTCATTCATCAGCCCTTCATCGCCAAATCGATGGCGGGATACGCCCGTGCTGGCGCAAGCTCTAGCGGCGCGCTATGGTGCGGGCATGAGCAAGATGACCTCATCCGACAAGCCGGCTTCTGGCCAGGAAGGCCAATGGTTCGGCTTCCGTCCCGTCGATCCCGACGCCAAGGCGGGGCTGGTGCGCGCCGTGTTCGGCAGCGTGGCGGGGAAGTACGATCTGATGAACGACCTGATGTCGGGGGGGATCCACCGGCTGTGGAAGGATGCGTTCATCGGCATGGTCGATCCGCAGCCGCACCAGACCTTGCTGGATGTCGCTGGCGGCACCGGCGACATCGCCTTCCGTTTCCTGAACAAGGGCGGTGGGGGCGTGGTGGTCTGCGACATCACCGAAGCCATGCTGCGGGTTGGCCGCGACCGCGCCACGGACCGTGGCCTGCTGACTGGCTTGAGTTGGGTGGTGGGCGACGCGATGAACCTGCCGGTCGCCGCGCGCTCAGTGGATAGTTACACCATCGCCTTTGGCCTGCGAAACGTCACCCACATCGACCAGGCGCTTGCCGAGGCGCACCGCGTGCTGAAGCCGGGCGGCAAAATATTCATCCTGGAATTCAGCACGGTCGTGCTGCCGGTGCTGCGGGAACTCTATGACGTCTACTCGTTCCATCTGCTGCCCACCCTGGGCCGGCTGGTGGCGGGGGATGCGGATTCCTATCAGTATCTGGTGGAGAGCATCCGTCGTTTTCCCGATCAGGCCTCGCTCGCCCGGCGTATCGAGGCGGCGGGGTTTGCGTCGGTGCGCGTGCGTAATCTGTCCGGCGGCATCGCCGCGATCCATTCCGGTTGGCGGGTCTAAGCAGTGTTCCGACTGATCCGCAACCTGATCCGCATGATGGTGATCGCCCGCACGCTGGCGCGCCACAACGCCATGCCCGAGGCCTTCGCCGACATCGCCCCCGGTCTTGCCGTCGTGTGGCGGATCATCGCCAACCGGCAGGTCGCCGGTCGCGAGGGTCAACGTTTGGCGGCGGCCTTGGCCGAACTGGGCCCGACCTTCATCAAGCTGGGGCAATTGCTCTCCACCCGCTCCGACGTGGTGGGCGAACAGATGGCCGTCGATCTGGCCGGGCTTCAGGACAAGCTGCCCCCCTTTCCCGGCCATGAGGCGCGCCTCATCGTCGAGACGGAGCTGGGCCGTCCGATGGCCGCGCTGTTCTTGGAGTTCGATGCTGTTCCGGTGGCCGCCGCCTCCATCGCCCAGGTGCATTTCGCCGTCACCCTGGAAGGCGAGCCGGTCGCGGTCAAGGTGTTGCGTCCGGGCATCGAGCGGGCGTTTGAACGTGACATCGCCCTGCTCTATTGGCTGGCGGAGTGGGCCGAGCGCTTGTGGCCGAAGCTGAAGCGCTTGAAGCCCGTCGAGGTGGTGAACACCTTCGCCGACACGTCGCGCCTGGAAATGGATCTGCGCATGGAGGCCGCGGCAGCCTCTGAATTGGCGCAAAATTTCCAGAACGACTCGAGTTTCCTCATCCCCAAGGTGAACTGGGAACGGACCGCCCGGCATGTGTTGACGCTTCAGCGCGTCAAGGGCTGCAAGGTGGATGAGGTGAGCGCCATCGCCGCCGCCGGCTACAACCGCGATGAGATCCTGGCCAAGGCGTCGGCATCCTTTTTCAACCAGGTGTTCCGCGACGGCTTCTTCCACGCCGATTTGCATCCCGGCAATTTGTTCGTCATCGAGGGGGGCAACATCGCGGCGGTGGATTTCGGCATCATGGGCCGTCTGGACCGCGCGACACGGTATTACCTGGCCGATATGCTCATTGGCTTTCTGAGCGGCGATTACCGGCGGGTGGCGGTGGTGCATTTCGAGGCCGGCTATGTGCCGGCCAACCAGTCCATCGAACTGTTCACCCAGGCCTGCCGCGCCATTGGCGAG
>JAVBJZ010000056.1:0-7244 GCA_031546725.1 Azospirillum sp.
ACAGCTGACAGACCACTCGCTTTTTTCTTTTCCCTCGGCGGGCGGGCGCATCCGCGCCCTTGCCTCCGCGGGCACGAGCCCGCGGGGCCTCAACGGCCCAGTCGCGCTTTCGCGCTCCGCAAATCACAGCTGACAGATCACTCGCGGCCAGGGCAAGCGGGGGGCCGCCGGAATTACGCCGCTGCGCCCATGAAATCAAAGCCGGCGTTTTCCACCGCGCTCTTCACGAGCTCCGCCGCCGCGCCGTCCACGCTGACGGCGCCCGTGGGCAGGTCAACCGTAACCTTGGCGTTCGGGGCCAGCTTGGTGATCGCGTTGGTGACCGAGCGGGCGCAGCCGTCGCAGGTCATGCCATCCACCTTGTACGTCTCGCTCATGGAACCCTCTTTGCTACCGGAACAGGTCAACCGCAGGCGCAGCGGGCGCGCACCACAGCGCTGACGGGAACCAGAACAAAACCACGCTTTTGCACCTCTGGCAACCAGGAGGCCAGCGCCTCCAGCGTCGCATCATGCGGATGACCGATGGCGATGGCGGCGCCGTGATGGCGGGCCGTTTCCTCGGTCTTGGCGAGTTGAGCCCGTACGGCGGCAAGCGTTTCGACATTATCCAGGAAGATGTCGCGCCCGGCGTAGGGGATCTTCATCTCCCCCGCCAGGGACGCCGCCACATTCGACGGCGTCGTCCGGCTGTCAAGCCAGAGCAGACCGCGCCGCCGCGCCTCAGCCAGCACCGGCGCCAGGACAGCGCGGTCGGCGGTAAAGCGGCTGCCCATGTGGTTGTTGACGCCCACATAACCATCAAAGCTCGCCAGCGCTTGCGCAAAGCGGCGCTGGATCTCGCCCCCGGACAGGTGCACCAGCAGCGCATCGGGGCCGGGGTCAGCGTGCCCGCTGGGTTCCATGGGCATATGCAGCAGCAGTTCGTGTCCGGCCTCATGCGCGGCGTGGGTCTGCCCCCGCAGATCCTGCGCATAGGGCAGCCATGCCAGCGTCAGCGGCGCCGGCAGCTTCACCGTGCGGGCCGAGCGTTTGCGATCGAGGCCCAGATCGTCGATGACAATGGCGATAACCGGCTGGTCGCCGTGCAAACGCGCGGGTATGGCGTTCTTCACCCAAGCCGGCGCGCCTCCCGGCGGTGGCGCAACGGGTGGCGCAACGAGGGCCGGCGGGAGAACGGCGACCGGCGCTGGGGGTTCGGGCGCTAGGGGCTCGGTTCTGGGCGGGTCCGGCTCTTCAAAGGGAACACCCGGCTCCGGTTCAGAGGTTACGACGGGAATCACCTGGGCCAGCTGTTCCGGCGCCGCTGTCGGAGCAACAGGCGGAGTCGCAGCAGCAGGCGGCGGGGTTGGCGCCACCGGCGCAGGGGGGTGCGGCGCCACGGTCAGTGTCGCCACCAGCATCCCCATACCGAACGTCGCGGCGATCCCGACCGCGACCAGCACCGTCTTCTTATTTATCTTGTTCATAACCGCTTCCTGCGGATTCCCATCACATCCCTCTAGTGAGGGGGCGGCCCGGAGAAGGTCAAGCCTCTTCAAAGGGCTGAAGAAGATTCCGGTTCACGGCGGACGGAGCACTGGGTTATCCTTGAATCGGGAACGAGGCCGGAACACCCCCGAAGAATACGGATCGCGCTATGCTGCTCTTGATCGATAATTATGACAGCTTCACCTACAATCTCGTCCATTACCTGGGCGAATTGGGCGCTGATGTGCGGGTGTGGCGCAATGATGCCCTGACGGTCGCCGCGGCGCTGGACTTGAAACCCGACGGCATCGTGTTGTCGCCCGGCCCCTGCGACCCGGATAAAGCCGGCGTTTGCCTGCCGCTGATCGCCGCAGCGGCTGAAGCGCGGATTCCGCTGCTGGGCGTCTGCCTGGGCCATCAGGCGATCGGCCAGGCTTTCGGCGGCGCGGTGGTGAGAGCGCCCACCCCCATGCACGGCAAGGTTGATTCGATGCTGCATAATGGCAAGGGCGTGCTGGCGGGCCTGCCCTCGCCGTTTCGCGCCACGCGCTATCACTCGCTGATCGTCGAACGCGCCAGCCTCCCCCCCTGCCTGGAGGTGGTGGGGGAAACCGCCGACGGGCTGATCATGGCGCTGCGGCACAAGGAATTGCCGATCCACGGTGTGCAATTCCACCCCGAAAGCATCGCCAGCGAGCACGGACACAAAATTCTGGAAAACTTCCTCACCACCACCCGCCGTCTGGAGACCGCCGCATGAGCAAGACGCAGGGCGATATCTCCGACATGAAGGCCATCATCGCCACGGTGGCGTCCGGGGCCACGCTGAGCGAAACGGAGGCCGAGCTGGCCTTTGACACCATCATGTCGGGCAACGCGACGCCTTCGCAGATGGGCGGCTTCCTGATGGCCTTGCGCGTGCGCGGCGAGACGGTGGACGAGATCGCCGGGGCGGCGCGCACCATGCGCTCCAAGGCCATCCCGATGGACGCGCCGCCGGGCACCATCGATACCTGCGGCACGGGCGGCGATGAATCGGGGACCTACAACATCTCCACCGCCGCAGCGCTGGTGGTGGCTGCCTGCGGCGTTCCCGTCGCCAAGCACGGCAACCGCGCCATGTCGTCGAAATCCGGCGCCGCCGACGTGCTGGCGGCGCTGGGCGTCAACCTGGATTGCGACTTCGCCCTGGTCCGCAAGGCGTTGTGGAACGCCGGTATCGGCTTCCTGATGGCCCCGCGCCATCACCTCGCCATGCGCAACGTCTCCCCGACACGGGTGGAGCTGGGCACGCGCACCGTGTTCAATCTTCTCGGCCCGCTGTCCAACCCAGCCGGGGCCAAGCGCCAGCTTCTTGGGGTTTTCGCACCGCAATGGGTTGAGCCGCTGGCCCATGTGCTGAAACGCCTTGGCTCGGAAACCGCCTGGGTGGTGCACGGCGGTGGCCTGGATGAGATCACCACCACCGGCGGCACGACGGTGGCGCAATTGAAGAACGGCGCGGTCACTCTGTTCGAGGTGACGCCAGAGGATGCCGGCCTGCCATACGCTGACGCAGCGCTGCTGAAGGGCGGCGACGCCCACACCAACGCCGAAGCGATGCGGGCGCTGCTGGACGGCGCGCCCGGCGCTTACCGTGACATCGTGCTGTTGAACGCCGCAGCGGCGCTGATCATCGGCGGCAAGGCGGACGGTCTGAAGGCCGGCGTCGCGCTGGCCGGCCACGCCATCGACTCCGGGGCGGCGCGCACCGTGCTGCACCGTCTGGTGTCGATCTCCAACGAACAGGCCCCCGCACATGAATGACGTGCTCACCCGCATCTGCGATGACAAGCGCGCGCTGGTCGCGGCGCGCAAGGCCGCGCGTCCCTTCGCCGCCGTCGATGCCGAGGCCCGTGCGGCGGAGGCGCCGCGCGGCTTCGTGGCGGCGCTGCGGCGGACGGTGCGCGCCGGTGGTTACGGCCTGATCGCCGAGATCAAGAAGGCCAGCCCGTCCAAGGGCTTGATCCGCGCCGACTTCGACCCGCCGACGCTGGCGCGCGCCTACAAGGCCGGCGGCGCAACCTGCCTGTCCGTGCTGACCGATGAGCCTTATTTCCAGGGCAGCGACGCCTATCTCATCGCCGCGCGCAACGCCGTCGACCTGCCGGTGCTGCGCAAAGATTTCATGCTGGACCCCTATCAGGTGGCCGAGGCGCGGGCGCTGGGCGCGGACTGCATCCTGCTGATCATGGCGGCGCTGGATGACGCCGCCGTGACCGACCTCGCGGCCAGCGCCAGGGATTACGGCATGGATGTGCTGGTTGAGGTGCACGACCGGGCGGAACTCGACCGGGCTCTCACGATCGATCTGCCGCTGATCGGGGTGAACAACCGCAACCTCAAGACATTGACAATCGACCTTGCGACGACCGAGGCGCTGGCCCCGCACATCCCGCCCGACCGCATGCTGGTCGCCGAAAGCGGCCTGTACAGCCCGGCGGATTTGGCGCGCATGGCCGCCGTGGGGGCGCAATGCTTCCTCGTCGGCGAATCCCTGATGCGCCAGGACGATGTGACCGCCGCCACCGCAGCGCTGCTGACACGTTAAGGTTTCTCACCCCACCAACAAAGGGCTGCCCATGTCCAGCTTCACCCATTTCGACTCCGAGGGCCGCGCCGTGATGGTGGATGTCTCCAACAAAGCGGAGACGAAGCGCACGGCGACAGCGCAGGGCAGCATCCTCATGCAGCCGGAAACACTGACGCTGATCATGGAAAGGGGCGTCAAGAAAGGCGACGTGCTCTCGGTGGCGCGGCTGGCCGGAATCATGGGGGCCAAGCGCACGCCGGACCTGATCCCGCTGTGCCACCCCCTGGCGCTGACCTCGGTTACGGTGGATTTGAGCATCGATCCCGCGCGCAACGCGGTGGACATCACCGCCACCTGCACCGTGCAAGGCCAGACCGGCGTGGAAATGGAGGCGCTGACCGCCGTGTCCGTTGCGGCGCTGACCGTCTATGACATGTGCAAGGCGGTGGATCGCGGCATGACCATCACCGACGTGCGCCTGACCCACAAGGCCGGCGGCAAAAGCGGCGAATGGCGGCGGTCGCCGGCATGATCTCCGTCGCTGAAGCCCGCGCGCGCATCCTGGCCACCTGTCGGCCACTGCCGAGCGAAATAGTGGCGCTGCCCGACGCTCTGGGCCGGGTGCTGGCCAAGCCGGTGGTTGCGCGCCTGACCCAGCCCCCCCTCCCCGCCGCGACGATGGACGGCTGGGCGGTGCGGTCTCTTGATCTCGCCAACGCTGCAACCGGCGCCCCCGTCACCCTTAAACAGATCGGCGAATCCGCCGCCGGCCATGGCTTCGCCGGCGTCGTGGGGCCGTTTGAAGCCGTGCGCATTTTTACCGGCGCCCCTTTGCCCGACGGCGCTGACGCCGTGGTGATGCAAGAGGATTGCACAGCCGACTCTCCCACCACCGTCCAGGTCCCCGTCGCCGTCAGGGCGGGAAAATTTCTCCGCCCCGCTGGCCTTGATTTTCACGCGGGTGAGGAACTGCTTCCGGCGGGCCGGCGGCTGACCAGCCGTGATGTGGGGCTGGCCGCCTCCGCCAACGCGCCGTGGGTGACGGTGCATCGCCGCCCGCGCGTCGCGGTGCTGGCGACCGGCGACGAGGTGCGCCTGCCCGGTGAGCCGCTCGCCCCCAACCAAATCATCAGCTCAAACAGCTTCGGCCTGTGCGCTCTGGTCACCTCGCAAGGCGGCGTCGCCAGCAATCTCGGAATCGCCGACGATACGCCCGAGGCGTTGGCGGCGATGGCCGCTGGAGCCGAGGGGGTTGATTTCCTGGTCACCTCCGGCGGTGCGTCGAAGGGTGATTATGACCACGTCCGCCGCGTGCTGGGCGGTGGCTCCCTGGATGTTGACGGGGTCGCCATGCGGTCGGGCAAGGTCATGCTGTTCAGCCGGGCCCTGTTCGGCCAGACAGGCAGCCCACGTCTGCTCGGCCTGCCCGGCAACCCGGTGTCGGCGGCGGTGTGCGCCATCCTGTTCCTGCGACCGGCGTTGCGGGTTCTTCAGGGTTTGCCCCCCGACGATGGCCGTCGGCGCACCGCCCGGTTGGCGACCCCACTGCCCGCCTGCGGCGCCCAGGCCGATTTCGTGCGGGCCGCGCTGTCTTATGACGAGGATGGCGACGCTCTGGCCCATCCCTTTTCTCAGCAGGACAGCGGCATGGTGTCGCGGCTCGCCAACGCCGACGCGCTGATCGCGCGCCCACCCCACGCCCCACCAGTCGAAGTCGGCGACCGTGTCGAAATCATCCCGCTTGGCGACGGTTGCTTGAACCTGTAACCGCACGCGGAGTCATGGGGGTAAGGCGAAGGACTCACCCCCGTGTGCTGCCGCGAACCAGCAGTTTGCAATCGAGAGAGTGATGGCCAGCCGGGGTGGCGGCGCCGCCCAACCGCGCCAGCACCTGGCTGGCGGCCAACCGGCCGATCTCGCGCTGCGGCGGGCGCACCGTGGTCAGCGCCGGTTGACTCGCCTTGGCGAAGCTCAAATCGCCGAAGCCGATCACCGCCAGATCCTCCGGCACCCGAAGCCCATGCCGCCGCGCCTCGAACAGCACACCCAAGGCCAGCAGATCGTTCGAACACACCACGCCGTCGATGTCGGGATGCGCCGCCAGCACTTCCTCGATCAGCCCGACGCCGACGGGGGTTGAGGCGGCGTCCGGCGCGGTGTAGGCGATGGGCGCGTGCAGGCCGCGCTGGCGCACCTCGTCCTCATACCCGTCGGTGCGGCTGCGCACGCGCAAATCCTGGTGCACGGCGGCGCCGATATAGGCGACCTTGCGGCTGCCCTGATCGTAGAGATGGCCGGTCTGCCGTCGCCCCACCTCAAAATGCGAGAAGCCGACGCTCAGATCCACCACCTCCTCCGGTGTGGAGGGCATGTCCCACATCTCAACCACCGGCACGCCGGCGGCTTGCAACATCGCGCGCCCCCGCTCGGTGTGCTGGAGGCCGGTGACCACCACCGCCGCCGGCGACCACGCCAGAAAGGCCCGGATCAACGCTTCTTCACGCTCCGGGCTGAACTCGCTGACGCCCAGCAGGGTCTGGTACTGCGCGCCGTGGAAGAGGGCTTGCAGGGTGTTGTAGGTTTCGGCGTAGAACGAGTTGATGATCGACGGCAGGATAACGGCCACCGTGCGGCTCTGCGCCGCGGCAAGGCTGCCGGCGACCAGATTGGGCACATAGCCCATTTCGTCGATGACTCGGCCCACGCGCTCCGCCAGATGCGGCGACACCGCTTCGGGCCGCCGAAGGAACAACGACACCGTGCTGGCCGACACGTCCGCCGCCTTCGCCACGTCGGTCATGGTCAGCCGCTGGGTCGTCCGGCGAGAGCGCTTACGGGGAACGGTGGGGGAACCTGAGTGGACCATACCCATCCTTATTGTAGCGGAGCGCGCGGAAGCGCGCGACTGGGCCGTTGAGGCCTCTCGCGCTGGCGTAGCCAGCGCTGGCGGCAGGCGGGTCCAAAGGACCCGCTGAGAGGCCCGCGGGCTCGTGCCCGCGGAGGCAAGGGGCTACACCTCTCGCATATTGCTTTGCAATATGCTGTCGGTGGGATGGCCCCGCCCGCCGAGGGAAAAGAAAAAAGCGAGTGCTCTGTCAGTTGTGATCTGAAGATCACAACTGACAGAGCACTAAAAAGGCCGCCGCGCCTTGAGCGCGGCGGTTAGCGTGCCGTCATCCAGATAATCCAACTCACCGCCCACC
>JAVBJZ010000083.1:0-46600 GCA_031546725.1 Azospirillum sp.
AGCAACCCGCCGCGGAACGCCTGCAACTCTTCCTCCAGCCACTCGATGGTCGGCAGGTCGAGGTGGTTGGTCGGCTCGTCCAGCAGCATCACGTCGGGCGCGCGCACCAGGGTGCGGGCCAGCGCCGCGCGCCGCGCCTCACCACCCGACAACGTGCTGGGATCGAGATGGGGGGGGAGTTGCACATGGTCGAGCACCGAATCTACCCGGTGCGTCTCATCCTGCTCGGGCCCGGCCAGACCGGCGGCCACATAATCATGGATGGTGGCGAAGCCCGTGAAGTCCGGCTCCTGCGGCAGATAGGCGATGCGCGTGCCGGGCTGCAGGAAAACCTTACCGCTGTCAGGCTGTATGATGCCGGCCAGCACCTTCATCAGCGTCGATTTGCCGGAGCCGTTGCGACCGACCAGACAAGCCGTGTCGCCGCGCCCGATAGCAAGGTCGATGCCGTCGAACAACGGTCGTCCGCCAAAGGTGATGGATACGCCCTGGAGGGCGACGATGGGTGCGGGGGGGGCCATGACAAATCACGATAGGACGGTGGGAAGGGGGTTGTATACCCTGCCCGCCGCTATTAAGCCACCATGGGCACATGCGGCGCGGCGTGCCGTGGCAACACACCGTCGCTGCGCGGATCGCGGATGATGCGCGTGGCGCGCCGTATCGGCTGGAATCCCATGGATTGATACAAGGGCAGGGCCTTGGCGTGGTCGAAGGTGCAGGTGTTGACCAGCACCCTGCGCACGCCGCTTCGCCACGCCATGCGGATGCCACGGTCGAGAAGCCAAGGGCCCAGGCCCCTGCCGATGAAGTCGGGAATCAGCCCGAAATAGGCGAGGGTGGCGGCCCCCCTCTCCCGCCGGTCGATCTCCACATAGCCGGCAGGCGTGCCGGAGACGAAGAGAACCCACACCTCGACGCGCGGATCGCTGACGATGGTGAGCAGTTCCGCATCGCCCATCCGACGGCGTTCGCTCCACAGCCAGGGCTCACCGACGGTGGCGTAGAGGTAGCGGTAGAAGGACAACGTCGGCGGGTCCGCCCGCACCAGCGCCAGCAAGCCGGGCGGCATGGGCGGAGGCTGGTGGCGCGGGGGTGTCCGCATTTCCAGGAAAGTGACGGTGACCGGGAGCTGGCCAGGAGTCAGGGTGAGGTTTGTCAGGGTGAGGTTTTCAGCCATTTCTGCATGATGATCGTGGTGGAGGGGTCGTAACCCAGTTGCTCGTAAAAACCCTGCACGGCGGTGTTGGTCGCGCGCACCAGAAGATGCAGCTTCGGGATGCCCTGCGCCGCCGTCCACTCCTCGGCGGCGGCGACCATGGCTTTGGCGAAACCTCGGCCTCGGTGTTGCGGATCGGTCGCCAGATAATAGAACCAGCCCCGATGCCCGTCATGCCCGACCATCACGCTGGTGACGATCTGGCGATTCAACACGCCGACCAGCAGCACGGCGCTGGTCGGCTTGGAACGGCACAGCGCGATGTCGTCAGCCGGGTTGTTCCATGGCACGACAAGGGCGCAGGCCTGCCAGAGGGCAATGACGGCGTCCTGATCACCGTCATCGATGGGGCGGATGCGCAGACTCATGGTTTGGCGGCCCCACCCTCAACCGGCAGATCGCTGCGCAGACCCCATTCCGCCCAGGAACCGTCATAGACCGCCACATCCTCCTTGCCGGCGACCGCCAGGCCGAGCGCCACCACGCAGGCGGTCACGCCGCTGCCGCACGAGGCGACCACGGGGCGCGACAGGTCGATGCCGGCGCTCTTGGCTCGTTCGGTGATGAGGGCAGGGGGGAGAAGGCGTTTGCTGTCCGGGTCGATCAGATCGCCGAAGGGCAGGTTGCGGCTTTTCGGGATGTGACCGGCGCGCCCGTTGGCCCAGGGTTCAGCCGCCGTGCCCTCAAACCGCCCGGCGGTGCGGGCGTCCACCACCTGCTCGGCGTTGCTGCTTAAATTGGCCCGGATATCGTCAAGCCGGCGCAGCAAGGCGGGGCGCAGACGGGCGGTGAAGGGACGCGGCGCTGGGGAGGCGGGTTCCCCTGATTCGGTTGGGTGTCCGCTGGCCAGCCATGCGGGCAGGCCACCATCGAGCACGGCGACACGGTCGTGACCGAACAGACGGAACAGCCACCACACGCGCGCGGCGGCCCCGGCCACGCCGTTGGCGTCATAGGCGATGACCAGCGTGTCATTGCCTATGCCCAACTCACCGACTTTGGCGGCGAACCGCGCCTCATCCGGCGCCATATGCGGCAGTGGTTTGGTGTTGGGTTCGGCGATGTCGTCGATGTCGAAGAAGACCGCGCCGGGGATGCGCCGCTGGGCATGCTCGGCGCGCGGATTCTTATCCTGGCCGGGCATGTGCCAAGTCGCGTCGACGATGCGCACAGAGTCGTCGTTGCGATGCGCCGCCAGCCAGTCGCTGGTGATCAGATGTTCGGTCATGACTATCAATCCTTCAAGGCAACGATGACGCGCCGGTTTTGCTTGCCCTTGTTTTCGATCTTCACCACATCGACCATGCCGACTTCACCCATGCGGGTGACGTGAGTGCCGCCACAGGGTTGCAAATCCACCCCCTCGATAGCGATCAGCCGCACACGCCCGAAACCGCTTGGCGGTCGTACGGACATGGTGCGGACCAATTCCGGCTGTGCGGCCAGTTCGGCGTCGGTGATCCAGCGCGGGCTGACGGGGGTGTCGGCGGCGACGAGACGGTTGATGGCGGCGGCGATCGCCGCCTTGTCCAGGCTTTCCGTCGGTACGTTGAAATCGACGCGGCTCTTGTCCGCGCCGACCTGCGCGCCGGTGATCGAGCCCGGCACGACAGCGCAGACGAGGTGCAACGCCGTGTGCATGCGCATGTGGCGGTGGCGGCGCGCCCAGTCGATCACGGCTTCCATAGGCGCGCCTTCGGCGGGCAGGGTGGCGCCGGTTTCCGGCACATGGATGATGTCGTCGGGACCGTCGCCCTTCACCGTGTCGATGATGCTCACCACCCCGCCGGGAAAGCGCAGCACGCCGGTGTCGCCGGGCTGGCCGCCGCTGTTGGCGTAGAACACCGTGCGGTCCAGGCGAATACCGCGCTCATCCACGGCTTTGACGGTCGCCGTACAGGACCGGGCGTACGGATCGTCGCGGAAAACCAACTCCATGTTTCTCTCTCCCGCCTTCATGCGGCAGGGAGATTAGCACTTACAGCCAATCTGGAATGGGCAAGTTTTTTCCGGCGAGGAAGGTGGGGTTGAACAGCTTGGACTGGTAGCGCTGGCCGCTGTCGCACAAGATTGTGACGATGGTGTGCCCCGGCCCCATGGCGTGGGCGAGGCGAATCGCCGCCGCCACATTGATGCCCGAGGAGCCGCCAAGCACCAGTCCCTGGGTTTTGATCAGATCGAAGAGGACCGGCAAGGCCTCTTCATCGGGGATGCATAGGGCGTCATCGATGGGCGCGCCCTCGAGATTGGCGGTGATCCGGCCCTGGCCGATGCCTTCGGTGATCGAGCTGCCTTCAGCCTTCAGTTCGCCGTGCTTGTAATAATGGACCAGCGCCGCGCCCATGGGGTCGGCCAGCACGATTTTGATGGCCGGGTTGCGCGCCTTCAGCGCCATGCCGACGCCGGCCAGCGTGCCCCCGGACCCCACCGCGCAGGTGAAGGCGTCGATTCTCCCGCCGGTCTGCTCCCAGATCTCGGGCCCGGTGGTTTGCTGGTGCCCGTCGCGGTTGGCGGTGTTGTCGAACTGGTTCGCCCAGATCACCCCGTTCGGCTCGGTCTGCGCCAGTTCCTCGGCCAGGCGACCGGAAAAGCGGACGTAATTGCCTGGGTCCTTGTACGGCGCCGCCGGGACCAGGCGCAGATCGGCTCCGCACAGGCGGAGCATGTCTTTCTTTTCCTGGCTCTGGGTCTCGGGCATGACGATGATCGTGCGGTAGCCCAGGACATTGCCGACCAGCGCCAGCCCGATTCCGGTGTTGCCCGCCGTGCCTTCGACGATGACGCCGCCAGGGCGCAACAGGCCGCGCCGCTCGGCGTCACGCACGATGGCGATGGCCGCGCGGTCTTTGACGGAACCGCCAGGGTTCAGAAATTCAGCCTTGCCGAGGATGGTGCACCCCGTCGCCTTGGAAGGTCCTTCCAAGCGGATGAGCGGCGTGTCGCCGATGCTGCCGATAAAGCCGTCGCGCACATCCACGGCGCTTCTCCTGTTGATCGAGCGTTGACCTGACGTGGTGGGGGGTGGAGGAGTCGTTCAAGGGCGGGAGTGAAATTTCAAGGTAGGGCGCGGAATTGGAAATCAGAGCAGGCCCTTGGCCTTGAGATCGGGCTCAAAAATCTTCAACGGCATCACCAGCATCAGCGGCTTGCCTTGAAGTGGCTCCGCCCCGTAGCCCGCATACCATCCAGCCGCCCGCTCATCCTTGGCGTCGATAATGAGCAAGACACCGCCGGCCTCCGCTACGATGCGCAGACAGCGGAGCGCCGCCGCCGAAAGGAGCTGGCCACCAAGCCCACGGCCCGCCACCGTGACATCCGTTGCGATGCGCGCCAGCTTGAAGCCCGCAACCTCGTGCTGGGCCAGCCCCTTTGTCATCGCCGCCGGCACATCGTCATGAGCGACGGCGGACGGTGTGATCGTGTAAAAGCCGAGGATTCTATTGGGAATGGCGCTGTCGATCGCACAGAAGGTTTTTGAGGCGTTCTGTTCATGACTTTGTCGCGCATAGCGTTGCAGGAAATCATTCATCCGCGCGTCACCGCAATTGAAGGACTTCCGGTCATGCGGTTTTGAGATGGGCTCCTCATGCCATTTGGGCAGCGTCATAGCGTGTCAGGCAGCGCCGCTATGGCCGCCCGCAGTTTCGCATTGGGCCTGGGAGGGTTTTCGAGCAGTTCGAGGATGCGCATGTAATCGCGGTCCGACACCTTGGTGACCTCAGCCGCTTCGATCACGGCTTCCGCCTCGCGCAGCGCCGTCTGCGTCACGAAGTTGGTCAGGTCGGTGTGGCAAAGCGCCGCCGCCCGGACGAACTTCGCCTTCACCTCGGGCGAGACCCGCAGGCTCATTCGTTTGTTGTCATCGACAGCAGCGCGCGGCATAGCGGCCTCCCTTGTGTATCGTACACCTTTAAAGCGTACATGACTTATGCGCCGCCTGTCCAGGGCTTGTCGTCCCTCTCTTAACGCAGCCAGCGGCTCCGCAGCGCCGCGCGGTGGCGGGCGAACCAGCCCAGGGCGATGATGGTGAGGGAGTTGTTCAGCTTGTTCTCATCCAGCAGGCGGATCGCCTCATCCGCCGGGACGACGGAGACGCGGATGTCCTCGTGCTCGTCGGCGAGTCCGCCGAAGCCGCCAATGCCGGCGCTGTCGATGCGCCCGGCGTAGACGGTCACGAATTCCGACAAGATTCCTGGGCTGGGGTAGTAGTCGCAGATCTTTTCCAGATCCTGCACCGTGCAGCCGGCTTCCTCCCAGGATTCGCGGCGGGCGACGTCTTCCGGCGATTCATCGCCGTCGATAAGCCCGGCGACCACCTCGGTCAACCAGGCTGGCCCATGAGCGGAGGCAGCCGCGACACGGAATTGCTCGATCAGCACGACCGAGTCGCGTTCGGGGTCATAAAGAAGCGCCCCCACCGCATGGCGGCGCACGCACACTTCACGCGGCGGCAATTCATCCGTCCAGGTTCCGTCGAATTTCTTGTGGCGCAGACGGTACACATCGACTTGCAGATAGCCTTGGTAGGCGGTCTTTTTCTCGATGACCTCGATATCGGGGTGATTCATCGGCCGGCGCTCCTTGTGCGTTCCGAAGCGGTGTAGCGCCACGCAGGGAAAAGCTCTATCGCACTTTTGTCGATTCGTTCCGTTTTATGATTAACCATCGACGTACCCGGCTTCAGTGTTCGAGAATAGAGGTTCATGGACGCCACCGGTTGAAAGTGCATTCGACGATGAAACGAACCGATTCCTGTTACACCTGCCGCTATTGGGAAGGGCAGGGCATGCGTCAACGCGGCCCGAAGGGGAGCTGTCATCGCTTTCCGCCGGTGGTGACGCCGCGCGATCCCGATGGTCGTTTTCCGGTGACGGTCTCGACAGATTGGTGTGGCGAATGGAAGCGCGAGATAGGACAAAACGCGGCGCTCCATGATCCCGATGATTTGGTCTATGACGATTCGCAAGGGTGAAGCCGCGTTTCAGGAAAGAACGACAAGGAACTGTGTCTCATGATGGTATTGCATGGTAGCGCCGGTTCGGCCTTCGTGGCGCGCGTGCGCATGCTGGGTTATGCAAAAGGCTTGGACATCGAATTGCGTCCGGCGGCGCTCGGAACGCCGGCGTTCCAGCGTCTCAACCCGCTCGGCAAGATGCCGGTGCTGGAACATGATGGCTTCATCCTGCCCGAGAGTCAGGTCATCTGTGAATATCTGGAAGATCACCACCCGTCGCCGTCGCTGCTGGGAACCACGCCGGTCGAGCGCGCCGGCGTGCGACTCATTGCGCGCACGGTGGATCTCTATTGCGGCAGCCTGTTCGATCTGCTGCGGGCGGGCGTCGACTCCAGCTTCACCATCGACGTGGCCGCCGAACGCGCCAAGCTCGACAAGGGGCTGGACGCGCTGGAGGTCTTTCTTGGCGATGACGGCTGGGCGGCCGCCTCGGGGGCGTTGTCTTTGGCCGATTGCGTGCTGGCGCCGTGGCTGTTCTACGGCACGATGCTGACCCAACGCGGCGACGATGCCCTGACCCGCCGGCCAAAACTGCGCCGCTACGTGGAATTCATATCGGACCAAGATCTGGTGCAGCGAGTCTGGGCGGAAATGGATGAGGCGTTCCGCGCCTTCATGGCCAAGTGGCGGGCGGAGACGACCGCGAAGGGGTAGAGAATCAGTTACGGGGTAGGGGGATGATCACCAGGGGGCGCGTGTTGGCAGCCCGCAGCATCACGGTGACGTCCTCTTCCTTGCTGCTGGAGCCATGCCAGAGGCTCTTTGATAGTAAAAACAATACGATCATGATTCCGATAGAAAAGACCAGCGCTCCAGCAAGCCATCCCATAAGGGAACCAGGGCTGGATTCGTCCTTGAACGACATGGCCTTCCCTCCATCGGCACTGGCGCGCAAACGCGCCACATTCCCATTCTCGATCCTGATGGATGTAATGTCGGCATACTGAAAGATCAGGTATGCAGATGGTGGGACTCACCGATCTTTTGATACTGTTCGCTCGGATTGGGAGCAGTAAAAAAGGCCAGACCCGTGAAGGTCTGGCCTTTTATATTGGCTCCGGCGGTAGGATTCGAACCTACGACCAACGGATTAACAGTCCGCTGCGCTACCGCTGCGCCACGCCGGATCAGTGCGTGGCCGGCTGTATAGCCGAACGCATCGGCGCTGCCAAGGCCTTCTTATGAGATTTTTTTAAGGTGTTTCAAACGAAAACAGAAAAACCCCCTGGGGGAGGGGGTAACTGTAACCGCGTCGATTTCGACTGGGAAATAAAGGATGGAGGCACGGGCGGGAATCGAACCCACGTACACGGATTTGCAGTCCGCTGCATCACCACTCTGCCACCGCGCCATCCGGCGCCCGACCGGACGTCAAGACGTCCGTTCCAGAAAAGCCCACAGTATAGTTTGCTTTGCCAGATCGGTGCGTGGCGGGTTGTATAGCCGAACGCATCGGCGCTGCCAAGGCTTTCTGGTGAGATTTTTTTAAGGTGTTTCAGGCGGAAGCGACGAGCTTCCGGAGGAGGGCGTCGTCTATAAGACTTCGCCAGGGAATTTCCAAGGATGGAGGCACGGGCGGGAATCAAACCCGCATACACGGATTTGCAGTCCGCTGCATCATCACTCTGCCACCGCGCCATCCGGCGTCCGACCGGGCGTCAAGACGTCCATCGGAAGGCTCTCAGTATAGTCTGCCCTGGCGATACGATCAAGCTACGTTGAAGCATTTGATTGTGACGTGTTCGGAAAGCGGGTCTCACCGTTGTGTTCAAGATTGGTTGCGGATATATAACGACAGGCAGCAAGGCCGGCTGGCCGGTTTGGCGCTGTCTCGTTTCAACCGCCGCGATTGCGACTGCCATGTCTGATTATGCCGCCGCCCGTTTCTATATGGTCGAGGGCCAGATCCGCCCCAATAAGGTGACTGATTCTCGCTTGCTGGACGCCTTGATGGGTATTCCACGCGAAATCTATGTGCCACAGGCGTTGCGTAGCGTCGCCTATGTCGATGGCGACATCACCATCAGCCAGGGCCGCTATCTGATCGAGCCGATGGTCTTCGCCCGCATGCTGCAAGAAGCTGGCGTGGGCGAGACGGCGAAGGTTCTGGATGTCGGCTGCGGCATGGGGTACTCCACCGCCGTGCTGGCCCGTCTGGCCGCTCAAGTCGTCGGCCTTGAATCCGACCCCACGCTGGCGTCCAGCGCCAAGGCGACGCTGGCGCAGGCCGGCGTCACCAACGCCACGGTGGTGACCGGGCCGCTGGACAAGGGCTGGGCAGCCGAAGCCCCTTACGACGTAATCATTTTCGAGGGGGCGGCCACGGAGATCCCCGTGACCATCCGCGATCAGCTTGCTGACGGCGGGTGTCTGGTGGTGTGCGTGCCGGGAGATCGCGGTCTGGGCGAGATGCGCTTGTACCGGCGACTCGGCCATACGCTTTCCAGCCGTATCCTCTTTGAGACGCGGCAACACCTGTTGCCAGGGTTGGAGTCAAAGCCCAAGTTTGAGTTTTGAGAGCGCACGCCGTCATAAGGGCGGGAGTGTTTTCTCCACGGCAACGTCATCGCTTCGGTTGAGCGAGGCTGTTTGACTGTGTTCAATGCCGTGGAGCGTTGGATTGAATAAGAAAGAAGGTCTTGAAGACATGACCGAACGAAGCCGTTTTGTGCCGCACGGAGTCTCCGTTGCGTTGACCTGTGCCGTCATCGCGTTTGCAAGCACGACGGCCACGGCGCAGACCCTGGAAGAGGCGTTGGCTCAGGCTTATTCCTCCAACCCGACGCTGGCTGCCCAGCGTGCAGCCTTGCGGGCTGCCGATGAACGGGTTTCGCAGGCGTTGTCGGGGTATCGCCCGACGGCGCAAGCGACGCTGAGCGCTTCGGGCAACCGAACCAATTCGACCATCAAGGGGGCCGGTGGCGATCAAATAACCTCGTCGACGACGCCGAAAGCGGCTGGGGTCTCGGTGAATCAGCCGCTTTACGACGCGACCATCACCCCAAGCGTGCGGCGCAGCGAAAAGCTGGTCCAGGCCCAGCGCGCCCAGGTGCTGACCACCGAGCAATCGGTGCTGTTGAACGCGGCCACCGCTTACCTGGATGTGGTGCAGAACCAGGCGGTTTTGACCCTTAACATCAACAACGAGCAGGTGCTGCGGCGCCAGCTCGAGGCTGCCCGTGACCGCTTTCGTGTCGGGGAATACACGCGGACCGACGTCAGCCAATCCGAGTCACGCCTCGCCGCGTCGATCGCCAACCGCATCTCTTCGGAAGGCACGCTGCAGGTCTCACGGGCGACGTATGAAAGCATCATCGGCACGCGCCCTGGCAACAATTTGAAGGCGCCAAAGCCGACCTTCAAGCTGCCCACCAGGCTTGATGAGGCTGTGGAGATGGCGCGGGCCAATAACCCCGCCGTGCTGTCCGCCAGCTTCCAGGAAGCGGCGCAGCGCGATGCCGTGGACCAGCAATTCGGTCGGCTGCTCCCGTCGGCGCGTCTCGCAGCGCAGGGATCGCGCACCTTTGACGCGGGGCCGTCCAGCAACGGTCTCTTCGGCGGCAGTTCCCCGATCACCCGCCAGGACAGCGGTTCGATCCAGGCGCAGGTGGTTATTCCGTTGTATTCCGCCGGCCAGCCGGAAGCGCTGGTGCGGGAAGCGAAGGAAACCGCCAACCAGGCGCGCATTCAGATCGACGACACACGGCGTCAGGTGGGCGCGGCGGCGATCAGCGCATGGCAGGCGCTCATGGCGGCCCGCGCCAGCACCGAGTCCTTTCAAGCGCAGATCAAGGCGGCGCAGATCGCCCTGGATGGTGTGCGGCAAGAAGCGCAGGTTGGCTCCCGCACGGTGCTTGACGTGCTGAACCAGGAACAAGAACTGCTCAACGCCCGGGTCAGCCTTGTTCGCGCGCAGCATGATGAAATGGTGCAAGCCTTTACGGTGATGAACTCCATCGGTCAGTTGACGGCGCAGCAGTTGCATCTTCCGGTTGAATATTACGACATGGAAAAGCACTACCGCGCCACAAGGGACAAGTGGATAGGCACCGGCGTCACCGAGTGAACGGTCTTTCAGGCGAATCGTGATCGGATCTGAACCAAAGAGGCTTGATAGAAACCATCAAGCCTCTTTGCTCTGACCACACGCGATGACACCTGCGGCCCGCTACGGCGGGCCACTTTGTTTTGTGGCTTTTTAACCAAGGCTGCCCTAGGGTTAGGTCAGCTTGACGTCTCGGATAGTGTGTGATGAGCGATAAAGGCCAGCAAGAACCGTCAATGGAGGAAATCCTCGCCTCTATTCGCCGGATCATCTCTGAAGAAGACCCTCCTGCCTCTGAACCGGCGGTTGCAGTGGCGGCGGCGCCTCCACCGCCTCCTCCGCCACCACCTCCGCCTCCGCCCCCGCCTCCTATTGAGATGGAGGAAGAGGAGCCGGACGATGTTCTTGAGTTAACGCAAGTCGCTGAGATTCCTGTCCGTAGGGAAGAGCCGAAGATTCAACTTCCCGTGGACGAGCCGGACTTTCCTGAAATGCCCACTGAAATGGACGACGACCTGCCGCTGCCCCCCCCACGCCGGGCGCCCACGCCACCCCCGATGCCGGAGATCGACGACGTGATCGAAACGCCGCACAGGCCGGATTCTGATGAGTTGGGGCTGATCTCGCGCCGTACAGCGCAGCATGCCTCACAGCATTTGACTCACTTTGCGCGTGAGTTGGGTGACGACTTGTCAATCGGGCCCATGCCGATCGGTGTTCGCACCGTGGAAGAGGTGGTGCGGGAGCTGCTCAAGCCCTTGCTCAAGGATTGGCTTGATGAGAACCTGCCTACCATCGTCGAACGCCTTGTGCAGCAAGAGATCGACCGGATGATCAGGCGGTCGCAAAAGTTCTAGTGATTTGCCAATCGTGGTTTGTGGAACCGTGATTGGCGGAGCACGCGAGAAGGCCCGCACGCGCCTATGCGCAAGAGGTGCGGGCCTGCGCCTGCCGTCTGGGGGAATTGACGACAGTTCCCGTTCAAGCGTTAGCGAAAGCCTGTGTGATGTTGGAAAAGACCTACCTGCCTGCTGAGGTCGAGGAGAAGCATTACCGTCTCTGGGAAGAGACGGGCGCTTTCGCCGCGAACACCCGGTCGAATGAAAAGCCCTACACCATCATGATGCCGCCGCCGAACGTCACCGGCCGCCTGCACATGGGGCATGCGCTGACATTCACGGTGCAGGATATCCTGACCCGCTATCACCGCATGCGGGGCCGGGATGCTTTGTGGCAACCGGGAACCGACCATGCGGGCATCGCGACGCAGATGGTTGTCGAACGCAATATGGCGGCTGAGGGGAAGACGCGCCACGATCTTGGCCGTGACGCCTTCATCGACAAGGTCTGGGAGTGGAAGGCTGAATCGGGGGGCGCCATCACCCGCCAGCTTCGCCGTCTGGGCGCCTCGCCGGATTGGGAGAAAGAGCGTTTCACCATGGACGAGGGCCTGAGCAAGGCCGTCCGCAAGGTGTTCGTCGAGCTGTACCGGCAAGGCCTGCTTTACAAAGACAAGCGCCTGGTCAACTGGGACCCGAAGATGCACACGGCGATCTCCGATCTGGAGGTCGAACAACGTGAGGTCAAAGGCCACCTCTGGCACTTCAAATACCCGCTTGAAAATGAACCGGACCGCTTCATCACCGTCGCCACCACCCGACCGGAGACGATGCTGGGCGACACGGCGGTCGCCGTTCATCCAGAGGATGAGCGCTACAAGGATTTGATCGGCAAACACGTCGTTCTGCCTCTGGTCGGTCGCCGCATCCTCATTGTCGGTGACGACTACGCCGACCCGGAAACCGGCTCGGGCGCGGTGAAGATCACCCCGGCGCATGACTTCAACGATTTTGCGGTCGGCAAGCGCCATGGGCTGGAGCTCATCAACATCCTCGACCGCAACGCGTCTCTCACTGACGACGTGCCGGAGGCGTACCGTGGCCTCGACCGCTATGAGGCCCGCAAAAGAATCGTCGCCGACATGGAGGCGTTGGGCCTTGTCGAAACGATCGAGCCGCACACGCATATGGTGCCGCACGGCGACCGTTCCGGCGTGGCGATCGAGCCCTGGTTGACCGACCAGTGGTACGTCGACGCCGCGACGCTCGCCAAGCCGGCCATTGAGGCGGTGGAAAGCGGCAAGACCGTCTTCGTGCCCAAGCAGTGGGAAAACACCTATTTCGAATGGATGCGCAACATCCAGCCCTGGTGCGTCAGCCGTCAGATCTGGTGGGGCCATCAAATTCCGGCCTGGTACGGGCCGGATTCCACTGTTTTCGTCGAGGAATCGGAGGAAGCCGCGCGCGCCGCCGCTGAAAAGCACTATGGCGAGTCGGTGGAGTTGATGCGCGACCCGGATGTGCTCGACACCTGGTTTTCGTCGGCGCTGTGGCCGTTCTCGACGCTTGGCTGGCCGGATAAGACCGCCGAGCTGGCGCGCTATTACCCCACGGATGTTCTGGTCACCGGCTTCGACATCATCTTCTTCTGGGTCGCCCGGATGATGATGATGGGGCTGCACTTCATGGATGATGTGCCATTCCGCACCATCTACATCCACGCCCTGGTCCGCGACGAGAAGGGCCAGAAGATGTCCAAGGCCAAGGGGAACGTCATCGACCCCCTGGATTTGATTGGCGAGTATGGCACCGACGCGCTGCGCTTCACCCTGGCGGCGATGGCCGCCCAGGGCCGCGACATCAAGCTGGCGACCAACCGTGTCGAGGGCTACCGCAACTTCGCCACCAAGCTGTGGAACGCGGCGCGCTACAGCCAAATGAACGGCGCGACGCCCGTGCCGGGCTTCCAGCCCACGGGATTGACCCAAACGGTCAACCGTTGGGTTGTCGGCGAACTGGCCGGGACGGCGTCGAAGGTTGCTGACGCCATCGAGGCGTACAAGTTCAACGAGGCGGCCAACGCGCTTTATCAGTTCATCTGGGGCACGTTCTGCGACTGGTACCTGGAGTTCACCAAGCCGATTCTGAACGGCGCGGATGAAGCGGCGAAGGCGGAGACGCGGGCGTCCACGGCCTGGGTGCTCGACCAGTCCTTGCACCTGCTGCACCCGCTGATGCCTTTCATCACCGAGGAACTGTGGGAACAATTGGGTGAAGGCCGGCAGACTCGCCTGATCAGCGCCGCATGGCCGGTTTTCGGGCCGGAGATCGTCGATCCCGCCGCGCAGGATGAGATGGATTGGGTGGTGCGCCTGATTTCCAGCGTGCGGTCCATGCGCTCGGAAATGAACGTTCCCCCCGCCGCACAGATTGAACTGAAGCTGAAGGATCCCAGCCCGCAGACCGTGCAGCGGCTTGCCGCGCATCGCGATTTGCTGCTGCGCATGGGCCGTTTGGCGTCGATCGAGCCGTTGCAGGGGACTGTTCCCAAGCAGGCCGTGCAGGCGATCTTGAACGAAGCGACGCTGATTCTGCCGCTGGAGGGCATTGTCGACCTGGACAAGGAGCGTGTTCGTCTGGCCAAGGAGGTCGAGAAGCTGGCGGGTGAGATCAAGAAGATCGACGCCAAGCTCTCGAACGAGCAGTTCGTCGCCAAGGCCCCGGAAGAGGTTATCGAAGAACAGCGCGACCGTCGCGACACCGCGACTCAAGCCCGCGACAAGCTGCAAAAGGCGCTCGATATGTTGGGGGCAGCCTGATACTCAACAACTTTTATTGGGTCCGCACTTCGGCGCATAAGCGCTAACTTACCCTTATATCGACTTGCCGCCTTCGCTTTCTGTGAGCGTCGTTCACGGGGTCTTGAGCATGGTGTTGATGGCCATCAGCCCGAGTATGGCGGCGGGCGGGTCAGGAGATCGGCCCACAAGCGCCAGACGGAGGCGTTGCGTGGTTTCACCGTGGGGTCCAGAGAGGAGAATAGCAAGGATCTCGTTTGCGAGCTCCTCGACAACCAGCGCGGCGATGAGGTTGGCGTAGAGCCAAGTTCGCGCTAAGTCAGGCGCCTTGGCGGGCAGGCGATCGAGATAAGCGAGGCTTTTCAGGCGCTTGAAGTGGATCTCAATCTGCTAGCGCAGGCGGTAGAGCGCCCCGACGGCGTTGGCGGGCAAGGAAGTGATCAGCATCATCCAGCGTGTCGCTGCATAGGCCGTCGGGCTCGGATGATAGCCTTCCCGTTGCCCAGCAGGCTCAAGGGCCCGGTGATTGGCTTGCGCCGCTTGCTCGGGCAAGGGCAGGATGATCACAGCCGGGCCGGGACCGGCTTCCATCCAGCCCGGCGGCTGTGCCCGATCCAGACCGGGCGATCCACCCCAGCCTGCGCCGCCGCCGCCATCAGCAGGTCGTTGCAGGGCAAGACGTGCCCGCGCGCATCGAGCAAACGCAGGGAACGGGAGGCCAGCCGGGCCAGGAAATATCTACCTCCTTGCTTCACCCCTTCCAGTTCCTCGGGGCGCGCAAAACCACGATCGGCGATGACCGGATCGCCCGACTCCTGCGCGCCCGTCTCCAGATACTTCCCTTCGCTCGTCGGCGCTAGACGAAGCCCCACCACCATCTACCGCTCGCTATCGAAGCTGGCCACCAGCCAGCCAACTCGGCTTTTGAGCGCCGGGAGCGCTGATCGTCGTGCCGTCGACCAAACAAATACGCTTCACGCAAGGAGCCGTCTGGGACAACGACACCAGAGGCTGAAAGTGGCGGTTCGTCAGCAAGGAGAGAACGATCTCCTCCAACCAGTCAGCCGCTTGAGCAGAGCTTCATTGCTCAGATCGGCCAAGCCTTGACTGGCCGCTCACAGGCAGCACTGCCGCAAGGATTTGCCACACGCTCCGTAAGCCAGCGCCAGGCGCAGCAGGGTCCCCGCATTGCGGATCCCGCGCGGCCACGCCGTAACGCGCCGCACCGGCTCCTCCAAGCCTCAAGGTCGCCGCCGCCACTCAAACGCCCCTTCAGGGTTTCCTACTCTGCGCCGTTCAGGCGCTCTTCGATCCAAGGCATAAAACATTTGAATCAGGCGCGGATCGCTCGTGCAACAAATAAGTTAGCGCTTATGCGCGAAAGCGGGGACCCAGGAAGAGCCGCGATAGTGGCGACGACATGAGTCATCGTATTTTCTAACGCCTGATATGTTGAGGAGGAGAGTCCTCCCTCCTCACAAAGCCCCAATCTTAAAGTGTGCGCGCACCGCAAGACAGGCGTCGCTTCCTGCGGCGAACTCTTGGCAGACCAGGGGGCGGTTCTCATAAACCCGGCACTGGACCTCTTCGCCGACGGTTCCGATCAGCGCTGAGCAACGGTCTCCATCGCAGCGCATACGGCCATTCTCGATGAAGTGCCTGGGAATGCCGTCGCCATCGCGCTCGCCGACGAAGGTTGGCCATTTCCAGGAATAGACGCAGCACCCCCCGCAAGCCTCGCAGTCGGGAATGACGCCGTCCGTGGGCTTGGTGGGGGGTGTGGTCATAAGGATCAGCCGCGCCGGCCAGGTTTGCGCTCGCCAAGCTTGTGCTCGGTTGAGCGGGTCGCTGGCGTGGTGTTGATCGCCGAGACCAGATCACCGAACGGCGCCGCCGCACGCCGTGGGGCGGTGTTTCGTGCGGCGTCGCGGGGAGCGGCGGCCGGTCGGGCTTGCCCGTCCCGTGGCGTGCGCTCTTGACGGGGGTGGTCTTCACGATGGCGCGGTTCGTCATGCTTCGCCAGGGGCGGGCGCTTTGCCTGCGGCTTGGCGAATGGCTTCGCAGCAGGCGGCCTCTGCGGCCTCTGCGCCGCCGGTGGCGGAGCATCGGATACGGGCCGGCGTATCGGCGTTTGCGCAACGACAGTCGTCAGAGGCTTGCGAATCAGCTTCTCGATGTCACGCAGGAAGATTCGCTCTTCGCCAAGGTCACAGAAGGCGATGGCGATTCCCGACGCCCCGGCCCGCGCCGTGCGGCCGATGCGGTGCACGTAGCTTTCCGGGACGTTGGGCAACTCATAGTTCACCACATGCGAGATGCCGTCCACGTCGATGCCGCGCGCCGCCAGATCGGTGGCGACCAGCACCCGCACGGAGCCGGCGCGGAACCCTTCCAGCGCCGCTTGCCGGGCGCTCTGGGACTTGTTGCCATGGATTGCGGCGGCCCCGATGTTGGCCTTCATCAGATGCTCGGCGACCTTGTTGGCCCCGTGCTTGGTGCGGGTGAACACGATGACCCGGTCCATGCCGGCGTCATTGTCCAGCATATCGACAAGCAGGTGGCGCTTGTCGGCGCTTGGCACATAGATGACGCGCTGGTCGATCTTGTCGACGGTGGTGGCCACCGGGGTCACCTCCACCCGGATGGGATCGTTCAGCAGGCGCGCGGCCAGATCGGTGATCTCCCGCGGCATGGTGGCCGAGAAGAACAGGGTCTGGCGCTGCTTGGGCAGCTTGGCGATCACTTTGCGCACATCATGGATGAAGCCCATGTCCAGCATCCGGTCGGCCTCATCGAGGACGAAGACCTCCAGACGCTCCAGCCGGACATGCCCCTGGTTCATCAAGTCGATCAGGCGTCCGGGAGTCGCCACCAGGATATCCAGGCCACGGCGCAGCGCATCGACCTGGGGCGATTGCCCGACGCCGCCAAAGATCACGGCGTGGCGTATCGCCAGCCCGGCGCCATAATCACGGATATTGTCGCCGATCTGGATGGCGAGTTCGCGTGTCGGCGTCAGGATCAGCGCGCGGGCCCCGGATGGCCGCGCCGGATTATCGGCAAGGCGCTGAAGAATGGGCAGGGTGAACGCAGCGGTTTTGCCGGTGCCGGTTTGGGCTATTCCCAAGATATCCCGGCCAAGCAGGGCAGGGGGAATGGCGTTGACCTGGATCGGTGTTGGTACCGTGTAACCCTGAACGGTAAGGGCGGTCTGAATTTCGGTGCGAAGTGAAAGGTCTAAGAAAGAGATCATGGCGTCCTTGATCGTGCGCCCCCGCCTTTTTGCCGAACCCACACAACAATCCCCTTAAAGCCGGTCGAGGGCGCATGGGGCGTCAATGAAATTGTCTGGTGGCAAAGATGCGGATCGCGCTCGGTGGCCCGATCCCGCGCGGCAGGTGAGGGCCAATGTGAAAAAAGCGTCTCGAAACACAGCGGCGTGGAGTCCGGTTGGGACCGTCACAGCCGTCTCGCGCGATCGCGACACGCAAAAGCCCAGGCTTGCTTATTGACGCAGCCGGGCTGGTGTACGGCATCCCTATGACGCTGAAAGGCCCGGGCGTCAAGGGTGATCGCAGCTTTGGCGCCGGGCGCATTGGCATTGCCTCAAAAGTTCTTCGCTCCTTACGAGAATTTGCGATTGCTTCGGCGAGACAGGACAGGCATTGTCAAGTCAGCCGGTCCGCCAAGGGCGCGGCATCTTTATACGTTTCACGAGACCCCGATGTATGATCGTTCGCCGCGCGGCAGTTTCCGCGCTCCTACCCCCGAAATCAGCCAGCGCAACATCACAGCAACGGTGAAGTGGTACAATCCCGAAAAGGGATTTGGCTTCGTCACGCCGGAAGATGGTTCGCCTGATGCTTTTCTGCACGCTTCCGCCGTGCAGTTCTCTGGCCACGACTCGCTCCCTGAGGGGACGACGGTGGTGTGTGACCTGGCCCGCGGCCCGAAAGGCCCGCAGGTGGCGGCGCTCCACTCCGTCGATAAGTCGACGGCGTCGAGTGACCGCCCGTCGCGTGGCGGCGGCGGTGGCGCCCCCCGTGGCGGCGATTCCTACGGCGCGGCTCCTCGCCGCGGCGGCTGGGATGACGGCGGCGGCTACGGCGGCGGCGGTTCCAGCGATGGTGGCGGCGCCACGGTCGAGGGCACGGTGAAATGGTTCAACGTGACCAAAGGCTTCGGCTTCATCGCCCCGGACAATGGCGGTAAGGACGTGTTCGTGCACGTGAAGGCCGTCGAGCGTTCAGGCCTTAACGGCCTGTCCGACGGTGAGCGTGTGCGCATTACGGTGCGCCAAGGCCAGAAGGGCCCCGAGGCTGAGCGAGTCGAACTCGCCTAAGCTTCGCACCCAACGGGTTGCGTAAAGATCGGCCGGATTTGCTCTTTTGGGGCGAATCCGGCCGATTGCGTGTGTGGCTTTCTCGACGGGTGTGAAGCGCGGGAAGCAGAGCGAAGAAAGGACCTGGTCTTTATCGGTTAACGACCTGTCTGGACGTGGGATTCAAGGGTAAGTCATTGATTTAGAATAGTTTTTTGAGATATGCCCATGCAGTGGCGCAAAGGGGGGACCCGGAGCCAGCTACCGCACTGTGCTAAAAATAAAACAGAGGTTTCCATCACGCGCTCTTCAGCTTTTGAGCGCTTCTTCCGCCGGATGGTCTCTTCAGCATCCTCGGCGCGGCTCTGCATCATACGCGCATCCCCTAAAGCTTTCGTGGGAATCACGATTGTCTAGGGTTAGGAATGCTCCCTCATCCAAAGCGCTTTCCTTTGTACGTCGCTTTTTTGGTTTGACGTTATACCATAGGGTGTATGATATACCCAATTGGGGTATACCTTACGAGGTAGCCTTTGGGGCGCTGTGCGTCCTTATGGCTGTTCATGGGGATGCTTCATCTGCTGCGTCTGTACCGTCGTGGCGCCCGGGAAGTGTATTGCAATACATATGGAGAGAAAATTATGACGTTTGCTATAACTGCGAACATATCGGGGTTAACCACAGAAGAAATAGGTCAGTTAGAAGTTTCAGATATTACCAGTTTAACTGCAGATGACTTAGAATTTATTTCCAGTACAGCGATAAACACCCTCACTGCCGAACAAATTAGCGCTTTCGACGCCGATGTATTAGTGGCGTTGTTGAACGATACCGATGAGGTCGGCAGTACTCTCACCGAAAGGGTTGCGGCGCTGACGTCTGAAGCGGTGGTTGGCTTCACCTCGGAGCAGATCAATGCCTTGACCACCCAAGATGTCACGGCTCTTACGTCGGCTCAGATTGCGTATATCACGTCCGAGGCGGTTGCTGGCTTCACCTCGGAGCAGATCGCGGCCTTGGATGCCGAGGATGTCGCGCTTCTCACCTCGGAGCAGATTACGCAGATCACCTCCGAAGCGGTGGCTGGCTTCACCTCGATCCAGATTAAGGCCTTGACCACCCAAGATGTCACGGCTCTCACCTCGACTCAGATTACGCAGATCACCTCTGAAGCGGTGGTTGGCTTCACCTCGGAGCAGATCACGGCCTTGGACGCCGTGGATGTCGGGGTTCTCAGCTCGGATCAGATTACCCATCTGACCTCCGAAGCGGTGGCTGGCTTCACCTCGGAGCAGATCAATGCCTTGAGCCCCGAAGATGTGAAGGCTCTCAGCTCGGATCAGGTGAAGAACCTGACCTCCGAAGCGGTGGCCGGCTTCACCTCGGAGCAGATCACGGCCTTGGACGCCGTGGAGGTCACGGCTCTCAGCTCGGATCAGGTGAAGAACCTGACCTCCGAAGCGGTGGCTGGCTTCACTTCGGAACAGATCACGGCCCTGGACGCCGTGGATGTCGGGGTTCTCAGCTCGGATCAGGTCAAGAACCTGACCTCCGCAGCGGTGGCCGGCTTCACCTCTGACCAGATCGCGGCCTTGAGCCCCGAAGATGTGACGGCTCTCAGCTCGGATCAGGTGAAGAACCTGACCTCCGAAGCGGTTGCTGGCTTCACCTCGGAGCAGATCACGGCCTTGGACGCCGTGGATGTCGGTGTTCTCAGCTCGGATCAGATTACCCACTTGACCTCCGAAGCGGTGGTTGGCTTCACCTCTGACCAGATCGCGGCCTTGAGCCCCGAAGATGTGACGGCTCTCAGCTCGGATCAGGTCAAGAACCTGACGTCCGCAGCGGTTTCTGGCTTCACCTCGGATCAGATCAAGGCCTTGGACGCCGTGGATGTCGGTGTTCTCAGCTCGGATCAGATTACGCACATCACGTCTGAGGCGGTGGCCGGCTTCACCTCGGCCCAGATCAAGGCATTGGACGCCGTGGATGTGACGGCTCTCAGCTCGGATCAGGTGAAACACCTGACCTCCGCAGCGGTGGCTGGCTTCACCTCGGCCCAGATCACGGCCCTGGACGTCGAGGATGTCGGGGTTCTCAGCTCGGATCAGGTGAAGAACCTGACGTCCGCAGCGGTGGCTGGTTTCACCTCTGACCAGATCCATGTCTTGAGCACCACAGCCGTCAAGGGCTTGACCTCGAGCGAGATCCATGCATTGACCTCCACGGCGGTGAATGGCTTTACCTCGACCCAGATCTATGCCTTGAACTCTGCTGCTATCTCGGGCTTTACCTCAGAGCAGATCGGTATGCTCACCTCTGAAGCCTCTGCCGCTCTTACGTCGCTTCCTCCGTCAGTTGGCCTCACGATCACTGATATCAAGAAGATGTCGGCGGAGCAGGTTCAGGCCCTCTCGAAGGATCAGCTTTCCTCTGTCATTGGCGATATCTTCCAAAGCGCCGTGTTGCTTCGGAAGTTGTCCGCAGAGCAGTTCCACGATGCCGGGACCGTTCTCATTGGGGGGCTGAACACGGGGATGCTCTCCACGCTGACCACAGACAAGGTTGCGGCGCTAACCTTTAGCAACGCTGGAGACTTGGGCACGAAGCTGAGCGTGCTTAGCGACGCTCAGTTTGCTGCGCTTGATCATGAAGCCGCTTCAGCTCTGTCCAGCGGGCTGATCAGCCGCGTGTCCACGACACAAATCGCCTCGTTGGATCAGAGCGATGTCGTAAACATGACAACGTCTCAGCTCTCGAAGTTGTCCGCAACTCAGATCAAGTCTCTGAGCAGCGGAGCAGCGGGCGGGGTCGCTGGCTTGGAAGCAGAGGATATAAAGGCCTTTACGAAGGATCAAGTCGCGGCCTTTACTACGACGCAACTCGGCTCCCTTACTTCCGATGCCATCAGTGGGTTGACTGCGACTAACTTCAAGTCCTTGAACAGCGCCCAATTGGCGGAGTTCAATTCTACGCAGATCGGCGCCTTGGATGGCGCTGTGATCAACCAATTGTCTGCGGCTCAACTCTCTCTCCTGAGCACCTCACGTGATGGAGACAACGAGGCTGGTCAGATCGATGGGTTGACGTCTGCGCAGATCAAGAAACTGTCCCTTGCCGCGATCGCCGGTTTGACGTCGGCCCAGGCCGCCGATCTTACCTTGACCCAGATCGCAGGGTTGGAAGTCACTCAGATCCAGAAGTTGAGCGCCACGGCGCTCCAGGGCTTCAGTTCGGATCAGATCGGGATCAATCATCGTGTGGCGGATTCGCTCACCACAGCCCAGATCAAGTCCCTGAGCAGCGATGCAGTTCAGGGGTTGAGTTTCAACAGGATAGCGGATACGCAATTCCAGGCTCTTTCGGCAGCACAGATCGGCTTCGTGAAGGACGCCTCGAGCTTGAGCATAGTGCAGCTCAATCTTTTGACCGCAGCCCAAGTCAAGGGTCTCACGGCTGCTGAAGTCGCAGACATAAAGGTGTCGAACTTCACAGCGGTGGGGAAATTCCAGGCCCTGATCGCTTCGTTGAGTTCCCAAGCGTTCGCGGGTATCACCTCGGATCAGATCAAGGGATTGACCACCGACACAAAAACCAACCCCAGCCCTCTCAAGAGCTGGAGTGCGGACCAGGTTGCGAACCTGTCCTCTACCGCTGTCAACAGCCTTTCTTCGACGCAACTCGGCCTTATCACCGATACCGCGCTCAAGGGCCTTACGGCGGCGCAGATTGAAAATATGGACGAGACAACGGAAAAGAACCTGGGCACGAAAATCGCGGCGCTGACGGTCGCGCAGCTCGAAGGGTTCGACCACGCACAGGTTCAACATCTGACGGGTGGGAATACTGCTGACGAGAACGAGCAGATCGACAAGTTGACGAACACGCAGCTTGCCGGCCTGTCTGCGGCTTGGCTCGCGGAATTGACGGTGGCTCAAGTTACGGATCTGAGCTACAGCACCGCCGCTGTCGCCGCCAAAGCCGCGGTCAAGGATAGCAAAGGCGTGGTCATCACTCCCGCCGTCGTCGGCAAAGCTGCCACGGTCGGTCAGCTTGCGGCTCTGTCTTCAGTCCAGCTCAACGCCATCGGGAAGAATCTCAACAGCAGTCAGGTTGGCAGCCTCACTGCAACTCAGATGGCGGGCTTCGATGCCACTTGCTTGACGTCAAGCGCCATCGGCGGACTGACCTCAGCGCAGATCCAAGTGTTGTCGGCAGCGCAAATCGAAGCTCTCGATCTGACAGGGCTAAGCACTGCACAGGCCGGGTTCCTTACCCGTCCTCAGCTCGACGCCGTGTCGGAAGAGAGATTGGCGGCGCTCGAAGCCTTGAACACGACGCTTGCGGCCAAGCTGGATCCTTTGTTCCTGACCGATATTGCAAACGCAACGGCGGCTCAGATCAAAGCGAACTCGGCTAATTTGACGGCGGACGAAATCAGCGTCCTTACGGCAAGCCAGCTTGCGAGCTTGGCGATCGTCGGCCTGTCGCAGGTGCAGCTTTCCGGCTTGACTGCGGATAAGATGGCGGCGCTGACCCTTGCACAGGTTCAGGCTTTGTCCACCTATCAGCTCTCAGCCTTGAGCTGTGAGCAGGTCCAGGGGCTGAAAATCGGCTCTGTTGCGGCCCTGACCACGCCTCAACTCGCTGCTCTGCGTCTCAATGACCTGACGTCACAGCAGGTTGCCGGGCTGACCAACGGGCAGGTCAAGGCTCTCACCGCGACACAGATGCACACCCTCGACGCAAACCATCTCCAGGACCTGACCACGACCCAGATCAGCCTCTTGAACGCGACTCAGCTTAAAGGGCTTGATACGGCGGTCTTGGATGATTTGACGACGGCTCAAGTCAAAGCGTTGACGACGGCCAACATCGTCGCTCTGGGGTCTGGTATCGCAAATCTGGGCACGACCAATGTCAACGCATTGACCACGGCCCAGATCAGCGCTCTGACCACGACCCAGATCCAGGCTCTGACAGGTGGTAGCGTCAATGATGACGCTGAGTTGTTCGATGCCTTGAACGCCGGGCAGATCAACGCGTTGACCATCGCTCAGATCAAAAGCTTGACCACCAGCCAAATCGCCGATCTGAGCACCAACCAGCTCAAGGGGCTTACCTTGGCGCAGGTGGGGGCGATGAACAGCGATCAGCTGCATACGTTCTTGGGTCTGGGTGTAGCCATGGGTACGGCTCCGATGGAACGGTTCGTCAGCGGTATGGCGGTTTCCGCTCTGAATGTTGACGATTTGGACAGCCGCCTTGTCCACGACCTGAGCACTGCGCAGGTCAAGGCGTTGTCGTCAGCTCAGATCGCTTCCTTGGATACGAACCAAGTCAAGGAAATGACCACGGCGCAAATCGCTGCCCTCTCGACCGCACAGGTCAAGATGTTCTCGGCGGATGTCCTGGATAATCTGGACGCAGATCGGATGAAGGGCTTCACGGCTGCTCAGATTTCCGCCATGTCGGTGGAGCGGCTTACGGATCTCTTCAGCACCGGTAACAATTCGGACCAAACCGGCGCCAATGCGAAGAATCTGACGGCGACGGCAATCAAAGGGTTGACCACGACGCAGATCACCGGGCTTGGAGCCGCCAACTTCCAGGCGTTCACCGATGATCAGATCGCGGCGCTGGCCGCTCCGCAGAAGGGGTTGGTTCTCTCCTTCCTGAAGTAAACAGTGACTAAGTCACTGGTTGTTGTGTGACTATGGGGCCAAGCCGTTCTACGGCTTGGCCCTTTTCTTTAGGGCTTCACGATCACGCCAGTAATTAAGATAATAATCTTATTGGCAGAATCCGGTCTCCTCATGCGATTTTCTAAAACTTTTCTTTATGTTTTCTTTACCATTGCACGGCACTGTGTGGCGCTGGTGGATTGAGACCAAAATTGAAACGTGACACATCAAGCTGAGTCAGGATGACGCCTTACCTTACGGCCTTACGTTGTCTGTTTTTGGTGGGGCTACACCACCGCGTGCAACTGGAACTCGGACCGCTTCTCGGGACGGAGGAGGGGGACGCCGTCGGCGCGATGACGCGCTTGATGCGGGAAAGCAGTCTCAAGGGAAAAATACTCAAAAACCGGACCAGGGCGCAGCTCAGCCGGTTGGGCAGCGCCTTGCCCGCCATGGTTCGGATGAAATCCGGCCATTGGGGGGTGATCGTCAACGTCGTCGCCGAACCCGAAGCCGTGGTCCTGCTGGACCCGCGTGAGGAACAATCCGGCGTTTGTCTGGTCGAGGCGGGGCAGTTCAGCGAGGACTGGGACGGCACGATCATGTTGGTCAAACGCCAATATGCGCTGTCCGATACCGCTCAGCCGTTCGGCTGGAGCTGGTTTTTGCCGGAAATCATCGAAAATGGCCGCTATTTCCGCGACGTGGCCATCGCCACCATCATGTCGACGCTGATCGCCTTTGCGACGCCGATGTTCTTTAACATCATGATCGATAAGGTGATTCCCCATCACAGCTATCAAACGCTGATGGCGGTGGTGTTGGCGTTCGTGGTCGCGACGGTCTTCGATGGGTTGTTCAATTACATCCGCCAATATCTCATGGTGTTCGCCACCAATAAAATCGACGCGCGGCTGGCCTCGCGCACCTTTGAACATCTGCTGCGCCTGCCCATGCAGTTCTTTGAAAGCGTGCCGTCCGGCGTGTTGATGCGCAACATTCAGCAGACCGAAGCGGTGCGGGGGTTTCTTACCGGGCAGTTGTTCTTCACCCTGCTGGATACGCTGACCCTGCCGATTCTGCTGGTGGGACTGTCGCTCTACAGCATCAAGCTGACCCTGGTCGTGCTGCTGTTCTCAGCGGCCATCGCGGCGGTCATCGGTTTCATGGTGCCGACCTTTCGCCGCTATCTCGAATCCCTCTATGAAGCGGAGGGAAGCCGGCAGGCCGATCTGGTTGAAACCATTCACGGCATGCGGGCGGTGAAATCCCTGGCCCTGGAAACGCAACGCCGGCATTCCTGGGATCAAAAAGTGGCCATCGCCGTGCGCCGCCGGGGGGCGGTGGGGCGTCTGGGGGCGTTGGGATCGGTGCTGACCAACGGCATGCAGCATCTGATGCAGATCATCGTGCTGGCCATCGGCGCCGCCGATGTGTTCGACGGAACCTTGAGCATGGGCGCGCTGATCGCCTTCAACATGCTGTCAGGACGGGTGACCGGGCCGTTGATCCAGCTCGTTGGGCTGATCAACCAGTATGAGCAGACGGCGATGGCCATCAAGATGCTGGCCACCATCATGAACCACCGGCCGGAACGCGACATCAACCAGCGCGGGATTCGTCCGGTCATCACCGGGCAGATGGACTTCGACGATGTGATCTTTTCCTATGAAGGATCGTCGCGCCCGGCGCTCAACCGCATCAGCTTCAAGGTCGAGGAAGGGCAGGTGATCGGCATCGTCGGGCGTTCGGGCTCGGGAAAGACCACGATCACCCGGATGGTGCAGGGCATCCATACCGCGCAGCAGGGGCTGATCCGCTTGAACGGCAACGATATCCGTCATATGGATCTCGCCCATTTGCGGCGCAGCATTGGCGTGGTCTTGCAGGAAAATATTCTCTTTCGCGGGACTATCCGCGACAACATCGCGGCGTCCAAGCCCAGCGCAACCTTGCCTGAAGTCATGGAAGCGGCGCGGTTGGCCGGCGCCGATGAGTTCATCGACCGCTTGCCGTTGTCGTATGAAACCGTGGTGGGGGAGGGGGCGTCCAATTTCTCGGGCGGGCAGAGGCAGAGAATCGCCATCGCGCGCGCCCTGCTGTCGCAGCCCCGCTTGCTGATTTTCGATGAAGCGACCAGCGCCCTCGATCCAGAGAGCGAAGCCATCGTTCAAGAGAATCTCGACAAGATCGCCGCCGGGCGGACAATGATCATCGTCTCACACCGCTTGTCGTCCCTGGTGAAGGCTGACGCCATTCTGGTGCTGGAGCAGGGCGAGGTCGCCGATTTTGCTCCGCATGCGGATTTGCTTGAGCGGTGTGAAATCTACCGGCATCTGTGGCAACAGCAAACACGGCACCTCTCGTGAGATTCTTTACAAAAAAAGGCACCGCACTGGCTGGACCGCTAAGATCGCGGATCATCGAAGAGGCGATATCCTTCCAAACCCCCATCGATGAAATCGCCGCCGAACGCGCGCCGTTTTTTCTGCGGGGGACCAGCTATGTCATCATGGGGCTGTTCCTGGCCATGCTGGCCATCGCCGCCTGGGTCAAGGTCGATATCGTTATCGTCGGTTCCGGTCGGCTGAGCACCGATATCCCGCCCATCGTTCTTCAGCCCATCGAGCGCTCGATCATCCGCGAGTTCAAGGTCAAGGTCGGCGACAAGGTGACCAAAGGGCAGGTGCTGGCGACGCTCGATCCGACCTTCACCCAGGCGGATGTCGCGTCCCTGGAGGTGCAGAGGCGCGCGCTGCAGGCGCAGATTCATCGGCTGGAAAGTGAGCTGAGCGGCATTCCTTATCAGCCGGGCGATGCTGGAAACGCCGATGATTTGTTGCAGAAAAGCCTTTATTTTCAACGCCAGGCGCAATTCAAGTCGCGCATCGATACGTTCGATCAAGACATAGAGCGTCTTGAATCCAATGTGACGTCGGTGAAAAACACCAAGAAATCCTTAGCCACTCAATTGGAAATCAATAAGGAAGTTGAGACGATGCGTCTTTCCTTATTGAAATCCGAATATGGGTCGAGGCTGAATTATCTTGCGGCGCGGGCTGATCGGACACGGGCCGAGCGGGAATTGGAAGAAGCTGACAATCGCTTGCCCGAGCTGTTTCATACGCTTGAATCGAAACGGGCGGAAAAAGAGACATTCTTGAGTGAATGGCGGCGGCAATTGTTGGAAAACCTTGTCTCCGTCAGGACTGAGATGGCCAAGCTGGGGGAGGGGTTGTCCAAAGCCGCGCGGATGAATGAGCTGGTGGTATTGAAATCCCCGGAAGATGGGGTGGTGCTCGATGTCGCCAAACGATCCGTCGGGTCGGTGATGCGGGAGGCCGAGCCGCTGATCACCATCGTGCCCAGCAACGCGACGCTGATCGCTGAAATCTCGATCACCTCCAGCGATGTCGGCTACACCAAGACCGGCGATGATGCCGTCATCAAGGTTGACGCCTTTCCTTATCAACGCCATGGCATGCTGCGCGGGCGGTTGCTTTCGGTCAGTGAGGATTCGTTTGCTCCCGGAGGTGGGGGGGGCGGTGAGATGGGCGGGAACCCGCTGGCGTCGAAAACCGGAGCCGCCGTGCATCGTGGGCGTGTGAGTCTGGACAGCCTTGAGCTTAAGGATATGAACAAGGGAAGCGGCTTAATTCCAGGAATGACGCTGAGCGCCGATATCAAGATCGGAAGCCGGAGTGTGCTCGGGTACTTCCTCAACCCGATAACCCGGACCTTCCAGGAAAGCATCCGCGAGCCCTGAGGGGCCGGCTTCAGGCAGGCCGCCGTGTGGTATCCGGGGAGAAAAGATATACGGTAGGTGTGGGTACATCCTTAATCGTCATCCCCGCGGCAGGCGGGGATCCAGGTGAGCCTTAACTCGGATGCTGGAAATGCGAGACTCATGTTGCCGCTATCGCGGCTCTTCCTGGATCCCCGTTTTCACGGGGATGACGATAAGAAAAGGTTGCCGCAATTTAAACAAGAATACTTTCCTGTAACCGTCACCCTGGGCAACGGTCCAAGCGGCCTCTCTCCGCCTCATCGTTTAATTCCATAATGTATCTTATGCGATCGCCGCATCCATCCCATCCCCCAGGATTGTCTCAAGGCGGCTTTATCTCAACCTGGATCGAGCCGTAGTACGATGCGAGGTTTTCGATGTCCGTGTCGCTGAGCGATGACGCCACGATGGACATCATATCGTTCTTGCGGGCTCCCGATCGATAATCAGCCATGGCCTTCCGAAGATAGAATTCCGTTTGCCCCGCCAGATTCGGCGCTTGGGGAATTTTCGCCAAGCCGTCTAGTCCATGGCATGGCTGGCAAAGCGCGGCCTTTTGCTGTCCCAGCTTTGGGTTCCCTTCCGCCTGGGCGGTTCCCGGATCAGCCAACAAGGCTGCAAGCACAAGGGCCGCGCATCGCACAGTCACCAGCATCACCGTTCGTGCGAGATCCGGTAGATGGCGCCGGCCAGATCGTCGGAAACCAGCAGCGATCCATCGATGAGCATGGCCACGTCGACGGGCCGGCCGAGATACTCCCCACCCCGCAGCCATCCCTCAGCAAAAACTTCGGTCTTGTCCGCCGCGCCATCCGGCTTGAGGCTGGTGAACATCACCCGCGCGCCAATCGGCGTCGTGCGATTCCACGACCCATGCTGTACTGAGAAGATACCGCCCCGGTATTTCGTGGGGAATTGCGTGCCGGTGTAGAAGCTCATGCCCAAATCGGCGGCATGTGCGTCCATTTCGACCTGCGGGTAGACGACATCAGAGGGTGGTTGCTGGTCCTTGTACTCGGTCGTCCGAACCTTGCCGCCGCCATAATAGGGAAAGCCAAAGTTCATGCCCGGCTTGTCCGCGCGGTTCAATTCTCCCGGCGGCTTGTCGTCGCCCATACCGTCCACCTGGTTGTCGGTGAACCACAGCGTCTTGTCCTTCGGGTTGAAGTCCATGCCTACCGAATTCCGCACGCCCGAGGCAAACACCTCGCGGTTTTTACCGTCCCGGTCCATGCGAATGATCCCGCCCATCCCTACCCGCTTGTAAGTGTCCATTTTTTCCGGGGCAAAGACGTTGAAAGGCTGTCCAAGCGCGATGTAGAGCTTCTCATCCGGGCCAACCCGGCAGACGCGCGCGGTGTGGTTGAAACTTTCCTCGCTCTTGGGGATCAGCTCGCCACCCTTCACCACTTGGAAAGCGGCGACGTCGGCCCCTTCATAGAAAAATTCGGCGGCCGGGAACATCAGCACCCGATTCTGCTCGGCAATGAAAAGGAAGCCATCCTTGGAAAAGCAGACCCCGTTGGGAACCGAAAAATCAATCGTCGGCGCGAAAAGCTTCACCTCGTCCGCGACGCGGTCCTTATCGCGGTCGGTTACGGCGTAGACTTTGTTTTTACGGGTCCCAACGAAGACCGCGACGCCCTGCGGTCCAACGGCCATGTGCCGGGCGTCGGGGACGATGGCGTACAGGCTGATCTTGAACCCTGGCGGAAGTTTGATCTGCGACAGGGTTTTCTTGATCGCCTCCGCCTTCGGACCGGATTGCGGGATCGTCGGGATTTCCGCCATCCCGCCGGTCGTCTTGAAGTTTTCGAGCTTTTCAAGATTGCCGGGCGCTTCCGGCTGGTCCTGGGCGCTGGCCGGTAGGGCCAGACACAGAGCCGCGCATGAGACGGCAGCCAACAAAGCTATCTTCATCCTCATAGCCCCCTCCCCTTTGCCAATCCTTATCAATGGGCAGAGTACCGACGCCCGACCCGCATACCTATGATATCGTGGAGGTAGAGCTTGGAAATTAAGGCGATCAAACGCAACCGTTTGTGATGTTTATGGAATGAAAGCGGTGGCTTTGCCGCATAAAAAAAGTAATAAATACGGGGCACACTCAAAAAGACCAGGAGATAGGCATGAAGCGAAGGGACCTGTTGAAAGGCACGGGAGCGGGACTTGCCGTCGCCGGTGTCGCGGCTCCGGCTATTGCGCAAACGCAACCGACGATCCAATGGCGCCTGGCGTCGAGCTTTCCCAAAAGCACCGACATCCTGTTCAATGTGTCAGAGCAGATCGGTCGGCGCGTCGCCGAGGTCACCGACGGTAAGTTCCAGATCCGCGCCTTCGCTTCGGGCGAGATCGTGCCGCCGCTTCAGGTCATGGATGCGGTGTCGAACGGCACGATCCAGTGTGGCCACACCTGCGGCTATTACTATGTCGGCAAGGACCCTACCCTCGCCTTTGATACGGCCCTGCCCTTCGGCCCGAACGCCCGCCAGCAGAACGCCTGGTTCCAGTACGGCGGCGGTCGCGAGGTGATGCGGGATTTCTTTAAAACCTACAACATCGTCCAGTTCCCAGCCGGCAACACCGGCGCTCAGATGGGTGGCTGGTTCCGCAAGGAAATCAAAAGCGTCCAGGACCTGCAAGGGCTGAAGATGCGCATCGCCGGCATCGCCGGGCAGGTCATGGCCAAGATGGGCATGACCCCGTTGCAGATGGCCGGCGCCGACGTCTATCCGGCGCTGGAGAAGGGAACCATCGACGCCACCGAGTTCGTCGGCCCCTATGATGACGAGAAGCTCGGGTTCGTGCAGGTCGCCAAGTATTATTACTCTCCCGGTTGGTGGGAGGGCGGGCCGCAGGTCTCGCTTTATGTCAACAGCGATGAATGGGAAAAGCTGCCCAAAGCCTATCAGGCAGCCCTGGAGCTCGCTTGCGCTGAAGGCAACGGAGCCATGCTGGCGCGCTATGACGCTGAAAACGCCAAGGCTCTGAAGCGCTTGATCGCCAAGGGAGCTCTGCTCCGCGTCTTTCCGCGAGAGATGCTGGAGTTGGCCCATAAAATGGCGTTTGAGCTGTACGACGAAATCGCCGCCAAGAACCCGGCCTTCAAGACGGTGTACGAGAGCTGGCGGTCATTCCTTGACGACGTCCAGCCCTGGTACCGGGTTGCTGAATTGCCGTATGACAAATTCATCGAGGCGGCCGCCAATAAGAAGAAGTGATCGTTCTGGCGTTGAGTCCGATTCCACTGGAATCGGACTCTGCGGTGAATTACCCGCCGGTCTTGATCATTCCACGACTCCGCGCCGGCTGGTGAACGCCCAGGTGTTTGCGCAAAAAGCTGACGACAGCCGGCGAATCCCATTCCACGGCGCCCTCGACCCGGCCCAGCTCCTGTCCATCCGGGCCGATCAGCAGGGTTGTCGGCAGCGCCTTGATATCCAGCGCGCTCATCGCCGTTCCCGATGGGTCGAGATAAAGCGCGAGATTCCGCACGTCCAGCTTCTTCAGAAACGGCTCCACCCGTGCGCGCCCGTTGCGGTCCAGCGACAGCGCCACGACTTGAAAACCGCGCCCGCCCAATGTGGCCTGGAGGCGGTCCAGCGACGGCATCTCCGTGACGCAGGGCGTGCACCACGTCGCCCACAGATTCAGCACGATCATCCGGCCCGAAAAATCCGACAAATCGGTCTTGCGGCCCTCCGCATCGAGGAAGGAGAAGGGTTTGATCGGCTTCCCCTCTCCCTGGGGCTGCCCCTGGAAGCGCTCGATCCCGGCGTTTGACGCGCTTGCATGGCTTTGCTGCGTCCAAACAGCGCCGCCCAGGGCGATACAAAAGATTGCGACCGTGGCAAAACTCCGCATAACTACCTTCCCTGCCCCACCAGATGAACATCCTGATCCCATGAGCGCCGACCAGCAAAAGCCCCCTGCCCCCGCCCCCAACGCAACTCCCTCCGCCGCGCCCGCCGCCAGCCAGATGTGGGGTGGGCGATTCGCCCGTGGTCCGGCGGCCATCATGGAGAAGATCAACGTCTCCATCGGTTTCGACAAGCGTCTTGCGGACCAGGACATCGCCGGCTCGAAGGCGCACGCCGCCATGCTGGCCAAGCAAGGCATCATCACACACGCTGACGCCGCCGCCATTCGCGCCGGCCTCGATCAGGTAAAGCAGGAGATCGACTCCGGGAGCTTCGTCTTCAAGACGGAATTGGAGGACATCCATATGAACGTCGAGGCGCGGTTGGCCGAGTTGATCGGTGAACCGGCCAAGCGTCTGCACACGGGCCGCTCACGCAACGACCAGGTGGCGACCGACTTCAAGCTGTGGGTGCGCGACGCCATCGACCGCATGGATGACGGCCTCAAGGCCTTGCAAGCGGCGTTGATCGACCTGGCCGCCCAGCACACCGACACGGTCATGCCGGGCTTTACGCATTTGCAGGCGGCGCAGCCCGTCACCTTTGGTCACCATCTGCTGGCCTATGTGGAGATGCTGGGCCGTGACCGTGGCCGCTTTGGCGACGCCCGCGCCCGCCTCAACGAATGCCCGCTGGGTTCGGCGGCGCTGGCCGGCACCCCCTTCCCGCTCGACCGCCACGCCACCGCGCGGGGATTGGGCTTTGACCGCCCCACCGCCAATTCACTGGACGGCGTTTCCGACCGCGACTTCGCGTTGGAATATTTGGCCGCCTCTTCGATCTGCGCCGTGCATCTCTCCCGCTTCGCGGAAGAGATCGTCCTGTGGTGCTCCGGCCCGTTCCGCTTCATCCGCCTGTCGGACGCCTTCACCACCGGCTCCTCCATCATGCCGCAGAAAAAGAACCCCGATGCGGCGGAGCTGGTGCGCGCCAAGGCCGGTCGCGTGGTCGGTGCGTTGACGGGCCTGCTGATGGTGATGAAGGGATTGCCGCTGGCCTATTCCAAGGACATGCAGGAAGACAAGGAGCCGGTTTTCGAGACCGACGACACCTTGGCGCTCTGCGTCGCCGCCATGGAAGGGATGGTGCGCGACATGATCCCGCAACCAGAATCCATGCGCGAAGCGTCCGAGCGCGGCTTCCTCACCGCCACGGATCTGGCCGATTGGCTGGTGCGGGGGCTGGGCATGCCCTTCCGCGAGGCGCATCACGTCACCGGCCGCGTCGTCAAGCTGGCCGAGGAGAAAGGCGCAAAATTGGTGGAGCTGCCGCTGGCTGACTTGCAATCCATCGAGCCGCGCATCACCGCCGCTGTCTTCGCGGTGCTTTCCATCGATGCTTCGCTGGCCAGCCGGACAAGCTTCGGCGGGACCTCCCCCATCCGTGTGCGCGAGGCCGTTGCGGCGGCCCGGGAGCGTTTTTTGTGAACCATAAGCCTGTTTATTCCCGTGTGATCGGGGTGGTGTTGACCCTGGCGTTGGCGTTGATGCTGACCGGCTGCGGGAAGCGGCCGAAGACGGTTGACGCGCCGGAGGGGGCGGAGGGCCGGCCCTTCCCCAATGCTTACCCGAATCCGAGCCTTGATCCGAAGCCCGGACAATCTTCTTCTGGAATGAAGTTCCCATGACCGCCTTTTGCTATCGCAACGGTGTGCTGCACGCCGAAGAAATCTCCCTTTCCAGCCTCGCGGCGGAGGTCGGCACGCCGTTCTATTGCTATTCGACGGCGGTTCTGGTCAGCAACCTCCGCGCCTACGCCAGCGCGTTCGAGGGGCAGGATGTCGGAATCTGCTACGCGCTGAAGGCCAATTCCAACACCGCCGTGGTTCGCACCCTGGCGCAGCACGGCGCCGGCGCCGATGTGGTGTCCGAGGGGGAGATGCGCCGCGCCCTGGCCGCCGGCGTGCCGGCGAACCGCATCGTCTTTTCTGGGATCGGCAAAACCCGCGCGGAGATGCGCGCGGCGCTGGAGGCTGGCCTCTACCAGATCAACGTTGAATCCGTGCCGGAGTTGGAGGCGCTGAGCGAGGTGGCGACCGCCATGGGGGTCACCGCAGCGATCGCCATCCGCGTCAACCCGGATGTCGACGCCAAGACGCACGCCAAGATCGCCACCGGCAAAAAAGAGAACAAGTTCGGCATCGATTGGGACCACGCTCGCGCGGTCTACGCCAAGGCGGCGGCGTTGCCGGGCCTCGATCCCGTCGGGATCGCCGTGCACATCGGCTCTCAGTTGACCGACCTCAGCCCCTTCCGCATGGCTTTCGAGCGGGTGGTGGAACTGCTGCACGCGCTGCGCGCCGATGGCATTGATATCCGCCGCCTCGACCTTGGTGGTGGGCTGGGCATCCGCTACCGCGATGAGACGCCGCCGGATCTGGTGGAATACGCCGGCATGGTGCGCTCGATCACCGGCAATCTCGGCTGCCATGTGACGGTGGAGCCGGGCCGGTCGCTGGTTGGCGACGCCGGCGTCCTGGTCTCCAAGGTGCTCTATCTCAAGCAGGGTCTGGAGCGGCGCTTCCTGATCGTCGATGCGGCGATGAACGATTTGATCCGCCCTGCCCTCTACGACGCCTACCACGCCATCATCCCGGTCACCGAGCCCGCAGCCGATGCGCATCTCATGCCCGTCGATGTGGTCGGTCCGGTGTGCGAAAGCGGCGACACCTTCGCCTTGCAACGCCCCCTGCCGCCGCTGGCGAGCAACGATCTGGTCGCTTTCTGCTCGGCTGGCGCGTATGGCGCGGTGATGGCGTCCACCTACACCACCCGCCCGCTGGCGCCCGAGGTTCTGGTCGATGGCGATCGCTTCGCGGTCATCCGTCCCCGCCCCACGATTGAGGATCTTCTGAACCAGGAGCGTATGCCGGAATGGTTGAAATAAGAGGAGAAGCGTCTCCCGATGTCTCTTTACCGAACATTGGGCCGGTGAGGTTTCATCTGCATATCCAGCATGTGGAGTACTCTGATTTTGTGCGGATGCGGCGACTCCTCATCGCTCAGGCTGTCTGTAAATCGCGCCTAAAGAATTTTGTTCTCGGATTCATACCCGGACTGGTCTTTAGTTTTTTAATCATTCTAGCTTTTTATTACTTAAGATCTTTAATTTTTTCAGGGGTGTCCCTGTTTATCATTGGATTTATTCTTGGTCGTGCATATTGTGTTTATTTAACCAGAAAAATACTGCGACGCATATATGAGGCGGTTTATCGCGACCCTTCTGACAGGACCATAGCCGTTGGGGATGATGGCGTTCAGTTTCACGGACAAGGCTGCACCTTGATCTGTCCATGGAATAGCTTCAGCGAGCTTCGCCAAGAGGCGACGGCGTCCTTTCTTATTATGAAAAGCCGCGTGGATGGCGCCACCATCCCTCACGCGGCCTTCACCGATGCAACCGAGCGCACCGCCTGTCTGGCGTTTATCCAGGAACGGCTTGTTGGGGTATAGCCCATAGACGCTTCTTGAGGTTCGACACTGTTCCTCGTTCATGCATTTTACGGAACCAGTTCGCAGTCACGACTCATGACAACCTTGCCGATCATCGAACCGCTTTCGACACGTTGATGCGCCTCCATGAGCTTTTCCGGAGAGAAAGGCGTTACGCACTGGGTCAGTGTCGATTGCAGGATTCTCGCGTCCACAAGCGCCGCCACCTCGTTGAGGATTCGATGCTGGCCGATGAGATCGGCCGTTTCAAAGAGTGGTCGCGTGAAAACCATCTCCCAATGCAAAGAGACGCTTTTGGCTTTGAGCGGCGCGGCATCAAGGTGATCATGATCGTCTATGACGCCGATCTTTCCGTGCGGCGCCACAATCTCAACCAGCGCCGACAGATGCCTTGCCGTATGGGTGAGAGAGGCAATATGAGAGACCGGCGGAGCGGATAGGCTAGCGATCTGCGGCGGCATGAGTCGGGTGTGGTCGATGACGTGATGCGCTCCCATCTGCCTGCACCAGTCGCTTGTTTCCGGTCGCGACGCCGTGGCGATCACCGTCAGTCCCGTGAGACGTCGCGCAAGCTGGATAAGAATTGAGCCCACGCCGCCCGCTCCGCCCACGACAAGCAGCGATCCGGCATTGACAGGTTTGCCGATCGGCACGGCGAGGCGATCGAACAGCAACTGCCACGCTGTCAGGCTCGTCAACGGAAGGGCGGCAGCCTGTGCAAATGACAGCGACGATGGCTTGAAGCCAACCATGCGTTCATCGACGAGATGCAGGTCGGCATTCGCGCCGGATCGCGTGAAGGTCCCGGCATAAAATACGTCCTGTCCGGGCTTGAACAGCTGGACGTCCGTACCGATGGCGACCACGGTTCCTGCCGCGTCCCACCCAAGCACATCGACCGTGTCGGGAACCCGCACGAGACCGGAACGGACCTTTGTGTCGACGGGATTGACGGAGACGGCTTCCACCCGGACCAGGAGGTCATGTGGGCCTGCAACGGGGGTTGGCGCCTCGACTTCGATGAATGGCGAGCCGCCATCACAGTTGAGCTGTGAACGAAAGCGAATGACTTTCATGACTTTAACCTCAAGTTTTCCAGATACTTGATATATTTGCCCCTACACCCCACTTTCACAAGTACGGTAAATTTGCGTATATAGTTCCCGAAAGGGAAGCATCATGAAAGACCGGCACTACCAACAAATCCCAGGCTGCCCTGTCGAAGTGACGCTCGATTTGATCGATGGTCGCTGGAAGGGCGTTGTCCTTTTTCATCTGTTGTCCGAAGGCTGTCTGCGTTTCAACGCGTTGCACCGTCGGCTGCCTGGCATAACCCAACGTCTTCTGACCAAGCAGCTTCGCGAGCTTGAAGCTGCTGGCCTCGTAGCGCGGACGGTCTATGCGGAGGTTCCTCCGCGGGTCGAATACCGGCCAACGGATGAAGGCGAGAGCTTGCGCCCGCTTCTCGATCTCGCCGAGGCTTGGGGAAAACAGCGGATGGCGAGAATTCTCTCAAACAACGAATAATTGCAGCTCACCAGATGGGTGCGACCGCCGAATGTGGTTGCTTGACGAAACGGAAATCAGGCTCTTGCGAACGGCCACCGAAGCCTTAGCCTATTCCAGTAGAGAGTTTATGGCGTCTGCGCTGTTGGCTCTGTGAGGTCATCAGGGTGGAGGTTCGGATGGGTCAGTTGGTTCAGGACGACGGCTGGCGGCTGCCAGACTTAAGGGTAAGCGCCAGCAACGAGCCTGCAGCGCAAGCAGCCCCCATGGCCGACACGCCGCACCACCCATACCGGCTGCCCCGAGTGCTGAGCCGACGGAACCCCCTGCGAAGTAGAAACCCATGAACACGGTGTTGAATCGAAAAACACCAGCCCGCAGGCGTAGCCTATCTGCGTAAGCGTGGTGATCCAGCCCAGGTCGCCGCTGCGGACTTGGTTCACCGTAGATCACAAAGGAGGCCTCCTATAGAGTCATCTCAAGATTGAGCAAAGCCGCCTGGAGTGATCCCGCAGTAGCGCACGCGTCTCAGGAGGCCGCGATGGCCAGCTTCCGGCACGCATGAGCCGCTCCGAAGATGTATCGGTCTTCGAGTACGGAGACGGACAAGGCGCTTGCCTGTGCCGGGAATGGTCTTGGTTTGACTCAAAGTACGATCTGCTGGTTCTTTATTCGTCATCGCCGATGAACTTGATCTTGTCGCAAACGTCGGAAAGCCAATCGGCAAGCGCCTCTTTTACAGCATCGTCTGTCTTGAGGATGGTGACGAGCGCCTCTCGCGCAAATGGTTTCGGGAACAACGCGTTCAGTTCGCCGACCAGACGTGGAAAATCGTCGGGGCCCGCTATCTCCGGCCACTTCATGATCTTGCGGTAGCGCAGTTGCTGGGACTCGACCGTGACACCGCGATCTGCCCAGTCCACGACGAATAGGCCGTCATGGCGCTTGAGTTGCACGCGCCACTGCCAGAACGAGCTCAGCGTCAGCGAAAGCCACATATCGTCGGCCTGCAAGGTATTGCGCTTCGTCGTCCATTCGATCGGCGGTCGGGTCGCAATGACGATTCCGATTTGCCAAGCGGACAGTTCTGGCGCGTGCCAGCCGATCCGTTGCAGGAGGGTGTCCAGAGCGGACGTATCGTCCCCCGCGTCGCTGGCGCCCACCGCCTCATCAGCCTGGGCTTTTTCGATGAAAGCGAACTTTCTGTCAGGCGCTGAGGGGGCGGGTCGCCGGATGAGGCCTTTCTTCCTCCAGTGCTTTACCGCAAACCCGTCTTCCCAGTCTGGCGGGATGCCGCTTTCGATCAGTTCGCGATTGGCGGCGTCAAGATTTCGACGAGCCGCATTGAAGGCCCGTCGCGCCAGTTCGAGATGCGGGCCGCCAAGAAAGCTGAGCGGTCGCTGTTCCGCATCTCTGTCCTGATCGTCCTTGTAGGTGATGAAGACGCTTTCCGTGCCGTCGAACTGGCGGCGGATGGAAAAGAAATACATCTCGACAAGGTCGCGCCCGTCGACATGGGTGTATTTTCGATTCACGCAAAGCAAGGCGGGCTGGGGCTTGTCGTCGAAGAGCGCACCATCCTGCCGGAAGCTGCAAAAGAGCTTCCCGTACCAGAAGCCACAGGTGTCCCCATAGAAGTCATCATAGGGTTCGACGACCGGTAGAGCCAGAAAGCGCCGGATTTCATTCGGGTCAACCAATGTCTCGGCATGGTCATAAGTGGATATCCCGTCGAGGAGCGCGTTCCAGCCAGTCGCCAGCAGCGGATGAAACTCCTCCGGGAAAGCACGACCACCTTCTATCCGAGGCTCAGTCTCGAAGACATGCCAATCCTCGTCCCCGTCTGTGTGGAAACGCCGGCCCTTGAAACTCATGCGCCAGGCGCCAGTTGCCGGCTTGCCTGAGAACTTTTGCCATAACGAGCGAGGATCTTCATCCAGCACGACCGTGAACAGCAGCGCGTGGGTGTCATCTTGCAGATAAACCAGCCGCTGCGCCCCGAACTCGTCTTCACGACCGACGGCGGTTGCGCGGCACAGGGTGTCACCGGTCCAGAATTCAAGCCGCGGAGCGCTTCCGCCTTCCAGATCGGCAGGCATCCGCTTCGGATCGGCGATCTTCAGGATATTGTCGATCGTGATGTTGCGGTCTTCAAAAAGCGAGGGAGTGACTGTCGGCTCATCTGTCACTCCTTCCTTGAGCAGGACGGTTTGGTCACTCTTCAGCCGGTCCAGAACGACATCGCGCATCAGGGCGACGTGATCGAGACAGGCATCGTCCAGCAGGCAGTCAGGCTCGATCAGTTTCGACAGGGTCTCGAAATCCATGAGGTCCCAGTCGCCGCCGCCGCGACCCTCTTCGATCAGTTGCCGCCCGAAGCGGCGCTCTCCACGAAGATCGAAATGATACTGGTTTGTGGCGACGAATAGGCCTGCGGATGTTGTTCCACAAACGATCAGGTCTCCGTGGTTGTAGTCTCCCCAGAGGATGTCTTCGATTGACACGTTGCCTGAGACATAAACCTGTTGCCCACCGAGGATGGCGTTCCCGGCACGCCAATCGCCTTTAACGATCAGAGTGGTTGCGCCATCCGTATTTTTGTTCCCGACCCAAGTCTCAACGGTGAGGTTTCCTTCGACTAGAATGAGAAAAATCCGGGCGTCGTCTGGTGCTTCGACAGGGACGCTATTCCTAACCTCGTCGAGGTCGAGAGTCGGAAAAGCTGCATCACCCTTAATGTGCAACACCACTTCATTGTCAAATTCACCGCTGCGCTTCTCGTTGCGTTGTTTCGCCCAGCAGTCATTCGGGAGTTGGTCAACGATCTGAGAGAATTTGACGATTTCGATCTGATTCATCTGGATGATCTTCCGACTGGCCTCAACATTTTGCCTGTGGCGCTGCGCTATAATCGTAACTTAAATTCCGTTTTCTGAGACGACCCCTAATTCCTGTCATTTGAATAAATTAAGTATGAACTACCAACAATTGGTAATATAAACATACAAAGGGATTTTTTGGCGACACGGAGACGAGCATGCGCGACAATGGGCTCATCACCAACCGGGAAGTGGAGCTGGCCGATGACGATCTCATCGTATCGCGCACGGACCCGAAGGGAAAAATCACCTTCGTCAACAAGGCGTTCATCGACATCAGCGGTTTTTCGGAAGAGGAACTGATCGGCGCGCCACACAACATCCTGCGCCACCCGCATATGCCGCCCGCCGCCTTCGCCGACCTGTGGACCACCATCAAAGCCGGGCGTCCGTGGGAAGGGATGGTCAAGAACCGCACCAGGACCGGCGACCATTACTGGGTGCGGGCCAACGTGACGCCGGCCATCGAAAACGGTCGGATCACCGGCTATATCTCCATCCGTTCCAAGCCGTCGCGCGCGCAGATCGCCGTGGCGGAGCGCGTCTATGCGTTATTCCGCAGCGGCCAAGCCGGCAATCTGACGATTCGCGAGGGCGTGGTGGTGTCTCGTGGGCTGTGGGCGCGCTTTGCCGATACCTGCGCCAGCATCGCCGGGCGCACCATCGGAGCGTTCGCGTTGATGGGCGTGTTGCTGGCCATGGCCGGCGCTGCGGCGCTGGCGCATTACGGTACGGCATTGGCGGTCATGGCGGTCGGCGGCGCCTTGGCGTTGGCTGGCGTCCTCCCCGCCCTGGTGCTGGCGGCGGTGCGCACCCCGCTGCGGCGTTTTGAGGACAATCTGGACATAGTGGCGTGCGGCGGCGATCTGACTCACGACGTGGAGATGCCTTCGACACCGGAATTCCGCCGCTTGAGCGCACTGCTGCGCACAATGAAGGCCACCATCGCCTATTCGATCCAGGAGCGCGCCGAGCGGGAGCGCCGCGCCGTCGAGGATCGGCGCAAGGTGTTGGTGGCGATGGCGGACAATGTCGAACAGGAAGCCGGCGCCGCCGTCGAACAGGTCGCCGCCCATACCAGGACCATGGCCGGCGGCGCTGATTTGATGGCCAGCACCGCCGACCGGGTCAGCCAACACTCACAGGGCGTCGCCACGGCGGCTGAGGAAGCCTTGGCGAATTCCCAGACGGTGGCTGCGGCCGCCGAGGAACTGACGGCCTCCATCCGCGAAATCGCCAGCCAGATCGCTCATGCCAGTTCGGTGACCCGCACGGCGGTCGAGGACAGCCGCCAGTCGGAGCAGACCATCGTCTCACTGTCCGAAGCGGTCGCTCGTATCGGTGAGGTGGTGGACATCATCCAGAACATTGCCCAGCAGACCAATCTTCTGGCCTTGAACGCCACGATTGAAGCCGCTCGTGCGGGTGAAGCGGGCAAGGGCTTCGCGGTGGTGGCCGGGGAGGTGAAGAATCTCGCCAGCCAGACCGCCCGCTCGACCGAAGAGATCACCCGGCAGATCATCGAGATCCAGAGCGCCACGCAAAACGCGGTGTCGGCGGTTTCCGGCATCGGCCGCACCATCGGCGACATCAATCACATAGCGGCCTCCATCGCCGCCGCCATGGAGGAACAGGCCGCCGCCACCCAGGAGATCAGCCGCGGCGTCGCCGAGACCAGCGCCGCTGCGCAGGAGGTGGCGTCGCTGATCGCGTCGGTGTCGCGCGACGCCAATGAGACTCATGGGCAGGCGGTCACTGTGCACTCCATCTCCGACGAGGTGGCCAAAAGCATCCAGGCGCTTCGCCAGGTGCTGGTGCGCATCGTTCGCGCTTCGACCGAGGAGACCGATCGTCACGCGGTGGCGCCCTAAAGTGGATCGCGGGCGGCTTTGGAACCTACGCCGGCAAAGGGTTCAGAAAATCCGCCCTCATGCTGCGGCCCGTGATGGTGATCCAGGCAGGGTACGCATACAGCCCAAGGGTTAGCACCTGCTTCAGCCATGTCCGGGTCGGTCGGTAGATCCAGTCGCCATAAAAATGCGTGCCAAGCCCGAACACCACCACACCCAGCACAATCCATAAGACGCCGGTCGGTTGGCGTCGGTGTTCAACGAAGGCGGCCAACGCCGCCAGCACCGCGACATTGAGGTAGGATCCCTCCTCCGTGCGCGGGTTGAACAGCACCAGGTAGAAGACCGCCAGCATGGCGACAACCAGCGCCGCCGTCGGTCGGTCAAGCCGCCGGCTCGCCGCCCACGCTCCGGCCAAAGTGACGAGGGCGGCAAGCACGCGCAGCTCCGTCATCGTCGCATAAGCGGGATGCACGCCAGCGCTTATCGCCAAGGTTGTCAGGTCAAACCAGTTGCCGCTGTCCGGCGCCGCCGCAATGGTCAGCTTTGTCACCATGGCGATATATTGTTCGGCGACATAGGCGGGATGGGGATGAAGAAACGGCGCCACCGCCGCCAGGACCAGCCCAAGCAGCAACGTGCGGCGTCCACCCGGCCACAATACGCCAAACAGCAGAGCCGGAACCAACGCCAGGGGCTTGAGCGCCACAGCCAGCGCCAGCAGCCAGCCCGCGCGGCGGTTGTGGTCACGGGCTACATCGACCACGGCGTGCAAAAGGATGGACAGCATCATCAGTTCCCACTGTCCGCGCACCAAATTGATGGAGGCGGTGGGAATGGTGAAGGCCAACACCCAGGCCGTGGTCCAGCACACCGCATCTCCGTCGGCGGTCGGGGGCCGCATCAGCGCCGCCAGGCGCGCGACGGCGGAAGAGAACGCCACCACCATCGCCAAGCGCCAGAGCTGATCGCACAGACCAAGCGGCAGAAGCGCGAACGGGGCGAACAGCACCGTGCTGGACGGGAAATAGAGAAAGCCGTGGATGCCATCCGTGTAGACCGGCGTCCCTGCCCACCAATTGAGCGTGGCGTCCCGATAGATGTGGGTGATCGACCGCCACGGCTTGACCACCACCAGTGTGGCGATCATCAGGCAAAAGAAACCCCACAGTGTGAACCCGAGGCGCTGGGATGGCCAGGCGCCGCTTGATCGCCCCTCGACAACCAACAGATGCGACACAAGGCTGCTTGCTTGGCCGCTTATATTTCTCAATGGAGAATAATATTTCTTCAAACGTCTGTTCTGCCTTTTGGGCTGAGTCCTAATGTGCGCCGCATGCCCTTTTCGGCCTCGCCAGGCCGGTTATGGCGGCGCAAACTGTCATGCGCGCAAAAGGAGCGCACCTTAAAAATCTGTAAGGAAATCATTTGATTAGAGCCAGGTGTGACCGGGTCCGCAGAGGGTTTAAGCCCCGCTGCCGAAGCGGTGTCACCACGCGACGGCATGGCCATATTTTGGTCATGGACACGTGATTCGGTGGAGGATGGGCAAACCTCCGGGCGGAAAACATGGATGGATCGCTTATATCCTGACGAGACCCCGTCGATAGTCGTAACCGGCGATCGGCAGCGATGGCAGTGGAGTGCGGTATGACCACCGACGGACAGCCCCAAAGCACGCGGCAAGACACGCCTGCACGCGGGCCGGAACCGACCCTGCTGATGTGGCGGGTGCGCAGCGTGCTCTTGTGGGAACGGCTGTGGCCGGCCCTGTGGGTTTCCACCTCTCTGGTCGGCGTGTTTCTGGTGCTGGCTTTCTTCAACCTGCTGCCCTGGCTGCCAAATTGGCTGCACATGGTCGTGCTGGCGGTGTTGGCGGCGGCCATCGCCGTCACGCTCCACCGGGGCTTGCGCGGTTTCGTGATCCCCGATGAATCCTCGGCCCGGCGGCGGTTGGAGCGCGACAACGATCTGCCGCACCGTCCCTTGCAGGCGCTGCGCGATCGGATGGTCGGTGACGACGCCACCGCCCAGGCGTTGTGGGCTTTGCACCAGCAGCGCATGCAGGCCACCATACACCGGCTGCGCGTCGCCCTACCCCACCCCAACCTTGTGGCTCATGACCCGCACGCGCTGCGTTTTCTGGTGGCGCTGGTGCTGATCGTTGCGGGAGTGGCGGCCTGGGGTGACTGGCGACCGCGTCTCGTCGCGGCTTTGTCGCCACGCCTGGGAAGCCCGGCGGCCACGGCGGTGGCGGCGCTCGATCTGTGGATCACCCCGCCGGATTATACCGGCTTGCCTCCCATCTTTCTGAAGGGCGGCGGCATGGCCACCCCCGCCCCTGTCCCCGCCTCTTCCGCCTCGGTCAAGGCTCCTCCCACCATGGTGGCCGTTCCAAAAGGCAGCGTGGTGCTGGCTCGGGTCAGCGGCGGCCACGGTGTCCCGCGTCTGGAACTGGGCGGCGTCACCACACCCTTCGATGCGGTGGATAGCGCGACCTTCCAAATCCAGCAGCCGGTGGAGGGCGGGAACCGGCTTGCCATTATGCAAGGCGGGAGCGCGCTAGGGGCGTGGCCCCTCACCGTGGTTCCCGACCTGCCACCGACCATCGCCTACGCCACCCCGCCGACGAACAGCGAGCGCGGCGCCTTGCGCCTGGAATACAAGGCGCATGATGATTATGGAGTGACAGCCGCAACCGTCACGGTGCGTCTTGCCGCTTTGGACATTCCCCCGACCGTGGACCGTACGCCGGTCGTGTTGCCGTTGGCGCTGCCCGGCATCCAGCCGAAAGAAGCGCACAACATCGTCTTCCATGACCTGACCGGGCATCCCTGGGCCGGGCTGCCGGTGACGCTTAACCTCACCGCCACCGACGGCGCCGGACAGACCGGGCAGAGCGAGGAATTCCCCCTGCTGCTGCCCGAGCGGATTTTCAACCATCCCGTCGCCCGCGCCATCATCGAACAACGCAAAAAGCTGACGCTGCACCCCGAAGCTCGCACGGAGGCGGCCCACGCGCTGGCGGAGATCTCCGCCAGGCCCGGCGCGTACAACCATGATGTCGTGGTGTTCCTGGCGCTGCGCACCGCCCTGGCCCGCCTGCTGCTCGACACGTCGAAAGACTCCGTGCCGGAGGTCATGGGCCTGCTGTGGGAAACGGCGTTGCGTATCGAGGATGGCGGCTTGTCCCTGGCTGAACGCGACCTGCGCGAGGCGGAACACCGGCTGGCCGAAGCGATGGACCGCAACGCCTCCGACGAGGAGCTGAAGCGCCTGATGGAGGAGCTTCAGCAGGCCATGGATAAGTTTTTCGCGGCCATGGAGCAGAACATGCGCCAAGCCATGGAGCGTGGCGAGACCTTCCCCGAGCTCCCCCCCGAACTGGCGAACCGCATGCTGGACCGTGATGACCTTCAGCAGATGATGGATCAGATGCGGGCGATGGCGCAGACCGGGGCCCGCGACGCCGCCCGCCAGACGCTTTCACAGCTTCAGCAGATGCTGGAAAACCTGCGCGCCGGCACGATGGCGCAACAAGGACAGCAAGGGCAAAACCAAGCCTGGGAGATGATGCGCCAATTGCAGGAATTGTCCCATCAACAGCAAAAACTGATGGATCAGACCTTTCAGCAGTCGCAATCCGCCCCGCAGCAAGGCCAGCAGCAAGGCCAGAACCCGCGTGGCCGTGGCCAGCAACGTGGGCAAGGACAGAGTCAACAGGGCCAAGGGCAAGGTGGCGGCGGCAGCCCGACGCTGCTGCGGCAAAGCGAACAACAAGAAGCGCTGCGCCGCCAGTTGGGTGAGGTGATGCGCCGGATGGGTGAGTCAGGAGGGGAGATTCCCAACCCGCTGGGCCGCGCGGAGCGCGCCATGCGCGAAGCGAGCCGCGCGCTGTTAAAAGGAACGCCCGACGCCGCCCTGCCCTCGCAAGGCCAGGCGATGGATGAAATCCAGCAGGGTTTGCAGAGCTACGCGGATCAGCTCATGCAACAGATGATGGGTGGCATGCAGCCCGGCATGCCGGGGCAGCAGCAAGGTCGCTCCGGTCGCAGCCGGGACCCGCTGAACCGCGGGCGCGAGGGGGGGTACAATATGGGAAATGACGGCACGAAGGTCCCGGAGAAAGCCGATTTGCAACGCTCCCGCGAGATCTTGGAGGAACTGCGCAACCGTTCCCAGCAATACACCCGCCCACAGCTTGAGCGCGACTACATCGAGAGGCTGCTGCGGCGGTTTTAGGGCGATCCGTAGGTCACTATGCTTCCCACGGATTGATGATTGGCGCACCGGCAGCCTCGTAGGGGGCTCTGTCGCGTGACGCCACGATGAAACCCCGCGAAACCGCAATCGCAGCGATGTAGCCGTCAGGCGTTGGAAAGCCGCGCCCGCCAGTCTTGGCCGTTACTGCCAGCTCGGCATAGCGCCGCGCCGCATCGGTATCGAAGGGCAGCACCCGATCCCTGAATAACCCCATCAGGCCATCCAGGGTCTGCGCCAGCATATCCTTGCGCTTACCGGTTGGGAGCGCCGCTATGCCAAACAGGAGTTCGGCCAGCGTCACGCTGGACAGATAGAGCGTTTCGGCAGCTTGCTCGTTCAGCCAGGCCCGCACGCTCGGGTGCGGCTCGGGTTTCATCGCCTCGGAAACGACATTGGTGTCGAGGACGATCATTCAAACCTCAGCGGCTCAGCCGGCGTCTTGTCTTTCACCCGGTCGAAGATCTCGAAATCCTCGTTGGTCAGGCCGATCTTGCGGCCCAAGGCCGTCAGGGCATCACCCAGGCGAACACGCGCCTCTGGCTTGACCGCCATTGCTAAGATTTCGCGAACTTCAGCCTCGGTGCTGCGCCCATGTTGAGCGGCCCGCACCCGTAACGCCCGGTGCACATCGTCGGGCAGATTGCGTACTGTCAACATCGCCATTGCATCACCTTTGGAAAATGATTGCATGGCATGCAATATATTGATTTGAATGCACTGCCGCAAGTGGCGCCAGTTCCGTCATGACGACGAAGAGTCAGCCCTCCCCTTCAATCGACCTTTCCGCTCCACTCACACCCACTCCGTATGGACCATCCCAGGGCGGTCGGTGCGTTCGTAGCCGTGGGCGCCGAAGAAGTCGCGTTGCGCCTGGATCATGTTCGCCCACAGCCGCCCACTGCGGTATCCATCCCAATAGGACAAGGCGGAGGCCATGGCCGGGATCGGTTGGCCGGCGGCCACCGCCGCTCCCACGGTCTGACGCCAGCCGGCTTCGCCGCGCGTGAGCATCGCCCCGATGTC
>JAVBJZ010000072.1:0-14476 GCA_031546725.1 Azospirillum sp.
CCCCCCCCGCCCCCCCTCCTCCCCCCACCTCACCCGGCGTGTTTTTTTTTTTCAATTGGGTGGTTTTCTTGCGGCCTCCCCCCCCCCCCCCCCCCCCTCCCCTGCATAAGGATCAGCGGCTGCGCAAATAGGCCAGCATCGTATCGGGTGAGGACTCACCGTACGGGTCGCCGTTCAGGCCTTCGTCGTTGATGCCCGGCTCCTCGAACCACTTCTCGATGACGCCGTCATTGACGACCATGGCGTAGCGCCAGCTGCGGTGGCCGAAGCCGACATGGTCCTTGTCGATCAGCATGCCCATGCGGCGGGTGAAATGGCCCGAGCCGTCCGGGATCAGCTTGACATTCTTCAGGTTGAGGCTCTTGCCCCACTGGTACATGACAAAAGCGTCGTTGACGCTGATGCAGTAGATTTCATCGACGTTCAGAGTGCGGAATTCATCGTACAGGCGCTCGAAGGCCGGGCACTGCTCATTGGAGCAGGTCGGCGTGAAGGCGCCCGGTAGCGAGAACACCACCACCCGCTTGCCGGAAAACAGCTCGTTGCTGTTCACATCCTGCCAACGGAACGGATTCGGCCCGCCGACGCTCTCGTCGCGAACGCGGGTCTTGAAAACGATCGAAGGAACCTGACGATTTTCCATAAGAAACCTCTTTAATTCATAACAGAAAGCATCGAAGCGTAAACGTGACCACGCGGGAAATCCAGAGTAGATCTTCCCGCGCCATGGCGCCCCTGTGATGGCGGCGGCAATCGCGCAACACTCTATCTAGAATGCTTCTAATATCTTCTCCACCGTATTGATCCTCTTGTCAAGCTTAAGAAGCAGTCTGACGACCGCATCGCCAAACCGACAGCCTTTCACGCAAGAAGATGCGTCGGTGGCGTTTCACCGGACGTCTGCCCGCCAGGCGCCTGTCCAAGAGACCCCAACATGCGGGTGAACGTGGTGGTTCCGGCGCTGCGCATGGGCAGGAATGGTTTGCACATGCGCCGGCACAACCCCTTCACGCGCAAGCAAGCGTCATGGCTGACGCAGTCGATGGGACACACCACCATGTCAGCGCGCTCGACCAGCCCTTCCAGGCAGCGGCTCGTCTGCTCGACTCCGCCATCATGGTGGAGCAAGTGACCATTGCGCGACTCGACGGCGGCGCGCAGGAAAGGCAGCAGGCTTGGTCGCCCACCGACGTAAAGGATCGCCTGCCCGCCCAGATCCCGCTGCGGGACGGCTATTTCCCTCTCCGACCGCTGCGACGCCCGCAACGGTGCGTCGAGCAGATTCCGCAGCTTTCCCACCTCGGCCTCGGCGGTGCGGGCGCGCAACCGCTCCACCACCATCCGGCGGTGCAACGCCGCCACTTCCCGAAGCAGGCGCGCCTGTTTTGGAGCACGCGGCGTGTCCGGCTCCCGCGGCGTTTGGGCGGTGGCGCGCTGATGCGCCACTTCCAGCGCCAGTTCATGAAGACGCGCATCCTTTTCAGCGAGGCGCTCAGCGGCTGAACGTTCGGTGCGCGCCAAGCGGGCCTCTAATTCGGCGCAGCGCCGGGCAAGGTCTTGATTCTCCCGCAAGTTCCGCCGGTTCTCACCCCCCATGAGGTGGGAGAGCATGTGCACATCGGCGTAAGCGCGCCGGTACAGATCATCGCAGAGACCCGCGTGGCTGGTCAGCGCCCAATAGGCCGCCGCCACGGCGCCGGAGGCCAGCGCCGCATCCCACAACGCGCTTTTGCCCTCATCGGTGGCCTCACGGGCGAAGCGCCGCAGCTCGCCGGAAAATTTTTCATCCAGGCGCTTGTGCATCAGCTTGGCTGCTGGCGTCGCGGTCTCCGCCTGTTCAACAAAATAACGGTGAACATCGTAAGAGCGCACGTCCGGCGCGAGCGACAGGCGCAGCTTGCGGCACAGCCGCGCCATCTCATCCGGCGTGAAACAGGCGCCGATGATGGCGCAATGATACTGACGCGGAATTTCCCACAGCTTGCGCCGTTCCCGGCGGGTGGGGAGATGACTGGTCCCCGGACAGTGCTCGCACATGTTCGTTTCCCTCGCGTCAGTCTGGAATCCCCTTATTGATATTGATAATCATTCTTAAAATCAACCTGTGATGCCGGCGGCGCCAGGGCAATCAGATGAAGGAGATAGTATTCCTTATTAAAATTATCGTCATCCCCGCGAAAGCGGGGACCCAGGCTTCGTAGCAAAAGAAATCCTTGAAAATACTGGGTCCCCGCTTCCGCGGGGATGACGGGTATATTAGAATATGAAAAGACTTAAATCTTCTAAGAGGAATAATCGCCTTCACCCGATTACCCTGCTGGCGGCGCGCCTATCCCAAAACAAAACCCCCAGCCCGGTGGGACTGGGGGTTTTTGTCAGCCAAAAAATCCGCTTATACGGGAATAAGCGCCGCCGCCACACGCCGGCCTTCAGCCAGAAGCACGTTGTAGGTGCGGCAGGCCGCGCCGGTGTCCATTCCTTCGACGATCACGCCATGGCCACGCATCCAATCCCGCAGCGCGCGGGGGATGGGCTGATTCTTGGGGCCACAGCCCAGCAGCAGAATTTCCACTTTGGGCTCCGCCGCCACAACCGAGGCGAAACTCTCCGGCGTCAGGGTGGAGAAGCCCTGGACATGCCACTCCAGGACCTGCTCCGGGAAGACGATCAGCGCGCCGGGACGCCATTCCCCGCGCACGCAGAACTGACCGTCGCCGTAACCGTCGATGACCTTATGGTCCGCGGGAATGAACGGCGTTACATCCATGCGGCTTCTCTCACGGGAGCTGCTGTTGCGGAGCGGATGGCGTCGGTTCGCTTGGCGCGCCACGGCGCAGGCGGTTCTCGCCTAGGAAAAGCAAGATGGGCGCGGCGATGAAGATCGACGAGGAGGTGGCCAGGAAAATGCCGAAGATCAGGACAATACCGAACTCCTCCAAAGCCTCGCCGCCAAAGATCGCCAAAGGCAGAATCGACAGCAGCGTCGCCAGCGAGGTGCCGAGCGTCCGATTCAGCGTCTCGTTGATCGACAAATCAATCAATTCGCGCAGCGGCATCTTCTTGTAAATACGCAAATTCTCGCGCATGCGGTCATACACCACAACCTTGTCGTTGATGGAATAGCCCATGATCGTGAGAATCGCGGCGATAGCCGTCAGGTTGAACTGAAGGTCGAAGATCACGTAGAAGCCGATCGTCTTGGTGACGTCCAGCAACAACGTGACCACGGCCCCCATGCCGAACTGCCATTCAAAGCGGAACCAGATGTAGACCAGCATCGCCCCCATGGCGAGGCCGAGCGCCAGCATGCCCTTGTAGAACAATTCGCTGGACACCGAAGCGCCCACCGCCTCGATGCGCCGCACCTGGGTGCCGGGGTATTCGGTGGCGAGCGTGGCGCGCACCCGGTCGGCGGCTTTCTGCTGGGCGGCGTCATCGCCGGGCTGGCGTTCCAGGCGGATCAGCACGTCATTGGCCGAGCCGAACTCCTGCAACGCCACCGGGCCCATGCCAAGAGTGCTCAGGCTATGGCGCATCTTGCTGAAATCGGTGGCCTCCGGCGTGCGGGCTTCAATGACGATGCCGCCGACGAAATCGATGCCGTAATTCAGTCCGGGATGAAAGAACAGCACCACCGAGAGGATCGACAGAACGATCGACACGATGATGCCGGCGTAACGCCCCCGCATGAAGGGAATGCGTGTGTTGTCTGGAACGAGGCGCAGATGAAACATGGGTTTTCCCTCACACTGGCAAGGCAGCCGGTTTTACCCAGCGCAGCCAGCTCACCATCATCAGGCGGACCAGCACGGTGGCGGTGAACATGGAAATCAGGATGCCGATGGTGATCGTCACGGCGAAGCCCTTCACCGTGCCGACACCGATGAAGAACAGCAGCCCCATCTTGATGACGGTGGTCAAATTGGCGTCGATGATCGTCGAATAGGCCCGTGAGAAACCAGCCTCCATCGCCCCGAACGGCGCGCGGCCTTTCTTGCTTTCTTCACGGACGCGCTCGTTGATCAGGATGTTGGCGTCCACCGCCAGGCCCAGCATCAGCAGGATACCGGCGATGCCCGGCAGCGTCAGCGTGGCCTGCAACACCGACAGCGCGGCGATGGTCAGCACCAGATTGATCAAAAGGCCAAGGCACGCCATGGCGCCGAACAGCCCGTAGGACGCCAGCATATAGGTGCACACCAGCCCGAAACCGACGAGCACGGAGATCAGGCCGGCACGGATCGAATCCGCCCCCAGGTCTGGGCCGACGGAGCGTTCCTCGATCACCTTCAGCGGCGCCGGCAGAGCGCCGGCGCGCAGCAGCACGGCCAGATCATTGGCGCTTTGCGCGTTGAAGCTGCCGCTGATCTGCCCGCGACCGCCGGTAATCGGCTCGCGGATGTTCGGCGCGCTGATCACCTTGTTGTCGAGCACGATGGCGAAGGGCCGGCCAACATTCTGCTTGGTCACCTCGGCGAAGCGGCGGGCGCCCAGGGAGTCGAACTCGAAACTCACCACCCACTCGCCGGTCTGGTTGTTGGTGCCGGCGCTGGCGTTGGTCAAATTGGCGCCATCCACCTCGATCTTGCGGCGGATGGCGAAGCTTTGCGGGCCACGCCCACCCTCGGCGTTCGGTAGGATCTCCGATCCCGGAGGCGCCCGACCCGAGCTGATGTCTGCGTTGGTGTCGACCAGACGGAAGGTCATCTTCGCCGTGGTGCCAAGCAGGCGCTTGATACGATCGGGGTCATCAACGCCCGGCAATTGCACCAGGATGCGGTCCTGGCCCTGGCGGGCGATGGTGGGTTCGCTGACGCCGGTCTCATCGATGCGGCGACGAACGATCTCGATGGATTGCTCCACCGCCTGCTGGGCGCGCTGGCGCACCGCCTCATCGTTGAGCGCGATGGTCAGAGTCGCCCCATTGCCGGCCTGAACCGATGACGACACGTTGATATCGGGAAGACCGCCGCCCAGCGGGCCACCGCCGACGATGTTGGCGAGCGCCTTGATCTGGCGCACCGCCTCGTCGGCCTGCGCCGCATCGCGCAGCTGCACGGTGACCTGCCGATCACCGCTGACCGCCAGGCTGGTGTAGCCGATGTTAGCGGCGCGCAACTGGGTGCGCGCACCGTCAACCAGGGATTCCTGACGCTCGCGGACGACCGCGCCGATGTCGACCTCAAGCAGCAGGTGTGAGCCGCCGCGCAAATCGAGGCCAAGATGTATGCGGTTTTGCGCGTACCATTGGGGCAGCGCCGCCAGCATGTCCCGACCCAGGACGTTCGGCAGCGCCATGATGATCCCAAGGAAACACACCGCCAGGATCGTGTAGATCTTCCAACGCGAGAAGTAGAGCATGCTCTGCCGGACCTTCCGTTCGGGACTGACCGTGGTTTACTTACGGCCGAACAGCTTGCCAATACCTTTGCTCTCTTCGGCCTTTGGTTCGGCCGGAGCGGGCGTCTCACCGTCAGCCGCCGGGGCGGTGGCGCTGGCGTTCGCCTTGGAGGCGGGCTCGGTCTTGGCCAGGACCAGATTGATGGTGGAGCGCAAGCAGCGCACCCGCACGCCGTCGGCGATTTCCACCTGCACTTCGTCTTCCGGGCCCATCTTGATCACCGTGCCGATGATGCCGCCGCCGGTCACCACGCGATCGCCGCGCCGAACCGCGTCGAGCATCGCCTTATGATCCTTCATCTTCTTCTGCTGCGGACGAATCAGCAGGAAATAGAAGACGACGAAGATCAAAATGAGCGGCGCGAATTGCAAGAGCATGTCGTTGCTCCCCGCGGGTGCTCCAGCGGTCTGGGCGAAGGCCGTCGATACGAACATCCTGAAGCTCCTTATATGAAACGCTGCCGCAAGGCATGATTAGGGCGCGACTATAGTCGCCCCACCCCGCGATGCAAGGGCCACCCCGCGATGCAGGAGATGGGGAGCGACTTGAGCGGGCCCACCGCATCCTCGCGACCGAACATGGCTCTGACTATAGCCGCCTCACCCCGCGTACAAAAGATTTACGCAACGGCAGGCCGCCGCTTGTTCGTCACGCACGACGCCGTTACGGTGCCGCACCGCCGATAGCAACTTGCCCGAGGCGGCTTCACCACCCCCTGCCAGACGGTTCTTCCCGTGCCAACACCCGATTCCCCCTTGCTCCCGCTGCTCGCCCGCATCGCCGACGCCCTGGATCGTCTTGCCCCGCCGCCGGTCACGCCGGTCGATGTGGCCAGCGCCGACGCCTTCGTCTGGCACGCCGACCCTGACCGGCTCGAGCCGGTGGCGGTGGTCAACCGGGTCGATATCGGCTTGCTTCAGGGCGTGGAGCGCGCCCGCGACATTCTTTTGGAAAACACCCGGCGCTTCGCCGCCGGCTTGCCGGCCAACAACGCGCTGCTGTGGGGCTCGCGCGGTATGGGCAAAAGTTCGCTGGTCAAGGCGGCGCACGCCCAGATCAACAAGGAACGCCCCGGCACGCTGGCTCTGGTGGAGATCCACCGCGACGACATCCCCACCCTGCCCCGCCTGCTGCACCGCTTGAAGGGGGAAAGCCGCCGCTTCATCCTGTTCTGCGACGACCTGTCCTTCGACCATGACGACAGCCACTACAAATCGCTAAAGGCGGTGCTTGAGGGTGGCGTCGAGGGACGACCGGACAGCGTGGTCTTCTACGCCACCTCGAACCGCCGCCACCTGATGCCGCGCGACATGATCGAGAACGAGCGTTCCACCGCCATCAACCCGGCGGAGGCGGTCGAGGAAAAGGTCTCGCTGTCCGACCGTTTCGGCCTGTGGCTGGGTTTCCACAACTGCGACCAGCCGACCTTCTTCGCCATGGTCGATGGCTACGCCCGGCACTTCGGCCTGGACATTCCGGCAGAGAATCTCCATGCCGAGGCGGTGGAATGGTCGGTCACGCGCGGCAGCCGCTCGGGCCGCGTTGCGTGGCAGTTCATCCAGGACCTCGCCGGCCGTCTGGGGAAATCCCTTCGCTGACCCGAAGGCTTCCCTCCATCTGGTCGCGCGGATCGACCACATGGCTGCCCTTGCGCAGCTCGAAATGCAGCTGCGGCGCCGTGACCGAGCCGGTTTGGCCGACGGCGCCGATGCGCTGGCCGCGCTTCACCTTGGCGCCCCGCTCAACGTCCATCCGGCTCAGATGGGCGTAGGCGGTGATCCAGCCGCCATCATGCTTGACCAGGAGCAAATTGCCGAAGCCGCGCAATTCGTTGCCGGCATAGGCGACGACGCCGTTTTCGGCGGCCATCACCCCCGTGCCCGCCGGCGCGCCGATGTTGATCCCGTCGTTGTTCATTCCATCCGGTTTCGGCCCGAAACCCGAAATCACCTTGCCCTTCACCGGCCAAAGGAAACGCGCCGCGCCGCGTGGAGGCGCGGCCCCCACTTCGGCCTTCGGCGAAGGCTCTGCTTCCTGCGAGTCGGAATCGGCAGCCGAGGCGGAGTCCACCGGCTTGGAGGGGGGCGGGCGCAGCAGTTTCGGCCCCTCTGCTGCGGCCTGGCTTTCCCCTGGCGAACCGGCGTCAGAGGCATCCGAGGGCTTACTGGACGGCCTCGCGCTCTCGCCGGGGGGCGGCAGTTCCGTCACCTGGATGCCGCCGCGCGCTGTTTTACCCGATGATGACCCGGACGATGGCGTCCCACCCCGTAATGCGCTTCCCGAATCCGCCGTTTCGGTGATGCGACCGCCGCCCGCCGGCAGGCGCAGCGGTTGCCCGGAGTGCACGGCATAGGGCGGGCTGAGGCCGTTGAGGCGCGACAGCTCCGTCATTTCGATATTGAACATGCGCGAGATGGTGGTGAGCGTGTCGCCCTTCTGCACAATGTACTGGCCGGCAGCCGGCAGCACCAAACGCTGCCCCGCCTCGAGCTTATAAGGCGGCGCCAGCCGGTTTGCGTCGATCAGATCACGCAGCGGCACGTTGTAGCGGCGCGACAGCGTGTAAAGGCTGTCGCCGCGTGCGACGATGACGCCGCCGCCCGCCGAGTCGGAGGCGTTGCCCATGGTGACGGGAGGGGGCGGGCCCAAGCGATCACACGCAGAAACCACCAGCAAGACCAAAGCCAGCAGGAGGCGCGCCCTCACGCCTGACGGGCCACGCGGACCATATCCGTCGGCTGATCCGACAACAGGGGCACGAAGCGGACAGGCCACAGATCCTCCCGATCAAAACCGTTTTCGGTGCGCCGGATGCGGACCACGCGCTGTTCGCCGTAGTTTCCCGCCGCCAGCGGAATAATCATGACACCACCAACCGCAAGCTGTTCCGTCAAGTCTTTTGGTGGTTCGACGCCACCTGCGGCGGTAACCATGATGCGCTCGAACGGCGCCGCCTCGGGCCAGCCGCGGGTGCCGTCCCCATGACGGGCGGTGATGTTGTGCAGGCGCAAGGCTTGAAAACGCTTCTCCGCCTCGTGCAGCAGCGGAAGCAGCCGCTCGATGGTGTAGAGCCGGCGGCACAGGCGCGCGAGCACCGCCGCCTGATAGCCGGAACCCGTACCAATCTCCAAAACCCGATGCCGGTCGTTGACATCCAGCGCCTGCGTCATCAACGCCACAACCAATGGCTGGCTGATCGTCTGCCCAAGATCGATGGGCAGCGCCGTATCTTCCCACGCCTGATCCTGGAAGGACGGTGGCACGAACATGGCGCGCGGCGCCCATGCCAGAGCGCCAAGCACCTTCGCATCAGTCACCCCTGATTGATGCAAAGACATGATCAGCCGAGTCTTCCGCGCGTCAATGCCCATGCCGCGCCTTGCAACATTGACATACCAGGGGCTGACATACCGGGGGCTGGCATAGTGGAGATTTGGTGTCCATCGGTCGCCTCACGCAAGAGCCTGCTTCAAGGTCTGCAGCGCTGCGTTGTGGGTAAGGTCGAGGAACAGCGGCGTCACCGAAATGCCGCCGTTGAGCACCACATGGATGTCGGTGTCCGGCGCCACGTCGTTCTCACCATGCTGCAGGCCAATCCAAATATAGGGCCGGCCACGTGGGTCGATGCGCTCCATCAGATCATCACCGATTTTGCGATTGCCGTGGCGCACCGCCTGGATGCCGGTCATCGCGCCGGGCTCCACGGCGGGGAAGTTGATGTTGAGCAGCACCTGCTTGGGCCATCCCACCGCGACCACCTTGCGGATCACCTCCGCGCCCCAGCGTTCCGCCGTCGACCAATTGATCGGCGCGCCATTATCGAAGTGCTGGCTGAGCGCGATGGCTGGCACGCCCAGCAGCGTCGCCTCCATGGCGGCGGCGATGGTGCCGGAATAGGTGACATCCTCACCGATGTTGGCGCCACGGTTGACGCCCGACAGCACCAGCGTCGGCTTGCCTGCGTCCTTCATCACGTGGTTGATCGCCAGCAGCACGCAATCGGTCGGCGTGCCATCGACGGTGTAGCGCTTCTCGGCCACTTCTTTCAGCCGCAATGGCCGATGAATGGTCAGCGAATGGCTGGCGGCGGATTGCTCGGTCTCAGGAGCCACCACCCAGACGTCATCGGACAGCGACCGGGCGATTTTCTCCAGCACCTGCAAGCCCATCGCCTGGATGCCGTCGTCGTTGGTGATGAGAATACGCGTTTTCGACAGATCGAGGGGAAGGTCAAACATTGATTTCTATCCTCTCCAGCCCCTGCATATAGGGCCGAAGCACGTCGGGAATCAGGATCGATCCATCCGGCTGCTGGTAGTTCTCAAGCACCGCGATCAGGCAACGCCCCACCGCAACGCCCGAGCCGTTCAGCGTGTGCGCGAAGTGGGTCACCTTTTCCTTCTTCGAGCGGCAGCGTGTCTTCATCCGGCGCGCCTGGAAATCACCGCAGTTGGAGCAGCTGGAGATCTCCCGGTAAGCGTTTTGTCCTGGCAGCCAGACTTCCACGTCATAGGTCTTGCGGGCGGAAAAGCCCATGTCGCCCGTGCACAGCACGATGGTGCGGTACGGCAGCCCCAGCTTTTGCAAGACCGTTTCGGCGCAGCGGGTCATGCGCTCATGCTCGTCTTGCGACTGTTCCGGCGTGGTGATGGAAACCATTTCCACTTTCCAGAACTGATGCTGGCGAATCATGCCACGGGTGTCTTTGCCGGCCGCCCCAGCCTCCGCACGGAAGCAGGGGGTGAGCGCGGTGAAGCGGTATGGCAGGGTTTCCTGCTCGAGGATCTGATCGCTGACCAGATTGGTCAACGGCACCTCGGACGTCGGGATCAGGAAATGGTCGGTGCTGGTGCGGAACAGATCCTCTTCGAACTTGGGAAGCTGGCCGGTGCCAAACAACGCGCTGTCGCGCACCATCAGTGGCGGCGACACCTCGGTGTAGCCGTGCTCCCCTGTATGCAGGTCGAGCATGAATTGGCCAAGCGCGCGCTCCAGCCGGGCCAGGCCACCCTTCAGCACGGTGAAACGAGCGCCGGACATATGGACGGCGCTGTCGAAATCCATCAATTTCAGCGCTTCACCCAACTCGAAATGCTGCTTGGGAGCGGCGATGGGTTTGGGCTCACCCCAGCGACGGATCTCGATGTTGTCGTGTTCGTCCTTGCCGTCCGGCGCCTCATCGGCCGGCGCATTGGGCAGGTGAGCCAGCAGAGCATCCAATTCCGTAGATATCCGGCGCTCCTCCTCCTCGGCCTGCGGCAGATGCTCCTTGAGGTGGGTCATCTCGTCGAGAAGAGGCTGAACGTCGCGGCCTTCCTTCTTCGCCTGCCCAATCTCCTTGGCGGCCTCGTTGCGGCGCGCCTGCATCTCCTGCATGCGCGTCTGGGCGGCGCGGCGGCGCGAGTCGAGGTCAAGCACCGTGCCGGACACGGGCTCCAGCCCCCGACGGATGAGGCCGCGATCGAAGGATTCGGGGTTGTCCCGGATGGTGCGAAGATCGTGCATGGGAGGATTCAACAATGGCAGGTGGGCAATGGCGGGTGGGACGCCGGTTATAAGCCCCCTCCCCAGACAAATCCAGAGCGCGGCGAGAATTCCGTGGTCTCACGCCGGTTTCTTAACGTTCCCTGATTGTGCTACACAAGCCGATAAAGAGAGGCCGCCGCTCAAGCCGGCGTCTCAGACACCAGAGAAACCGGTCCCTTTATGATTCTCGATATCTACACTTTGCTCGTCATGATGCTGTTTTTGGTGGTCGTGATGGGTATGATTTTATCATTTCTCTGGGTCAAAAATAAAAACATCCCCGCCCTTCGCTACTGGGCGGTTGGTTACTTCTTGTGGGCGGCTGGTTTCGTATCATTGATATTGAACCATCATGATCGCAATATTTTTGAAGTCATTATTAGTGACTTCACTGCAAATACAAGTCCAGTTATTGTATGGATAGGTATACGTTCATTTCTTGACAGAAAATTACCTGTAACTAAGGCCATTATATTACTTATAACACAATTTTTGTTACTTATTACCTTTACGGCAATTTCTCCAAACTACGAAATACGCACCATTATTTTCCGGATATTTATGGCTGGAATGTGGGGGCTATGCGCCTCGGACCTGCTGCAGGTTGCGCACTGGAACCCCCGCGCGCTGGCCGGCATGCTCGGCTACACCCTGCTGGGAGCTGTCGGTTTTAATATAGCGCGCATAGCCTCGCTTGTCCTGGACGGTCGGCTGCCCGCCCTGGAAACACCCAGCCTCTTGGCCACAATGACCTTCTTGACCGGGCCAATACTCACTATGGCGCTGGGCATCGGATTCATCTTGTTGATAGCCGAACGGCTGCAGGAGGATCTGCGCCGGACGGCGACCTACGATGCGTTGACCGGCGTGTTCAGCCGGCGCGCCTTCCTTACCGAGGCTGAGCGTGCGTTCGCCAACGCTCGTCGCAGTAGGACGCCGTTCTCGCTGCTGCTGCTCGACCTCGACCATTTCAAACGGATCAACGACACGTTCGGCCACCAAGCCGGTGACGAGGTGCTGCGCGCCTTTGCCGAACTGGCGCAACGGATGTTGCGCCAAGGCGATCTGTTCGGTCGCTATGGCGGTGAAGAGTTTTGCGCGCTGTTGCCCGACACCGACCGTGACGGCGCCTGGACCGTGGCCGAGCGGCTGCGTGCTCATCTATCGGATTTGACGGTCGAGCATCAGGGCCACCGACTCGCCGTCACCGTCAGCACCGGCTTGGCCGAAGGCCCCGTGAACGCCAACAGCCTTGACGCCATCATCGCCGATGCCGACAAGGCGCTCTACTGCGCCAAGGCGCTGGGGCGCAACCGGGTGGAGATCCATCGAAACGTGGCGTAGGCCTGACACGCGCTCCGGCGCGAGGGTGGCGGATCAAGGAGCCGCAACAAAATTAACGCCCGTGCCCATTTCTTGATGTCAATCGATCAGGTTGCATGATTCCTATGGGAATCATCGTATGTTGAGGCTCCCGAGCCCAGAGGAACAGCTCCTTAATGATTCTCGATATCGATACGCTGTTCATCGTGACGTTTCTACTGGCGGCAATGGTGAGTGTGGCGCTGCTGCTCCTCTGGCGGCTGAACAAAGACATCACGGCGCTGTGCTACTGGGCGGCCGGCTGTTTTTTTTGGGCGACCGGCGCCGCATTCTCCGTGCTGCGCGGCCCCAACCGCATCATCCTCGAATTGCTGCTCAGCAACGTCCTCACCTGTGCGGGAGCGGTCTTTCTCTGGATCGGCACCCGCTCTTTTTTCGGTCGCCCCATCCCCGCGCGCCTGGCGGCGATGCTGTTGAGCATGGAATTTGTTCTGCTCTTGATATTCACGGTAATCGTACCGAATCACCTCATGCGCATCATTGCGTTGATGTTGTTCCTGACCGGGATGTGGATATGGTGCGCTCTTGATCTGTTGCGAATCAGCCACTGGCGCATTCGCACATTGAACGGTGTGCTCGGCTACGTCTTTCTAGTGAACGCTGGATTCAATTTGATGCGCGCGGCCATAACCGTCTCCAGCGGCCCGCTGTTTTACGCAGCGGCAACAAGTTCCCTGATCGGATTCACCTTCCTGGGCGGGGCGATGGCCATCCTGGGGCTGGGCATCGGGTTCATCTTGATGACAACCGAAAGGCTGCAAGATGAACTGCAGCAGGCGGCGACCCATGATGCGTTGACGGGGGTGCTCAACCGACGCGCCTTCCGCGCCCAGGCCGAACGTGCGTTCGCCAGCGCCCGTCGCAGTGGGAAACCGTTCTCACTGCTGCTGCTCGACCTCGACCATTTCAAACGGATCAACGACACGTTCGGCCATCAGGCCGGTGACGAGGCGCTGTGCGCCTTTGCCGAACTGGCGCAGCAGGTGTTGCGCCAGGGCGATCTGTTCGGGCGCTATGGCGGTGAAGAGTTTTGCGCGCTGCTGCCTGACACCAACCGTGACGACGCCTGGGCCGTGGCCGAGCGGTTGCGTATCGAATTATCCAATCTTGAAACTCAGCACCAAGGCCACCGGCTCCTCATCACAGTCAGCATCGGCGTGGTGGAAGGCCCCGTGGGGGCCGACAGCCTTGACGCCATCATCGCCGAGGCCGACAAGCTGCTCTACTGCGCCAAGGCCCTTGGCCGCAACCGGGTGGAGATCCATCGGGAACCGGCAAAGGCGTGACGCGGGTTTAGCATTACAGCCCTGATCATCTGCCTTGATGACTGTTGCAATTGGCCTTCTGGAGGAGGATGCCAAGCATGACGACGGTTGCCGAAGCGATGGTTCGGGACCGAACGAATTGCCGCGCGGTTGTGCCGGGTAGAGGTATATCGACACGCTATGACGCATACAGGAGTTGGATTCTTACTTAACCTCCTGTCTCAGATCCGGGCTACTCAAGACAAATCAAAAAAGAAGAAGAGGACGGTCTCCCGTCCCCCCTCCTATGCTCCATCAATGGTTGTGCCAATTCGCGGCAATGACCGGATCGAGCGCTTGGTGCTGTTGCGTCGTCAGTTGGGTCTGGCCGGCGGCAGGCGGGTTGAAGGCCGCCATGGCCGAAACCAGATTGTCCACTTGGCTGTTCAGCAACTGAGCTCCATCGGCTATAGCAAGTTGGCTTACCCGGTTCGTCGGATCCGCGTACCACGCATTGATGGTGACGCTGTCGGAAGTACCGATGATCGACACTTTGAGGTCGTCGCCCATCCGCTGGAACCACAGCTGGTCGCTCGCGATCCCGGCGCCGAACGTGACGACGTCGCCGTCACCGCCATGGCCGCGGTTATCGATGACATCCGCACCAGTGCCGCGATCGATGGTGAAGGTGTCGGCCCCGTTTCCACCCGTAAGCGTCTCCGCGCCAGGGGAATTGATGAGCATACGACTGCTGCTTCCCGGAGCTGCATAGGTTTTCTCCACCACGGCATAGCCCGAACCGTCTTGACCGTAGGACTGCCAGGCGACGACGAAGCCGCCGTCCGCCCCGGCCGCCACCGCCGGGGTGCTCTGATCGCCGGTCGTGGTGTCGTTGAGGCGGAACTCGCCGCCCCACGCCACG